>JBCAXE010000045.1:0-27759 GCA_038534195.1 Pseudomonadota bacterium
TGAATGCGATCGCGAAATTGAAATCTCTGCCAGAAGCAGATGAAATTTTTCGCCGCCCGGCAGAGATTTCAATTTCGCGATCGCATTCAACACCAAACCAAGACCGTCCTGCGAACCCATCACGCCGACCCAAAGCAAAAGGTTTTCAGCCCCCTTTTTCAATGCTGGATTGGGCCGCGGCGTGGGCGGGAGTTTCGTCAGGTCCGGGCTTGAATAAACAATCGTGACTGCATTTTCCGGCTTCTTCCCATGCTCAATGGCGCGGGCGCGAAAGGCTGAATTTGTAGAGATCACCTCGTCAGCGACATGAAATGTCTGGCGTTCAGCCCACCGCGCGAACCGCAATAACGGACCCTTGCGCTTGCCTGTCTTCTCCACCAGTAATTCAGGCGTCAGATCATGATGATCAAAAACCACCTTTGCGCCGCCAAACTTTTTGGCGATCAGCGCCGGCAGGAAAAGAAAATCAGGCGGATTGCAGATCTGGATAACGTCGATATCGCCGAGGCCAATTTTAAGCAGTAGACGGATTTCATGGGCGATCGCCGCCGAATACTCCACAACATATGACGCGATACGCCGCGCCTCCAACGGTAGGCTATGTCGATAGATGTCGATGCCGTCGATTGTCTCAAAACCGTTCGGGTACCTTTGCGTTTTCGGCGTGACGACACTCACGCGCCAGCCTTCTTTGCGCAAGGCGCGCGCCTGTTGCCACACGCGCCGATCCGGCGGCACTGTCATATTTTCAACGATAATCACTGCGTGCGGGCGGCGGCGCGCACGCCCCAACCGCACATCGTCGGCGTCAACAAGTTCGTCATCAGCGTCGTGACGCGCGACGTTCTGGGCGGTTTTTACCACTAATCTTAATCCGAGATTAATCGAGCAAGCTCAATATCATTCGAATTAATTTGACCATTGGAACATTTCGAATGGTTAAAGCAGATAGATAAAAATGAACCTATACAGACAGATAGCAGGATTTTTGCCGCCTATCGCGTTGGTTGTGGCGCTGTCGGTCATGTTTTTTACAGGCGCCGCCGCTCCAGCGGCGGCGGCGACAGCGACGTACTCACAACCCGACTTCATTAGCGCGACCGATCTAACTGCATTATCGACCGCGGGAGACAATGCGGGCGTCAGCTTGACCTTCGGCGAAACGCTTGCGCTGAACTTCGACCAACCCTTCGCAACATCGCGCGGCGGCAACGTTTCTATCTTTACGGTGGCGCCCGCTTCAGGCGTTTCGTGGCTTTTTGTTCGTATCGGGTCATTCAACAACGGCTCGCCGCTCTTTTCCAGAGCGCAAGGGTTTATCCGCGCCGGTACGTCGCGAAGCTTTAACAACCTGTTTCAGCGCGGCTGCCGGGCGTTCGGCGGATGCGACTATATCGAAATCACAAATATTTTTTCCGCCGGAAACCCATCCGGCGCAGAAGTCGATTATGTCGAAGTGGATGACGAAGTAACCAATGTCACGGCCCCGACGCCGGAACCGTCAACCTGGGCGATGATGATTGTCGGATTCTGGTTCGCCGCGTGGCGGCTTAAGGCCGCCCGCCGGCCTCACTATTTTCGTCGGGATAGGGCTGACTTGCGATATGCATGAGCAGGAATGAAGCGGCGATTAGAAGGGCGACCGCCCATACGCCGCCGCCGTGATTTCCGAGCCAATTGCCCACAGCGCACACAAGCGAGATAATGAGATACGGCGCTAACGGCGGATCCTCATGTCTGAACCGCAAAAAAAACATCGCGGCCGTCGCGATAAACAGGCTGACTGACAAGAGATCAAAAAGCGTACTCATGGGAGCAAAATGACCGCACCAAGCTTAAGAAACGCTTTATGAATTCCTTAAAAGAACGGCGCCCCAAGGGCGCCGTTCCGGGGATCTTAGTGGTTTCAGCCTATTCGCCAGAGGCCCTTTGGGCGTCGCGCAACGCGCGGAATTCGTTTCCTTCGTACCAGTTCGGCCACTCGTCCGAGTAGGCGATTTGAGCGCCGGTATCGTAAAGGATGCCCACAGTCTCGATGATCCCTTCCATATTCCAGCTTTCGTCGAATGCATCCGCGGGCTTGTGGTAACGGTTGGCGGTGTAGTCTTCGCCGAAGGCTTTACCAGCCGCCTCGCCGCCTTCACGGAAATCAATACCGCTGTCGGCGTACAACATCGGCACGCCCTTCTTCGCTAATGAGATGTGGTCGGAGCGATAGAAATATCCCTTTTCAGGCTCAGCGTCCGGACGCAACATTCTTCCGTATTTCGCCGCCGCCGTTGTGAGAATATCTTCCAGTTGCGATGCGCCGTAGCCGACCACAATCATATCTTTAGTGCCGGGGGTCGGAAGCAATGCGTCAATATTGATGCCGCCGACGATATCTTTCAACGGAACAGGCGGATCTTCAGCCATATAAGCTGAGCCCAGAAGACCGGACTCTTCGGCTGTGACCGCTGCGAACAAAATTGAACGGCGCGGTTTTTCTTCCACATTAGCGAACGCCTCTGCAATTTCGAGAATCGCCGCAATGCCGGTGGCGTTGTCGACAGCGCCGTTGAAAATCTTGTCATCGCCTTCAACGGTCGGGTTCACGCCAAGATGATCCCAATGCCCCATATAAAGAACATATTCGTCAGGCGCCTCAGCGCCCGGCAGAACGCCTAGAACATTTGCGTCTTCGCTCTTGATGATTTTTGTTTTCAACGTGGCTGACGCTTTCGCATTCGGAATTTCCACCGGCTCAAAGTCGCTGGTTTTGGCGCCTTCCATCAGCGCATCGAGATCAAGGCCAGCATTCGAGAGGAGCGAGCGCGCCGCCTCATTGGAAAGCCACCCCTCAACGCCGACGCGGTCGGCGCCGCCATTGGCCCGCTCCAGATCAAGTTGCGATCCCGACCAGCTGCCTTCCACAACGCCCCAACCATAGGCCGCCGGCGCCGTATCATGAATGATGAGCGCGCCCGCTGCGCCCTGGCGCGCCGCCTCTTCATATTTGTAGGTCCACCGACCGTAATAGGTCATGGCGTTGCCGTTGAAAACATCCGGATCTTGCGTTGCAAACCCCGGATCGTTGACGAGCATCACCACGGTTTTGCCGGTCACATCGACGCCGTCATAATCATTCCAGCCATACTCCGGCGCCACGACGCCGTAGCCGACAAACACCATATCAGTGTCTTCAATCGAAACAACTTCCTGCACACGCTTCGTCCAGTAGACCACGTCCACCTTGTATTCGAGCGCCTCGCCGTTCACCTCAAAGCTTGATTGATCGGGATCGAGCGTCGCCTCCACCATCGGGACTTTCTGGAAGTAACTTCCGTTAACCGGCTGGACGCCGATCCGTTCATATTCCGCCGCGATATATTCGCGGGTTTTATCGCCGCCATCGGTTCCGGGCGCGCGGCCTTCAAACTCATCGGAAGCGAGCATTTTGATATGCTTAATGAGATCAGCCGCTGACGCCACGGACGCTTGATCATCCGAAGGCTCAACCGATGCGGGCTCAGCCGCCGGTGGCGTTTCCGCTTGCGGCGGCGGCGCGGTATCATCCGACTGCCCGCAGGATGCGGCCAAAGCCAAGGCGGCGACGCCTAGAAAATGTCTTGAATAGCCCATTGAAGCCTCCGTCTTTTGGTTAATCGGGGGTCTGACATGATGTCACGGCCGCCGCAAGCCGCGCCAGCCGCCGCAGGGGCTCGCTTTCGCCCGGATTTTGCACTATTCAACGGGCGTTAATCGCCGCACGTCGATGCGACCGCGTGCGGCAGGCCAGACGGCCATCGTCTCGGGAGGACGTTTTTTATGAGTGCATCATTAGAACCCGCTTCGGCGGGTCTGTCGTCGTTTGATGACGCATCGCCAAACCACATGCGCAATCTCGCCGCTGAAGTGCTGTTCCAGGAAGCTGTTCGCCGCCGTGAAGGGGAAGTAGCAGCTCACGGACCGCTCGTTGTGAAAACAGGCGAACACACGGGCCGTTCGGCGCAGGACAAATTTATCGTCCGCGACGACGAGACAGCTGGCGCGGTTTGGTGGGACGCAAATAAGTCGATCACTAGCGATCAGTTCGCGACCCTCTATGAAGATATGCTCGAATACGCGTCGCACCGTGATCTTTTTTCACAGGATTTAAGAGGCGGCGCCGATCCTGAGCACCATGTCAAAGTGCGCGTCTTCACTGAATTCGCCTGGCATGGATTGTTTATTCAGCACCTCCTGATCCGACCTGAGATGTCGGAGCGCAACGTTTCTCCTGATTTCACAATTGTTGACCTGCCCGGCTTTGAAGCTGATCCCGACCGGCACGGCTGCGCCTCAAAAACAGTGATCGCCGTCGATTTCACGCGGCGCTTCGTTCTAATTGGCGGCACCTCCTACGCCGGCGAGATGAAAAAGTCCGTATTCACCATTTTGAATTATCTTCTGCCGCCCAAGCAAATCATGCCAATGCATTGCTCGGTTAACGTGGGCGAAAAGGACGATCCGGCGATCTTCTTCGGCCTTTCCGGGACCGGCAAAACAACGCTTTCTGCGGACCCTGACCGGACTTTGATCGGCGACGACGAACATGGCTGGGGCCCGAACGGTCTCTTCAATTTCGAAGGCGGCTGTTACGCCAAGATGATCCGCCTGTCCGAAGAAGCCGAACCGGAGATTTTCGCCACCACGAAACGTTTTGGCACGGTCCTCGAAAATGTGGTGATGGACCCGGTGACACGCGCCCTTGACCTCGACGATGCAACGCTCGCCGAGAATTCGCGCGGCGCTTATCCGATCCACTATATCCCGAACGCTAGCCTTACCGGCCGCACCGTTCAGCCGAAAAACATCATCATGCTCACCTGCGACGCGTTCGGCGTCATGCCGCCGATCGCGAAGCTAACGCCGTCGCAGGCGATGTATATGTTCCTTTCCGGCTACACAGCGAAAGTGGCGGGCACCGAGAAGGGGCTCGGCAATGAACCGCAGGCGACATTCTCCACATGCTTCGGCGCGCCGTTTATGCCGCGGCACCCATCGGAATATGGCCGTCTTCTGGGAGAATTAATCGACCGCCATGACGTCGGATGCTGGCTCGTTAACACCGGCTGGACCGGCGGCCCGCACGGCGTCGGGTCGCGCATGCCGATCCAGGCGACACGCGCGTTGCTGTCGGCAGCGCTCGACGGCTCGCTCAACGACGCGCCGATGCGCCCGGACCCGATTTTCGGCTTCGATGTACCCACACAAGTTCACGGCGTTGACGAGAATATTCTCTGGCCGCGCGACACTTGGGCGTCCGCGGATGACTTTGACGCACAAGCGGAAAAACTCGCGCGCATGTTCGTTGAGAATTTCCGGATTTTCGAGGCGTTCGTAGACGCTGACGTCAAGGGCGCAGCGCCGAAACTCTAGGCGCGCAACAGCGGTCAGGCTTGCGTGTCGAGCCTTGCGCCAGGCTCTTCGCCGTCAGCGGGCTCCGCATTCTCAGCGGGGCCAGGCGCGCCGGTCGATACGACAACCATCGCAGCGCGCAGAACACGGTCGCCAATGGTGAAACCGCTTTGCGCCACATTCGCCACATGGCCGGCGGGCGCATCGCTCGGCGCCTGCGCCACCGCCTGATGTAAATTCGGATCGAATTTTGCGCCCTCGGTGTCAATCTGCTTCACGCCATGGCGCTGCAGGACCGCGCGCAATTCATTGTCTGTCATCCGAACGCCGGTGATGAGGCCCGACACAGCCTCCGGCGATAATTCGGTGTTCTCGTCGGGCACGGCGGCGAGCGCTCTTTCAAAATTATCGGCGACGCTCAGAAGGTCCCGCGCAAAATTCGCAATCGCATATTTTGCAGCGTCGGTCTTTTCGCGTTCGCTGCGACGGCGCGTATTTTCAAGTTCCGCGGCGAGACGCAGGACTTGATCCCTGAGGCCGGTAAGTTCGGCTTGCGCATCGTCCGGCGGCGTGTCGCCTCGCCCCTGGGCCTCGGGCGCGCCATTGTCGCTTTGGTCTTCGCCGGCATTCGCGGCGGCGATTTCGGCCGCAATATCCTCGTCGCTTTGGCCGTCGTTCGCCGGGTAGTCAGGGTTACTCATGGGTCTTCATCTCGCCATTGCGGTCAATTCCAGCAAGCAGCATGTACGCGGCGTGCGAGGCTATTTCAACAGGCGCGTCACCACTTCCGCGGTATAATCCACGATCGGGATAACGCGGGCGTAATTGAGGCGCGTCGGGCCGATGACGCCCAAGGCGCCCACAATCTTCTGGGATTTGTCCCGGTAGGGCGCAACGATGACGGAGGAGCCCGAGAGCGAAAACAACCGGTTTTCGGAGCCGATGAAGATTTTGACGCCTTCGCCGTCCGACGCCGCATTTAACAGGTCGATCACTTCCTGCTTGCGTTCGAGATCGTCGAAGAGCATGCGCACCCGCTCAAGGTCCTGCTCGGTCGCCTCGTCGAGCAAATGGCCCCGACCGCGGACGATCAGCGACGGCTCAGCGCCGCCTGACAAATCCGCCACTCCCTCGCGCACAAGCCTGGACGTCAATGCGTCAAGTTCGGCGCGGTTTGTGGTCAATTCCCGAAGGATTTCAGCGCGCGCCTCCGTCATGGTGCGCCCGCGCAAGCGGCTCGACAAATAATTGCCCGCCATTGTGAGCGCGCTCGACGGCAAATCGACCGGCGTCTTGATGACCCGGTTTTCGACGCCGCCGTCTTCCGCAACCAGAACAACAAGCGCTTCGCCGGGCGAGGTTGCGATGAACTCGATATGCCTTAGAGCACTCTCGGACTTCTGGGCGACCACAAGACTGGCGCTGTGGGTGAGACCCGATAGCTGGGAGGCCGCTTTCGCCAGCACATCCTCCATCGCGCCTTCGCCGGCGCTAGCGTCAATCGCTTCGCGTTCTTCGCGCGTGAGATCGCCGATCTGCAGAAGGCCGTCCACGAAGAGCCGCATGCCCGTTTCGGTCGGCATGCGCCCCGCCGAGACATGGGGGGCGTGGAGCAAACCGAGCTCCGTTAAATCCGCCATCACGTTACGGATCGTGGCGGGCGACACATTCAATTCACTGTCTCGGCTCAATGTGCGCGACCCGACAGGCTCACCGCTTTCAATGTAAGCCTCAACAATCTTGCCGAATACAGCGCGCGATCGCGCATCTATGTCGCTCAAAACACTCATGGCGCTCTTAATTTTGAACAGGTTTAAACAGGATGCGCGAATTTTCAATATATCGCGAACGGTAATGAAAATCACCTCGACACGAGACGTATCAGCGTGTTTAACCGCGGACTGCGCTCGCCGGACGTATTAGCAAAAAAGGGGGAAAGCGATCATGCGCCCATCAGGACGGTCATTTGACGAATTACGGGCGGTTTCCCTGAAACCCGGCGCCTCCAAACACGCCGAGGGCTCCTGTCTGGTCCAATTCGGCGACACGCATGTTCTGTGTACGGCGAGCTGGGATGAGACGACGCCGCCATGGCTGCGCGGCGAAGGACGCGGCTGGGTAACGGCGGAATATGGCATGCTGCCAAGGTCCACGGGCGGGCGAATGCGCCGTGAAGCCAAGAACGGTCAATCGGGGCGAACGCAGGAAATTCAGCGCCTGATCGGCCGATCCCTGCGCGCCATTGTCGATCTGAAGGCGCTCGGCGAACGACAAATCCTTATCGATTGCGATGTGATCCAGGCCGACGGCGGCACGCGAACAGCGGCGATTACAGGGGCCTGGGTGGCGCTTGAACAATGCGTGCGCTGGGCGATGGAACAGGGCGTGATCACCAAGTCACCCATCATCGACACTGTCAGCGCGATTTCCTGCGGGATCGTGAACGGCGCGCCTGTTCTTGATCTCGATTATGAAGAAGACTCCAGCGCTGACACCGACGCCAATTTTGTCATCACCGGCAAAGGCGGCCTTGTTGAAATTCAGGGTACGGCGGAAGGGGTCCCTTTTACGGAAGATCAATTCCAGGCGTTGTTGTCGCTTGCAAAGACGGGATGCGCACAATTGGCGGAGCGCCAAACCACAGCTTTTTAACGCGCGCCGTTTCACTCTTAAAAAAAGCGGTCCTTCAGCGCGCACCGCAACCGAGATCTACGCGTTTTCGCCGCATTGCGAAAAAGCCCCGCACGCGCCGCGACGCCTCATTTTTCGGCGTAAACCAGTTATAATCTAACGTACCATGGTCCAGAAATTGCCTGAATGCCTTCAGGCGACTGAGAAATTAACCGGGGATTTAGGCGATGGCCACTCGCGCGAGTGCGCCAAACAGCTTAAATAGCGCGCTCGATTGCGCCAGAGGCGAGACACACGCCACGGGGCGCGGTAAAATTCAACTCGGAAACGCCCGTTGCTTTGGGCGGCGAACATATCGGAACTGACTTGAGCAATGCGTTGACCAGCTCCGCCGCCAGGGTCGCGGCGCCGCATGAGGACGGCAAGCACATCATTGAGGTGCTGATCGAAGAACGCTGTGAAAATTTGCGCCAATCGCCCTTCTGGCCTCTTTATCGGACGGTCCTCTACCCGCTCTTGAAAAAAGGCCGCGCTGTCAAAATGGCTGACGAAGTGGCGCCGCTTTCAGCCATCGGCGTCATGGACCACGTCATGGATCTACTGGCGCTCGACATCCAGATGACAGGCCTTGAGCATGTCCCTGAGAAAGGCCGCGTCCTGATTGCGCCGACCCACCCCACAGGCATTGCGGATGGGATCGCCATGTGGAATGCGCTTCGGGCGCGCCGGCCTGATATGATTTTCTTCGCCAATCGCGACGCCATACGCGCTGCGCCCCAGCTTGAAGAAGTGCTCATTCCAGTTGAATGGGTTGAGGAAAAACGCACGCGCCAACGCTCACGAGAAACGCTTGTTGCGACGAAAGAGGCTTTTAACGATGAGCGTTGCGTCATCCTCTTTCCGTCAGGCCGGCTCGCTTATATGGATGACAACAAAGTTCTTACAGAACAGGAGTGGCTGACATCTGTGGCGATCTTTGCACGGAAGTATGACGCGCCGATTATTCCTGTTAATATGAAGGCGCGCAATTCGTGGCTGTACTATTGGTTCTGGAGACTGAACGAGGAATTGCGGGACATCACTTTGTTCCACGAACTCCTCAACAAGAAGAACAAGCGCTATGACTTAATCTTCGGCGCGCCTATCCCGGCGAGCGCGCTTGCGGGCGATCCGGCTGACGTTACGAAAGCGCTCCAGGATCACGCCGTCCACGGGTTACCGGCGCGCAAGGATTGGCGGCCTGTGGACAGCGCTCAAGAGTGATAAGTCAGCTCAAGGAAGACGTCTTCGAGGTCGGCCTCCACCGTCGACAAATCCTTCACGCTGACCTTCGCCGCTGAAAGTTGATCGAGGATTTCGGCGACTTGCGCCTTGCTCGGTTGGTAAGCAATGGCCAACCGCCCGTCGTCGCGCAGCTCCACGTCAAATGCGGCCAACGCCGGTGGCGACGTTAGCGCCTCTGACGGGGTCACCATCAAGGTCTTGCGATCGAGCGACGCGATCAACTTGCCTGTAGGCTCACACGCCACAAGCCGGCCCTCGTGGATAATACCGATCTTGTCGCAGAGCTCCTGTGCTTCTTCCAGATAGTGCGTTGTCAAAACAATGGTGACGCCGGACGCATGGAGATCCATGACATGATCCCAGAGCTGCTTGCGCAGTTCGATATCGACGCCGGCCGTCGGCTCATCAAGAATCAGAACCGGCGGATTGTGGACCATGGCTTTCGCCACAAGCAGGCGCCTTTTCATGCCGCCGGAAAGCTGGCGCACATAACTGTCGGCTTTATCTTCCAGGCCCAGCGCCTGCAGTATCTCCATGGTTCGGCGTTCCGGCTTCGGCACGCCGAAAAGGCCGGCTTGTATCTCAAGGGCTTCTTTGGGCGTGAAAAAGACATCTGTGGTGATTTCCTGCGGGACGACGCCCATGGCGGCGCGCACTTGGCGGGGGTTCTGATCGAGATCAAAGCCCCAAACCGACGCCGTTCCGCTGGTCTTGTTCACAAGACCGGAAAGAATATTGATGAACGTGGATTTGCCGGCGCCGTTCGGCCCGAGAAGGCCGAAAATGGACCCGCGATCAATTTCCAGATCGACGCCTTTGAGCGCCTCCTTGGCCGGCGCTTTTTTACTCGCCGCATAAGTCTTGCGGAGATCCTTCGTAACAATGGCTTTTTCCGCCGCAGCCGACATAAACGGTCCTCAATATCCAAGGGGCTCAGTTTCGCGTCCTTGCCCTTAGCACTCTTGCACTTAGCACACTGGCCGGACGCCTTGGCAAGACGCGCCCCTTGACGCATTCAAAAGTCTGGCGCATTTGCACCGCGAGCAATCCTGAAAAGAGCCATGACTGAAGACAAGAACACTCCCGGCGGCGAACCGGAAATAATCTACGTCAGGGAACAGCGGGTCTCGTGCAATGGCGGCGGCGGCGCGCTTGGCCATCCGCTCGTCTATTACACTTTGAAGGATGGCGTCGCCGAGTGCGGCTATTGCGATCGCCGATTTGTCTTCGACCCCGAAAAAGCGGCCACCTAATCGGCGCGCCGCGTCGCAAGCTTTAAGACATCTTTCGCTTTGGGCGGCGCCGACTGCAGGAGGGCACGCCGGAAAATCCGCCCCATGATCTTCGCAAGAAACCAGGCGAAGACGAGCATTAACGCCGTGGCGCCCACAATTTCCCACAGAGGCGGGCCTGAGGCCGCCCGCATCAAGACCGCATACGGTGTATAGATTGGTATCCAGGTGAGCACGCTGGCGATCAATCCGTTCGGGTTTTGATACATCATCATGACGAATGGCAAGGGAGCGAAAACAAGAAGTGTGACCGGTCCCATGTAACTTTGCGCGTCTTGCAATGAATTCGAAATCGCGCCGATCGCCAGGAAAATCATGGCGAAAATCGAATAGGCGCAAAGGAAATAGAAGAGATAGATGACGAACAGGTTGGTGGAGAAAAGGGTCGATAAGATACCGCCCATAAACTCCGCGCCGCCAGGCGCCACAAAGGCCGCAAGCCCCCCGCCAACCAAGAATACGGTCGGTAAGGTCAATCCTACGGCGCCGATGCCGATCAATTTTCCAATCATCAACTCTTCGGCCGTCACGGAAGACAGAAGAACTTCCACGATCTTGTTCGAGCGTTCCTCAATCGTGTTGGTGAGGAGCAAATTGCCGACGCCGAAAATGACGACAACAAGCATATAGGTTAGCGCGGCGGGCAGGAAAATCTCGATCCTGTCCTGAAGACCAAGCTCGGCGTCGTCTTCGGCGCGATCGGGGCGGAATTGAGTTATCGACGCTTGCGTATCGCGAATATCGTCCAGCACCGCTTCGCTAAGCCCAAGCTCCGCGATCTTTTGCCGACGCAGCGTCAAATCAAGCGCCCGGCCGACGGCGTTGCTCAGCGTATCGTCGGTCAGGTTGCGGCTCCAATATTCCACGTCGACAGGCGCCGCGCCGTCATTTTCAGCGCCGAAATTTTCAGGGATCAAAAGCGCGGCGAACAAATCCACCGGCTCGCCGCTTTCAGAGGCGATCTTCTTTTCGCCAAGGAGAAAGGGCCGCAACAGGTTTGCCGCTTCGGTTAGGTCGGTGACCGTTTCCAACTCCGGCGGCGCAGCCACACGGATAAGACTTTGCTTCAACGCAACAAAGGGAGGCGCGCCTTCTCTCAGGTAGGGCGCGATCGCCTCGCGCCCTGCTTCAACGCCGCCGGCTGCAATAAACGCCTCGACGCGCGCAAGGCTTACCGGATCGTCGCCAAACGGTTCGGGCAATTGATCGCCTTCCAGCGCTTCTTCGCGCACTGCAATTTTGACGTATGCGTTCCATGCGACGAGCGCGTTACGCATGCGGTTTAATTCGATTTCGCGATCAATCGCTTCCGCATACAAACCTGTTTCATCAATGACGACAAAGTGGCGCGCAGGCTGGGCTGTTTGCGCAAAACCCACCGCCGCGCCGCCAAGTAAGACGCCGAGCGGAAACATGACCAGAAAGAGCAGGAACCCGCGAGAGAGAATATACTGCTTGTACTCCCGCCAGGCGATGATCATCGCAGCCCTCATGCGGCGATCTCCTCATCTTCTGCGAGCGTCGCCTCATCGCCTGCAATGGCGACGAATATGTCATGCAGGCTTGCGCCGCCCTGTTCGAACTTGGTCAGATTCACACCGGCCGCCACCGCCGCCTTCAAGACAAGCTGCGGGTCGGCGCCGGCGACAAGTTCAATAATGTAAGACCGCGCGCCGCCGTTTCGCTTGTCATCGCTGTCGATAATTCTCAAAACGCCGGGGGCGGATCGCAACGGCTCAATCGAGTCGCTCGTGCGCACCACGACTCGCGGCGGCAGCGCGGCCCGCGCTTCGTCCAATGTGCCCTCAAAACGCTTAGCGCCCTGGGCCATGATCAAAAACCGATCGCACAAACGTTCCGCATGCTCCATAACATGGGTGGAAAAAATAATCGTCTTTCCTGCGTCTTTCAGGCGCTGAATAAGATCTTCCAACGTGCGCTGATTGATCGGGTCGAGCCCCGAAAACGGCTCATCGAGGATTAGAAATTCGGGGTCATGGGCGATTGTCGCTAAGAGCTGAACTTTTTGCGCCATCCCTTTCGACAAAGCTTCATTCTTGGACCGCGCGAACGCCTTCAGACCAAACTCTTCGAGAAGCTCATAGCCGCGGCGCTTGGCCTCTCGGCCCGACAGGCCCCTCAATTTTGCAAAATACGCGATCGTCTCGACTGCTTTCATCTTGCGGTAGAGCCCGCGCTCCTCCGGCAAATACCCAATGCGGTGGCGCACGGGGATCGCCGATTGCGACCCCAATATTTCAATATTGCCGCCGGTGGGCCGGATGATATCGAGGATCATGCGCAGGGTTGTTGTTTTACCGGCGCCGTTTGGTCCCAGAAACCCGAAGATCTCACCCTGCGTCACGTTGAATGAAAGATCATCCACCGCTGTGAAGCCGCCAAACTGTTTGACGACGTTTTCCAGCGACAACACTGATTGAGACATGGGCCACCCTGTTCGAACCCGTTATCTATGGGAAGCCCGGCTTAAAAAAACAATAAGGCGGAGATCACCAGGCGCCGCTGTTCTCCATCTCGGACCAAGGCGTTTCGGGGGCGAGACTGTCCCCTTTCTGCAACAACTCGATTGAAATGCCGTCGGGCGAACGCACAAACGCCATGTGGCCGTCGCGCGGCGGACGGTTGATCGTCACGCCGGCGTCCATGAGGCGTTGGCAAGTCTCGTAAATATTCTCCACACGATAGGCGAGATGGCCGAAGTTTCGCCCTCCCCCATAGTCCTCAGGATCCCAATTATAGGTCAGCTCAACGAGCGGCGCTTTATCGGCTTTCGCACGATCAACGTCGCCGGGCGCGGCGAGGAACACGAGCGTAAAGCGCCCTTTCTCATTTTCATATCGGTTAACTTCGACGAGGCCGAGCATGTCGCAATAAAAATCCAGCGACGCATTCAAGTCCTTCACGCGGACCATTGTATGAAGGTATTCCATGGCTCACCTCTCAAGACGGACGGTTACGGATGATTTCATCGCGCAAGAAACCCGGTCGGCGCTGATGATAGCGGCGCATGAAATAAGCGAAGATCGCCAGCCATACGCCGATTATTGCGAAGAAGAAGAAAAACCCGCCAAATCCTTCCGCCAAATATATTTGGCATTCTGCGTTGCATCCTTTGACGTCGACAGCGCGGGTCTCGCCGATCGGAATGTATTTCGCGATCTCAACCGGCGCCGGCAGAACCCCCGCCTGACCCGCAAGCCAGACGCCCCCGCTCATGGCGGCCAGCGTCAGCGGCAGCGAGACCACGAATGTTACCAGCGCCGCCAGCGCATAGCCCGGAAAGCGCGGGAAATGGACCAATCGATAGATGTCGCCGAACGCCGCACGGTCATATCCGTTTAGCAATTCAGGCTCATTCTTTTCGAGCGCCGCCCATTCGATCTCCGCGCCCTCTGCGATTTCAGCATCGATCCGTTTTGACCAAAACCAATAAAGCCCGCCGAGCAAGGCCAATCCAAGCAATATGAACGCAATGACGAGCGTCATGGGCGAGCGCGCCGCTTGTTCAGCGCGCGCTTAACCGCTGCGGCGAGATCGGCGCGCTCGGGCGGCGACAGGAACGAACCGATCACCAGCGCGCCGCCCTTGGAGTAAAGCTGGATCTGGCTCTCGTGGCGGACCGGATTATCAATCTCAACGCGGGTCCAGAAGGGCTGCAGGCGCCAGCGCGTCTCATGGCCCGACGGCAAAACCCGCGCGACCCACATCTCGTCCTCTGTGATCAAGACGCGTTCATGGAGCCGCCCCTGCCGATAGCTGACTTTGAAGGCGAGCCAGACGAGGAGAATATCGAGACCGCAAAATCCAAGAACGGGCCAAGCGCCGATTGAAAAGAAATAGGTCCCGAAAATTATATTCGCCGAGATGACAACAGCCATCACAAGCGCAAACCCTTTGTTCGGCAGCGATCGGTTGGGATATAGCACCGCCTCAAACACGCGGTCGTCGGCCTTCGATATCCCCTCACGAAACGCGGGCAATTCCGTGGCCCGGCCCTTCGCGACGGGGGCTAAATTTTCGATTATTTGAACACGCGCCATAAGACGATTATTAGCGCTTCCGCGGCGCCAGCTCAAACGGTGACAGAACGCCAATTGCCGCAAGCAAAGCGCACAGTCTATAAGCCAAGTTCGCCGAAACCGGATAAGCCATGCCGCCCGCGTCAGAAAAATCACCGGGAAAGCACGCCCTGACATTCATCGCCATCACAATGGCGATTGATATGGCCGGCGTCGGGATCATCATCCCCGTGATGCCCGACCTGATCCAGTCGCTTTCGCCCGTTTCAACTGGGGAGGCCGCAAGGATAGGCGGATGGCTCGTGTTCGCTTACGCGATCATGCAGTTTTTTTGCGCGCCCATCGCCGGCAATCTGAGTGACCGGTTTGGGCGGCGACCGATCCTTCTGATCGCCCTCGGCGGGCTCGCGATCGATTATCTTTTTATGGCGGTCGCCCCCGCCCTATGGATGCTGTTTGTGGGCCGCACGCTCGCCGGCGTCGCCGGCGCCACCTGGTCTGTTGCAAACGCCTATGTGGCGGACGTAAGCGATGGCGCATCGCGGGCGAAAAATTTCGGCATTGTATCAGCCGCAGGGGCCGCCGGACTCATTCTGGCGCCTGCCCTTGGCGGCGTCCTCGCCGGCATCGACACGCGGGCGCCATTTTATGTCGCCGCAGCACTCACGGCCTTAAACATGATTTACGGACGGATCGTGCTACCTGAAACGCTACGGCCAGAAAACAGGCGGCCTTTTGAATGGCGGCGCGCCAATCCGCTGGGCGGTCTTGGTGAAATCAAACATTATCCGTCCGTTCTCGGTATTCTTTCTGCGCTTTTTTTGATGCAGATCGCCACCCAATCGCTGGTCCATATCTGGGCGTTTTTCAACAAGGAACAGTTTGGCTGGAACCCCTTTGACGTTGGCGTTTCAGTGACTTTCTACGCGATCACGCTTGCCGCCATTCAGGGCGGACTGACGGGCGAAGCCGTCAAGAGATTTGGCGAGGTAACGACAGCGGTCATCGGTCTTATGGCCGGATTGATTTCATTTTTGATTTTCGCATTCGCAAACGCCGGCTGGCAGATGTATGTGGGCGTTTTCATTGGATGCATCGGCGGCTTAACAACGCCGTCAATGCAGGCGCTCATGACGAAAGTTGTCCCGGAAAACGCACAGGGCGCGTTGCAAGGCGCGATTACGTGCAGTCTCGCCATCACGATCGTTATTGGGCCAATCCTGATGACCCAGCTTTTCGCCGCCTTCACCGATGATAAGGGCGCGTACTTTCCAGGAGCGCCGTTCCTGATGGCTGGCTTTCTCATTTTGGCAAGCGCGTCACTTTTCAAGATCGTGACGGCTTCGATGCCTTCCGACGCCCACATTAGCGAAGGGAACATCAAAGATGCCGCGTAAATTGACGAAAGCGGCCGCCGCGGAATTATACGACAGGCTCTCTATCGACGCACCCACGGAGGAAACCGAGCTATATTTTAAAGATCCGTATACGCTCGTTGTCGCGGTCGCTCTTTCTGCACAAGCGACAGATGTTGGCGTTAACAGAGCGACAAAGGTCTTGTTCGACGTCGCCGATACGCCGCAAAAGATGGTCAAATTGGGCGAAGATGCGTTGGGCGGTTACATCAAAACGATCGGCCTGTGGCGAAACAAAGCAAAGAACGTCATTGCGCTATCGCAAATGCTGATCGACGTTTTCGGCGGCGAAGTGCCGGAAAACAGAGACGATCTGGAAAAACTGCCGGGCGTTGGACGAAAAACCGCCAATGTTGTTTGCAATGTGGCGTTCGGGCAACCGACCATCGCCGTGGACACGCATATTTTTCGGGTCGGCAACCGCACAGGTCTTGCGCCCGGCAAAACGCCGCTTGATGTGGAAAAAGGGCTAGAGCGGATCACCCCCGACCAATATCGCCATCCGGCGCATATATGGTTGATTCTCCATGGTCGCTATATTTGCAAAGCGCGCAAACCCGAATGTTGGCGATGTAAAATTTCTGATATCTGTCTTTACAAAGATAAAACGCCAGCGATCGACGACGCGAAAACCAAAAAAAGCGGCCCCTCAAGAAGTACACCTGCAAAACGCAAGGCTTCAAAACCTAAGACAGCGAAAAAATCATCACCAAAGTCAAAACAGAGAGCCGCAGCGACAAAACGTCAGCGGCCATCAAAAGGAACGCGCTCATGACATCCGTCGCGGAACGCCTTATTATCGCGCTCGATAAGCCAAGCGCCGCCGAGGCGCGCGCGATTGTGCACACTGTCGGCGACGCCGGCGCTTTCTATAAAATCGGTTATCAGCTCTTCCCCATCGGCGGCCTCGGCCTTGCGCAAGAGCTTTCAGCGGCGGGCAAAAAGGTCTTTCTGGACTTCAAGTTCCACGATATCGGCGCCACTGTCGAACGCGGCGTCAGGAGCGTTTGCGCTTTAGGCGGCGATTTTCTCACCGTTCACGCTGAACCAGATGTACTGAAAGGCGCCGTCGCCGGTCGCGGCAATGACCCGCGGTTAAAAATTCTCGGCGTCACTGTTTTGACAAGCCTTACGCAGGAGAGCCTTGATGCGTCCGGCATAAGTATGGCGCTTGAGGACCTGGTCTTGCGCCGCGCTGAATTCGCGGCCGAGGCTGGCGCCGACGGCGTCGTCGCCTCTGCAAAAGAAGCGCGCGCCATTAGAGAGCGGTTCGGCGACGCGCTGACGATCGTCACGCCGGGCGTGCGTCCGAAAGGCGCCAGCGCAGACGATCAGGCGCGGGTCGTCACGCCTGCCGACGCCATTAAGGCGGGTGCGGATCACTTGGTCATCGGCCGGCCGATCATCGCCGCTGATGATCCGGGCGCCGCCGCTCGGCAAATCCTTGAAGAAATTGACGCCGCATAAGATATCAACGCATGGCGCGATTGGCTTTGCGTCCGGCAAAGCGATGCTGTAACTTTCTGAAATAAGCCGTCAAAGGCGGCGCAGAACCATAAAAAAACGGGGCGGCAGGGTCAGGAGACATTCATTCATGGGCGATCCAGTAAAACGCGTGGAAAGGCGCTCCCGCCGCGGGATTTTCCAGGCATTTCTTGAAGCGGCGCGGCGTAAGGGCGGCAAAACGCGGGCCATCATCGACGGGGACGGACGCAAACTCACCTATCAGGACATCACCCGCGCCGCATTTGCGTTGGGGGGACCTTTAGCGCGGAAAACGCAGGCCGGCGAGAAAGTCGGCGTCTTACTTCCGACTGGCGCGGGAACCGTGATTTCAATTTTCGCCCTCCACGCGCGCGAGCGCATCCCCGCGATGCTGAACTTCACCGCCGGCGTCAAAAACCTCAAAGCAGCATGCAAAGCCGCCGAAGTAACAAAGGTGATTACGGCGCACAAATTTGTGGAAGTCGGCGGGCTCGAAAAACTGATTGAAGACCTCTCGGATGCAGTTGAGTTTATCTATCTGGAAGATGTGCGCGAGGAGGTGAAACCCATCGACAAGGCGCGCGCTTTATTTGGCCCCTTCCTGCCTAGCCTGCTCGCCGCAACGCCGAACCCTGACGATCCAGGCGTCATTTTGTTCACGTCAGGGACAGAAGGCGATCCAAAGGGCGTCGTTCTTTCGCACGCCAATATTATCGCTAATATCGAACAGATCGCTGCACATGTTGACATTGCGCCGACAGATATTTTCTTTAATCCGCTCCCGACGTTTCATTGCTACGGCCTGACAGCAGGAACGCTCTGGCCCCTGATTGTCGGATACCCCGTCGTTCTGCATCCCTCGCCGTTGCAGACGAAGATCATCGCCAAAAGAATTTTTGAAACAAGCTCAACCGTTCTGTTCGCGACAGACACCTTCCTGCAACAATATATGCGCGCAAGTCAGGATGGCGGCATGAGCTCGATGCGCATGGCCGTTTGCGGCGCGGAGCGCGTTCGCGACGAAACGCGACAAATGGCGGAACGGCGTTTTTCTTTTGAAGTGCTTGAAGGATATGGCGTCACCGAAGCGTCGCCTGTCCTCGCCGCAAACCAGCCGGGCGACATTCGCCAGGGAACAATCGGTCGACTATTGCCGGCGGTTGAGCACAAGCTCGAACCCGTCGAAGGGCTTGATGACGCCGGCAAGCTGATTGTGCGCGGCCCGAACGTCATGAAAGGATACATCTCGTCCGCCGAGCCCGGCGTGATTAAGCCGCTTGAAGACGGATGGCACGATACGGGCGACGTCGTTTCCATCGACAAGGAAGGCTACGTAACCGTCCGTGGACGCATGAAGCGATTTGCAAAGATCGGCGGGGAAATGGTGTCGCTCGCCGTCGTTGAAAATTGCGCCTCCGCCGTATGGCCGGATAATATGCACGCCGCGGCGATCTTGCCTGACCTGCGCAAAGGCGAGCAGATCATCCTCGTCACTGACAAAGAGGAAGCTGACCGGGCGATGCTGCTCACCTGGGCGCAAACCCATGGCGTCCCTGAAATCGCCGTTCCCAAGAAAATCGTCACGGTCGAAGAGGTCCCGGTCCTCGGGACAGGAAAACTCGACTATGTGGCGATCACCAAGGCCGCCAAGGATGGCGTTGAAGCCTTGACCCGGAAGAAAGAAGAAACGCCGCCGACCAAAGAAGAATTAAAAGCGGAGAAGAAGAAATCCAAGAAACTGGAGGCCGAACGCCGGGCTGAAGCGAAAAAGCTGGCCAAAGAAGCCAAAGAAAGGGCGAAGGCCGCGGAAAAGATCTCGGCGCAAAAAGCGGCCAATGACGACGAAGACCCCGCGGACACCGCGAAAGACGCGGCGGAATAAATTGCGGCTGTGACAAACCCGGCGCGCCGGTTTAAGCGTATGATCTGGAGCGACGAGTGTTTCGAAAGCCTTGACCATGAATGCGCCTATCACCGCGCCCGAGACGGCGCTCCCGGTTGATCATCCTGCGATTGCAACGTCAAAAGTAGGCGTTCTGTTAATCAATCTCGGTACGCCTGACGAACCCACGGGACCGGCGGTAAGGCGATATTTGCGTGAATTTTTGAGCGATCCGCGGGTCGTTGAATTGCCGCGCGCGGTTTGGCTGCCAATCCTCCATGGCGTCATTCTCAATATCCGCCCTGCGGCAACCGCCAAAACGTACAAATTGATCTGGCGAACCGATCCGCCGGAATCGCCGCTGCGGTATTTCACGCGCGGGCAGGCGGACGCTTTTAGCTGAGCGGTTTTCGTCAAAAAAAATCATGGTCGATTGGGCGATGCGATACGGAAACCCGTCAATCCACGATCGGATGCAAGCGCTAAAAGAAGCTGGATGTGAACGCGTCTTAGCGATCCCACTTTACCCGCAATATTCAGCGTCAACGACGGGCAGCGTTCATGACGCCTTTTTTGACGCCGTGAAAGAATTACGCTGGCACCCTGCGGTCCGCACAGCGCCCGCGTTTCACGATCACCCCGCCTATATTGACGCTCTCGCAGCCGTTGCCGAAAGACGGCTCGACAGCCTCGACTGGGCGCCGGAGCGCATGATTATTTCCTTTCACGGAATACCCGAACGGTATTTCCGCAATGGCGATCCCTATCATTGCCATTGCCAGAAGACGGCGCGCCTCTTACGCGCTAAAATGGGCTGGACGGACGAATTTGCACCGCTAGCGTTTCAGTCAAAGTTCGGTCGTGAAAAATGGCTTGAGCCCGCAACGACAGATATGATTGAGCGGCTTGCAGGCGAGGGCGTTAAACGCCTCGCCGTCATTACGCCCGGCTTCACGGCCGACTGCATTGAAACGCTGGAAGAAATAGCGATCGCCGGCCGGGAACAATTTGAAGAGCTTGGCGGCGAGCGCTTCGACGCTATCCCGTGCCTGAACGCCGAACCCGAGATGATCGATCTGATCGAACAGATCTGCCGTCGCGAGTTGGCCGGATGGATCGACTAGCGCTTCACTTTGTTCAAAAGCGTCACTTCGGCGCCCACGGGCAGGCCAAGTTCTGCAAATGTCCAGGTGAGCGCAACGCCGTCCGGGTTCGCGGCGTCACAATAATCCCGGCGGACGCGCTCCAGGCCGACCTCGAAAGCGTTATCCGCTTCACGCCGGACTGAGGCTGCAAAAAAATCCTTGGTCGTACAGCCATTATCACGAACGGTCACAATTAGCGCGTCCGGTGAGAATTCTGCGCCGTAAATAGAACTGAGGCCGCCGCCTTGGGAATAATGTGTCGAAAAATCCGGGTCACTGTCGCCGTCTATGGAAACGACGCATCCGCTTGCGAGGACCGCCGACAGGGTTGCCGCCAAAGTGCGCTTAAGCATTACTTTTCCTTCTCAAATACCTGACTTAACGCGACCCTGCGTCACCGCCTCCCCTTTGCAAAGTCCGCTCGCGGTGGTTTGATCTGGATTTGCGATAAACTGACGGGCCGCAGCAAATATTTCACTATTGCGCTCATGAAATTCTACTTCTCGGATACGTTCGACTTGACGCTGCCGCCTGGGCACCGGTTCCCCGGTTCAAAGTACGGCATGTTACGACGCATGCTGATCGACGATGAGGTGTTGCGTAGCGCGCAATTGATCGCCTCGCCGATCATCGAAGATAAGGCGCTATTGCGCGCGCATCACCACGCTTATGTCACCGAAATGGAAGATGGAACAATCGACGCGAAAGCGATGCGCCGGATCGGCTTTCCCTGGTCGAGCCATGTGGTCCGCCGCGCCCGCGCGACCATGGGCGGCGCGGTGGCCGCGGCGCGGCGCGCCATGGAAGACGGGATTTCCGGTCAGCTCGCGGGCGGGACCCATCATGCGCATCACGACTTCGGCGCTGGGTATTGCATCTACAATGACTTTGCATGCGCGGCGCTCACCCTGTTGGCCGAAGGGCGCGCCTCCCGCGTCGCGATCATTGACCTCGACGTGCACCAGGGCGACGGCAACGCCGCAATTCTCTCGGCGCGTGACGATTTGTTTGTCCTCTCGATCCACGGCGAAAAGAACTTTCCCTTTCGCAAGGTAAAGTCGGATCTCGATGTCGGTCTGCCCGACGGCGTGGAAGACGGCGCCTATCTGAGAGCGCTCACGGACGCATTGCCCGCAGTGTGGGAATTCGCGCCTGACCTCGTTCTTTATCAGGCGGGTGTCGATCCGCTGGCGGAAGATAAGCTCGGACGCATGGCGTTGACCCATGAAGGCCTTAAAAAACGCGACGAGATTGTGCTGAGCGAATGCAAGCGGCGCGGGGTCCCGGTCTCGATGGCTATCGGCGGCGGATACGCTGACCCGATCGACGCTAGCGTCGCCGCCTACGCGAACACCTACAGGGTCGCTAAATCGCTCTTTGGCTTTTAAACAAGTCGCGTTCGCTGACTCGCCGCCACTGAAATCCGATGAGGAACGCCTAAATGAAAAAAATAAACCTTGGAAAAAGCGACCTCGCCGTTGGCGCAATCGCGTATGGATGCTGGCGGTTCGCCTCAACACCATTGGCGCAAGCGCAAAGCAATATCGAAACTGCGCTTGATCACGGCATGACGCTCATTGATACGGCGGACATTTATGGCTTTGGGGAGCCGTCCGGGTTTGGCGGCGCGGAGGCGTTGCTTGGTCAAATCCTTAAGCAAAGTCCATCTCTTCGTCACCAGATGGTCCTCGCCACCAAGGGCGGAATCATTCCACCGGCGCCCTATGACTCCAGCTACGATTATCTCATCGGCGCATGCGAGGCGTCGCTTGAGCGGCTCGGCGTCGACTGTATCGATCTTTATCAGATTCACCGCCCCGACCTCACCGCGCCAATGGCGGAAACCGCCCGCGCATTAAATGATCTGACGCGCCAGGGAAAAATCCGCTTTGTCGGCGTTTCCAATTTTAGCGCCGCCCAGATGCGTGCCCTGCAAGCGCATCTTGAAACGCCGATTGTCAGCGCCCAACCGGAGTTTTCCGCCTGGGCGCAGGCGCCGATTATTGATGGCGTCCTAGATTGGTGCAGCGAGACCGAGGCCGTTTGCCTCGCCTGGTCGCCGCTCGCAGGCGGCGCGCTGGCCACCGGCGAAATACCGGATGCAATCACGTCGAATGAAGATCGCGAGCGGTTTTCAAACCTTATTGCCGTGATCGATCGCCTCGCTGCGGCCCATGACGCCACGCGCACCCAGATTGCGCTCGCATTTTGCCGGTCGCATGGCGCAAGCGTGATCCCGATCATCGGCACGCAGCGCGACGCACGCATTAAAGAAGCCGCAGGCGCGGCGCACATATCGCTCAGCCGGCGCGATTGGTACGACATTATTGAAGCGCGCCACGGCGCCGCGATGCCCTAAGGCTTATTGGAAGGATCGCACGGCGGCGATGAACCGGTCGATTTCTTCATCCGTTGTCGCATACGAACAAATCAATCGTTGCATCGCGCCGTTAGCGGGGTCGCCCGGCGTCACCCACGGATAGAATGTCGCCCCAGCCTCACGCAGGCGATCAGCGATATCGTCTGGAAACGACGCGAAGACTTCGTTCGCCTGCGTTGGATACCAGACTTTAACGCCATCGATTTCACCGAGACGCTTTGACAGAGATTTCGCTCTCGCATTAGCTTGCGCCGCAAGGCGCAGCCAAAGGCCGTCTTTGAAATAGCCGTTAAATTGCGCGGAAATAAAGCGCTGTTTTGACCACAAATGCCCAGCGCGCTTGCGGCGAAATTCTATATCACCCGCATCCGATGGATTAAAAAAGACGATTGCTTCTGCAGCGATACAGCCGTTCTTTGTGCCGCCAAAACATAAAACATCGACGCCCGCCTTCCAGCTCATTTCCGCCGGCGAGCAACCCAGCGTCGCGAGCGCATTGGCGAAGCGGGCGCCGTCCAGATGCACTTTCAAGCCGTTCGCGTGGGCGGTGTCGCAAAGCGCCGTTAATTCAGTGCACGTATAAACAGCGCCGCATTCCGTCGCTTGCGTCAGCGACAGAACCTGCGCCGGCGCGCCATGGGGCGGGCGTTCAGGAAAGCCGCGCAACCCGCGCTCAACGGCCTCGGGTGTAAGCTTTGCGGCGAAACCCGGCAGCGGCAAAATTTTCGCGCCGCCCGTCAGGAATTCAGGACCGGCGCACTCGTCCATCTGAATGTGACTTTCCTCGTGCGCGAAGATCATGCCGTAAGGCGGCGTCAAAACGGAGAGCGCCAACCCGTTCGCGGCCCCGCCTGTCGCTACGAAGTAAACGGCGACTTCTTTTTCGAAAATTTCGTTGAACGCGGCTTTGGCTTCCTGCGTCGCCGCATCAGCCCCGTAAGCAGGCGCTGCGCCGTCATTCGCGAGTCGCAACGCGTCCATTATCTCCGGCGCCGCGCCCGCCCAATTGTCCGATCCGAAATTCATACGCTGCTTTCTTTCATGATGGTGCGCAGCTGCATCATCGCGACTGTCCCGAACAGAGGACCCGCCGCGAGCACAACGAACAAGCCAGGCCAACCGATTGCGCCCGCAACAAGAGGCGCGCCCTGCACTGTAATCACCGTGAGCGCAAAGCCTAGCGCGGTCTGTAAGGTGAGCAAACTTCCTGTGTGCTCAGTCGGGGCCACGTCTGCGACGAGCGCCGAGAATTGTGCGGAGTCCGCGATGACAAAAGCGCCCCAGATCACGACCACAACAATCATAAGCGCAGGGGGGCCGTCAAATACAAGCGCGGCCAGCAAGGCCGATGCGCCGGACCCGACCATCGCGATAATCGTGGTTTCAGCCTTGCCGATGCGGTCGGCCAGCAGCCCCGCGGCGACGCATGCCATGGCGCCGACCGCTACGGCGGCGAAGGCCGTCACCTTCGACAGGGCGAGCGCCTCACCGTCCGGCAGTTGAAGAGCGAAGCTCGCCGCCAGCCCCGCGCCGACCCACGCCCACATCGCATAAAGTTCCCACATGTGGCCCAGATAACCGGCATAGGCGAGCCGTATCCGCCGGTCGCGCCACGCCAACCGCAGCGCTATTGGTGAAAACGCGCGCGCCTGAGCGTGATGAGGCCCGAGATTCGTCAGTAGAATGATGAAACCTCCCGCCGCCGTAAGAATTGAGGCGCCCGCCACCGCGCCGCGCCAGTCAGCCCCGCTGATGAAGGATAGAAGATAGGGCGCAGCCGATCCCAATGTGAGCGCACCGACCAATAGACCGACGAGCAAGCCGCGATCATGCGTGCCCCAGCCGACGGCGATTTTCATACCCACCGGATAGACGCCTGCGAGAAATGCGCCGGTGGCGACACGCGACGCGACGGCGAGCCCCCCGCCGATCGGCGCGACGAGGAGCGCCGCATTAGCGGCCGCAGCGGCGATGGCGCTCATAGCGAAGACACGCCGCGGATCAAACCGGTCGGACAGACCCAACACCGCAAAAACAACGGCGCCGATCGCGAAGCCCGCTTGCGTGCCGCTTGCAAGCATGCCCCTGACCAATGGTGAGATTGCAGCTTCGCGGGACATGTCCGCGAGGACGGCGGCGGATGAAAACCACGCCGCCAGCGCCAGAATTTCAGCGACGACAAGCAAGCCTATTGAGATAGTTTTTGATTTCGCGGATACGATCATGAGAACTTAATCCACGCCATCGGCCGCCCTAAAGCTGCGCAACCAGGGACGGAAAATCACGCGCGACTTTCGCGGCGCCCGCATCGATCAGCCGTTCGCCATGTCCGTCAAAACAATGGCCGCCGCCCGTGAACCCGAAGACGGTCATGCCTGCTGCAACGCCCGCCTTTACGCCGTTCACGCTGTCTTCCACGACAACGCATGTTTCTGGCGCAGCGCCTAATTTACGCGCCGCATAAAGGAAGATATCCGGCGCCGGCTTTCCATGCGGCACAAGGTCGGCGGAATAAACATGCGGCGCGGTCAGCGCCCAGAGATCAACTCGCTTCAATTTGGACGTCAAAAACTCCGTACGCGACGAAGACGCCACGGCGATTGATTGCCGGATGGCGCGGAGCGCCTCATGGGCGCCGGAAACAGCCTGTAACTGGTCCTTCTTTTTACGGCGTTGTTCGACCAATCCGCTGAAAAATTCCGGCAGCGGCGCGGCGCCATGCACCTTCCGATAGGCCTCGGTGAGCTTCGCCGCAAAAACATCGTCCCGTAATCCCGTGAACAGACGCACAAGGTCGGCAGGCGACCAGTCCAACCCGTGGCTCTGGAGATAATGCGCGGAGTCCTCCAGCCCTAACGCCTCAGAGTCGACCAGGACGCCATCGCAATCGAAGATTACCGCCTCGAACATCAACCGCCTTTCAACAGAAAGCCTTGACGAAAAAAAGCCCCGGCGGAAGACGCCGGGGCTCTTGAACACAAACCGTCTTTAACGGCCTAGTTTAACCCGGCGAGCACTGCCAACATCAAGAGCGCGACAATGTTCGTGATTTTGATCATCGGATTAACGGCCGGGCCGGCGGTGTCCTTGTAGGGATCGCCGACCGTGTCGCCGGTCACCGCGGCTTTGTGGGCTTCTGAGCCCTTACCGCCATGGTGTCCGTCTTCGATGTACTTCTTGGCGTTATCCCATGCGCCGCCGCCGGCGGTCATGGAAAGCGCCACAAAGAGGCCAGTCAGAATAACGCCGATGAGCATCGCGCCCACAGCGGAAAGGGCCGCTGATTTGTCCGCCACGAGGCCGACAGCGAAGTAAAGAACGATCGGCGACAGAATCGGCAACATGGACGGCACGACCATTTCCTTGATCGCCGCGCCCGTCAGCATATCCACCGCACGCGCATAGTCCGGCTTCTCCGTCCCCTGCATAATGCCTGGCTTTTCTTTAAACTGACGGCGAACTTCATCGACGATGGCGCCGGCGGCGCGTCCCACCGACTGCATGGCGATACCGCCGAAAAGGAATGGCAAGAGACCGCCGATAAAGAGCCCCGCAATCACATACGGATTTGATAGCGAGAAGTCGACCGCGACGTCAGCAAACCAGGGATAATCTTCCGGATGACCGACAAAGTGTTTGATGTCCTCGGTGTACGCCGCAAACAGAACGAGCGCGCCCAGACCTGCTGATCCAATGGCGTAGCCTTTCGTCACGGCCTTGGTCGTGTTGCCGACAGCGTCGAGCGCATCGGTGGTGTCGCGCACGGAGCCTTCCAGGCCAGACATTTCAGCGATACCGCCAGCGTTATCGGTCACCGGACCAAACGCATCGAGCGCGACAATCATGCCCGCCAGGGCAAGCATAGTCGTGACAGCCGTCGCGATGCCATAAAGCCCCGCCAACGAGTAAGTGGCGATAATCGCAATAACGATCACCAACGCCGGCAAAGCTGTCGCTTCCATGGAGATCGCTAGACCCTGGATTACGTTCGTTCCGTGCCCGGACTCAGAAGCGGCCGCCACGGATTTCACAGGCCGGAAGCCCGTGCCCGTGTAGTATTCGGTGATCCAGACGATGAGCCCGGTGACGGCGAGGCCGATCAACCCACAGATGAACAAGCTGAGCCCTGTGAAATTTGAACCGCCGATTTTCTCCGAAAACCCGAATATCTGGGATGTGACAATCGCGATCGCCACAATCGACAGGACGCCGGTCGCGATCAGGCCCTTGTAGAGCGCGCCCATGATGTTCGTGGAGCCGCCGCCGAGGCGAACAAAGAATGTGCCGATGATCGAGGTGACGATGCAGACCGCGCCGATCGCCAACGGGTAGAGCATGAATTGCTCTGCATTCGCCGTGTACAGGATCGAGCCGAGCACCATCGTTGCAGCAACGGTCACCACATATGTTTCAAAGAGGTCCGCAGCCATGCCCGCGCAGTCGCCGACATTGTCGCCGACGTTATCCGCGATGGTCGCCGGGTTGCGGGGATCATCCTCAGGAATGCCCGCTTCCACTTTACCCACCAGATCGCCGCCGACATCGGCGCCCTTGGTGAAGATGCCGCCGCCAAGACGGGCGAAGACGGAAATCAACGACGCGCCAAGCGACAGGGCGACAAGGCCGTTCACCACTTCGCGGCTTTCAGCGGCGTGCCCCATCGGGCCCGTCAGAAGCCAGTAGTAAATGACGAGACCAAGCAGCGCGAGGCCGGCGACAAGCATGCCCGTCACTGCGCCTGATTTGAACGCGACCGATGGGGCACGCCGCTGAAAGCCGCGAAGTGGTGAACGGCCTTGTCGCCCTGTCGCTTGGCGCGTCGTTGA
>JBCAXE010000046.1:0-27466 GCA_038534195.1 Pseudomonadota bacterium
TAAAACGCGCCCTACGAGCGATCTTAAGTGGCACGTCGCCGCCCTGGATCCTGACTTTCGTCAGGATGACCGAGAAGTGAGCAGCATGCGGATATTTTGCGGTAGGCCGGTCACACCACTACCATCCCGCCCCTACTCCAGCGCGGCGGCGTAGACCGGCTGGATATCCACCGGCAGGTCGGTCAGCGTCGCAAGGGCGGCGTCGGCGTCGGCGTCGAGCTTGGCGTAGGTGTCGAGAAACACTTTCGCCTTCTCGTAGTCACCGTCGCCCTGAACGATCACGACGTCGCGCGTCAGATCGCTGATCGCTTGTTCGAGCTTTTCAAAATCGAGCCGAAACTTGCCGTCTTCGACCGTAAAGGCGCCGGCCTCACGAAAATACGTATACTGAAAGGCGGCGCCCTTGCCGTGCGCTTCATTGACGCCGAACCGCATGGCGCGGAAAAGTCCTGTAAAATAGGTAGCGAGGAAGCTTTCCTTTTCCGCGACCGGCAACTCGCCGCGCTCCATCATGTAGAGGATGTTGTAAGCGCCCATGACGTCGGCCTTACCTTCCTCGATGGGCGAATAAAGCTCCTTCAATTGCGCGCTGACGGTGGTTTCCTCGCTGCCGACCGTGATCGAGCCCGGCCCGAGCGAGTGCGCCAACTCGTGGAACAGGGTCTCGCCCGACATATATTTCTTCACAAGCAGCGGCGCCTGGTCCGCCACTAGAACTTTTTCCGCCATGGGCGCCAGAATGCGGTCGAACTTGGCGCCGAGCACATTGTTGAGAAGCACTTTCTTCGCGCCCTTGGCTTCGCGGACGCGTTCATCATTCGGCAGGTTAAAGGCGATGGTCTGGACGCCCGGCACATTGTCGCCGCCGCCATGGACCTGATAGGTCACGGCGATGGGCGACTCAAATCCGCGCTTGAAATTTTTATAGGCGTCATCCACCGGCAGGTTGGCCTCCATGTCGCGAAGGAAGTCCTTATATTTGGCGAGCGCCGCGCTTTCTTCGGGGTTTTTGACGGTGATGAACGCTTCATAAGCGGTCTTGTAGCCGAACAATCCGTCCGTATAGACCTCATAGGGTCCGATCGCTGCTTCAATGGGGCCGTCAAGGTCCATCCACGCCATCTCGGACTCAAAGTAATCATCGGACAGGAAGCTGTCGGCGCGCAGGGTGAGAAATTTCTTGAGGCTTTCATTCGTAGTGACCGCCGCCGCCTCGCGCATCAGCGCCGCCGCCGGTTCCAGCCATTCCTTATAGTGCTCGGCATACGGAATAGCAACGAGACGATCACCGTCGCGGCGGATCACCGTGTAGCCGCTCTTGAACGCTTCTTCATCTTCCGGATTGTCGGCGATCCACTGCTCGAACTCTTCGCGCGTCATATCCGCCGGGTAGAAGGCCGCGCCTTCCGGCATTTCAACATCGCCGTAAAAAGGCTTGTTGTGGTCGAGCGTGTCCCACGGTCCGAAATGCAGATCGAACATCTCCAGCAGCAGATCCCGTTGGTTCAAGTCGCTGGTGATAATGTCGGCCTTCCAAGCGGGATTAGTTTCGCTGCGCTGGCGCAGATAAATCTCGTCCATCAGATCGCCGACCTGATTGAGAAGATTGATGACTTGTTTTTCTTCATCGCTCAGAAACGATGTGTCCGGCGCCATCTGGACCACTGCGAACTGATCGCGCATCGCCTGCAGGTCGGCTTCGGACGCAGCCGCCACAGAATCCGCCGGCTCCGGGGCCGGGGCCGCAGCGGGCGCTGGCGCTTCAACGGCGGCGGGCGGCGTCTCGGATTTCTCCCCGGAACAGGCGGCGAGCGCCAAAGCCGCGGCGGTAAGCGCCAGAGTTGTTTTATTGGTCATATCACCCTCCGGCGTTGCGCCGTTTTTTGTTAACCCTTTGTTGACCTTATAGGACGCCGATAAGCGATGTCATAGTCTCGCCGATTTGGGCGGGCATGGTTAGACCTCCGCGCGGGCGGCTGTTAAATTGCGGTGGGCGGCGCGGAATTTTTGAGTTGAGAGGGACCTTGTATGAAAGTGGGACGCATCTTGTCGATTGGCGCGGCGGGCCTCGCCACAGCTCTTGCAGGGCTGAGCGCCGCACAAGCGCAGCCAGCAACGACGCAATCGCCAGCGCCGGAGACCGCGTCCTTCAGCGACTGGCTCGACAGCTTTCGCGCCGAAGCCGCCGCCGCAGGCGTGCGTCCCGAAATCGTCGATGAGGCGTTCGCCACGGTTGAGCTGAATGAGCGGGTCTTCGAGCTCAACGACAATCAGCCGGAATTTGCGCAAACCATCTGGAATTATCTCGACCGCGCCGTCTCCGAAGCGCGCGTCGCCAATGGGCGCGCCCGCTATGCGGAGAACCGCGCCCTCCTTAATCAGATCGAAGCCGCCTACGGCGTCCACGCCAGCGTTATCGTGGCGATCTGGGGGCTTGAGTCTTCCTATGGCGCGATCATGGGCGATTATGATTCCATCAGCGCGCTCGCAACGCTCGCCTGGCAAGGGCGGCGCACAGGCTATGGCCGCAATCAGTTGATTGGGGCGCTGAAGATTATTCAGAACGAGTACGCGGCGCGCGAACAATTGCGCGGATCATGGGCCGGCGCCATGGGCCACACCCAGTTTATTCCGACCACCTACCTCAGCTACGCCGTTGACCATGACGGCGACGGCAAGCGTGATATCTGGACCAATCTTGGCGACGTCTTTGCCTCCACCGCCAACTATCTCAGCGTCTCCAAATATCGCGACGCTTATCGTTGGGGAACGGAAGTTCTGCTGCCGGAGGGCTTTGATTATCGCCTGACCGACGGCGGCAAGCGCGCGGTCGCCGAATGGGCGGCGGCGGGCGTCGACGCGGCGCGCGGCTCGCTTCTCACCGACTATGATCCGAATTTGCGCGGCCGCGTGATCGTGCCCGCGGGGGCCAAAGGGCCGGCCTTTATCGTCTTTGAAAATTTCGAGGCGATCCTGAAATATAACCGCTCGACCTCTTACGCCCTCGCCGTCGGCCTGTTGTCCGACGCGGTGGCGGGCCGGGCGCGGCCCCTAAAAGCCGGCTGGCCGCGCGATGACCGCGCCCTGACGCTCGGCGAACGCAAAGACCTGCAACAGGCCTTGCTCGACAAAGGCTTTGACCCCGGCCCCATCGACGGCGTCATCGGCGCCGGCACCAAGCGAGCCTTGCGCGCCTGGCAGGGATCGGTGGGCATGCCGGCGGACGGCTACGCCTCGGCCGACGTGTTGCTGAGGCTGACGGCGCTTTAGCGCGGCGGCGGCCCGGCGGGCCGCACGCAACCCTTGCGAAACTTACCTCAAGAAATTCGCGCACGGGTCTTGCTGCGACGCACAAGACACTTTATCCCCAAGGCGATTGTGCGTCGCACAATGCATGACCCATATCAGCCAGGAGGCCCAGATGTCCCAGTCCACGACGACCGCCACGAACGCCGCAGCGGCGAAAACGACGCCGAAGGCCGTGAAAGCCCCAAAAGCAGCCAGCGAAACCCCATCCGTCGAACCCTTCACGAAAGCGGCTCAGGAACAGCTTGAAACAATGATGGCGGCCTTCACCGAAAACACCGACACGGTGCGCGCGCAGACCGAAGACATGGTCAAAACGGTCCAGGAAAACTTCGAGACCGCCAGCGAGCGCCTGCAGTCGGTCAATGGCGATCTGATGAACGCCGCACGCGAAGAAATGTCCGACGCAATGAATTTCGCCAACGACCTCGCCCGCGCCAAAACCATCGGCGACGCCATGGAAATCCAGCGCGACTATTGGACGAACCTGTTCGAGACCCGCATGGAGCGCGCGCGCGATCTGACGGAGACATCCGTGAAGACGACGCAGGAAATGTTCGAGCCGATGAACGACACGCTCGCCGACAGCTTCAAGCCGGAGACCTTCGAGAAATTCTTCCCCTTCGCAAAAGCGTTCGCAACGAAGTAGTTTTCGCGTAAAGCCTCCCTATGGATCATGGGGCGGACAAGGAAACGGGCGCTGTTAAGCGCGCTGATCTGGACTGGGACGAGACGGGCGATGCGCCCTTCGCGCCCCGGTCCGTTTTTTTTGACGACATCTATTTCGCCGGCGACGGCCTCGCCGAAGCGACCCATGTATTTCTGGACGGCAACGCGCTGCGCGACCGCTTCGAGGAGGCGGCGCACTTCACCATCGGCGAGTTGGGGTTCGGGACGGGGCTTAACTTTCTCGCCGCCTGGCGCGCTTGGGCGCAGCGGCCGCAAAAGGCCCGCGGCCATCTCCACTTTCTTTCTTTCGAGAAATATCCGTTAGCGGAGGATGAACTCGCCAGGGCCCATCGCGCTTGGCCTGATCTTGCGAGCCAAGCCGCCGCGTTAAGGCGCGCGCTGCCGCCCCCCATTCGCGGCTTTCACCGCGTCGCCGTCGCCGACGACGTGACCTTGACGCTCTATTACGGCGACGTGCGCGAGGGGCTTTGCGCCGCCGAAGCGCGGAGCGACGCCTGGTTCCTCGACGGGTTTTCGCCGGCGAAAAATCCGGGCATGTGGGCGCCGGACCTATTCCACGAAATCGCCCGCCTCAGCGCCCCCGGCGCGACGGCGGCGACTTTCACCGTGGCGGGCGACGTGCGCCGCGCTTTGACCGCCGCCGGTTTCACGATCGAAAAGCGCCCGGGCTATGGCCGTAAACGCGAAATGCTGACGGCGCGTCTGGACAGGCCTTTAAGCAAAACCCACCGCAAACCCTGGACGCCGGCCGGTCCCTTCCCTGCCGCCAAAGCCAGCGCGGCGGTCGCGATTATCGGCGCAGGGATCGCCGGGGCCAGCCTCGCCCACGCGCTGCGCCGCGAGGGTTTTTCGCCCACGGTTTTTGAAGCCGACGCCCCCGCCGCCGGCGCTTCGGGTAACCGGGCGGGCCTTATCATGCCGCGCCTCGATCTCGGCGAGACGCCCGCCGCCCAGTTTTTCCGGCAGGCCTATGCGCACGTGGTCGGGCTGTTGCGTGCGCTCGACCCTGAGGGCGCATTTTATAGCTCTTGCGGCGTGACGCTGCGCGCCGACGACAGCGCTGGAGCCGAGCGGCTCGCCAAACTCGCCGCCGCCCAGCCGCTCCCGACGCGATGGATGGAGCAACGCGGCGAAGCGCTTTTTTTCGCGCAGGCCGGCATCGTCGATCCGCGCGCTTTCGTCCGTACACTACTAAGCGAAACGCCGATCATCACGAAAAAAGTCCTCAGCGTCGCCAGGACAGGCGAAGCGTTCTCTGTCGAAACCAATCGGGGCGCTCACAACGGCTTTGAGGCTGTAATCATCGCCAACAGCGTCGCGGCGCTCAACCTGGTGCAAGCGCGCACGCTCCCGCTATCAGGCGTCGCCGGTCAGCTGGATTATTTCCCAACAGCGCCCGCACCCAATCACGCTGTCGCCGCCGGTCCTTATGTGGCGCCCGCGCCCGGCGGCGGGCTCATCGCGGGCGCGACTTATGAAAAAATAACCGGCGCGCCCATCGCCCCGACGCGCGAGGCGACAGTGGAAAATATCAACGCAGCGCAGAAGCTTGCGCCGCAGGAAACACGAAATTTATCCGTAGACGATGCGACCCCCCGCGTGAGCGTGCGGTGTCAGACCCCGGACCGATTGCCGATCGCTGGCCCCATGCCCGACTGGGCGTTCTATAGCGGCGCCTATGACAATCTTCGCTTTGGCCGCAAGCAAGATTATCCCGTCGGCGAAATACAAGAAGGCGTTTACATTCTGACCGGGCTCGGCTCGCGCGGCCTTGTAACGGCGCCGCTTTGCGCGGCGCTGATCGCCAGCGCGCTTTCAGGCGCGCCGAACCCAGTGAATGCGGAGATTGCGCAAGCGCTCCATCCGGGCCGCTTCTTTGTTCGCGATTTAAAACGCGCGCGGCCCGTCACCGCGGAACCGATTGTTTAGAACGTCGGCGAAAAGGCGAACGCCACCGCGCTCAAGCTTAGACCCAGGACCGGCGCCAGAAATAAAAGCGCGATCCGCCAGTATGCGAATTTCATTTTCAGAAAAATTCTAAAGACGAGAACAGCCACCGCCGCAATGATCGCGAACCCGGCGCCGATATAAGAAACCCAGGAAAAAACGAGGGAAAAAAAGAGGCCGAACCAATACATTTACGCTAACTCAAAAAGGCCCCCTCAAGCCTTGTTAGGCCAGTAGCGTTAGAATCCGGTAAACTGGAGCGCCGTGTTTTCAATGTGAGGAGCGGCGGCGCTCTAGGTTTTTGTATTTTCGCATTTTCTAGCGGCGAAACGGTTTCCACTTTGCCGGAAAATGCTCAGGGCGCGGCTTGCCGTACCCGCGCACGCGCGGTAAGCCGCCGTAAGTCCCGCAAGCGCAGAGGTCCCCATGCAAGAAACGCCGTTCGGCCCCGTTTTCGACAATGTGCTCCAGGGCATCGGCAAGACGCCCATGGTCAAGGTGAACAATATCGACACCGGTCCCTGCGAGCTGTTTTTGAAGCTGGAAGCCAATAATCCGGGGGGCTCCATCAAGGACCGGATCGGCCTCGCCATGATCGAGCAGGCGGAGAAGGACGGGAAATTGAAGCCCGGCGGCGCGATCGTTGAGGCGACGGCCGGCAACACTGGCCTCGCGCTGGCGCTGGTGGCGGCGCAGAAGGGCTACAAAACCACCATCGTCGTGCCCGACAAGATGGCGCAGGAGAAGATTTTCCACCTCAAGGCCCTCGGCGCGGACGTGCGTCTGACTCGCTCAGACGTGGGCAAGGGCCATCCGGATTATTACCAGGACGTCGCCGAACGCATCGCAGAGGAAACGGGCGCTTTTTACGTGAACCAGTTCGGGAACGAGGCGAATCCGCGCGCCCATGAAACCATCACCGGCCCTGAAATCTGGGGACAGATGGGCGAGGACATGGACGCCATGGTCGCCGGCGTCGGCTCGGGCGGGACCATCACCGGGCTTTCGCGCTTCTTTAACGAGGCGGCGCCGCATGTGGAGATGATCCTCGCCGATCCGGTCGGCTCGATTCTGACCGACTATATCAACACCGGCGCGATCCCCAATGAGGTGGGCTCGTGGCTCGTGGAAGGCATCGGCGAAGACTTCATCCCCGACATCGCCGATCTCTCCCACGTGAAACGGGCTTACGCGATCAACGACAAGGAGAGCTTCGAGGCCGCGCGCGATCTCCTCAAGAAAGAAGGCATTCTCGGCGGGTCTTCATCGGGCACGATCCTCGCCACCGCGCTCAAATATTGCCGCGAGCAGAAAACGAAAAAGCGCGTCGTCGCCTTTGTATGCGACCGCGGCGACAAATATCTCTCCAAAATGTTCAATGATTACTGGATGTACGATCAGGGGTTTTTGAAGCGCGCGCCGAAAGGCGATCTCACCGATCTCATCACGCGGCGCCATTCCGAACACGCCACCGTCACCGTCAAACCGGACGATACGCTAATGTCCGCCTACGGAAAGATGAAGCTCTACGATATTTCGCAATTGCCCGTGCTGGATGAAAAAGGCGCGGTCTCGGGGCTTCTTGACGAAGAAGACTTGCTCTTCGCCGTGGTGCGCAACCGCGAGAAATTCCAGGACCCGGTGAAGTCCGCCATGACCTATCGCGTGGAAACGCTGGAGGCGACGCATCCGATGGAGGACTTGCTCCCGGTCTTCGCCAAAGGCCACGTGGCCGTGGTGACGAAGGACGGCGCCTTTGAGGGACTTATTACGCGCACGGATTTGTTGAATTATTTGCGGCTGCAGGTGGCTTAGTGGCCGACTGAGCGTTTTATTCTGCCGTCATCCTGACGCAAGACCGCCGTTCCTGATCCTGGATCCCGGATCAAGTCCGGGATGACGAAAAGGTGCGAGCGGTGGTTCACTTCGCTGCCAACCTCCTTGGCCGCGACACCCTCCCATCCCCGGGATGGCGCGTCTTGAAAAAACGCGTATTAAAACCATCTTAGCTTCAACAAAGACAACGCCATGATCCTCTTCGGCCTTAAAAACTGCGATACATGCCGTAAGGCGCTCAAAGCGCTGAAAGACGCCGGGCGCCAGCCGGACTTTCATGATGTGCGCGCCGATGGCGTCACCAAAGCCTACCTCACGAAATGGGCGAAAGCGGCGGGTTGGGAAAAGCTCCTGAACAAATCCTCCACCACCTGGCGCCAGCTTTCCGACGACGAAAAAGCGGCCTGCGCCTCGGAGAACGACGCGATCGACCTCATGGCCGCGCACCCGACGCTGATCAAGCGCCCGGTGATCGAGGACGGCGACCGCGTCACGGTCGGCTGGTCGAAGGACACCGTTAACCGGCTGCTGTCGTAAAAAGGCGGCGCGCATGCGAAATGGCGCCGGAAAGGAACCGCAATGGCGAATCGCTTCGACGACCTCACCGCGCTATACGTCAACTGCACCCTGAAACGGGGGCCCAACCCATCGCACACGCAAACCCTCATTGAAGAATCAAAAGCAATTATGGGAGCGCAAGGCGTCAAGACCGACACGGTCCGCCTTGCCGATCACGATGTCGCCGCCGGCGTCTACCCCGACATGACGGACTATGGGTGGGCGAAAGACGATTGGCCCGCCCTTTGGAAGAAAGTCAACGCCGCCGACATTCTCGTGGTCGGCACGCCGATCTGGCTAGGCCAGCATTCTTCCGAATGCGCGAAATTGATCGAACGCCTTTACGCTCATTCCGGCCAGCGCAACGACAAGGGTCAATACATTTTCTACGGTAAAGTGGGCGGCTGCCTTGTCACCGGCAATGAGGACGGCGTCAAACACGTCGCCATGAGCGTTCTCTATGCGTTGCAGCATGTGGGCTATACGATCCCGCCGCAGGCTGACGCCGGCTGGATCGGCGAAGCGGGCCCGGGCCCCAGCTATGGCGACACGCTCGACGACGGAACGCGCGCCGGGATGGATAATGATTTCACCAAGCGCAACACCACTTTCATGGCCTGGAACCTGATGCATTTCGCACGCCTCCTGAAGGACGCCGGCGGCGTGCCGGCGCACGGCAATCAGGCTAAAGCCTGGGCGGACGGCGAACGCTTCGATCATCCGAACCCCGAATATCGCTGACCCCTCTTGAACCGGCGGGTCCCGCGCCTATGTCAATGGCAGGCGGGCGCGGCTCGTCGCGAGCGCGCCCTCCGTCCCTTTGGTTTTGGAAAACGGAGGCATAACCCATGTTTAGAGCACCATCTCTTTTTCACCGGCGCCGCCATGCGCCAGCGCTCACCAGATGCGCGACCAACGACCCCTATTATTCTTTCCACCGGGAGATGAACCGTCTGTTTGACGATTTCTTCGACGGTTTTGCGGAAACGCCCACATCCGACGCGGGCGGCGTTCGCGGCATCCGCCTCACCGTCGATGAAACCGATAACGCCTTTGAAATCGAAGCGGAATTGCCGGGTGTCGATGAAGACGATCTGCACGTGGAGCTGACCGACAATGTTTTGACCATCCGCGGCGAAAAGAAATCGGAAGAGACCGGCGAAGACGGCGCGCGGCGCAGCTTCGCCTCGTTTCAGCGGTCTTTATCAGTGCCGTTCGACGTCGATCCTGACGCCGTCGAGGCGACGCTCAAAAACGGCGTTCTTCGGCTGACGCTGCCGAAGCCGGCCGAACCTGAAACGAAAGCCCGGCAAATCAAGATCAGGCGCGGCTAGCGTTTCACCGCCGGGCGCGGTAAGGGCGGTCAACTATAAATTTCGGGAGGCCGCCCATGACATCCGCCAAAAACCGTCCCGCTTTCGGCACGCGCGTCATCCATGCGGGTCAGGAACATGACCCGCTCACCGGCGCGGTCATGCAGCCGATCTATCAGACGTCCACCTATGCGCAGGAGAGCCCCGGCGTTCACAAGGGCTTTGTCTATGCGCGCGGCGCCAACCCCACGCGCTTCGCTTATGAGCGTTGCATCGCCGATCTTGAAAATGGCTCGCGCGGCTTCGCCTTCGGCTCCGGCATGGCGGCTATCGCCACCATGCTTGAGCTGTTCGACGCGGGCGCCCATGTGGTCGCCATGGACGATGTATACGGCGGCACCTTCCGTCTATTTGAACGGGTGCGGAAGACATCCATGAACCTCGCCGTCTCTTACGTGGACCTGACGGACCCGGCCAATCTCGAAGCGGCGATCACGCCGGAGACGAAACTTCTCTGGCTCGAAACGCCCACCAATCCGATGTTGAAGATTGTCGACATTGAAGCGCTCGCCAAAATTGCACATGCGAAAGGCGTTATGGTCGGCGTCGATAATACGTTCGCCTCCCCCTATTGCCAGCGCCCGCTGGATTTCGGCGCGGACATCGTCATGCACTCGGCGACGAAATTCCTGAATGGCCATTCGGATGTGATTGGCGGCGTTCTCGTGGTCAAGGACGACGACCTCGGCGACCGCCTCGCTTTTTTACAAAACTCCGTAGGCGGCATTCAGGGGCCGTTCGATTCGTTTCTGGCCTTGCGCGGCCTGAAAACGCTCGCGCTGCGGCTGGAGCGCCATTGCGAAAACGCCGGCGCGCTCGCCGAATGGCTGGAAGCGCATCCCGCCATTGACCGCGTGGTCTATCCGGGGCTTGCGTCCCATCCCGGCCACGCTGTCGCCAGGCGCCAGATGACGGCGTTCGGCGGCATGGTGACAGTCTATCTGAAGGGCGGCCTCGACGCCGCGCGCGCCATGTTGGAGCGGGTGGAATTATTCACGCTCGCTGAATCCCTCGGCGGCGTTGAAAGCCTGATCGAACATCCGGGCATCATGACCCATGCCTCCATTCCGCCGGAACGCCGCGCCGAACTTGGCGTCGACGACGCGCTCGTCAGACTGTCGGTGGGGGTTGAGGCCCTTGACGACCTGCGCGCCGATCTCGATCAGGCGCTCGCTGGCCTTTAAGCGCGCGGGGGGTGCGTCGCATGGCGCTGACGGTTCGTGAAATGGCGCCGGAAGAACTCGATCTCAGGATCGATTATTTCTTAAATGCGTCTGCGGACTATCTCCGCACGCTCGGCGTCGCACCGGACTTGCTCGCACCGCGGGAGAAATGGCGCGCCGATTGCCGCGAGGAAATGGCGCGGCCGATCACCGAGCGGCGCATTCTCTTTCTGATCTGGCTTGCGGGCGACGACCCCGTCGGCTTTTCCACCGCTGACCATATTACCTTCGGCGTTGAGGCGAAGATGCATCTCCATGTGCTGCGCCCCGAAGATCGCCGCCAGGGCGTCGGCCTCGCCGGCGCGAAAGCGAGCGCGGCTTATTATTTCGACCGGCTGAAAGTACAGCGCCTCATCTGCGAGCCGAACGCCTTCAACACCGGGCCCCACCGGACGCTGCAACGCGCCGGGTTCACATTCGAAAAGACCTATGTGACGACGCCGGGTCCGATCAACTTCGAACAGCCGGTGACGCGCTGGGTTCTTGAGAGAGGCGCCGCAGGCTCGCTCGTCGAAAATTGACGGCGCCCCCGGCGCCGCTTCCGTGACTTTCACCGCCGACCGGTTATGCTCGCGCCGTTACGAACGGAGAGAGAATGAAATGCGTGCTGTGATTGTCGCCCTTCTGACGATATTTTTCGCGTTTAACGCGAACGCCGAACCCATCGACTTTTTCAAAGCGGACGGCGTCGACTACGACCCGGCGATCACCACGCCTGACCGCTTTCTGGGGCATGGTTTGGGCGACAAGCCGGTGCGCCACGACATGATGGTGGGGTATCTGCGCTCGCTCGCGCGCCAGAGCCCGCGCATCACGTCCGAAACCATTGGCTTTACCCATGAGGGGCGCCCGATCCTCTTCTTCACGGTGACGTCGCCGGAAAATCAGGACCGCATCGACGAGATAAGACAGGCGCATAAAGCGCGCCTCGCCGCCGGCGCCGAAGCCACGGACGGACCTTCCGTGGTCTGGCTCAATTACGGCGTACACGGTGCGGAAAGCGCTGGCATGGACGCCGCTATTCCAACGCTCTATCACCTCGCCGCCGCGCAAGGCGACGCCATCGAACAGACGATGAACGAGACGGTCGTCGTCATTGTCGCCATCTTCAATCCGGACGGTCATTCGCGCCGCGTCAATCACGTCTATACGTTTCTGGGCGACGCAAGCGTCACTGACCCTGCGCACGCCCAGCACAATCTGTGGATTGAGGCGCGCACGAACCATTACTGGTTCGATCTTAACCGCGACTGGTTGTTGCTGACCCAGCCGGAAAGCCGCGCCTGGATCAAGAAGTGGCACGAATGGAAGCCGAACGTCTCCGCCGACTTCCACGAAATGGGCTCCAACGCCACCTACTATTTTCACCCCGGCGAGCCGCGCCGGAAGAACCCGCTGATCCCGGACCGCGAACGCGAGCTCTTATCGCAAATCGCCAAGGAGCACGCCGCGTGGCTCGACAGCGAGGGCGAACTTTACACATCCGAAGAAGGCTTCGACAATTTCTATATCGGCAAAGGATCGACCTATCCTTCAATCAATGGCGGGGTCGGCATTCTGTTCGAAGCCGCGGCCGCGCGCGGCGGCGCCATAGAAACCGAAAACGGCGTCAGAACTTACGCACAAAACATTAACATCCATTTCAACACTTCGCTCACGACCATCGAAGGCGGACGCAAAAACCGCGAAGCCTTGCGCGCCTATCAGAAAAACTTCTTCACTGAGAGCGCCCGCGCCGCGAAGGACGACAATAAAAAGGCCTATGTCTTCACCACATCGGGCGACGAGGCGCGCCTTGATGCGTTTTTGAAATTGCTGACGCGCCACGACGTCAGTGTCTACGCATTGGCGCGCGACGCAACGGTCGAAGGCGTCACCTATCCGGCGAACCGGAGCTTTATCGTGCCGCTGGCGCAGCCCCAATATACGATGATCAAGGGCTTGTTCGATCGCGTCACGGAATTCGAAGAAAGCGTCTTTTACGACGTATCCGGATGGACGCTGCCGCTCGCCTATGATCTCGATTACGCGAGCCTTGACGGTCTGCGCTACAACGCCTCGCTTCTCGGAGAAAAAGCGACGGGCCTCAGCCTCGCCAAACGCGCGCCCGAAGAAAGCCGGTACGGCTATATCTTTCACTGGGACGATTATTACGCCCCGCGCGCGCTTTATCGCTTCCTTGAAGAAGACATTTATGCGCGTGTCTTGATGCGGCCAAAACAGGTTCGCGCCGGCGGCGGCCAGCAACGGTTCGCAGAAGGGGCGATCTTCGTTCCGCTCTCGGGTCAGACCGCGGCGCCGGCCCGCATCTTCGAGATCGCCAAGCAGGCGGCGAAAGAAGACTTTGTCGATATTGCCGGCGTTGAAAGCGGCGACGCCGCCGCTGGCGTCGGCGATCTCGGCAGCCGCGGCAGCGTGCGCTCCCTTGAAAAACCTTCCATTCTCCTCGTTTTCGATGACGGCGTGTCGCGCTACAGCGCAGGTCAAATTTGGCATTTGCTGGACCACAAGATGAGCGTCCCTGTCGTCTTGCGTCAAAAGCGGGCGCTCGGATCGCTCAACCTCGCCGACTACACGCACATTGTTCTGCCCGGCGGCGGCGGCGCGGCTCTGTCAAAAGAGCTTCAGGAAAAAGTCGACGCTTGGGTCCGCCAGGGCGGCGTTCTCATCGCCACGAAGCAAGCCGCGATCTGGGCGCAGGACGCGTTTTTGAGCGACGCCGTTAATGAACCCGAAAAAGAAGACGCGAAAAAAGAAGAAGACGACGACGAAGAGACCGACCGTTTCGATTATGCGGACAAGACCATTCGTGATGCGGAACATGTGGTCGCGGGCGCGCTCTATGAAAGCGACCTTGACCCGACGCATCCGCTCGGGTTCGGCCACCGCGACCGCTCGGTTGCGACCATGCGCGCGATAACAGGCGTGTTAAAAACACCGAAGGATCCGGTAGCGACCGTCGCGCGCTATACCGAGGCGCCGCTCCTTTCCGGCTATTCCTCGCAATTACGCTTGGACGAAATTGCGCAAACGCCGATGCTGACCGCTAACCGGCATGGGCAAGGGACGATTATTCTGTTCGCCGACGATCCAGCCTTCCGCGCCACTTTTCCCGGGTCGGAGAAGCTCTTCATGAACGCGATCTTCTTCGCCACAACGGTGCAATCCGCGACAATTGTGGATTAAAGGGCTTGATCGACGTACCGGATTGGTTTCATCCGCACCCCACCTCCTGAGGAGCGCGAAGCGTGTCACGAAGGATACGCCGCACACGCCGGAATGTGCTGCCGATCCTTCGCGACGGCTGCTGCGCAGCCTCCTCAGGATGAGGGGGTGCGCGATGCATATATTCTCAAAACACATTGGCATACTGTCCACGGTTTGCGCGCCTTGTCCGTAGTCAAATCCACGCCGTACCAATCCGAAGGGCGGCATCCAATGATATGAATGTTATTCGAATGGAGCGTTGTATGCGTCCGAGGCTCTGAAAAAAAGAGCGACGCCGCTCCGAGAAGCGACGCCGCCTTTTTATCGCCAGCGGGGGAGATGCCGGCGACTCTTTCAGGTTCAGTAAGTTTGAACCAAACTTCAAGTTTCGAGTTGGAAAGAACTTTCGCTCAACAACTTAAAGAAAGAAGAATTGTTGGGGTGCAGGATCTATTATCTCTTTATGCCGCCTCAAACCAGAGCCCTGGACTTTAGTCCTTGTAAATTCTCGTGCCTAGAAAAAAAGGCGATTTCGTGGCGCCGGGGACGTCTCGCGCAAACTACCCTACAGTAACCATACAACCAACGGGAATCACACCATGAGCGCTGCGAGCAATGCTGGGCTGGCCGAGTCCATCGACCAGTTTTTCAAACCCTTCAGCGATGCAGTAAACGCCATCGTTTTCTATTCAGTGCCCATCGCAGGGGTCGATCTGCCGATTGTGGTCATCTGGCTGATGCTCGCGGCGCTTGTTCTCACGATTGCGCTCGGCTTCATCAATATCCGCGGGTTCGGCCACGGATTTTCCCTCATCACAGGCGGCAAAAAACGCGACGGCGCCGGCGGCGAGATTACCCATTTCGAAGCGTTGAGCTCCGCCCTCTCTGGCACCGTCGGGCTTGGCAATATCGCCTCCGTGCCGGTCGCAATCGCTCTTGGCGGACCGGGCGCTGTTTTCTGGATGATCCTCGCCGGGTTTTTCGGCATGAGCTCGAAATTCGCCGAATGCGCGCTCGCGGTGAAGTATCGCCGGATCAACGCCGACGACACCGTCAATGGCGGACCGATGTATTATATCGAAGACGTGTTCAGACGTCGCGGCCTCGGCCCTGTGGGTAGATTCGCCGCCGTTTTTTTCGCGATCATGACCATCGGCGCCTCGGTAAGCGTTTTCCAGGTTAATCAGTCTTACGAACAATTTGAGCTGGTGACGAAAATTGAGGCCCCGTTGATTTACGGCGCGATCATCTCCGGCCTCGTCGCCATCGTCATTCTGGGCGGCATCAAGAAAATCGCGCGCGTGACCCGCATTCTGGTGCCCGCAATGGGTATTCTTTATCTGAGCGCGGCCGCGGTCATCATTTTACTAAATGTCGGCGAAATTCCCGGCGTCATCGTCGACATTTACCGGAGCGCTTTTGGCCTGGAGGCGGCGGGCGGCGGCATGGTCGGCGCGCTTATCAATGGCATGAAACGCGCCACCTATTCCAGCGAGGCCGGCGTCGGCTCCGCCGCCATCGCCCATGCGGCGGTGAAAACGGACGAACCGGTGACCGAAGGCTATGTGGCGTTGCTTGAACCCTTCATCGACACGATCGTGGTTTGCACCGTTACGGCGCTTGTCATTCTGGTCACCGGCGCACACGAACCGTTCCTCTATTCAACCGGTCCATTGAGCGGCATCTCCATGACGTCGGCGGCGTTTGAAGGAACGTTCAGCTGGTATCCGGTGGTGCTGTTGGTGTCGGTGGTCCTGTTCGCCTTTTCAACGCTTGTCACGTGGGCCCATTACGGCGCGCAGGCGGCGGGATATCTTTTCGGCTCGTCGCGCGCCGTCGACGTCACTTTTAAACTGCTCTTGTGTCTCGCGCTTTCCACCGGCGCGGCGATCCAACTGGGGTCAATCATCAACTTCATCGACTCCATGCTGTTCGCCATGGCGGTTCCGAACATCATCGCGCTCTATCTATTATTGCCGGAGCTTCGGCGCGACGTGAAAGCCTATAACGCAAAGTATTTGGCTTAGGAGGTAGAATGAGAAATTCGAGGTAACATAGATTTTATTTTTTTATTTGTACCCTGACATTCTCTGGTCTATTTTTTTCTAAGCACTTCAAATCAACATCCCCCCTCATCCTGAGGGGGTGGGCCGTGCCGCCTATTTTGAAATGATAGTCATTTACGCGATTAGCGTGAACTTAACCCACCGCCAACATGGCGAGGTCGGCGCGTAGGTCGGCGATCCCCTCGCCTGTTTCAGCCGAGGTCGGCCGGATAAAGGGGTGCGCCGCGGGCCGTCGGGCGATCGCGCTGGAGACGTCAGCGCTCACGGCTTCAAGCGTTGTCGGCTTGATCTTATCCGTCTTGGTAAGGACGATCTGGTAATTCACCGCCGCCTCGTCGAGCATCGTCATCACGTCAAGATCGGCAGGCTTCAGACCGTGGCGCGAATCCACAAGCACGCAAGCGCGCCGCAAGACCGACCGCCCCCGGAGAAAATCACGGGTCAGCGCTGACCACCGCGCCACATCCTTGCGCGACGCGCGCGCATAGCCATAACCCGGCAAGTCCACGAGCCGCATGACGTCATTTGCTAGCGAGAAATAATTGATTTCCTGGGTCCGCCCCGGCGTGTTGGAAGCGCGGGCGAGGTTTTTCCGACCCGTCAGCGCATTCAGAAGGGTGGACTTGCCCACATTGGACCGGCCCGCGAACGCGACTTCCGGCGGACCTTCGTCAGGCAGCCCATCGAGCGCCACAACGCCCAGCATGAAGTCGCAAGAACCGGCGAAAAGCTTGCGCCCGGCCTCAAGCGCCTCATCCGAAAACTCGCCCGCGCTCATGTTATTTGCCGTCGGCGGCCGGCTTCGTTTTGCCCTTTAGGAAGCTGAACCGCTCGCTCCAGTCGATATCGACACCGTTCTTCTTCATGATCACATATTGCTGCATGATCGTCAGCACCGTGTTCCAGAACCAGTAGAGGACGAGCCCAGCGGCGAACGACGCGAACAGGAACGTGAACAGGATCGGCATCATGGCGAAGATCTGCGCCTGCGTCGGATCGGGCGGCGGCGGGTTCAGTTTTGTCTGGAACCACATCGCCCCGCCCATCAGGAGCGGCAGAACGCCGATCCCCAGGAACGCGCCGATCACAGGAATGCTCATCGGATCGTATGGGATCAGTCCGAACAGGTTGAAGACGGTGGTCGGATCAGGCGCAGAAAGGTCCTGGATCCACGCCACAAACGGTTCATGGCGCAATTCGATCGTTACAAAGAGCGTTTTATAAAGCGCATAAAAGATCGGCATCTGGATCAGGATCGGCACACAGCCCGCAAGCGGGTTCATCTTCTCTTTTTTGTAAAGCGCCATCATCTCCTGCTGGAGCTTCATCTTGTCGTCGTCATAGCGCGTGCGCAGCTTTTCGATTTCCGGCTGCAGCTTCTTCATCTTGGCCATGGACTCAAAGCCCTTATTGGCCAAGGGGAACATCAGCGCCTTGATAACGAGCGTCATCAAGAGAATGGCGACGCCGAAATTGCCGGTCAGGTCGCCGAAGAAATTCAAAAGGTAAAAGATCGGCCGTGTGAGAAAGAAGAAATTGCCCCAGTCGACAGCCTTGTCGAGATCGTGAATATCGAGATTATAAGGCTTTGGATTGTTCTCATCAGGCTTCGTCTCATAGCGCTGGAGGAGATCCACGTCCTTTGGCCCGCCGAACATATAAGAAGTGAGCGTCGTTTCCTCGCCTGGCGCGAGTTCCACGGGGTTCAGCGTGTAGCTTGAATAGAAAACCGGGCGTTCAGCGGTTCCAGACGCGGCGAACCGTCCTTTGAAAACGGCCCCTTGCGGCGGAATGGCGGCGGCGAGCCAGTTCTTGCTGGTGACGCCCACCCATCCCTGATCGACGCCGCCCAACTCGACGGTCTTTACCTTTTGCATCTTTTTGTATTTGCGCTGGTAAAGGCTGTTGCCGAACATGCCCACAGGGCCTTCATGAAGGATCATGAAATTTCGCAAGTCACTGGGCACGCCGTTTTGCGTCACTAATCCGAAGGCGGCGAGGCGCTGAGGCTCGCTGCTTTCGTTCACCACACGCTGGCTGATGGTGAACATATATTGATCATCAATGGCGATGGTCTTTTCAAAACGCACGCCGTTTTCTTCGCGCATGAGAGTGATGGGCGTCGACGGCGTGAGCGTGTCGCCATCGATAAGCCGCCAGGCGACGCCCTCGCGGGCCCTGCCGTTTACGCGCCAGCCCTGTTGCACTGACTGGCTTTCATTCACCGAGCGCGGGCTCAGGAGACGGATGATCGGGCTTTCCGGATCAAGCGTCTCGCGATATTTTTTCAAACTGAGATCGTCGATGCGCCCGCCTTGCAGATTGATCGATCCCGTCAGCGTCTCGGTTTCGATTTTTACGCGGCCCGCATCGCCATTTTCGAGCGCATCCTCAACCGTGATTTCTTCAACGCTTTCTTCAGCGCCGCCGAGCGCTTCTTCCTCCTCAAGGGACGCAAGACCTGGATCACTCTTCGCCGCCTCCGCAGCCGCTTCTTTTTGCGCGGCCTCAAAAGCCTCGCGTTGCGGCCCGGTGACGAACATCTCCCAAAAGAGCAGCACGCCCATAGAAAGGGCGATCGCCAGAATAAAATTTCGATCCATTGAATGCTCCGAGCCGCTGAGGCGCCGGCCGCGCCTTGGGACTGTTCGTTATTTAGGGTTTGCCCGCAGGCTTAAAAGAGCGCGCTTCATATCGTCAAGCAATTCGGTGAAATTGCGGGTTAGCGCTTTTGGCCGCGCAATTAGCACATAATCGCAGCCCTTTACGCCATATTCGGCGAAGGCCCGCCGCGCCGCCTCCTTCAGGCGTCTCTTGATGCGGTTGCGGCGCACGGCCCCGCCCATTTTCTTTGTGACCGTGTAGCCGACGCGGATTGCGTCGTCCCCGTCGTCTCGCGCCCGCGCCACCAATAAAAAAGACGGCGCGCCTTTGCCGGGCGCACCGCGGAGCGCCAGAAAATCGGCGCGTTTTTTAAGGGTTTCGATCGTCGGGCTGTCTGACGGACGTGTGGGCGCCGTCGCCATGAGGCGACTTAAGCGGACAGCTTCTTGCGGCCCTTGGAACGGCGGCGGGCCAGCACTTTGCGGCCGGCGACAGTCGCCTTGCGGGCGCGGAATCCGTGGCGGCGCTTGCGCTTCAAGCGGCTTGGTTGATAGGTGCGTTTCATCGGTCACTCTCGTGTCATTCTGCGCGCGCCCGGATCGGGCGAAGTGCGTGCTGATAGACGACCAGCCAGCCACCGTCAAGCACGCAAGGCCCCGATTTCCGCCAAAAACCCGCTCTCGCGCCTATCTCGCGAATGTTACCCGGCGGGATCAGTTTTGTAAGGCATTTGATGCTGATAAAGCGTACTCAAAAGCGGATGCGCTCTTGAGCGGGCGACATCGTCACCATTGGATCGACTTGACCTTGCGCCGGCTCAAACCAGCCGACGCAATTGCTGAACAGGGCCCCTGGTCAGGTCCGGTCAGGGTAAATGAAGGATTGAAAACATGGCGGTATCAGAAAACATGGATGCGGGCCAACCGGAAAAGAAATCGCCGATCTTGGTGCGATTGTGGCCCCTCTATTTAATTGCAGGCGGCCTCGCGCTCGTCTTTTCCCAAGGCTGGCACAATTATCTGAGCCTTGAGGCGCTTCGGGCCAATATCGACACGCTGGACGGGCTCGTGCGCGACCAGTTCTTGCTGATCTGGGGCGCCTATATCGCGATCTACGCCTTCGCGACGATGTTCATGGTGCCGGGCGGTATTTTGACCATCGCGGGCGGGGCGCTGTTCGGGCTGATCTTCGGGCTGCCGCTCTACGGGACGACGGCGACCGTCATCGGCGCCAGCATCGGCGCATCGGTGTTGTTCATCGCGGCGCGTTCTTCCCTTGGCGGGGTCTTGCGCGACATCGCCGGGCCGTTCCTGTCGAAAATGGAGGCGGAGTTTAACGACAGCCCCTTCTCTTACATGTTTGTCCTGAGGCTTGTGCCGGCCGTGCCATTCGCCGTCGCGAATATTGCGCCAGGCCTCCTCGGCGCGAAATATCGCGATTACATCATCACCACTTTTTTCGGCATTATTCCGGGCACGCTGGCCTATAGCTGGGTCGGCGCCGGCGCCGCGGAACTGATCCGTGACAAGAGCGTTTCGCTTGACGACACGCAAGCGCTTATCGGCGCGCTGGTCAGCAAAGTGTCGCCCGCGCTGATCGCGCTTTTTGCGGTGGCGCTTATTCCCCTCGTCTACAAAAAATTCTTCAAAAAATCCGGATCTGCACAATAAGATTTCCGACAGGGCGCAATAAACAAGAAACGCCGCAATGGAAGCGGCGCCAAAACGTAGAAAAACATCATGACCCAGAAAATTGACGCGGACCTCTGCATTATCGGCGCAGGCTCTGGCGGGCTTTCCGTCGCCGCCGGCGCGGCGCAACTCGGCCGTAAAGTCGTTCTCATTGAAAAAGGCGAAATGGGCGGCGACTGCCTCAATTATGGATGCGTGCCGTCGAAAGCGCTGCTCGCCGCGGCGAAAACCGCGCAGACCATGCGCGATGCTGGAAAATTCGGCGTCGCGAGCGTCGAGCCGCAAGTGGACTTTAACGCGGTCATGGACCACGTCCACGGCGTCATCGCGTCCATCGCGCCTCATGACAGCCAGGAACGGTTTGAAGGCCTCGGCGTCACCGTCCTGCGCGAGGCGGGCGCCTTTGTGGGCCCGCGCGAGGTCAAAGCCGGCGACACGACTGTCGCGGCCAAACACATTATCGTCGCCACCGGCTCGTCGCCTTTCGTGCCGCCGATCCCCGGCCATGACAGCGTCCCTTACCTCACCAATGAAACGCTTTTTGAAAACAGGACGCGCCCCGATCATCTTATCATTATTGGCGGCGGGCCGATCGGCGTTGAAATGGCGCAGGCCCACCGCCGCCTCGGGTCCGAGGTTACCATCATTGAAGCGGTCAATATTCTCAACAATGACGACCCTGAATGTGTCGCGGTCGTTCGCGGCGCACTGGAACGCGAAGGCATTAAAATACACGAACAGGCGAAAGCGGAAAAGATCGCGCCCGACGGCGACGGCGTCGCGGTCAGTCTCAGCACCGGCGAGAGAGTTGTCGGATCGCACCTCCTGATGGCGGTCGGCCGCAAACCCAATGTGGACGGATTAAATCTGGAAGCGGCGGGCATTGAGTATGGCCGCAAAGGGATCAAGACGGACGCAAAGCTGCGCACGACGAATTCACGCGTTTACGCCATCGGCGACGTCGCAGGCGGCCCGCAATTCACACACATGGCGGGCGACCATGCGGGCACCATCATTCGGAACGTCTTGTTCAAAGCGCGCTCTAACCGCAATGACGCCATCATCCCCAAGGTCACCTATTGCGACCCGGAGCTCGCGAGCGTCGGGCTAAGCGAAAAGGAAGCCAAGGAGAAATTCGGCGACATCAAAGTCGCGCGCTTTGAGGCCAAGGAAAATGATCGCGCCAAAGCCGAACGCCACACGGATGGTTTCGTTAAAGCGTTCACAAAAAAGAACGGCGAAATCATCGGCGCGACGATCGTCAGTAAAAATGCAGGCGATCTGATCACGCCCTGGGCGCTGGCGCTCGCCAATAAACGAAAGATCAGAGACTTCACCAACTTCGTCGCGCCCTACCCGACATTTAGCGAACTCTCTAAAAGAACGGCCGGCGCGTGGTATACGCCGACGCTCTTTTCCGACCGCACCAGAAAAATCGTCAGCCTCCTCGCGACCTTTGACTAATGACAACGCCGACCAAAAGCACCCTATCCGCAAGCGACCGGTTTCGCCGCTCGATGTCGGCGAAGCTCTTTGCATTGACCGCGTGTTTCGTGCTGCTCGTAGAAGTCCTGCTCTTGATCCCATCTGTCGCAAAAGAGCGCGTGGGCTGGCTCAATGCGCGCATTGAATCCGCCTATCTTGTTTCGGTGGCGCTCGAAGCGCCGGACGAAGGCATGATGAACCAGGCGACCGCCGATCAGCTCTTTGAGACCGCCGATATCGCCGGCGTCACCATCAACAAGGACGGCGCCAGCTATCGGATCTATGCGAGCGATACAGCCGGAGACACGGAGATTGTGTCTTTCATTGATATGCGCCGCCAAAACGCCGTTTCCATGATGGGCGCCGCGATGGCCAGCCTTTTCTCAAGCGGCGACAGCCTGATCGCTGTTAAAGGCGCGCCGGCGGCGGATAAGGGAGAACTGGTCGATATTCTCGTGTCGCAAAGAGCGCTCCGCGAAGGTCTTCAGGACTACGCCCGCAACATTCTATTGATTTCCTTGTTGATCAGCACCGTGACCGCCTTCCTGATCTACCAAACGCTCAACAGACTTATCGTCAAACCAGTGAAGGATCTCACAAGGAATATGGCGCGCTTTGAACGCGCGCCGGAGGAACGAAGCAGTCTGATCTCCTTGAGCGGGCGCCTTGACGAGATCGGCGAGGCTGAAACCGGGCTAATGCGGCTAGAAACCCGCATTCAGGATCTCCTTTACGAACGGAAACGACTGGCCGCGCTTGGCGCGGGCATTTCAAAGATCAGCCATGATCTCAGAAACATTCTGGCGTCGGCGCAGCTCATGTCGGACCGGCTGGCGAAAAGCGACGACCCGCGCGTGCGCAAACTGAGCCCACGGCTTCTTTCCTCGCTCGATCGCGCGATTACGCTCAGCAACGATACGGTCGCCTACGGAAAGATGGCGCCTGACGTTCTGTCAAAGTCAGCGGTGGACCTTCAGGCGCTCACAGACGAGGTCTTCGAAGACACCGCGACGCGTCACGTGACTTTTAAGAACAATATTCCCGCAGGCGTAAAAGTCAGCGCCGATAAAACACATCTTTATCGCGCCGTCTTCAACATTGTGCGCAACGCCGTGGAGGCGCTCGCCGCGCCGGCGCCGGATGAGCCCAGCGACGGGGAACAACGCGAGATCGCAATCGGCCTATCCGAGAGCCCCGGCCTCCTCCACATCGATATCGCCGATAACGGCCCCGGCATGCCCGAAGAAGCGCGCGCACATCTCTTCGAGCCCTTCAAAGGATCGCGCAAGCCGGGCGGCTCCGGTCTCGGCATTGCGATCGCACATGAAATCATGCGCGCCCATGGCGGCGATTTAGCGCTCGCAAAGAGCGATAAAAACGGCACGACATTTCGCCTGACGCTTCGCGCCAATGATCAACCGCCGTCGACAGTCTCCACAACGCCTGCGCGCCAAACGCCTTCGCGCCTCGGGTCAGCGGCGCCCTGAAACCCGCCTTCCTCCGTATAGACGAACCCGTGCAAGCCGCTCGTCAAGGCGCGCGACGAGGTCTCATGGCCGAGTCGCGTCAGCCCGTCGATGATCTGACTATCAAATCCGTCTTCTTCCAAAATCGGTTTGCCGCGCGGATAGACCGCATGCGGCGCATCCACGGCCGCCTGCAAATCAAGCCCCCAGTCAAGAACACCGATCAACGTTTTTGCCACATAGCCGATGATCGCCGGCCCGCCCGGCGATCCGACAGCACCGACGACACCACCTTCTTCATCAAAGAGAATAACCGGCGACATGGAGGAGCGCGGCCGCTTGCCCGGCGCCACCGCATTAGCGACCGGCACACCGTCGCGCTCAGGCAGGAAGGAAAAATCCGTTAGCTGATTATTGAGAATCATGCCGCCAGCCATCAAATGGCTCCCGAAAGCGAACTCAACGGTCGCCGTCATCGACACGACGCGGCCCTCTCCGTCCACGATCACAAAATGGCTCGTCGACGGCGGCTCGGGCGAGGCGTCCGCGGCAAGCCCGCGCCACGCGCCGGGAGAAGCGCCCTCGGCGATCGGGTATTGCGATGGATCGCCCGCCTCCACGGTCTCCGCCGCCGCCTCGCGGCTGATCAGCGCCGAGCGCGCTTCAATGTAAGCGGGGTTCAACAAGCCAGCGATCAATTGCTCGGCCGTCATGCCGCCGCTCGCCGCCGTTTGATCCTGATCGGCGAGAAACCGGCTGCGGTCCGCGTAAGCGAGCCGGCTCGCCTCAAATAACAAATGCACCGCTTCGATGGAATCGCGCCCGGCCCCGGCCATATCAAACGGCTCTAAAAGCGCCAGAATCTGCAACAGCGTCACGCCGCCGGAGCTTGGCGGCGCCATCGAACAAATCTCATAGGCGCGATAGCCTGCGCAAACCGGTGCGCGTTTCACCGGCTGGTAATTGCGCAAATCATCGAGGCTCATACCGCCCGGATTGGGCGCCGTGTTAACCGCCTCCACAATCGCCTCCGCAATCGCGCCGGAATAAAAAGCCTCAGCGCCGCCGGTCGCGATGGTTTTAAGCGTTTCTGCGTAAGCAGGGTTCTTCAAAACATGGCCGACCGGATACGGCGCGCCGTCCGCGTCGTAGAAATAAGCGCCCGCCGCCGGCAATTGCTTCAACCGCGGGATGCGGCCCAAAAGACCGTGCAGGCGCGGTGAGATTTCGAAGCCCTCTTCGGCAAGCGATTGCGCCGGGCTCCACAAATCGGCCCACGGAAGATCGCCATGTTCCTCATGCGCGAGCGCTAACATCCGCACCATACCGGGCACGCCCACGGAAAGCCCGCCCGCCACCGCATCGTAGAAGGCCATCGGCGTCCCGTCCTCTTTCAGGAACCGGTCCGACGTCGCTGAGGCGGGCGCCACTTCCCGCCCGTCATAGGTCTCTAGTTCTCCCGTGGACGGATCAAAATGCAGCATGAAAGCGCCGCCGCCGAGCCCGGAGGATTGCGGCTCCACCAGGCCGAGCACCGCTTGCGTGGCGATCGCCGCGTCAACCGCACTGCCGCCGCGCTTCAAGATCGCCTCGCCCGCCTCGACCGCGTATGGGTTGGCGGCGGCGATGAAATATTGCTTCGGCGCGGTCGCGCGCTCCTGTTCGGTTGCGGGCGCCGCCTTGACCGCCGCCTCATCGCGCCCGCCGCCGCAGGCCGCAAGAAGCGCAATACTCAAAACCAAAAATAACCGGACCATGCCGCAACCCTCACGTTTCAATCTTTCTGTGGACGATGAAACTTGTACAATGGTTCGAACGCAAGCCCACCCGTCGCGCTACGCATCGCCGCCGCTCGGCTGGGCGATCGAAACGCCCACAAACATCCAAGGATCCCATGACGAAACCAGGCCCCAAAAACGACATCACCGACGTCCCCGGCGTCAAGGTAGGCCAGGCGCATGATCGCGCCGTGAAGACCGGCGTCACCATCGTCATGCCCGACAAGCCGGCGATCTGCGCCTGCGACGTGCGCGGCGGGGGCCCCGGCACCCGCGAGACCGACTTGCTGGCGCCGTCGACCCTCGTCGACACGGCCGATGCGGTCGTCCTCAGCGGCGGGTCTTCTTACGGTCTTGGCGCCGCCGATGCGGCCGCCGCCTGGCTCGGCGCGCGTGGGCGCGGATTTCAACTGGTCCCGGCGCCGGGGACGCCGCCTTCGCCGATCGTGCCGGCGGCGATCCTCTATGACCTCGCCAATGGCGGCGACAAGGCCTGGGGCGAGAACCCGCCATACGCAGACCTCGCACGCGCGGCCTGCGAACAGATAGGTGGCGCCGTCGAACAAGGCGCCGCCGGCGCCGGCTTCGGGGCAGGCGCCGGCGACGGTCCCGGCGGGATCGGCTCGGCCTCCTACGTCACCGGAGACGGGATCGCCGTCGGCGCGCTCATCGCCGTCAATAGCTTCGGCTCTGTGAAAATGCCGGGCTCGGACGTGTTCTGGGCGTGGCCCTTTGAAGAAGGCAATGAGTTCGGCGGACGGCGCCCCGCGCCCGATTGGCGCCCCGCCGCTGACTTGCCGCCCGACACCAAGCTCGCCGCGCCGGCGCGCGCCAACACGACAATCGGGGTCATCGCCGTCGCCGCCGACCTGACGCAGGCCGACGCGCAACGTCTCGCCATCATGGCGCAGGACGGTCTCGCGCGCGCCATCAGGCCGATCCACGGCCCCACCGACGGCGACGCACTCTTTGTGCTCGCCACCGGCGGCGCGCCTTGCGCCGACCCGCTGACCCTCACCCGGCTCGGCCTCCTCGCCGCCGACTGCGCCGCGCGCGCGGTCGCCAGAGGCGTCTTCGAAGCGGAACGAGAAACTTCATGACGCCGCGCGGGTTCCGCTTGCATTCCCCGGCCCGTTGCGGTTAAACCGCTCGTCTTACGGCCAAACCCGTAATCCGCACCGGTAGCTCAGCTGGATAGAGCACCAGACTACGAATCTGGGGGTCGGGAGTTCGAATCTTCCCCGGTGCGCCATTTCACAAATTTGCTCTTTAATCCCCCCAAACGCTTTGAATAGTAAGGGTTTGTCAGGCGTTCGATACCCAAATTCACGGTCATAGGTGATACGGTTGGGGAATGCTAAGCGAAGTAACAAGCGCTTCTGTTCAAAGCTCCCCTTTTCCCAAATTTTACAAGGGTTTGCGATAAAGGTCATGGCGACGGCGAACATTTGGTTGAAGGATTTTCGCCGTTCGATACCGATGCTTGTCTGCTCGACCAACGCCAGCTTATTGCGCTCTAATTTCTTGATCTGCCCTTCATACGCATTCACCAATGACGGGCTATCTGTATCAAGAAGACGTGAGCGTCCGCCCAAGACCGCCTTACCTGATTTCCGAATTCTGCGATTCTCCTAGGCGTACTGATAGTCGTAGCCTTGAGAGGAAGCATGGTCCAAGAGATTTTGGGCGTTGAACGCCGGCGGAAATGGGATGATGAGACGAAAGCGGCGATTGTCGCTGAATCATTCCGGCCAGAATATTCTGTGAGTTTTGTTGCGCGCCGTCATGGCGTCTCGCCTTCGCAATTATTCGCTTGGCGTAAAACGGCGCGTGAACAATTACCTGATGACGCCGAAACGGCGACGGCCTTCTTGCCTGTGGAGATTGCAGACGCTGCTGCGCCAAAGGCTGAGATGGCAAGGAGTACGCCTGGAAACAGCCCGCCCGACCGCCTTGAAATCGTGTTCGCCAATGGACGACGGTTATTCGTCGCGGGTGATATTGATCCGAAACGCCTGTCGCGCCTGGTTGGAGCGATTGACGGGTGAGTCTCACGCTGCCGCCTGGGACGAAGGTTTGGCTTGCGGCCGGCGTGACTGACATGCGTCGCGGTTTCGATGGACTGTCGGCGCAGGTGCAGACGGTTTTGCAGCTTAATCCGCTGTCAGGAAACGTGTTTGTGTTTCGGGGGCGCTCCGGTGATCGGGTGAAGGTATTGTTCTGGGACGGCCAGGGC
>JBCAXE010000047.1:0-26320 GCA_038534195.1 Pseudomonadota bacterium
GATAATGCGGCGACGACGTGCTTTAAAAGCTTCACTTGCGATCCGCCGCCCTGGACCCTGACTTTCGTCAGGATGACGAGGGAAAGGACAGAACTGGCGCCATCACGCCACAGAGTGACCCCCGCTCCGCCGTACCCGGAGGTGTCCTTTTCACCCTTCGAGGCTCACTGCGTTCGCGCCTCAGAATGAGGCCCCGCATTCGTCGAAACAGAAAAAAGTACGCATCCTGAGGCGCCCCGTAAGGGGCCTCGAAGGATGGCCGCATGACGCCCGTCCGTAGACGGACCAGCCCGCCGCCCTAGCGCAGGCGGGCGGCGATGTCGTTGAGCGTGGACGCAAGCGCGTCGCCGCGTTTCCCGGCGGCGAGGCCGCGCGCCGATTTGGCGAGCGCCTTTAACTCCGCTGCAAGCGCCTTGTCAGCCTCGCCTTTTTCGATCTGCGCTTCAGAGCGCTCAAGGGCGCCGGTAAGATTGGCTTGCAGCGCTTCCGGCAACGCGCTGTCGCGGTTCAATTGATCCATATAGGCGCGGGCCACCACCGGATGCGCCGGCCAAGTGACGCGGAATTGCTGTTGCGGATTGAACGCCGCGCCCTGATTAGCGAGACGGGCGGCAGCGATTTCGTTCGCCGTCAGATGATCGCTTTCTTCCAGCGCAAAGACGTCGAGGCCGCGCGCAATCTCCGTGCCGTAGATCTTGCCGTCATACCAATAAGTCGACCAGTAGCCGCCGAGCACCAACACCTCTTCGTGCACCGGACCGCGATCGAAGTAAGCGATCTCCACTGGGTTCTCAGAGTCGGTGAAATCAATCACGGAAAGCCCGCCCTGATACCAAGCCTGAACAAAGAGATCGCGGCCCGGCACCGGCACCACGGCGCCGTTGTGCGCAACGCAATTTTCTTCTTCGGCCTGCGGGGCCGGCATCTTGTAGTAGCTTTTGAATTCGAGCTTGCCGTTGACGATGTCGTAGATGGCGTCGGCGCCCCAGTCTTTCGGATCGGCCGCACGGCAGCGCGGTCGGCTGCCGCCGCCCCATTCATCGGTAAAAAGAACTTTCGTTCCATCATTGTTGAATGTGGCCGAATGCCAATAAGCGAACCCTTTGTCGGTCACAGCATCGATGCGCTTCGGTTTGCGGGGGTTTGAAATGTCGAAAATGATCCCGTTGCCGGAACAAGCGCCCGCGGCGAGATTTGCTTCGGGGAAGACCGTGATGTCGTGGCACTGATCGGTGCGGCGCGTCTCCTGGGTGTCGTCGCCATGATCGCCACCCTGCCATAGACCGGCGAGGCGGCCGGTTTTCGGATCGGCGAACACGGCGGGGCTATCGATGATACGCGCTTTTGACGGATCGGCGACCGGGATCTCTATCACGTCGATGCGGAAGAGCGCCGTGCGGTCGTCGCCGGCGGCGGACCTGACGCATCCGGCGAGTTCCTCTTCGTCACGAACCGAGGATGTGCCGGAATTATAGACGATGAGCTTGCCGTCTCTGCCAGGGCCGGAAACGATCGAATGGGTGTGCGAGCCGCGGCAGGTCTGAACCTGCCCCACCTGAACCGGCCTTTTGGGGTCGGCGATGTTGAAAATGCGGATGCCGCGAAACCGGTCGGGGCTCACATCTTCGCGCACGCCGTTGCGCCCGCAATCGACCCGCCCGCGTGTTTGCTCCACGGACATGATCAGGAGATCGCCGCTGACCGAGACGTCGCCCTGCCCGCCCGGGCAAACGACCGAACTCAGGAGGGCGGGCGCGCCTTCCTCCGCAAGCTGATAAATATTGAAACCGTGATAGCTGCCGACGACGATCTTGTCGTCATAGAACGCCATGTCGGTATTGGAGAAACTCAAAAGCGGCGAACGTTCGCCCCACTCGGTGTCTTCGTTGCTCTGGTCTTCGCCCCGCGCTTCGTCTTTGTCGCGCTCCACAACCGGCGGCAATTCTGCGGGGTTTTCCGGATCGAAAAATCCGGCGGGCTTCGGCAACGACGCCAGCAGCGTCAGGTTTTCAATGGCTTCGCCTGCGTCCCTGAACCCGGGGGCGAGGCCCGCGCGCGGATCGACCGACAAGCCGGCGAGGATTGCGTTCATGCGCCTGATTTCGGCTTTCTGGTCCGAAACGATGTCATTGACGAATTCGTAAAGCACCGGGTCATAGGCGGAGCCCGGCTGATCGAGCAGCGTTTCCACCATGGTGATGGCGCCTTCATGGTGGGTGATCATCAGCCTAAGGAATAAAGCGTCAAACGCGGTCCCTTCAAGACCAGCAAGGCGTTTCATGTCTTCAGGGCTCGCCATGCCCATCATCTCCATGGACATGTGCGTCTTGGTTTTATGACCGCCTTCATGACCAGCGCCGTAGCCCTCATGCGCCGCCGGGTCAGGCGCTTTTTCGCCGCGCGCGCGCAGCCAGTCCTGCATGAATTTGATTTCGTCCGCTTGCGACGCGTCGATGCGCCCGGCGATTTCACGCAAGCCCGGATTGTCGGCGCGGTCTTCAACAAGCGCGGCCAGCTGCGTCGCCTGATAATGGTGCGGGATCATATCTTGCATGAAGCGCACGTCGGCCGGCGAATAGCTGTTCTTGGCGATCGCGACCGCCTCGTCCGCGGTGAGCGCGCGCGTCTCCTCACCCGGCGCGCCCGGCTGAACGATCGGCGCGTCCTGCGCCGCCGCTTGCGCGCCAAGGGACGCCGCGAGAGCAAGCGATGACGCGCTCAACACGGCGGCGGGTCGACGAGACTTTGAAAATAACATGATGTGCGCCCTCCAGCGTTTATCACCGCCGGAAAGGCGGCTTGGTTAGCGTGGAGTGTAGGCTTTGACCTGCGCTAAATCCAGCGGCTGGCGGGGAAGTGAATGGCGGAAATTCGTCGCGGGGAAGCGATCCTTTAGGCGGCGTCCTCGCCCACCAGGATTTCGCGTTTGCCGGCGTGGTTTGCCGCCGAGATCACGCCCTCGTCTTCCATGCGCTCGATGAGCGTGGCGGCGCGGTTGTATCCGATCTGGAGGCGGCGCTGTACATAAGACGTGGACGCCTTGCGATCGCGCAGGACGACGGCCACGGCCTTGTCGTAAAGCGCGTCGCCGGAATTGGTGTTGCCGCCAATGTCGAACGCGCCGCCTTCGCCGCCCTCCTCGTCGCGCATTTCAGTGACTTCCTGAATATAGTCCGGCTTGCCCTGTTTTTTCAGGAACTTGACGATCTTCTCCACTTCATCGTCGGAAACGAACGCGCCGTGGACGCGCTTGACGCGCCCGCCGCCGGCCATGTGAAGCATGTCGCCCATGCCAAGCAATTGTTCGGCGCCCTGTTCGCCGAGAATAGTGCGGCTGTCGATTTTCGACGTCACCTGAAAACTGATCCGTGTGGGGAAGTTCGCCTTGATGGTGCCGGTGATCACATCCACCGAGGGGCGCTGCGTCGCCATGATGAGGTGAATACCGGCGGCGCGGGCCATCTGCGCCAGGCGCTGGACCATGCCCTCAATGTCTTTGCCGGCGACCATCATGAGGTCGGCAACCTCGTCGATCACAACCACGATGAACGGCATCGGCTCATAATCAAGCTCTTCGGTTTCATAAACCGGCTCGCCGCTTTCCTCATCGTAGCCCGTGTGCACCGTGCGCGACAGGGTCTCGCCATTTTCCTCCGCCTCAGCGATGCGCTGGTTAAAGCCTTCCATGTTGCGCACGCCAACCTTGGACATGCGTTTATACCGCTCTTCCATCTCGCGGACGGTCCATTTTAGCGCCACCACCGCCTTGCGCGGATCGGTGACCACCGGCGCCAGAAGATGCGGGATGCCTTCATAGACCGAAAGCTCAAGCATTTTCGGATCGATCATGATCAGTTTGCAATGGTCCGGAGACAGACGATACAAGAGCGACATGATCATTGTATTGATGCCGACCGATTTCCCCGACCCGGTGGTGCCGGCGATCAACAGATGAGGCATCTTGGCGAGATCGGCGAAAGCAGGCTCCCCGCCGATCGCCTTGCCGAGGGCGAGCGTAAGCTCACCGCGCGTGTTTTCATATTCACCGGCGCCCAAAAGCTCGCGCAGGAAGACCATTTCCCGGTCCTGATTGGGCAATTCGATGCCGATGGCGTTGCGGCCGGGCACGACAGCGACCCGCGCCGCCACCGCTGACATGGACCGCGCGATATCGTCAGCAAGCCCGATCACCCGCGAGGATTTGACGCCCGCCGCCGGCTCCAACTCATAGAGCGTGACCACGGGGCCGGGCCGAACATTGATGATCTCACCGCGCACGCCGAAGTCGGAGAGCACATTCTCGAGCATGCGCGCATTTTGTTCGAGCGCCTCGTCGGAGACGACTTTGCGGTTTTCCAGTTTCGGTTTGGCGAGGAGGTTGAGCGGCGGCAACTCGTAGGAGCCCGGAGCGAACACAGGCAGCTCAGGCTGCATCTCGCGCGCTTCGCGTTTTGACTTTTTCTTCTTGGAAGCTTTGCGGATGATGTTGCGCTTGCGGGCCGGCGCGACAAGCTCGGGCTCTTCAGCGTCTTCATCTTCCTCGTATTCATACTCGTCGTCGGCGTCCTCTTCATACCGGTCGTCGAGATCGCCTTCGGCCTCGCCAAGGGGGCGGCCCCATTCGGCGAAGCGGTCTTCAACGAAAGCATGAGCGTCGTTGTAAAGCGCTTCCATGGCCCAGCGCGCGTCGGCCATGCGCTCGAACGTCAGCCCGCAAACAATCGCATAGGCGGGAATCGCGGCGGCGAGAAAGATGAGCCCGGCGAGCGCGCCGGCGAAGGGCAGACGGATAGCGCCTAGGGCGCCCGTAAGAAGACTGTGAACCCCCTCGCCCGCCGCGCCGCCGACGCCCGTTGCAAACGGCCAACTCACCGGGACCGGCAGGATTGAGGCGAACGCCGCCGCGGCCAGAAGCGCGACCGGAAAGAACGCAAACCGCAGCCAGACATCGCGCGAGGTTTCCTCCGGCGCGCCGTTAGCGACGGCGACCGCACCCCAGATCGCCAGCGGCGCGATGAACGCCATGGCCGCGCCGCCGAAGAGCTGCAGGAGAAGATCGGCGACAATTGCGCCGAGGCCGCCGCCCCAGTTCGCCGCTGGCGCGCTCGTGGCGTTGTTAAGGCTCGGGTCGCTGATCGTGAAGCTGAAGAGCGCCGCTGTTAACCATGCCGCCAACAGGATCAGCGCCGCGCCGCCGGAACGATGGGTCGCCGCACGCCGCCACGCATGGAAACGCTCGGTGATATTTGGTTCGTTACGGCGGCGTACTGATCGACGGGTCATAGCTGTTCGCGGCGGGCTAAAGAACGAATGGTTAGTTTGCCATGGCGCAAAAGAAAAAGGGTTAACGCGCGTTAACCCTTTTTCGAATGCAGCAGTAATCAAATCGGTCTTAGCCGTTGGCGAACTCGGGATAAGCTTCGAGCCCCAACTCCGCCTTGTCGAGACCGAGGCTTTCATGTTCGTCGCTGGCGCGGATGCCGATTGTGAATTTGAGGGCGATCCACAAGAGGGCGCTGATCGCGGTGACAAAGGCGCCCACCATCACGACGCCGAGAAGCTGGATCAGGATCGGCGCGTCGCTGTTGGTCCACGGCACGATCAATGTGCCCCAGATACCGCAGAAAAGATGGGCGGGAATAGCGCCCACAACATCGTCGATCTTGAACTTGTCGAGCAGCGGCACAGAAACCGTAACGATGACCCCGCCGACCGCGCCGATTAACACCGACTGCCAGATCACGGGCGCCAGCGGTTCGGCGGTGATCGACACAAGGCCGCCGATGGCGCCGTTCAGCACAATGGTCAGGTCAACTTTTCCGTACACGAAGCGGGTCATGATCAGCGCGGCGATCACGCCGCCACACGCGGCCATATTGGTGTTGACCATGATCTTGGCGACGGCGAGCGCGTCCGGGACCGTGCCGAGCACCAATTGCGAACCGCCGTTAAAGCCGAACCACCCGAGCCACAGGATGAACGTACCAAGCGTCGCGAGCGGTAGAGAAGATCCTGGGATCGGTGTGACGCGCCCGCCATCGAACCGGCCTTTGCGCGGCCCGAGAATGACAGCACCAGCGAGCGCGGCCCAGCCGCCGGTGGAGTGCACCAGCGTCGAGCCTGCAAAGTCTGAAAAGTCGCGAGCGTCGAGGAATCCCTTACCCCATTCCCATGACGCGACAATCGGGTAGATCAACCCGGTGAGCACGGCGACGAAGATCAGGAACGGGAAGAGCTTAATGCGTTCCGCGAGTGTGCCGGAGACAATCGACGCCGCCGTGGCGACGAACACCATCTGGAAAAACCAGTCGGAATATGCGCCGTAGCCGAGCGTTACTGGGTCCTTGTCGTCGCCCTGATAGAAAAACTGGAATGGGCTCAACAAATGTCCCGTGATCCCAGCGTTCGCGCCCGCATAGATCATATTGTACCCGATGAGCCAGACCATGATCCCCGCCACTGAAAAGAGGGCGATATTCTTTAGGCAGATGGTCGCGGCGTTCTTCGAGCGGACGAGCCCCGCCTCCAGCATGCAGAAACCGGCGGCCATGAACATGACGACCATGCCGCTGATCAAAAACAGGACCGTGTTGAAAATCACGACGGAACTTTCGCTCGCCGCCTGCGGTTCGCCCGCATCTTGCGCAAGCGCGCCCGAGCAAAGGAACACGCCGGCCAAAGCGGCCAGTGACAAATATCTTTTTTTCATTGTTGGTTTCCGTCGTTTAAAGCGCTTCCGCGCCGGTTTCGCCCGTTCTGACGCGCACCGCTTGCTGAAGGTCGAGAACAAAAATCTTGCCGTCGCCGATGGCGCCGGTTTTCGCCGCCTCAGCGATTGCGCTTACCGCCTCGCCCGCGATTTCAGCGCCCACAGCGATTTCAAGTTTCAGCTTCGGCACGAAATCAACTGTATACTCGGCGCCGCGATAAACTTCCTTGTGCCCCTTTTGACGCCCGAAACCGCGCACCTCTGTGACGGTCACGCCCTGCACGCCCAGCGCCGTTAGCGCGCTGCGCACATCGTCGAGTTTTTGCGGTTTTATGATTGCAATGATCAGCTTCAATGCGCTTCTCCATGTCGTTACGACCAGTGTTTGCTATTGTCCCCGAAATTACAGCGTAAACGAATTGTTTTGCGACGCAACATCAAACTGTCGTCGAAATGTTACAATTTTCGATCTATCTAGCAGAAAACGGCTCAATCAAGACCATGAATGCTACGAACGCTCTGCATATCGACATTTTGCGCTATTTCGGAATTTCCGGAGGAAAGACGCTTCGCAACTGCAGCACCGTGTTTGCGCATGAACCATAACTGTCGGCGCACATAAGCAAAGCGTCGCCCTCCAATCGATTTAAAAGCTCGCCGAGATCGCGAAGACCGCCGTAGCGCGCCCGATGCCGAAACGGTAACCGGAATTGATCAGCGCAAAGGCCGCCGCTTCATCCTCGCCGATGTCGGTGTCCACATAGGTGACCGACGCTTCAAGCGGGCCAGGCAAATCAACGGCGACGCCGATAGACCAATCAAGAAAAGTTCCGGTGGGCGAAGCGACCCAGCCGTTTGGACCAACGCCCGGGTTGCCGTCCGAATAACCGAGATGAGCGCTGAAGCTGAGCGGCGTGTCGCCTAAATCAAAACCGGCGTCGCTGTAGATGTAGATATTGTCTTCATTATCGCCGTTGAGCGACAAGGCGCTTTGCGGGAAAGCGTAATTAGCGCCGAGCGTCACGTCGACGCCGCCGACATTCTTGCCGAGCGAGCCGTAGATTTCGCCGTAGCTTGTGTTGGAAAGGCCCGCGGGAAAAACGTACCAGATCAGACCGCCGTCGACGGCGAGACCACCCACATCGGTGGCGTACCCGGCGTAAAGATCAAGTTCGATGTTCGCCCCTTCAAACGTCCCCCACCCGGCGAGGTTTGACGCCCAGGTCCCGGCGTAGAAACCGCTCTTGTGCGCGACATCAAAGCCGCCCTGCAGAGCGAAATTGTTTTCGGTCTGGGAGACGCCGCGAAAGCGGTAATCGCTGGCGATGGTCACATTGCCCGAGAATGTAAACGCCTCCGCCGTTTCGTCTTGCGCGTAAGCCGGCTCGGCCATGGCCAATGCGCCGCCGGCCGTAAGCGATAGCAGCAATGCGCCCGCAGATTTTTGCATGATGATTTCCTTCTCCTCAGTTCGATGCAGTGAAACGCGCCGGCGAACCGGCCGTTCAAGAAGCCGCGAAACTGACGAATGTTGCTGCGACGCACAACAACAAATAGCGCAATATGACAGAATGAATCTTTTTTTGTGTCAAAAACGCCACAAATAGGGGTTTTATGGAATATTCTACTAATTTGAGCAGATTCACTCTGTTGCGGCGCAATAGATTTTTGCAACGCAGCAACAGCATTTCTAATCACGCTTGGGCGCTCCTCAGCACGCCGTCAGCGGCTCAAATTTCGGCCGGTTAATCGGGCCAATCGCCGCACGGGCGCGTTCCGCACTGGACCGAACGACGCCTGCGCCCGACATAGAAGCGTGATGACCAAGCATTCCAACGACATCGCCATTGTCGGCGGCGGCCTGGCGGGCGGGCTCGCGGCCGTGACGCTTGCACGGGCCGGGTTTTCCTGCGCGCTCATCGACGCGCAAGAACCGGCGCGCATGCGCGAGGCGGCGTTCGATGGCCGCACCACCGCTATTTCATACGCAAGCGCGAGGCTCTTTCGCCGCGTCGGCGTTTGGCGGGACTGCGCCGCGGAGGCGTCGCCGATCCACGATATCCTAGTGACGGACGGCCGCGCCAAAGGCCGCTTTCGCGACGGACATGTGGCGCCGTTTCATCTCCATTTCGACAGCCGCGATCTGGAAGACGACACGCCCCTCGGCTGGATTGTTGAGAACCGCACCTTACGCAACGCCCTTTACGACGCGATTGACGCTAACCCGGCGATCGAACTGATTGCGCCGGCGATGCGCACGCAAACGCATTTCGGCAAGGGCGAAGCGCAAATCGCATTGGCGGATGGACGCACCGTGAACGCCGCGCTCGTCATCGCCGCGGACGGCAAAAATTCGGGCCTGCGCGCGGAAGCCGGCCTCAAAGCGAACCGCTGGCGCTACGATCAACAGGGCATTGTCGTCACCGTCGCCCACGAGAAACCGCATCTGGGCGTCGCGCAGGAATTCTTCTTGCCGTCCGGACCGTTTGCGATCCTGCCGATGACAGACGATGGTGAGGGTCGCGCGCGCTCGTCGCTTGTGTGGACGGAAAAAGACCGCACGGCCCCCGCGCTTATGGCGCTAGACGATGAGGCGTTCCTTCAACAATTGACCGACCGGTTCGGCGACTATCTCGGCGATCTGTCGCTTGCGGGGCCGCGCTTTTCTTATCCCCTTGCTTTTCATCTGTCCCAGGACTTTATCGCCCCGCGCATTGCGCTTATCGGCGACGCCGCCCGCGCCATCCATCCGATCGCAGGCCAGGGCTATAATCTCGGCGTGAAAGATATCGCCGCCCTCGCCGCCGTCCTTGAAGGCGCGCGCGATGTGGGTCTTGATATTGGCGCGTTGACTGTCTTGCAGAAATATCAGCACTGGCGGCGTTTTGATTCAACGATGCTGGCGCTCGGCACTGATGTGCTGAACCGGCTTTTCATGATCGATCATCCGCCGCTCCGCGCCATCCGCTCCATCGGCATGGGCGTCGTCAATCAGATCAAGCCGCTTAGAAAAACCTTTATGCGTCAGGCCGGCGCCGATCTCGGCAATCTTCCGCCGCTGATGCAGCCGGAGCGCTAGGACGCACAGGGATTATTTGGGGCTGGTTGAATAACCTGCACATCCTTCGAGGCTGCGCTTCGCTCCGCGCCTCAGGATGAGGTTCGGTTTTATTACGGAGATGGCCCTCATCCTGAGGCGCCCCGTCAGGGGCCTCGAATGATGGACGCGAATAAAGCGGTTTCGTCTGATGCAGCTGGAGCGTTAGCCGCGCAAAATCATCTTGTCGCGGCGCGCCTCGACGCTTTCCAATTGCGACAAGAAACTCATGCCCAGCAGGTTCACGCTGAGCTGGTCGTCGGGAAGAATATAGGCGTCAACGTCGCGCACCATCAGGCCGTCGATTTCGATCTCGTCAAGGAGAATGCGGGCGGCTTTCGTGATGCCGTTCGCGGTGCTCACAGGGGATGCATAATCCTCTGTACGGGGAGTGACGCCCGCGCGCGCCGCGTCGGAAGCGCGCAACGCCACGTAAGCCGCACCGGTGTCGATCAGGAAATTCGTCGGGTGAAGGTTTACCGCCGCCGTCACCCGAAATTGCCGGTCATACCCGGCTGTCAGATATACTTCGTTATGAAGCGCCGGGCGCTCGCTCACGGGCAATTGTCTCGCTACGGACACCGGCTCGACCGCCTGAAATTGAGGCGTAGGCGGATCAATGGGATAGGCGCGGTCAATGTAACGAATCGCGACAACCGCCGAGGTCACGCAAACCATTCCAAAAACCAATTCGACCCGCATGCCTTTCCCCTCGGCCATCCTCTCCGGAGAGTGTGACGCCCGCGTGGTTAAGAAAGGGGCCCCCGCATCGTTACAATATGAATGATCGGGGTGAAGAATCCGGGTGAAGGATCGGGTCCAACGGGCCTGGCGAACGCCTCGCGCGCCAGCTAAACGCCGAGAACGTCCCGCATGGAGTAAAGGCCGGGCGCGCGGCCATGAACCCAGCGCGCCGCCGTCAGCGCGCCGTCGGCGAAGAGGCCGCGATCAATGGCGCGGTGGGAGAAAGCGACGACCTCGCGGTCGCCGGCGAAAGCCACATCATGGTCACCGACGACCCCGCCGCCGCGCGAGACCGCGAAGCCGATGTCGCCGATCACGCGGGCGCCGCGGCGATCATGCGCCGCATGGGCCTTGAGAGAGACCCCGCGCCCTGTCGCGGCGGCGTCGGCCAACATGAGCGCCGTGCCAGACGGCGCGTCGACCTTTCGGCGATGATGCGCCTCTGTGATTTCGATGTCGTATCGGTCATCGAGCGCGCGCGCCGCTTTTTCAACAAGGGCGCACAGCAGATTGACGCCGAGGCTCATATTCCCGGATTTGACGATCGGAACCTTTTGCGCGAGGGCGGCGACGGCGGCGTCCTCATCGGCGCTGAAACCGGTGGACGCCATCACATGCGCCGCGCCGGCGGCGGCCGCCGCTTCGGCGAGCGCGAGGCTGGCGGCGGGGCTTGTAAAATCGATGATCACATTGTCCGGCGCAAGGCGCGTCTCGGCGAGCGTCGCGGCTATTGCGCCGATGGGCTCGGCCCCCACGAGCGCCCCCAGATCGGCGCCAAGGCACGGCGCGCCGTCGCGCTCAACGCCGCCCGCAATCGCCGCGCCCGCCGCGAGCGCAGCCTCGATCACGGCGCGGCCCATGGCGCCGCCGCATCCGGCGATAATAAAGCGCGCCTCTTTCATGTTCGCCGCGGACCTCCTGTCTTGACCGGTGCAACTCTAGACGCGCTCTTTGGTAAAGCAAACAAGATGGAGACAAACCAGACAGGACGGGCGCTGAAATTACCCCTCGCCAAAGCCGCGCCGCTGGCGTAGCGTCCCGCGCCATGAAACGGATTATCTTTATCGGCTTCGCCATTGTTCTCCTCGCGCTCGGCTTTGCGTATGTGAAACGCGAGCCCCTGCTGCTCGGGTACTTTGCGTCAAAGACGCCGACCGTAGCGCTGGCGGAACACGAAGATTTTCTGCGCACGCACATTCAGTATCGCCCGCCTGCGACCGGCGCTGGGCCCTACCCGGCGGTTGCGCTGTTCCATGGCTGCGTCGGCGTGCGCCAGGCGTTTATGGATCAATGGGCAGACGCGGTGAACGAAGCCGGATACATGGCCGTGATCATCGACAGTCTCGGGCCCCGGGGCGTCGGGTTTGACGAAGCGTGGGAGACGGTGTGCAAAGGCCAACGCCTGATTGGTCAGGAACGCGCCGGCGACGTTCAAGCGGCGCTCAACATCATCAAGGCGCGCCCTGATATCGACGGCGACAAGATTGTCCTCGCGGGATGGTCGCACGGCGCATGGACGCTGATGGATTTCCTCACCATGGACATGAAGCGCGCGCGTCCGACACAATTGCGCACGCAGAAGCTTGTGCGCCATGAGCCTGAAGGCGTCATCCTCTTCTACCCCTATTGCGGTCAAGGCGCCCGCTCGCGCTTCGCCGGATGGGCGGGCGACGCGCCGGCGATCACCTTCATCGCAGGCTCAGACCGGATCGTAAACGCCGACGAATGCCTGTCGGTCTTCAAGGCGCTGGAGCGGCGCGGCGAGAGCATCGATTTACATTATTATCCGGATGCCGATCATGTGTTCGACAATGCTGCGCTCGAAGGCGAAGACGCGCAATATTACATCGAAGAATACGCCAACGACGCCACCGAGAAGGTGAAAGCGTTTCTGGCTACGCGGAAGTAATCTACCGCGAGGCTTTTTCTTCAAAGCCCGAGACCCCTTCCCGGCTCGCGAGGACGCCGGCGACATCCGCCGGCTTGACGCCAGTAGCCGCCATTAACACCAGCAGATGATAGAGCGTGTCGGCGGCCTCGGCGGCCAGTTCTTCGCGCGCGCCCATGGCGCCCGCGATGGCGGCCTCCACGGCTTCTTCGCCGAATTTCTTGGCGCAACGCGCAGGTCCTTCGTTCAGGAGTTTCGCCGTGTAAGAGGCCTCGGGATCGCCGCCTTTGCGCGCGTCAATCACCGCATAAAGACGGTCCAGCGTATCGCCCAGACTGATTTTTTCACTCATCGCTATCGCCTCACCTCTACGCCCGCGGCCGCCAAAGCCTCTTTTGCATCGCCTACGGAGAATTCGCCAAAATGGAAGATCGATGCGGCGAGAACGGCGCTCGCCCCGCCGTCGCGCACCGCCTCAACCAGATGCTCAAGCGCCCCGGCGCCGCCGGATGCGATCACCGGGATCGACACCGCGTCCGATACTGCGCGCGTCAACGCGATATCATAGCCCGTCTTGACGCCGTCGCCATCCATTGAGGTAAGGAGAATCTCGCCCGCGCCGCGCGCGGCCATGTCGCGCGCGAACGCCACCGCGTCGAGCCCCGTTGGCGTGCGTCCGCCATGGGTGAAGATCTCCCACCGCCCCTCGCCGACACGCCTGGCGTCAATCGCGACGACCACGCATTGGGCGCCGAACTGGGAGGCGGCGCGGCCGATCAAGTCCGGGTCTTTCACCGCCGCCGTATTGACCGCAACCTTATCGGCGCCCGTTTGCAAAAGGGCCCTGAAATCTTCAACGGCGCGCACGCCGCCGCCTACGGTCAGCGGCATGAAGCACCGTTCGGCGACCTCGGCGACCTTGTCATGGAGAACGCCGCGGCCCTCATGGCTTGCAGAAATATCGAGAAAACAAAGCTCGTCCGCGCCCGCCTCATCATAAGCGATCGCCGCTTCGGCCGGATCGCCGGCGTCGCGCAGATCGACGAAATTGACGCCTTTCACGACGCGTCCGTCTTTGACGTCGAGACAAGGGATAACCCTGACCTTCAGCATACGGTTCCTTTACGCCCAATAAGGCGTCATCGACGAAAACGCGCGCCAGTCTTCGAGAATGCGCGCCGATGCAGCGTGCGCGCGCGCGGTTTGATAACCGCTGACAAACCCGGCGGCGCGCATCGCCGCCTTCCCTTCCCCCGAAGCGGCGCGCGTTGCAAGCGCCTGAGCGACCGCCGCGTCATTGAGCGCGCCGAAGCCCTGCTGCAATGACGCCAACGCCTGAAAATACGGTTTGCGCGCGTCCCGGTCATAGAGGTCGCGAAACAATTGCGCGCTATAGCGCAATTTTTTGAGCGCCAGCCGCAACGGATGACCGGCGGCGAGATCTTTCAGCGCAAGGCCCGCCCCGGCCTCGCGCGCCGCAGCAAGCCGGGCCTCGAGCGCATCGGTCGCGAACGCGGCCACGGGCGTCTCGGCTTTTTTGAAGACGCGCTTTGACGGGGCGTCCGCCATACGCGCGAGATCCAGAAGAAAAAGGGAAAAATCAGGGCTGGCGTTCAGCTCAGCGATGCGCGCCGCCGCTGCAAGCTGATGCTGGCGCGCCGCCGCTTGCAAGGCGGCCATGCCGCCCGGCGTCTCCCCCGTCGCGGCGACAGACGGCAGCGTCTGCGTGAAGAAAACGTCCCAGTCGCGCGCCTCGCCGAGGAGCCGCGCAAAGCCGCGCGCACGCCTTGAGAGGCGACTCAAATCCTTGTTCGGCGCAGCGGCGCGGAAGATGCGCTCATAGGTCCGCAGGCGGCGCAAGAGAACGCGCATCTGGCGGAGAGGCTCGCCGGCGGGTCGCTCCTGAAGGAGCGGCGCCAGCGCAAGAGCGCGCCGCGCACAGAAAGCGATCCCGCCATGGTAAACCGCGCCCACGGTCTGATCAGGCCGCACGCTGATTTTGTTCGCCGGCGCAAGGAGACGCGCGCGATCTGTGAAGCGCGCCGCCCTCACCGCCGGATCGGGGCTCACCGGCGTCAACGCGCCCGCGCTTTCTTCAAGGCAAAGCCGCGCCACGTCGTAAAGCGCCGACCGGCGCCCTTTCTTTGCGGTAAGAGAAATCTCCGCGAAGGTCGCCCGGCGCTCGTCCCCGAAGTCGCCTACGCACTGATCGACGGTCGCAATCAGCCGCGTCCCGCCCTTGCGCAGCTTTATGGCCTCGCGCGCACGCTCCACCGAAAAGACGCCGCCCGCGCCGATCGTGATTTTTTCTTCGACAATCTCGCGCCGGAACCCGCCTGTCGCCAACGCCCGCACCGCGTATGACCGGGCGAAGGCCGAACCCGCCGCGGCGCTACCGGCGAAAACCAATTGAGGCTTGTTTAGGTCGTGCGTCATGAAAACCGGATTTGTGCGGGTGCTGGCCGTGGCGTCGGTAATGGCGCCGGAGGACAGCGACAGCAAGCGGCGCGCCAATGAATTGCAGGGGATATGGCTGGCGCGTCAGGACCGCATGGCGGCGGCGCGCGCCTCGGCGCGATCGATGCGGCCGTCATAAAGCGCGCGTCCGATAATGACGCCTTCAATCCCTTCGGGCGCGGCGGCGAGCGCGCGGATATCATCGACCGACGAGACACCCCCGGAGGCGATTACGGGGATGGAAAGGGCCTCGGCGAGCGCCGCCGTGGCGTCCACATTGACCCCGGTAAGCGCGCCATCGCGGCTAATGTCAGTATAGATCAGCGCCGCAACCCCCTGATCTTCAAAGCGTTTTCCTATCTCGATCGCGGTATGGCCGGTATCGCCCGCCCAGCCGTCTGTTTTAACGCGGCCGTCGCGCGCATCGACGCCGATAATGATCTGTCCGGGGAAAGCGCGCGCGGCTTCGTTCACAAAGTCAGGATCGCGCACGGCGGCTGTTCCCAAAATGACCCGGGCGAGCCCCCGCGAAATCCAGGCTTCCACATCGGCCATACCGCGCACGCCGCCGCCAAGCTGGCACGCCGCATCCGTCGCTTTCAGGATCGACGTGACCGCCGCCGCATTTTCCGATCGCCCAGCGAAGGCGCCGTCAAGATCGACAATATGAAGCCGGTCATACCCGGCGCTCGCGAACAGATGCGCCTGCGCCGCCGGATCCTCATTATAGGTCGTCGCCTGATCCATTTCCCCGTGCATGAGGCGCACGCAAACGCCGCCTTTGAGGTCAATCGCTGGGTAAAGGGTGAGGGCGGTCTTACTGTTGTCGGGAACGGCTGTCATGACGGCGTCCATGTGAGGAAGGCGGCAATCAACGCAAGGCCGGCGCGCTGACTTTTTTCCGGATGGAACTGAACACCCACAATATTGTCTCGCGCGACGCCCGCAGAGAGCGGCCCGCCATGATCGCATACGGCAATTTTTTCTTGCTCTCTTTCGACATCGAAATGAAATGAATTCGCGAAGTAGAAATCTTGCGGCAGGTCGAGGTCGTCAATGACGGGGTGAGGGGCCGCCGCGGAGACATTGTTCCAGCCCATATGGGGGACGGAAAGCGTAGGATCGGCCGGCTCAATTTTTTTGACGTCGCCCGCAATCCAGCCGAGCCCCGGCGTCTCGCCGAATTCGAGCCCGCGCGTCGCCAGAAGCTGCATGCCGACACAAATGCCGAGAAAGGGTCGTCTCGACTGCAAAACGACTTTCTCCATGGCGGCGATCATGCCCGGCGCCGCGTCAAGGCCGGCGCGGCAGGCCGCGAAGGCGCCGACGCCGGGTAAGACAATCCGGTCCGCGCCCGCGACTGCGTCCGCCGACCCGGTCACGACAATATATGCGTCGAGGCCGCGCTCACTGACGACCCGCTCAAACGCCTTTTGCACCGAGCGCAAATTGCCCGAGCCGTAATCAATAATTGCGACGCATTCAGCCATAGCGCCGAGCTTTTAGGCGTTCAGGACCGAAAAGCAATCGGCGCGCGCGGCCCGATCAAGGTGCGCATAAAATCAGCGAAGGCTTTGGTTTTGGCGGGCGTAAACTGGCGGGACGGCGTGACGATCCAGAGGCCCGACGACCCGCCGGGTTCCGCGCCGCTGGCGGTCCATTCCGTCAGCAGGGAAACGAGCGCGCCCTCAGCGATGTCGCTATCGACCATCCAATCAGCGAGAAGCGCAACGCCCATGCCCGATTTAACGCAAGACGCGAGCGCCGCCGCATTGGAAATCGACGCGGCTGGTTTGATCTCGATCTCTTCCGCCGCGCCGTCGCGTTCAAAGCGCCAGCGCGAGCGAAACGCCGGGTAGGGATAGGTAAGGCAGGCATGACCCGCCAGATCGCGCGGTGAGGCTAACGGCGGCGCGCTTTCAAGATAAGCGGGACTGGCCACCAATAGATACCGCACGTCCGCCAGCCGCTGCGCTATCAAGGCGCTATCGTCGAGCGCGCCATGGCGGACAGCCACATCAATGCGTTCGGCGATCAGGTCGCTGACGCCGTCAGAGAGGATGAGCTCCACCGAGAGCTTCGGGTACTGATCATGGAATTGCGCCAACGCCGGCGCGATCACTTTCTGACCGAAAGAGACGGACGCCGCCACGCGCAAGGCGCCCGCCACCGCGCTGACGCCAGAAGCCGCTGCTTCCGCCGCGGCGTCAATTTCATCGAGCGCCGGGGCGATCCGGGCGAGGAATTTTTCGCCCGCCTCAGTGAGCGAGACGGACCGCGTGGTGCGCTGGAAGAGGCGAACGCCAAGCGCGCGTTCAAGATTGGCGACGGCGCGGGTCATTGTGGAGGGCGCGGCGTCGCCCGCCGCCGCCGCAAAACCGCCCGCGCGCGCCACAGCCGCAAAGGCCCTGAGCTGGGATAATTCCATTATTGCATATTACGCAATTATTATATGCAATCCAGCACGTTTATTGCCAACCGTAAAAGAGCAAAGAGAACGGCGCAACAACCCCTGGAGTGCGCCATGACAAAAATCCCATTTCTCGCCGCTGGCCTGACGCTGCTTTGCGCCGCCCCAGCCGCCGCCGATCAACGCCCGTTCACTCTCGATCTCGGCCACGCCTATGTGGGCTGGGAAATCGACCATTTCGGCTATTCCAACACCGTCGGCCAATTCAGAACTTTTGACGGCGCGTTCCTGATCGACGAAACCGCGCCGGAAAAAAGCGAAATCAGTTTCACCATCGAGGCCGCCAGCATCGACAGCAATCACAAGGGCCGCGACAATCATTTACGGTCCGCGGAATTTCTCGATGTGGAAAAGCATCCTAAAATCGAGTTCGTCAGCACAAAAATAAAAATGAATGACGAGAAGAGCGGCGCCATCGAAGGTGATCTGACGTTCAAAGGCGTCACGAAACCATTTTCCATGGATTTCCGCATTACTGACGACGCCCCATTTGCGGCGTTCCTGCCGCGCTACGACGAACGGCGCGCCGTGGGCTTTGAAGCTGAAGGACGGTTCGACCGCCTCGCACACGGCTTTGACGTCCTGAATTTTGAAGGCAGCCCGCTCGGTCAATTTATTGATCTGAAGATCAATTTTGATCTGGTGGATTGCGCCGATGCGCCGACGAATAATATTCCGTGTCAGTACGGCCGCAATGACGCTCTGGAGTTTCCTTATGAGTGATCTTCAGGGAAAAGCGGCGCTGATCACGGGCGCTAGCCGCGGCATTGGGCTCGCCACAGCGCATAAGCTCGCCGCGCTCGGCGTTGATGTGGCGCTCGCCGCCCGCAATGAAGCCGCGCTCGCCGACCATTGCGACGCGCTCACGAAAGAGGGTGCACGCGCCATCGCGGCGCCGTGCGACGTGGCTTCTTTCGCGGAGGTGCGCGCCGCTGTCGACAAAACTGTCGCCGCGTTTGGGCGGCTCGATATCCTCGTCAACAACGCCGGTGTAATCGATCCGATTGCACGCATCGCAGAAAGCGATGTGGAGGAATGGAGCCGGGCAGTCGATGTCAACGTCAAAGGCGTCTATCACGGCCTCCGCGCCGCGCTCCCCGTGATGCAGGCCCAAGGCGCGGGCGTGATCGTCAATATGAGCTCTGGCGCGGCCAACAGCGCGCTTGAAGGTTGGTCGCATTACTGCGCCACCAAGGCCGCCGCAAAAAAACTCACCGAATGCGCCCATACGGAAGTGGGCGATATGGGCATCCGGATTGTCGGCCTCAGCCCCGGCACCGTCGCCACCGACATGATGGCGAAAATCAAAGCATCCGGCGTCAATCCCGTAAGCCGCCTTGACTGGTCGTCGCATATTCCGCCCGAATGGGCCGCGGAGGCGGTCGCGTTTTTGTGCGGCCCCGGCGGCGCCGATTTCGCGGGCCAGGATTTTTCAATCAAGACTGAAGAAGGCAGAAAGCTGGTAGGATTGCCCGTCCAGTGAAACAAGGCCTCCGACTGACGGCGCGCGCCGTTAGGCCAGCCTATCAAACAAAAAAGGCGCGCCGCTAAGGGCGCGCCTTTTTCAGTTGAGTATGATCGTGATTAAGTCTGCGGGAAGCAGGCGCCAATCGCTTCTTTCGTTGCGTCGTCAGCGGCTTCGATATCCGCCGGACCGGAGATCGCCATAATCGCAGCGGTCAGATCAGCATCATCTGCAGCGGCGTCGCCGAGGCAGGAGCAACCCAAATTGTCAGTGCCGTTTTCTTCAGCGTACGCATTGCACGCCTCTTCCACGTCGTTGGCGAACGCCGGCGCCATGGCCGTCGATGCGAAGAGGAGGCTTGCGAGCAGTGTCTTTTTCATCAATTTTTCCTTGGGTTTTGGCTTAAGTAATTAGCTGCGGGTGCAGGAGTCCATAATCGCTTTGGCGTCGTCGGAAGCCGCCGCATAGCGCTCAGCCGGATCAGCGATTTCGCCGAGCGCCATGAATTCCTCGACCATGGCCTCATCGGCGGTGATCGCATCTTCAAGGCACTGGCACCCGGACGCGTCGCGCCCTTCGGCTTCAAGCGTCGCCATGCACTGGTCCGCCCATTCGCCGGCATAGGCCGCGCTCGTCATCGCGCCCGCCGTTGCTGCCATCGTAAAAAATTTCAACAGTTTCATTGAGATAACCCCTTTTTGTTTTCTACCCTGATGTTTCGCCCTGACCGCCCGTCTCTTCTGATCATCACACGCGAACGGGTCGGATCGCCGGCGGGGACAGTCGCGCAAAACCGCCAGCGCCGTCAACGGGTTTGATGGTTAATATGTGGATATGAAACGGGGAGGGGCGTCAGGAGACGAAGGCGCCCTTCGGCGCCTTTTGTTGAGGACGCCCTTCGGCGTCGTTAGCCGCCGAGCACGCCCTTCGTTGACGGTGTCTCGCCGTTCAGCCGCGGATCAAGCGCCGCGGCCGCCCGCAAGGCGCGCGCCGTCGCCTTGTAGCAGGACTCAATGATATGGTGGGTATTCTCCCCATAGAGATTATCCACATGCAGGCAAACGCCGGCGTTCGTCGCAAACGCATGAAACCATTCCTTGAATAGCTCGGTGTCCATATCGCCAACCTTGGGGCGCTTGAACTCAACGCGCCACACAAGATAAGGCCGCTTGGAGATATCGATCGACGCCCGCGACAGGGTCTCATCCATGGGGATATAGGCCGCGCCGAAGCGGCTGATGCCGGCGCAATCGCCAAGCGCTTTCGCCACCGCCTGACCCATCACGATGCCGGTGTCTTCCACCGTGTGGTGCATATCAATATGAAGGTCGCCTTCAGTGCGCACCTTCAAATCAATCATCGAGTGTTTGGCGAACGCTTCAAGCATATGATCGAAAAAGCCGATCCCGGTCTCAATATCGCCGTCGCCGGATCCATCGAGATCGACGGCGACGAAGATTTCCGTTTCGCGGGTTTTGCGTTCGACAGTAGCGTTGCGCATGGGCTCAATTCCTTTGCTGGGCCTCGTTTAGCGCGAAAGCGTTGATATTGCACCAATGTTTGCGCTAGCGCTTAAGCAATAGCGAGGAACGAGGATTATGAGCATCGAAATGCACGGCACCACCATTCTCGCCGTCCGGCGCGGCGACACCGTCTGTATTGGCGGGGACGGGCAGGTGAGCCTCGACAAGACCGTCATGAAAGGCGACGCCCGGAAAGTGCGGCGCATCGGGGAGGGCGACGTGATCGCCGGGTTCGCTGGCGGCACCGCTGACGCCTTCACCCTCCTTGAGCGCCTGGAAGCCAAGCTGGAGCAATATAAGGGGCAATTGACGCGCGCCTGCGTCGAGCTTGCGAAAGACTGGCGCACGGACCGCTATTTGCGCCGGCTCGAAGCGATGCTGATCGTCGCCGACAAGGACGTCACACTCACTGTCACCGGCCTCGGCGACGTTCTGGAGCCCACCGCCGGAATCACCGCCATCGGCTCCGGCGGCGATTACGCCCGCGCCGCCGCGCGCGCGCTCTATGACGAGACCGATCTCGGCGCCGAAGCGATCGTGCGCAAAGCGATGGCTGTTGCGGCGTCGATTTGCGTTTACACCAACGACCAACTCACGATTGAGACCATCAACCAATGACGGACGCTCTTGACCCGGAGGATTGGGACGAAGCGCGCACCCTCGGCCACCGGATGATCGACGACATGATCGATTATTTATCCACGGTGCGCGAGCGGCCCGCCTGGCGGCCCATGCCGCAAGAAGCGCGCGACGCCCTCACTGAACCCGCGCCGCAGGGAGAAACACCCCTCGCCGACGTTTATGAGGCGTTTCGCGATCACATTCTTCCCTATCCCACAGGCAATCAGCACCCCGGTTTTTTCGGCTGGGTTATGGGCAACGGCACGGTGACGGGCATGTTCGCCGACATGCTCGCCTCCGGCCTGAACCCGCATCTCGCCGGGTATGATCAGTCTGCGTCTCATATTGAACGCCAAGTAATCGCCTGGCTCGCCGATTATCTCGGCTTTCCGGCGGACGCGTCGGGCGTCCTCGTCAGCGGCGGCACCATGGCGAACCTGAACGGGCTCGCCGTCGCCCGCACCGAAAAGGCGGGATACGATATTCGCAAACAGGGCCTGCAAACGGACGGCGCGCCGCGCCTCACGGTCTATGGCGGCGCGCAAACCCATAGCTGGATCAACAAGGCCTGCGAGTTGATGGGCCTTGGAACCAACGCCTTCCGCGCGGCGCCCGTCAACGACGCGTTCGAGATTGATGTGGCGGCGTGCCGCGCACAAATCCGCGCTGACATCGACGCGGGGCTCAAACCCTTTTGCCTGATCGCCACCGCGGGCACGGTGAACACCGGCGCCGTCGACGACATCGCCGCGCTTCGTCAGCTTGCAGATGAATTCGATCTATGGCTTCATGTGGACGGCGCCTTCGGGTCATTGGCGGCGCTGGCGCCGGGAGCAAAAACCCTCGTCGCCGCGCAGGCGAGCGCTGATTCAATCGCCTTCGATCTCCATAAATGGGGCTACATGCCGTATGAAGTGGGCTGCGTTCTCGTGTGCGACCCTGGCGCTCAGCGCGCCGCCTTCGAGCAGCAGTCGGCCTATCTGACGTCCGTCGGCGGTCTCGCCACGGACGCCACCTATTTTTCGGACCGCGGCCTTCAATTGTCGCGGGGGTTCCGGGCGCTGAAAGTCTGGATGTCGCTGAAGGAACAGGGCGCGCAAAAGCTCGGCCGCCTCATTCAGCGCAATATCGACCAAGCCGCTGCGCTCGCCTCCATGGTGCGCGCCGATCCCGCTTTCTCGCTCGCGGCGCCCGCGCCCCTGAACATCGTCTGTTTTCGTTATGCGCCGGAAGGCGTCAACGAGGCCGATCTTGATGCGCTCAACAAGGCCTTGTTGGTGGCGATCCAGAAGAGCGGCGTCGCCGTCCCGTCCCACACCATCATCGACGGGCGCTTCGCAATCCGCGTGTGCATCACCAATCACCGCACGACCGACGCTGATCTTGACCGCCTCATGGAAACCGCCCGCCGCCTCGGCGACGAAATCGCCGCAGCTTATTGAGCGGTGTTACATAGACTATCGCGTTTTTTGGATGATCAACATGTCGGCGGGCGCGGTCGCAGATCGCGCGACAGCGATCATGCGGTCGCTCGGCGCAAGGCGCCAGCTTCCAGCAAGGGTTTCGTTTTTCACGAGTTCGGTGCTGACGAACGACCCGCGCGAAACCCTTAGCGCCCCGAGGCCCCAATCGCTTCGAATGAGAATCTCGTCGCCGCCAGTCCCATCCAGGTCGCCCGCACCTTCAATCGTATTGTCGCGCGTCGCAAGCAGCCATCCGCCAAGCCGCCGGCCGTCTGTGGCGCCGGCGATCTGACGGAACGTGTCGCCATCGACACGCAACGCGCCAATGGCCCCGCGACTCTTGAGCAAAATATCTGCAGCGCCATCGCCGTTGAAGTCGCCAATCGCTTCGACACTGTGCGGATTGGCTGTGCCGCGGGCCTGATAACGCCAGGGGCGGAACGAGGCGCCGGTCGGCTTCGCCACAATGGCGTTAAACCGTTCTCCGGCTAGCGCCAGCACACCGATGCCCCATGTACTTGTAACAAGAATCTCATCGCGCCCGTCGCCGTTTAAATCAGCGACACCTTCAATGACATCGCGGCCCGCGTTGACGCGCGCGTCCCAGCGCCAGGAGCCGAACCATGTGTCGCGCTGCGCGATCGCGAGCCGCCGTAAGCGTCCGCTTCGCAAGGTGAGCGCGCCAATACCCCAATTGCTTTTCACAACAATTTCATCACGCCCGTCGCCGTTGAGATCGCCGACGCCAGCTATTTCATCGCGTCCGCCATTGACCTCGCGCGCATCCCATCGCCAATCGTCGAACCAGGTATTCCGCGGCGCGTGATCGAGAAGACGAAAGGCGCCGTCATCATAACCGACAACGCCGACACCCCACTCGCTCCGTATAATGAATTCGTCCCGCCCGTCACCGTCAAAATCGCCGACCCCTTCAAAAGTGTCGCCGCGACTGTTGAGCCGCCAGCCGCCGATGCGCTCGCCGGTCGGCGTCAAAGTGAGGGTGCGCCAGCCGCCGTCCTCATCAGTGGTTAATACGCCAAGCCCCCAATCGCTCGCCACCAGCAAATCAACAGCGCCGGCGCCATCAAAATTGCCGCTTGCAACGATTGTGTTGCGGTCTGCGTAAAGCCAACCGTCGCGCGCGCGTTGGCCGGTCGGCAAAATCGCCGTGTCGCGTATCTTATTGTCGCGAACCGCGAGAAGCCCGAGCCCCTTCTGGCCCGGATCATTCACACAAGAGCAGGCGCCGCCGTCGGCGCTTTCCATGCGCAATTGGTTCGCCCCAGGGCAACTGTTTACGGAACGGGTGCAGACATTTTGCGCAGTCTCGATCGCGTCGTTGATACAACTTCCAACGATGTAGGGCATGGCATGCGTCCACATGTCGTAATCGGAACTCGCCGCATAGCCGCACCCGGCCCGGCCGCGATCATCAGCGTCGCCATGCGTATAGCGGTGCGTGTGCATGCCCTCATGCCATGTCGTTCCGGCGGCTTGGGTGTAGGGCCACGGATAAGCCCCCCAGCGACAATTGTTGGCGTCGGGATCCGACTTTTCAGCCTCCGAACAAATTCGCTTCGGGAGCTGCAGGACAATACTATCAAGCCAGAGACCCCAGCTGAATGCGACCGTATCGTCGTGGGCGTATTCATTGAAACCGGCCCAGGCGTTGCCGATGCCTGCGCTGTGGGTGCAAACATGACGGACGCTGTTCGGTGCTTTTGAGACCTCCAGCACGCGGTCAATCTGTACCGCTGTCGACGCCTCAGCGAAGGGCTCGCCCGGACATCGTCGATAGCGGTTCGTGACGCGATCGCGGATACAGGCCTCAAAACCAGCTGAAACCGACGCGATCCGCCCATATTTGTTGGCGTCTTTGAGGAAGTCGGTTTGCGCTGGTGAGCAGTCCTCAAAATTGACCGCGCCGGTCAAAGGCTGGCTGATCGACCCCACTTGGGCGACGGCGGTTTCAATAAAAACCGCTGCCGCAGCGACGATAACACACGCATATTTTCCCATTTGATCTCCCCCAGAACGCAGCGCTCCTCAATCGGTTAGACATAAATAACGGGGGCCCGGCGTCCTGTGGCTTACATCACAGGCGGGCGCGCATTCTTCCAAAGCGGCCAGTTGTTGAACGCTAGAGGGCGCCCTTTTTCATTTGCGGCGACGCGGGTCTTTAACCGCGCCCATAAGGGTCGTACATGGTCAGCCTCAAACTGAAAGAGAGCCCCATTCATGTCAGACTTTTCCCCGCGCGAAATCGTTTCTGAGCTGGACCGTTTCATTGTCGGCCAGAAAGCCGCCAAGCGCGCCGTCGCCATCGCCTTGCGCAATCGCTGGCGGCGCCGTCAGGTGGAAGGGCCCATGCGCGAGGAGATCACACCGAAGAACATTCTCATGATCGGGCCCACCGGTGTCGGCAAAACGGAGATTTCGCGCCGCCTCGCCAAGCTCGCCGGCGCGCCCTTCCTCAAAGTGGAAGCGACCAAATTCACTGAGGTCGGTTATGTGGGCCGCGACGTCGATTCCATCGTGCGCGATCTTGTGGAAATCGCGGTAGGGCTCGTGCGCGATAAAAAGCGCGAAGATGTAAAAGCGCGCGCCCACGCCGCCGCCGAAGACCGCGTCCTGGAGGCGCTTGTGGGCGAGGCGGGCGAGAAAACCCGCGAGAGCTTCCGCCAGAAACTGCGCGATGGGGAGCTGGACGACCGCGAGATCGAGCTTGATTTGCGCGAGACCGGCGGTGGCGGCCAGAGCTTTGAAATTCCGGGCATGCCAGGCGCGCAAGTGGGCATGATCAACCTCTCTGACATTCTCGGCAAAGGCTTCGCCGGCCCGTCAAAGCGCCGCAAGATGATGGTGAAGGACGCCTACGAACCATTGATCGCAGAAGAGTCCGACAATCTCCTTGACGACGACGCCATCAATCGCGACGCGGTTGAGCTGGCGGAGAATGACGGCATCGTCTTCCTCGACGAGATCGACAAGGTGGCGCGCGGCGCAGAAAGGGCGGGGGCGGACGTTTCGCGCGAGGGCGTTCAGCGCGATCTTCTCCCGCTTATCGAAGGCGCGACGGTCGCCACCAAATACGGGCCCGTCAAAACTGACCATATCCTGTTCATCGCGTCGGGCGCCTTTCACCTCTCCAAACCATCGGACCTGTTGCCCGAATTGCAAGGGCGCCTGCCGATCCGCGTGGAGCTCGACGCGCTCACCCGCGACGACTTCAAACGCATTCTCGTGGAAACCGAGGCGAGCCTGTTGCGGCAATATTCAGCGCTGATGGAAACCGAAGGCCTGACCCTCACCTTCAAAGACGACGCCGTCGACGCCCTCGCCGACGCGGCCGCCACGGTGAACGCCACGGTCGAAAATATCGGCGCGCGCCGGCTTGCGACAATTATGGAGAAAGTCCTCGACGACATCTCCTACGCGGCCGCCGACAAAGACGGCGAGACCATCGCCATCGACGCGGCCTATGTGGACGCGCGCCTCGAAGACATCACAAAGAACGCGGATCTGTCGAAGTTTATTTTGTGAGGGGGGCTTTCGCGCAGAATTCTCGCAAGACCCAATCTGATTCTTTGTGAGTATTGGTGGGGAGGAGAATAATCCTGCTGAAGTTCGTAATGCGTCTTAGCGCATAAACGGCCCATTAGAAATTGGAGCATCGACCAGGCAATTTTGGCCCTTTCCAGACATTGCAGAAGGATCTTTCCCACTCCAAAATATTGCGGGTATGGTGACGATATGAGCGATGATTGGGATTACTTTCCTTTGCGCGTAGACGATCATCCAGCATCGATCTTTGTCGATTTGGGGGTACGCAAACAGGCACCGATTCTCAGCCACCCAACGATGGCATATCTGCGTGTCCTGA
>JBCAXE010000048.1:0-26275 GCA_038534195.1 Pseudomonadota bacterium
CGCCCATGATCGATATTTCGCGCGATCCGCGATGGGGAAGGATCGCCGAAAGTCTCGGCGAAGACCCGTATCTGACATGCACGCTCGGTGTCGCGATGACGGAAGGATTTCAGGGCGATGACCTCGCCGATAATGCATCGATCGGCGCCTGCGCGAAACACTTCGCCGGGTATGGCGCGTCGGAGAGCGGGCGCGATTACAGCACAACGAATATTCCGGAAAACGAACTTCGTAATATCTACTTGCCGCCGTTCAAGGCGGTCATCGAGGCTGGCGCCCTCTCGATCATGTCGTCCTTCAGCGACATTGACGGCGTGCCGGCGAGCGCAAATTCGTTTCTCTTTCGCGATGTCTTACGCGGCGAGTGGCGGTTCGACGGGATTGCAGTGAGCGACTGGAACTCGATCGCGCAATTGTCCGTTCACGGCATCACGGCGAATGATCGCGAGTCAGCAGAACAAGCAATCACGGCTGGCATCGATATGGAAATGGCGGGCGACGCATATCAGAACCATATCGCTGATCTCATTGAGAACGGCGATGTGAACATCGATGAGATTGACCGCATGGTCGCGAATGTTCTGCGCACCAAGTTCCGCCTCGGTCTTTTCGACGACGCATACGCCGACCCGGCGGCTTTTCCCCGCTTTGGCGACAGCGAGGCGATGACGGTCGCGAAGGAGATGGCCCTCCAGAGCGTTGTCCTCCTGAGGAATGAGGAACGAACCCTGCCGCTTAATCCCGAGGCGCTGATGTCAGTGGCTGTCATCGGTCCGATGGCGGATGCGCCCTATGAGCAGATCGGCACCTGGGTTTTCGACGGCGATGAGACGCTGTCGGTTACGCCGTTACAGGCGATCCGCGACGCGGCCGGAGATGACTTCGATGTGCGATATGCGCCCGCAATGGAATCGACCCGCAGTAAATCGGTTGATCAGTTCGGCGCCGCCTTCGAGGCCGCCTCAGACGCCGACGTCGCCATCGTCTTTCTTGGCGAGGAATCGATACTTAGCGGTGAGGCGCACAGCAGGGCCGATATCGATCTGCCTGGCAATCAGGCGCAGCTTGTCAAAGCGCTCAAAAGGGCTGGAAAACCTGTTGTCGCGGTCGTCCTCGCCGGACGTCCGCTGACGCTCGGCGATCTTCTGGACGACGTGGACGCGCTCCTATTCGCCTGGCATCCGGGAACAATGGGCGGGCCGGCGATCAGCGATCTCCTTTTCGGGCGCGCCTGCCCGTCCGGCAAGTTACCGGTGACATTTCCCAAGATGGTAGGGCAGATACCGATTTATTATAACCGCAAAAATTCTGGACGCCCGCCATCGCCGAATGAGATCGTTCACATAGACGATATTCCCGTCGGCGCGCGCCAGACCTCCCTCGGCATGACGGCGTTTCATCTTGACGCCGGTTACGAGCCGCAATTTCCTTTCGGCTTCGGTCTCAGTTATACCGACTTTCACTATGCGGATCTTCAGTTAAGCGCCGCGGCGCTGCGGACCGGTGAGACGCTTCGCGTCGAAGCGACAATTGCAAACAATGGAGACAGAGCGGGCGTCGAAGTCGCGCAGCTTTATATTCGCGACCTTGTGGGCAGCGTCACGCGTCCGGTGCGGGAGCTAAAAAAGTTCGCGCGCGTATCTCTACAGCCAGGCGAAGAGACAAAAGTGACATTCGACCTCACAACAGATGATCTCGCCTTCTGGCGACGGAGCGGCGCCTATGGCGCGGAGCCGGGCGACTTCCACCTGTGGGTCGGCGGCAGTTCTGAAGGCGGTCTGATGGCGTCATTTACGCTGGTTGATTAAGCCCGTCGCTGCGAGCGAACCGTACCGGTCTATGCGCATCGCAGAGCGCCGACGGTTTTCACGCCGATCACCGCAACGCTGGTGAATTTAACAATCGTAATCAGAAATAAAAAAAGCCGGCGAGCGGTTGCTCGCCGGCTTCTCAAATATCGCGTACGATATTTCTAGTTGAAGTCCAACCGGGTGCCATCCAGGTCGAAGCCCGACCCGAAGAAACTGAATTCTTCGTAGGTCGTACCGAACGACGAGAACGGTCCGCCGAGCGACAAGTCGGTCGCACCCGGATCGGCGACGCCGCCGCCTTGGGTGACGCCGACGATGCTGTCGGTGGACGCAATGCCGTCATAGGAGATCCTCACGGAGCCGCGGCGCGACAGCGAGACAGCGAAGCTGTTGGTCGTTGACGCGAAGAACTCCGGTACATCCCGGAAGGTGACGGTAAAGCGGCCATCAGAGTTATCGACGATGACCATGCCACCCTGGTTCGGCGAGAGGTCGTCCCAGAGTGCGGCGATGCGCGGTTGATCGCTCAACAGCTCAGCCACGGATTCTGAGAAGTCCGTATCGCCGGAACCGAACGTCAGGTTGCCGTTCGAGTTCACCCAGACGCTTGACCAATCGGTTCCCTGGAATGGGAAGGTGAATCCGATCGCCACTTCTTCGGAATCGTCATCGCCAAGAGCGATTGGCGTTCCTCTGATCGCCGCGAGGTCAAGAACGTACCGGCCGCCCGAGCCGCCGGCGCCTGTGAACCCAAAGTCGGGGAACGCAGATACAGCGACGATATAGTCGCCGTCAGCCGGGATCGGGAAGACGATGCGCGACAAGAGACCTGCGCCGCCGTCGTCGTCAGCTGCGACCAGATTGCCCGCACTGTCGAACAGGCCAAGCACGGAATCGAGCTGTCCTGCCGCCACTTCGGCGATCAACGTTGTTCCAGCCCGCGCGCGGAAGCGGAAGAAATCCACATCGCCGCCCGTTGGCGAGAGCTCAGTATAACGCCGAATCTCCGATGAGTTGAACGGAACAGAAATCGTCCGCGCTGACGCGAACGAATCGTTCGGCTCGAACCGGTCTCGGTAGATGACCGTTGGGTTGAAGCCCACTGTCGACTGCGCCAAATCGTTTGGATTTGATCCGTCGAACAGTTCGAACACCGCCGCGCTTCTGCGGAGTGTCCAGCGGCTCCGTCCTTCGGTGCCCGCACTGAGATCAATACCCGTCTCATTGCCGGCCGTGAACGCGCTGCCGCAGGTGACGCCTGCAAGCCCGTCCGTCGCTGACAAATCGCCATAGACGAGATCAATGAAGTTACCGGCGTCGTTCAATGTGATCGAGAAGGTGTTCGATCCCGTTGAGAAGAACTCCGGCACTCCGTCCCACGTCACCGTAAAGGCGCCGGCTGTTTGGTCGAAGGAGACCGTACCGCCGGCATTGGGGTTCAAGTCATCCCAAAGGCCCGCGATCCGCGGCGGACCGGCGATCAAATCAGCGACCGACTCCGAGAAGTCGCCCGACGGCGCGCCGAAGGTGAGGTTGCCGTTGGCGTTGATGAAGACGGAGTCGAATTCCACATTGCAGATTTCGAAGGTGAACGGCAGGAACACCTGCACATTGCCGTCGTCACCGACCGGAAGCGGCGTTCCTGGCGCGGGGCTGTTGAAGATGATGTCCGTCCCGGAGGCGTCGCCGCCCGCCGCAATGGTGATCGGCGTGAATTCCGTCGGATCATCAAAGATCGAGGATTCGTTCGCCCCGTTGAAAAACTCTTCCGGGCCCGGAAGAGGCGTCAACAGTGTTGTCGAGAACCCGCCTGCAAGGACTTCGTCGATATAGACCGCGTAGTCGGCGCCGGGCGTCAGACCTTCAATCAAATAGGTCCCGACAACCGGATCGGACTGATCCGTCGCATCGGTGAAGTCACTCGAAATCGCAGACACCGCGTCATTGAACGGATCGGCGATATTTCGGGCGATAACGTTGACGCCAGTCAACCGCGTTACGCCGTTGGGCGCCAGAACCGATCCGCTGATCGAGCCGAAGTCAGTCGCGAACGACGGATCCGGATAGAGCGTGGAAAGGCTCGCAATATCGTCCCGGTGCGGTGTATTCGTGCCGGACCCCGGACCGAAGTAGAACGGATACATCGTTTCGATGGTGTCCGCTGTCGGGTCAGGCGTGCCGAACGTATTGTTCGGGCTCGGACCGGACGTATCGCCAGCGCCGATGAATTGCTGACCGTTCACGACCGTGTGCGCGAGGTTCGAATAGTGGCCGAACTCGTGCACCATAACGTCGAACGCCGCCGTCAAATCAGTGAAAGACGGGCCGTTCAGGAACGAAACGCCTTCAGTGATCGTACACGCGGCCGTATCGCCGAATTCCGGTCCGGCGAAACCTAGAATACCGGACCCTGGGCCAAAGAGGAGATCGAAGATCTCGCCCGTGTCATCGAAGACGATGGCGGACAAGCCGTCCGGCCCTGTGGGATTGAGGAAAGGACCGAAATTGGTGATGTCCACGTCCACCGGCAAAACGCCAGCGTTCGTATAGGTCGCCGCGGACGGACCAACATCTTCCCAGACCTGGAACGACGCGTCGACAAGCGCCACCGCATCCGCAGCTGACACCGGACCAAGAGCGCCCTGATCAGGATTGAACGGAATGTTTTGTCCGTCATTCTCCCAACGGAACGGCACGCCGCTTTCACAAACGGCGAGCGGGCCGCCTGCGAAGGCGGGGGTTGTCATCATGGCCGCAAGGGCGGCGATGCAAATAAATTTTGATTTCTTTGTCATGTTTTATCGTCCCCTTACTCGCCAGCCGATTCTTCGACAGCTTCTCTCATGCTCTCGTAAGACATCGGTTCGCCTTCTGAGACGCCAAGGCCGATATTGTTGAATTGATTGACCGCCATGTCTTCCTTCGCTGTCGTTAGGATGTCGAAGGCGCCTTGACCGAGGCCGACCGGCGTTGAGAGACCGGCTGAACTGCGCGGCGTCATGAACAACACATATTCGCGGCCGCGCTCAAATTTCGGCACGTCGCGAAAGATGGAAAAATGCATCAAGCCGTCATTCGCCGCTTCATTCTTGATGCTGCCGGCCATCGTAATTTCCATGACCTGGCGACCGTCTTTTTCGAGGTCGGCAGAGCCTTTGAGCATTTCGGCCACGCGAATCCGATAGGTGACGATCGGGATTTCACCGCCGCCGACGGCCTTCGTACCTTGCTCGACATCGATCACCCGTCCGCGGAAAATTTTGTCCGCGCGCGAGGATAGATCGTCGAACGACAACCGCTCCAACATTGATGCTTGCGCGGAGAACGCGGCAAGCATGAGACCGATCAGCATCGGCCCAGCTAATAAAATACGCCGTAACATACACAATCCTTTCTGTATTGGATGAACCTTTGGAAGCGGCGCACGCACGTCTCCCGTCGCCGTGAAATCATTCAAACGACAAAACGACCTAGCCGATTCCTGATACGCAAGAATTTACAAGTAACACTTGGATTTGAAGACGGCCGTATACTGAATTTTATGTATGTGTAAGCCGCGACCCCCAAGTCGCCCTACTGTGAGCTAAGTCGATAGTGAGTTATTTCGAGCGCAAAAACAACCCTGCCGCACGGATTTCCGATCACAATCGTCCCCATTGAATCGCGCGTTCGCCATCAAATTGCAGCGTCGTAAATTATTCTATCGTCAGCAGAATTTTTGTGCGTATGTCCGTAAATTCCATATATGTTTTTTGCGTGCGCCCGTGCGGAATAAAAAAGTTTTGCACAAGCTGGCGCGGCGTAGCCTGTCGCGTAATTCGGATCGTGAATTCTAACGCGTCGCTCATCATTGTTTTATTGCAGCGCACACTAATACACATTACTAGACTACGGAGTGTTCGCAGCAAATACGGTCCGATCAGGCGTGGCGTGGCGTCGGCGGCGAAACGCGATATGGTCACGCGAAAAGTAATAAAATGAGTAACTGGAGAGCGCCCATGCCACAGCTATCGCTGCGTTGGATCATAGGGATCGCGGCCGCGCTTCTAATTGCGGCCCCAAACGCATTGTTTGCAACGCCCGAAGAAACGATTTTGACCGACGCCGAGGCGCAAGAGACGGTCGCGCAGACCGCAACCGCGCCTGACGCCGGCCGCGCCGATCCCGCCATGTGGGTGGTGCGTGATGACGATAGCGAAATCTGGCTTCTTGGAACGTTTCACATTCTGCCGCCGGGACTCGATTGGCGATCCGACGCTTTGGCCCGGGCGATCGACGCGGCGGATAAGATCTATTTCGAGGCGGAAGTAGACACGCCCGACGCCCAGCAGAAAACGATCCAGACGTTAATGACGCAAGGGTTTTTGCCGAAGGGCGCGTCATTGAGCGCAATGCTGGGCGATGATGATGCGACGATGCTCCAGCAGGTGTCAGCCGAAGTGGGCCTGCCCTTTGAGGCGGTGGACACGATGCGCCCTTGGCAGGCCTTTTTGAACCTGACGGTGCAATACATCGTCTCCCAGGGGTTCGACCCCAGCTCTGGGGTGGAGACCGTTCTCTTGTCCGAAGCACGCGTGCGCGGCCGCGACCTTGGGTTCTTTGAAACCGTCAGCGAACAGTTGGCGCTGTTCACTTCCCTTGATCCTGAGGTGGAGCTTGAGCTTTTACGGTTGACGTTACGGGACTGGGACAAACAGGACGAACAATTTGCAGAGCTCTTTCGGGCCTGGCGCGAAGGCGATGTGGACGCGATTGACCGGCTCATGAATGATACGATGCGCGTGGACGCCCCAGAGGTCTATGACGCCCTTCTCATTCAGCGCAACGCCGCCTGGGGCGAAAGCATCGAACGTCTGATGGCCGGACGCGGCCGCATTCTCGTCGCCGTGGGGGCTGGCCACCTTGTAGGAGATAAGTCCGTGCCCGCTATATTGGCTGAAAAAGGGTTTGACGTGTCGCGCTACGGTCTGGACGACTGACCTTGCCTCCGGCGAAACCGGCCTCCCGCGACAAGCGCGGCTTTGTCTACGAACTCTGCCGCAGCGTGATTCTTGGCCTTTATGGGCTCGCGGGATGGCGCGTCGGCGGCGAAATCCCTGAAGATAAGAAGATGGTCGTGATCGCCGCGCCCCACACCACCAATTGGGACCTCCCGATTATGCTTGCGGTCGCCTTCTATTACCGCGTTGACCTGAAATGGATGGGCAAAGACAGTCTCTTCAAGGGACCGTTCGGATGGTTGATGCATGCGCTCGGCGGCATTCCGATCGACCGATCGAAATCAAATAATGTGGTCGATCAGATGGTGGCGATCTATCAAGAAGCGGACGACCTGCTCGTTGCGATCCCGCCGGAAGGCACGCGGTCGAAAGTGCGCTACTGGAAAACAGGATTTTACAATATCGCCCACGGGGCGGGCGTGCCGATCGCATTCGGCTATCTCGATTATAAAAACAAAGTGGGCGGCATCGGCGGCAAACTGACCACCACCGGCGACTACGACGCGGACCTTGAAAAAATCAAAGCTTTTTATGCGCCGATCACAGGCAAATATGATGAGCGTACGGATGAAGCACGCCGCAAGGGAACCTGAACGCGCCTGTCCACGGGATCGCGCCAGACGCCCCTGAGCATCTTTATCAAGGCGCATTGGAATTCATTTAAATTTGTCCTGCCCGTTTGCACGCGCTATCTTCTTTGCACGCGCGCCGTAAATCAGGCTGCGCGATGGAAAGAAAGGAAGTGCGCCCATGTTTGATTCCAAGCTGATGGAAGTCGCCGACACGCTCGTCGCCAATTGCCGGGCCGGCAAAGAGAAAGAAGGTCTCGACGCCCTCTACGCCCCGAACGCCGTTTCCGTTGAGGCGGCGGCGATGGCCGAAGGCGCGCCTCGCGTCTTTGAAGGACTTGATGCAATCAAGGCCAAACACGAGCAATGGCGAGAAATGATGGAGGAGCATTCCTCTAAGACGGACGGCCCTTACCTGCACGGCGACGACAAGTTCGGCGTTATTTTTGAACTGGATGCGACCGACCGCGCCAGCGGCCAGCGCATGCAGATGAAAGAATTCGGCGTTTACACCGTCGCCGACGGAAAAATCGTGCGAGAGGAATTCTATTACACGCCGCCGCCTCAATAAGGTTGCCGCAAAAACGTTAAATCGGGCTGGGCCGCTTAAAGGGCTGCGTCCTTCGCGCGGCGCTTGCGCATGTGCGGTTCCAGCTCGATCTTCCGCAAACGAATTGACTGAGGCGTCACCTCAAGCAATTCATCCTCGTCTATATATGACATCGCTTGTTCAAGGCTCAGCCGTTTCGCCGGCGTGAGGCGCACCGCGTCGTCTTTTCCGGCGGCGCGGATATTCGTCAACTGCTTGGCTTTAAGCGGATTGACGTCGAGATCATCGGGTTTGGCGTTTTCGCCGATAATCATGCCCTTATAGACCTTCTCGCCAGGCGAGATGAACATGACGCCCCGCTCCTCCAGGTTCCAGAGCGCATACGGCACGGCTTCACCGTCGCCATTCGAAATCAAGACGCCGTTACGCCGTCCCTCAATCGGACCCTTATAAGGCGCATGCTCCAGATAGGCGCGGTTCATCACCCCGGTGCCGCGCGTGTCCGTCAGGAATTCTCCGTGATAGCCGATCAGCGCGCGCGCCGGCGCATGCAAGATGAGCCGTGTCTTGCCGCCGCCGCCCGGCTTCATCTCGATGAGCTCTGCTTTTTTCCGGGTAAGTTTTTCAATGACAGCGCCGGAAAATTCCTCGTCCACATCGATCGTCACCTCTTCGATCGGTTCGAGAAGCTGATCGTTTTCATCGCGGCGCGTGACGACGCGCGGGCGCGAGACCGCTAATTCGAAACCCTCGCGGCGCATATTTTCGATCAACACCCCGAGCTGCAATTCACCGCGGCCCGCCACTTCAAACGCATCCTTGTTCACCGTTTCAGTCACGCTGATGGCCACATCCCCTTCGGCCTGGCGCAACAGACGTTCACGGATCACCCGCGACTGAACCTTGTCGCCTTCGCGGCCTGCCAGCGGCGAGTCATTTGCGCCGATGGTTACCGAAAGCGTCGGCGGGTCGATCGGCTGCGCGGGCAAAGCCTCGCTCGCCGTCAAATCGCACAGCGTGTCGGCGACGGAGGCTTTGGAAAAACCAGCAAGCGCCACGATGTCACCGGGGAAGGCGTCATCAACGGGCTGCCTCTTGAGGCCGCGAAAGGCCAATACCTTTGTTATCCGTACCCGTTCAATTTCAGCGTCGTCACGCGACAGCGCTTTCAGCGTGACGCCCGGCTTCACTGAGCCGGAGACGACACGCCCCGTCAGGATGCGTCCCAGAAACGGGTCCGCCTCCAACGTGGTCGCCAGCATGGAGAACGGACGCGCCGCCGCATCTTCCGCCAGCGCCGGGGGCGGCACACGGGCGATGATCGCCTCGAACAGGGGCGTCAGATTTTCGCGGGACCCGTCGATCTCATCGGACGCCCAACCGTCGCGGCCAGACGCATAGAGAACCGGAAAATCGAGTTGTTCATCATTGGCGCCGAGCGCTGCGAACAGGTCAAAAGCCGCATCGAGCGCAGCATCCGGTTCCGCGCTCGGGCGGTCGACTTTATTGAGCACGACGATCGGTTTCAGACCTAGCGCCAGTGCTTTCGACAGGACGAACTTGGTCTGCGGCATCGGCCCTTCAGCGGCGTCGATGAGCAACAAACACCCGTCAACCATCGACAAGATGCGTTCGACTTCGCCGCCAAAGTCGGCGTGGCCGGGTGTGTCGACAATGTTCAGACGAATGGGCTTATCGCCCTTCTCCCAAAGGACGGACGTGCATTTCGCCAAAATCGTGATGCCGCGTTCGCGCTCAATATCGTTTGAGTCCATGGCGCGCTCGGCCATTTCAGCGTGCGCGAGGACGGCCCCCGACTGACGCAACATCTCGTCCACGAGCGTCGTCTTGCCATGGTCCACATGGGCGATGATCGCGATATTGCGCAGGGCTGTTTGGTTGGCTTCTGTCATGGCGCAAGGGCTTATAGCCTTTGCGCCCCATTGCAAGCGCTCTTTCGCAAACGCAAAAAGCAGGCGTTCTAGGGAACAACCTGCATATTGCTTTCCAGATACCAGCCCTGGCGGTTGGGCGTTTCAATCCGCCACCACGTGGCGCCGTTCGCCACCGCCGGGCCATTGGTGATGACGCCTTGCGTCCCCACAGGCAGGCGATCGCCGCGCTGACCGGCGCCGGGCGCGCCGCGCCAGCGGTCGCTCACAGTAACCTCTATCGTTGCGCCAACCGCGAAACCTCCTGTTGGCGGCGGTGGTGGAGGCGGCGGAGGCGGCGCCGCATTAACCGTGATCGTTGTGAAGGCGCTGTCGCTCGCGCCATCATCGTCTGTAACCGTGAGCGACGCCGCGAATGAGCCGGCGTTCGTATAGGTGTGCGAGACGGCGACGCCCGACGCATCCGCTGAACCGTCGCCGTCAAAATCCCAGGTGTAAGACGCAATCTGCCCGTCACTGTCCGATGAGCCCGCGCCGCTGAACGATACGGTGAGCGGCGCGTCCCCTGACACCGGCGTCGCGCTCAAAGCTGCGCTTGGCGGATCGTTCGCCGGCGGCGGCGGCGGAGGCGGAGGCGGTGGAGGCGGCGGCGGGGGAGGCGGGGGAGGCGGCGGCGGCGCGCCATCAACCGTCACCGAAACCGTGGTCGTATCAACACCGCCAGGGCCTTCGCATGTGAGGATGAAGTCGCCGCTACGCTCGGCGGCCACCCGCTCGATCCCAATTACAGAGCGAAATCCTGACCACAGGCCGGAGGCGCGGCAGATGCCGGCGTCGTTTCGGACGAACCGGCCCGTGAGCCAGGAAAGCTCAATCTCCTCGCCGACATTATAGACCGTTTTATCTGTATCGAGATCAATGCTCGGCGCCGGAATCTGACGATCGTCGGTCGCGTACAGAAAAACGTATCCCCAATCATGGATTCCGCGATTTTCGCAGATCAACTCAATCGGGATTGTCTGGTTCGGCGTAATCGTGTCCGTGCCGACCAACTGGCTCGGATTAATCTGGCGGTTCCAGCGCTTGGTGCAACTGCGGCCGACCGCATCATAATGGATGGTCGCGGTTTCACCGGGCCGGATCACCTGCGGCTCAACACGCAACTCATTGACGCCCACCGGCCGCACGGCAAGAAAGGTGCGCCCGCAAGTCGGATCGGCGTCCGCGCCGGTCCCCTGCCCGATGTTGGCGCCGTCATCGTCGCCGGCCAACATATTGAGATAATCTTCAAGGTTGGTATAGCCGTCACCGTCGAGATCGCCGTTGCGATCGCTGGGGTCAGCAGGATTTAACCCGTTCGCCGTCTCCCACGCGTCAGACATGCCGTCTGCGTCCGCGTCTGTGGGCGCGCTCAAAGACTGCAGCGTCGGCCAACCGCCGCGCTCGCTTGGATTATCGATAATACCGCCGGAACAGGTCCGCACCTCATCGACAACGCGCGCATCAGCGGCGTCGCGAATGGGCCGCGTGGCGCCCGCGAACGCGAGAACATCTTTATAGGCTTGCTGCGGTCCGGTGACCGACGCCGTATTGACGGAAAGCTCGCCATAACCGACCGGGCTCGGTGATAAATATCGCCAGTCTTTCGGATCGAGCGTCTCGCGGTCGTCAACGCTCGCATCGGTGCGATTGTAGTCGATATTGTCGTGAACATAAAAAGAGAAGACGCCATCCGGATCATTATTGAACGCATTCACGACCCAACGCGTCTCATTCACCGTATCCGCGCCGCCGATGGCGACATTGCCCACCCAGTTGATGAAAGATGATCCGTGCTGGCTGTAAATTTCAGCCGCATACTGATCCCAATTGTAGGTGACGTTATTGACGAAATCGAACTGGCCCACGACACCGAGATTCGGCGCGCGGCGGTCCGTGTGCGCGATCAGATTATGATGAAACGTGATGTCGCGCGGCCCGTCGCTGAAGTGCGCGCCGTAGCCATGTTGCGACCGCGTGTGATTGCCGCGGCGCAAGCCTTCATAGAGAAGGCTCCATTGCACGGTGATCTCTGATGCGTTTTGCGCATTAAAGCGCCCCGTCATGCCGCCATTGCCGATGATGTTCAGCACTTCGTCAGACGCCCATGACAGGGACATATGATCAACGATGATCTTCTGGCCTTGCAATAACAGCGCGTCCACATTGCCGGAGCGCTGGGCCGAGGGCCCCGGCCGCAGCGCAAAATGGCGCAGGATTACGTCGTGGGTATTGACGAACAGCGGATAGACAAGCGACGGCGAATTCCGGATCGACAATTGGACGCCGTCGCCCGGCGCGGTTTGGCCGGCGATCGTCAGATAGGGCGAGGTGACGCGAATGGCGTCCTGCACCTGAATCTCACCGCTGACCGCGAACACACATGTTCTGGGGCCAGTCGCCTCAGCGCATTCGCGCAAACTGCCAGGACCGGCGTCATTTAGATTGCTGACGACATAAACGTCGCCGCCGCGCCCGCCCTTGGCGAACCGGCCGAAGCCCTCGGCGGTTGGAAAAGCAAGCTGTTGCGCCATCGCGTCTGCGCCAAACAACAAGGCGCTAGCGGAGCAGAGCAAAGAAGCTTTTTTGATGGCCATCAACAATTCCCCCAAAACCGAAGCAGATGCTGCGATACCCACTTATTTTTTCGCATAAGACCAAAGAGAGAATCAAGGATTGCGCCATTTCCGGACGGGGTTTTGAAGGGGAATCCGATTATTTCCCCGCCGCGGTGTGAAACGCGTCACAAGCGACGTATCCTCATCCCGAAATGCACGCCCAAGGTGTGGCGATGCGGGGCTCGGATTTTCACGAGCGGCGTGAAATTTGCGCGAAGATCACAAACGGACATTCACGAACAGCGGAAAGTGACCTATGGTACAGCGTTATTGGGGCAATTCGCGTGATTTGAGGGGTACAAAATGGCGCGTTCGTTAGACCGGTCAGTCAGATTCATCGGGCCTGGCCGTTACATTCTGAATATGTTCCTGTTCCTGCTCGGCGTGGGCGCAGTTGTCTATTTCCTGTCGCCGATCAGCCCGCAGCCGACGACGCTTCTTGTCGACGCCTTTAACGCCAACGTGGCGCTTAATGGACTGATCCTCCTCGTCTTGGTTTTCGGGATCAGCCACAACTTTGCGCAAGCGAGCATTATATCCGGCGCCATCCGCTGGGTTGAAGCTTTCAGCGAGACGGTCGACCCGAGCCGCGCGCGCATGCCCCGCGCGCCAAACCTTATCAGCGCCATTACGCGCATTTTGGCTGACGCGGACAAGCGCGGCGGCTATCTGACGCCGGAGGAAAGCCGCGCCATTCTCGACTCCGTCGGCACACGGATTGATGAAGGCCGCGACATGGGCCGCTATATCGGAAACCTGCTCGTTTTCCTCGGCCTCCTCGGCACCTTCTGGGGATTGCTCGAGACAGTAAACGCCGTCGCCGACACGATCAGCTCGCTCGCCACAACGTCAGGCCCCGCCGAGGACGCGGTGACCCAATTGATCACAAACCTGAAAGAGCCGCTCGGCGGCATGGGGACGGCGTTTTCATCCTCTCTGTTCGGCCTTGGCGGCAGCCTTGTGGTCGGGTTTCTCGACTTACAGGCGGGCGGCGCGCAAAACCGTTTTTATACCAATCTGGAAGATTGGCTCGCCGGCAAAACCAAGCCGCAACGCCTTGGCGGCAATGGCGAAAATAGCTCTTATACGGAAGATTCCGGCGAAATGCTCGCTGCAATGAAATCGTTGCAATCAGCTCTGGCCGAGCAGAACGAAGCGCAGATGGAGGCGCAGGCTGGTCAGTCGGCTGAATTACGCGATGAAATCCGCGCCCTTAATCGAACGCTGATCCGCGTCGGCGGCGGGGAGTAAGCCCAATGGCCAGGCGGCGGAACCGCTCGGACGGGAACATCTGGCCCGGCTTTGTCGACGGGCTGTCGACGCTGTTGCTGGTTCTGATGTTTGTCCTGTCGATTTTCGTGGTCGCGCAGTTTTATCTGGGCGAAAAACTCACCTCCGTAAAAGACGAACTGGCGTCAAAAGACTCTGAGCTTGCGCGCTTAACCGCCCGCATCAATGAGCTCGCTGAGCAGCTCGGTCTGGCGCAATCCGAAGCGGATGATTTGAGACGGCAAGTTCTTTCGCTGGAAGACACAATCTCGGCGAAGGAAGACGAAATCGCCGCCCTTGGCGCGTCGCTCGCGGCCAGCGCCGCCGCGGTCGCCGCCTCCGCCGAGGAGTTAGAGGCGGAAAAAGCGCTGACGGAAGACCAAAAGAGCGAGATCGCGACGCTGAACGCGCAGCTCGCGGCGCTGCGCAAACAGCTCGCGAGCCTTCAGGAAGCGCTCGACGCTGCGGAGGCGAAAGATCTGGAGCAACAGGCGCAGATCGAAAATCTTTCACAACGCCTCAACGCCGCCCTCGCCCGCAAGGTTCAGGAGCTGCAGGAAGTCCGTTCACGGTTCTTTGAAGCGCTGCGCGAAGCCCTGGGCGATCGCACGGATATCAAAGTCGTCGGCGACCGGTTCATCTTTGAAAGCGATATATTGTTCGGATCGTGCTCGGCCACCTTGGGCGAGGCCGGCAAGGTGGAGTTAGGCAAACTCGCCAGCGCGCTTCTCGATATTCAGGACGACATCCCAAGCGAAGTGAATTGGGTCCTGCGCGTCGATGGTCACGCTGACGCCGCGCCGCTCGGGCCTTCGTGCCGTGCACGCTTTGATTCGAACCTCGATTTGTCCGCACAGCGCGCAATATCGGTCGTCAACTTCCTGCGCGAGCGCGGCGTGCCGACGAGACGTTTGCTGGCCACCGGCTCAGGCTCCGCATCGCCGCTTGTGGCAGGCTTTTCAGCAGCCGCTCTGGCGCAAAACCGCCGGATTGAATTCAAGCTGACAGAACGCTAAGCTCTTAAAGGTCAGCCGTTCGGACCGAACACCACCGCGTGCATGATCCTTCCGGGCATGAACGCAAATCCGCCCGCGATCAAAATGCCGCCGATGAAGATCCCGATGAACGGGCCCTTGTGGCGTTTCAACTTTTCACCGCCGCGAGACAGGTGATAGAGGCCGCCGAAAATGCCGTATGCGGTGATGATCGTGAAGATGTGGATCGGGCTGAACCACTGCCAGATCGGCAAATCAAAGCCGCGCTGCGACGGGATCACGAAAATACTGGAGACGGTGATGGTGGTCATCAGCGCCACCCAGATGGCGCCGAGCGTTTTATGCGGCAGTGTGCCTTTCGGGGCGACGATCTGAAAGAGTCCCAGAAAAAACGCGGCCATGGCGGTGAAGGCGTGCACCTGAATAATCCAGGACGCCTCGAGCAATGGTTGCAGCGATGGTTGCAAGGTCATCTCGCCCCCTCCTTTTCCCCTCAATTGACGCGGTAAGCCGGCAACGGCCACAAAGCGCCACAATCAATGTACTTTGTATTTCAAAGTTATTTGATTATTCCGATTTACGCAAGGAGAAAAAGAACCAGACGCACACAAGCGTCGCCGCAAGCCCGAACCAGGTGAGCGCGTATTCCATGTGGCGATTGTTGAAGTCGACGCGGGTTGTGCCGCCTTTCGGCCAGTGCGCCGCGCTCTCCGCCCCGTTTGAATCGAGATAGGCGGTTGAAACCGCGGCGAGCCCCGCGTGCGCGGCGAATGCGCCTGGATCGCGCACATGCCACTGGTTCGCCGCCGGCAGGTTTTCGGGCCTCACTAAGGCGGCGACGCCGCTTGGCCGCTCCGCCGACCGGAACAGACCGACAATTGGTTTTTCAGGCGCGATGCGCGCATCGTCGCGCTGCGCCGGATCCTTAAAAGCCTGGGGCGCAAACCCGCGATTGACATAGACAATGTCGCCCGCGGTTTTCACGGGCGCAAAGATATAATAGCCGGCCCGGCCGTCCAACGTGCCGAATACATGCGCCTCTTGGTCGTGAAGATATGCGCCTTCGACGAAAACTGGCGTATACGTCATATCCTCGCCCGCCGCATGGCGCTGTATAGCCTCGTTAAAAGGGATAGGCTCGGCGGCGACACGCGCCTCGATTTTCGCCACAAGGGCGTTCTTCCATTCCAACCGATGCAGTTGCCATGACCCAAGCGTCACAAGGATGGCGAAGGCGATCAGCGCCGCCGCCGTCAAGACGGGCCGGAATTGAAAACGGCGTAATTGCCCGGTCATTTCTCCAACCTGCCTTCCTCAGCCTTGTGCCGGTACTGTAACGCAATCAGAAGCGCCTTTAGGGGGCGGAGCAACAGCGCAATCATGACGCTTGCGCCCGCAGCGCTGATCAGGAACGCTGCCCAGATCGGCGCATACCAGACATAGCGCGCGATAATTGCAAGAACGACGCTTAGGAAGCCGACAATAAAAATGACAAAAACGGCAGGTCCGTCGCCTGCGTCGGCCTTCGAAAAATCGAGGCCGCACGCCTCGCAGGCGGGTCTCACTTTGAGATACCCCTCAAACAATGCGCCTTGGCCGCAGCGCGGACATTTTCCAGCAAAACCCGCTGCGTATGGAGAGACAGGCGGGAAGTACGCCATCGCCGCTTAAGACAGGAGACCCTGATTACCGAGCACGTAAATGCAGGCGAACAGGAACAACCAGACGACGTCTACAAAGTGCCAGTACCAAGCGGCCGCTTCAAAACCGAAATGGCGCTCGGCTGTGAATTGGCCGGCCATTGCTCGGAACAGACATACGATCAGGAAGATTGTGCCGATGATCACATGGAGGCCGTGGAAGCCCGTCGCCATAAAGAATGACGAGCCGTAAATATCGCCATTGATGAACGCGAAGAAGCCGCCTTCGAGCGCCTCTTTATATTCCGCATACTGCAAGAACGTGAAGAAGACGCCGAGAACGATTGTCACGATCAGCCCTTGCACGAGGCCTTTTTGGTCATTGTGCTGGATCGCATGGTGCGCCCAGGTCACTGTGGTGCCTGACAAAAGAAGAATAAGCGTGTTGATCAGCGGCAAGCCCCATGCGCTTAAAGGCGTGACGCCTTCCGGCGGCCATACGCCGCCTGTGGCGTGAAGCCGGCCGTCGTTGCCGATGTAAGCAGGCTCGCCCGCAGGGTTCAGCATTTGCGTGCCGTCCGACAAAATCACGGGATCGAATGCGCCTGGGAAGAGCGCGGCGCCGAAAAACGCCCAGAACCAGGCCGCAAAGAACATAACCTCTGAGGCGATGAACAGCACCATGCCGTAACGCAGACCAAGGCGAATAACGGTCGAGGTGTTTTCCCCGGTCATGCTCTCCTTGATGACGTCGCGCCACCAGCCGGCCATGGTGATTAAAACGCCGACAAAGCCCATCAGGAAAAGCCACGGGCCTTTGAGCGTGCCCCATTTTCCGACCGAAGCGCCCTCCGCCGTCTGGATCACGCCGCCGAGCATTAAGCCGCCATTGTCCGAGCGCATCCAGATGACCGCGCCAATCATCATGATCGCCGCCGCAACCGAGCCCACCAGAGGCCAGGGCGATGGATTTACAAGGTGATAATCGTGCTTAACTTCAGCGCCAGCCATGAGCCGCCTCTTCATTTCGAATTTTTGATGTCTATAAGCCGTACGGCGCGCGCCGCCAAGCGTGGTCCGCAACGGCCCCCGCGCTATTCAGCCGCAGCCAGCGTTTCCTCGCCCTTGTCGAACCGGAAAAATGTGTAGGAGAGCGTGACTGTCTCGACCTCGTCGAGATTTTTGTCCGTCGCCAGATCGGGATCGACGAAATACGTGACAGGCATCGAGACTTTTTCGCCCGGCTGAAGCGTTTGTTCGGTAAAACAGAAGCATTCTATTTTACTGAAATATATCCCGGCCTTCGCTGGCGACACATTAAAAGTCGCCCGGCCCGTCACGGGTTTGTCGGTGAGGTTTTCGGCTTCATAAAAGGCGAGGCCGGTCTCACCGATATGAAGCGTTTGCGACACTTGTTCCGGACGGAAGCGCCAGGGCAAATCCGCGTTGGTGGAGGCGTCGAAGCGGATGGTGATCTTGCGCGCCAGCGTTTGCGCAGCTCCTGCGTCAGCGCGCTGCGTTGTCCCGCCCCAACCGGTGACCTGGCAAAACGCCTTGTAGGCCGGAACGGCGGCGAACGACATGCCGACCATGCCGGCGACGACCGCTGAGACGATCATGGCCGTTTTTTGATTGCGATTGGCGTTGGTCATCTGGCCGCTCAAAAACTGCGTTCGGCGACCGACGCGCCAAGGCGCAGGATCGTTACAAGATAAACAGCGACCACAAACGCGACAATCATGAGCGCCAGGGCGAGATTGCGCTTGTTACGCTGGCGCCTTTGCGCCTCGTCCAATACCGCTGGCTGATCTTCGGCCCGGTCAGACATAACGCACCAGACTTTCAATCAAGAGCGCGGCGAAGATCGCGAACAGATAGAGGATCGAAAAGCGGAACAGCTTTTTCGACGGGCCATGCTCGCGCGGCGCGCTCTTGAACACTTGCCACGACAAAAGCGCAAACCCTGCCCCGAAGCTTGAGGCGACGGCGAGATACAAAAAGTCCGCAAACCCCATAATGAAAGGCGCAAGTCCGGTCAGCGCGAGGGCGATTGCGTAAACAAAGATCTGGTTTTTCGTCGACCGCTCGCCTTTGGCGTTCGGCATCATCGGCACGCCGGCGCGGTCATAATCGCCTTCGCGATAAAGGGCGAGCGCCCAGAAATGCGGCGGCGTCCACAGGAAGATAATGGCGAAGAGAACCCATGCTTCGAGGGGCGCCGTTCCCGTTACGGCGGCCCATCCGACAACCGGCGGCAAGGCGCCGGCGGCGCCGCCGATAACAATGTTCTGCGGCGTCGAGCGCTTCAGCCACATGGAATAAATGACGACGTAAAAGAAGATCGTGAACGCAAGCAGGCCCGCCGCCACATAGTTGGAGGCCAGCGCCAGGAGGATTACTGAAAAGATCGACAGAAAGCCGCCGAAGCCGGCCGCTTCCGGCGCTGGAACCGCGCCCCGCGGGATTGGCCGCAACGCCGTGCGCGCCATTAGCCGGTCGATGTCTTCGTCCCACCACATATTGAGCGCGCCGGAGGCGCCGGCGCCGACAGCGATCGCAAGCAGGCTCATCGCGCCAAGCAATGGGTTCATGCCGCCCGGCGCCGCGACCATGCCGGAAAGCGCAGTGAAGACCACAAGCGACATCACTCTCGGCTTGAGAAGATCGTAATAGTCGCGCGGCCCGGCGGCGATAGCGGCCGGGCGCGTCGTGGGCGCTTCATTCATTGCAGTTTCGCTCATGAGCGAGGATATATGCCGGAAAGCGCTGCGCCGCAAATGAATGCGGCGCCCCTCATGCGCGGCCCGCTGTCGCGCAAAGGGCCGGCGCTGTTAGCCCCGCGCAACCACCGATTTCAAGGCGAACAGAATAAAAATGAAAATCATGAAGGCGATGAAATAGGCCAGGAGGGCGCTCGCCTGAAGACCCATAAATTGCGACCAGCTGCGCTCAAGCTGATTCACCATGCGGCTGCCCTGGAGGGCTGCATCCGCCGGCACAGCGAAGACGCCGCGCAGATAACCGCCGAGCACAAACAACACGAGCGCCAAAAGCGTCATCGACCCGATCTGCGTGCCGCGCCGCATCACCAGCGCGGCGATAACCACCGACCCGAACGCGATCGCCAGCGCAATCATGTCTCCGTTTAAGAATGTCCCCCGAAAAGTCCCGACCACATCGTCGATTATCATTTCAAGCATTGCTGACCCCTCCGTCTGATGCTCGTTCCCTGACAGCTCCCACGGCTGCTGGCGTTAACTATAAACGTCAAAGCCGGCGATTTTCCAGCGTGAATGCGGCGGAACAGAAAAAACCCGCAGCGGCTGAAGCGCTGCGGGCTTTTGCAAGCGATTGGGTATTCGCCGCGCTAGAATGCTTTGGCGTCGCCCTTGTCGAAGCGCGGGAGCTCGTTGAACTGGTGAAATGGCGGCGGCGACGGCAGCGTCCATTCCAGCGTCGTTGCGCCCTCCCCCCAGTAATTGGCGCTCGCTTTGCGGCCGTAAACAAAGAACGCATCGATCATCGCCACCAGGAAAACGACCATGCCGACAATCATGACGTAATAGCCGTAGGTCGAGATTTCGTTCCAAAACGCGAACGCTTCGGGATAATCGATGTAGCGGCGCGGCATGCCTTGAAGACCGAGGAAATGCTGTGGGAAGAAAATGAGGTTTACGCCCACGAACATGATCCAGAAATGCAAGGCGCCGAGCCATTCGCGGTACATCTTGCCGGTCATTTTGCCGAACCAATAATACCAGCCGGCGAAAATGGCGAAGACCGCGCCGAGCGAAAGCACATAGTGGAAGTGCGCCACCACATAATACGTATCGTGCATATAGTGGTCGATGCCGGCGTTTGCGAGCAGAACGCCCGTGACGCCGCCGACCGTAAACAGGAAGATAAAACCGATCGCCCACAGCATCGGCGTTTTGAACTCGATGGAGCCGCCCCACATGGTGGCGATCCAGGAGAAAATCTTGATGCCGGTGGGGACGGCGATGACCATCGTCGCCGCCACGAAGTAAGCCTTCATGTTCACCGAAAGACCAACCGTATACATATGGTGGGCCCAGACGATGAAGCCGACGAAGCCGATCGCAACCATGGCGTAAGCCATGCCGAGATATCCGAAGATCGGCTTTCTCGAGAAGGTCGAGACAATGTGCGAGATGATGCCAAAGCCCGGGAGGATCAGGATGTAGACCTCCGGATGACCGAAGAACCAGAACAAATGCTGGTAGAGAATTGGGTCGCCGCCGCCCGCCGCATCAAAGAACGACGTGCCAAAGTTCCGGTCGGTCAACAACATGGTGATGGCGCCCGCAAGAACCGGCAATGAGAGCACCAGCAGGAACGCGGTGATCAGCACCGACCAGGCGAAGAGCGGCATCTTGTGCAGCGTCATGCCGGGTGCGCGCATGTTGAAAATCGTCGTGATGAAGTTGATTGCGCCAAGGATTGATGACGCGCCGGCGAGGTGAAGCGATAGGATTAGAAGGTCCATCGCAGGCCCCGGACTGCCGCTCGTCGATAGAGGCGGATAGAGGACCCAGCCGCCGCCGAACCCGAGCGCGTCAGGCTTATAGCCCGCCACGAAAAGCGACAGCGTGATGAGAATGCCCGAAGCGCCGTAAAGCCAGAACGAGATATTGTTCATGCGCGGGAACGCCATGTCCGGCGCGCCGATCATGATCGGTACGAACCAGTTACCGAAACCGCCGATCATCGCCGGCATCACCATGAAGAAGATCATGATCAGGCCGTGATAGGTGATCAGAACATTATAAAAATTCGCCGCCTGATCGACGTCGCCGCCGGTGAATTGCGTCAGGAACGTGACGCCGGGCTCGGCGAGCTCCATGCGCATCAGCCCTGACATGGCGCCGCCGACAATGCCGGCGATCACGGCGAAAATCAGATAAAGCGTGCCGATATCTTTGTGGTTCGTCGACCAGAACCAGCGCACGAAGAATGACGGCGTATGGTCATGATCGTGGTGGGCGTCGATTGCGTGTGCGTCTGCCATAATTCTTTCCCGTCCCTCTTAATTCGAAGCCGCTGCGGTCTGCGACAAGTCCGCTTGGCGCACAGTTTGCGGCGCGGCCGCCACATCAGCGCTCATGGGCTCCATGCCGTTCAGCGCCCGCTGCTCGTTCACCCATTCCATAAACGCCGCGCGCGATACGACCCGGATTTCGATCGGCATGAAGGAATGTTTCACGCCGCAGATTTCCGAGCATTGCCCGTAATAGGTCCCCTCCTCGAGCGCCTGAAACCACGTCTCGTTTAGGCGACCCGGAACCGCGTCCACTTTGATCGCGAAATTCGGCATCGCCCAGGAGTGGATCACGTCCTGCGCTGTCGTGACGACACGAATGCTCTCGCCCACGGGCAAATAAATCGGATTGTCGACAGCGAACCGGTAAAGCTCGGGCGTCGTTTGATCTTCTTCCAGCATCAGCGAATTGACTTCGAAATCACCGAAATCCGGATAGAAGTACGTCCACCCCCACTGATAGCCGTTTACTTTCAGTGTCACGGTCGGCGCCACGGCGACGCGGCTCTGATCCTCGCCGAACAGACCGAAAATTTTGCCTGGCCCGACGCGGGTGCGGCCGCCGCGAATAATAACATTTTGACCGCGCGCCGGCGTTTCGTTCAGGGCGACGCGAATTTCCGGATCGCCCAATCCTTCAACGGTGAAATCATCGCGGTAGGTCAGGGCCCGCTCGCCTGCGCCGTCGGCAATCAACACGTCCAGATGCTTCGCCCGTTTCACGGTTCGCCGTTCAGTAAAGTTGTTTTCAAAGCTGAACACGTTTTGCTGACCGTCAGCGGCGGCGACCACCTGCTTGCCGTCCGGGATCACATCTTCCTTATACAGAAGGTCGAATGAGAAGAGCGCGATAAAAAGAAGAATAAAAATCGGAATGCCCGTCCATAGGACTTCCACCAGCATGTTGTGGCTGAACTTTTGCGGGTTGGGATTCGCCTTCGAATTGTAGCGCACGATCACCCAGAGCAGCAGCGCCAGCACGAACAGTGAGATACCCACCATCACCGGCATCAGCACCCAATTGTGAAAGACATGCACTTCCTGCGCGGTCGGAGACTTGGCCGGCAAGAGAGAGATGCCGCCGTCCACCGGCGTGTTGGCGAGGGCGGCGGTCATCGCCGTCAGTCCGGCGCCGGAAATCGCGCCGAAATTTTTAGTCATCGCTCGCATCGGTATCATCCTGAATTTCATTCGCTATTGTTCGCGCGTCGGTACGCCTCGGCGCTGGGCCCGTCAATATTCGCGCCGGTTATAGGCCGTCTTTCAGGCGCGCGTCATGGGCGAAACGCTGGAAAAATAGTCGCATGACGCGCGCCGACGCGCGATTGGTTTCATTGCGTTGATCCGGCGTCCGCCCTACATCTTCGTTCATGACCGATTCTTTGTTTTTTTCCCGCACCAATCTTGATCAAAAACGCACCCAGGCGATCCTTGACGACGCCCTCAGCGATGCGGACGACGGCGAGCTGTATCTGGAATACGCGCAGTCCGAAGCGTTCGTGTTCGACGATAATCGTTTAAAAACAGCGAGCTATGACGTTGAGCAGGGCTTTGGCTTGCGCGCTGTGTGCGGCGAGTCCACCGGATACGCCCATGCGTCGGACCTGTCGGAAGAGGCGCTGAAGAGATCAGCGCAGGCGGTTCAGGCGGTGAAGACCGGCGCAAGCGGCGAGATCGCCGACGGCCCGGCGCGCACCAACGCCAAGCTATACACCGACGACAACCCGCTGAACGACATGGCCTTCGAGGCGAAGACGAAGCTGCTTGAAGACATTAACGCCTATGCGCGCGATCTCGACCCGCGCGTGCGCCAGGTCTCCGCCTCCTTGTCAGGGGAATGGTCCGCTATCGAAATGATGCGCCCCGGCGGCGAGATCGTGCGCGATTATCGCCCGCTCGTGCGTCTCAATGTCTCTGTGACGGCAGGCGAAGGCGACCGCCAGGAAACCGGCTCATACGGCGCGGGCGGGCGCGAAGGCTATGCCAAATATGTGGCGCCCGACGCGTGGCGCGGACAGGTGGACGAAGCGCTGCGTCAGGCCATTGTCAATCTGGAAGCCGAAGCCGCGCCTGCAGGCGAGATGGAAGTGGTTCTCGGCCCCGGCTGGACCGGCGTTCTCCTCCACGAGGCAGTGGGCCATGGCCTCGAAGGCGATTTTAACCGCAAGGAAACATCCGCCTTCGCAGGCCGGATCGGCGAGCGGGTCGCCGCCCCTGGCGTCACGGTGGTCGATGACGGCACGATTGAAGGCCGCCGCGGCTCTCTCACCGTGGACGATGAAGGCACGCCCACCTCGCGCACGGTTCTGATCGAAGACGGTTACCTCAAAGGATACATGCAAGACCGGCTCAACGCCCGTCTGATGGGCGTCGCCGCCACCGGCAATGGGAGGCGCGAAAGCTACGCGCACCAGCCGATGCCGCGCATGACCAACACCTTCATGCTGAACGGCGACCATGATCCAGAGGAAATCCTCCGCACCGTGAAGGACGGCATTTACGCGGTGAATTTCTCCGGCGGACAGGTGGATATCACCTCAGGGAAATTCGTGTTCAACTGCACCGAAGCCTATCGCGTCCAGAACGGCAAAGTCGGCGCGCCGTTAAAGAACGTCGCGTTAATTGGAGACGGTCCGACCGTGCTCACCAAAGTCTCCATGATCGGCAACGACTTCGCGCTTGATTCCGGTATCGGCGTTTGCGGCAAGGCGGGCCAGGGCGTGCCTGTGGGCGTCGGACAGCCGACAATCAAAATCGACGCCATGACCGTCGGCGGCGCAGCGACATAGAACGCTCCAATGTTCCGTGTACCAAAGAGTGAGGTCTGGCGGCTTACCGGCATTGTTAGAAGCGTGTTGATGACACTCGTGGGTGGTTTTACCTTTGCTAGTCCGTCGCTCCAAGCATTGAAAAACGACCCGAGCGGTTTGGCGTTATCGTAGTAGCGCTACGCCATGATGATCCGCGAGACGATCGCAATAACGACGATTGTCAGGATAAGGATATATAAAAATCCGGCCATCACGCTGGAGTAAACAGTCTTGATCCATCCGCGGTTGTAAGCGCGTTTTACGGTCATGATAAAGTAAAGCGCGAGCCCCGCCGCGGCCGCGAGGCCAGCGAAAGGCGCGCCCGCCTGCGCGACGACTAATGCTAGACCAACCGTCGCAAAGCCCACAGCGTGGCTATAAATCGACAGAACCATGTGGTCGAAAAACAGGGCGTCCTTGCCGCGAATGAAAATGCCCATAATCAGTGCAAGCACCGGCGTCATCAAAAACATAACGCGCGGCAGCCAGTTATTGAACGCCGCGTTAAACGCTTTTGGATCGGAGATCGCGCGATTGACGCCGGCGAATGTCGTCTCGACGAAGCCGAGCGCATGCTCTCGATCTTCGTCGCTTATCGCCTCGCCGTCATCGGATTGCGCCGATTGCAACTCGCCGTCGATCGCAGACTGGATCTCACCTGCGCACGCGGCCCAGCGTTCCTGATCATGGCTGTTGAGATCGCCGACGCGGACAAAATATCGCAAATTTACGCTGATGCGGCATTCTTCTGAAATTCTGTCAGCAGCGCTCGGAGCCTCCGATCCGTCTTCCTCCGTAGCCGGATCACGAAAGTCATCGTCGTCGAGGGTGACCGATGCGATCGCCGAATTGTCCGGCGGATCGCCCGGATCGCTGATCTCGACCGCCACGAACAGGGTTTGCGTGACGCTCAGCAGCAGGAAGAACAGAAAGCTGACGACAAGAAAGAGCCGGACAGGCGGCGTGTATTTCGACCGCCGGCCGTGGGCGTAATTTGTCGGCACAACGCCCGGCGCGAAAGCGAGGAGGCCAAGCGTGCGCCACATGCGGCTGTCAAACGCGAATGTGTCCTCGACAAAATCGCGCGCCAGCGAGAACAGACTGCGTCTCAGATCGTCGTTTTTCTGGCCGCAATTGGGGCAAAAAACGCCGACGGTCGCAGCGCCGCACGAAAGGCACGCGCCATCGACGCCAGGGGTTTCCAGAGCACCGGCAGGCGCCGGTTCAGCGCCGTCGCCGGTTTCGCCGTCACCATCGATCAGATCGTCGTCGACCATCGCCCACCCCACTTTGCGCCGCTAGTGTAGACGAGCCTGCTCATCCGGAAAAGACGATCATGGCGCCGGCCATTGCGACGGCATAGAGCGGCAAGCACGCGGCGAGCGTCCCGCGCGCCCATCGCGCCGGAAACCGCCGCCAAAGAACGATGGCGGCGGCGAAAAACACGGCAGCCTCAATCAGGGCGCCGAGCGTTCCGTGGTGATCGGCATCCCAATAGGAAACAGGCGAGATAAACCGCCAGTCGGTCAACGGCCAGAAATGGCGGTGAGCGTCGTCCGCATGCACCGGAAAATCGAGCGCCGCGTGGATCAGAAGAGCAAAAGCGAAAGCTGACAACAGTTCCGACTTCCGCCAGGCCGCAATCATCGCGAGCGCCAACGCAACCGGCGCCGAGTTGGATATAGCGCCGAAGAATTGCCACGGCTGCGTCCAGTAAACGTCGCGCCAGATTTCTTCCATTGAATAGGCGGTGAAAAACTGCGCCCAGGTGAAGAAGACATAAATCCAGACATCGGGCGCCAGCGCGCCGGCGACAACGGCGAGATTGCGCCGCGGCGATTGCGGGCGCGCCAGCACGGCGAACGCCGCGATGAGATGGGTCGGCGTGTTCATGGCGGCCACTGTCAGCGAGGCCGGTCGATTGATCCATGCCCCGGGGACAGCTTATCGTCGGCCTATGCCGGACTTCGTCACCCGTTTTGCGCCCTCGCCCACCGGATATCTGCATCTCGGCCATGCATAC
>JBCAXE010000049.1:0-25961 GCA_038534195.1 Pseudomonadota bacterium
CCTTTTTATGGCCGCTTTTTTCTCGCGACACTAACACCGCAATGGTCAGCAACGCGATCGCGTAGCCGGCAAGTATCGCCAAATCGAGGGTTTCAAGTCTCATCGCCCGGCCCTTCCCGTCCCAGGATAATTATTGTGCGCCCGCAGGCGACACGAGGGGGAACCGGTCGCTGAGCCATTGGAAATTAATTGTTATCTTGTGTGGCCGAGAAAGTGAATGCCCTGTCAGGCCGGCGGGGCCAAGGTTAGACAGTAATTTTGTATCGTTAAAAACGACGCGAAACGCCGAGCCGAGCGCCGTAGATGTTAAGATCGCCGGCCTCGCCGAACAAGCTCACGCCAAACTCAAAATCGGACCGGTGCCTGTAGATGAGATTCGCGTCGAGTTCGATTTGCCGTTCGACCTCTCGGCCGAAGGTCTGGAATGTGCTCGCGCCAACCGGCGTTGATGCGAAGCGCGACGTAAAGGCGTTTTGCGTATCGCCGAAATAATGGACGCCTGCGACGCGCGCCTGAAGCGCGATATTGTCCCGCCACTGATGTTCGTAGGTGACGCCGACGCTCGTACTGGCGCGCGTTTGATTGAGCTCTTCCACCATCAGCGCCGCTGCGCTTGAGCCGCCGATCAATACCGCATCCTGGTGGATCGCACTCAGCCCGATTTCAGCGTAAGGCGACACCGGCCATTCCTGATCGCCATATCCGTCAATCGTTAGGCGCGCAGCAACATCAACGCTTGAGATGTCAACCGCGCCGTCCTGCGCGACAGATAGCGCAGCGCCGGAGGCTGGTCGGCTCAACACGAAACTGGTCTCGCCGCCCGCATAACCAACCGCTACGTCGAAGTAGCCGTTGACTTCGCGGGCGCCGCCGCCAATATCCGCATGCAGACTGCCGCCGATCCGAAACAGTTTCGTATCCACGTCGTTGCTCAATACGCCGTCTGTTTCGCCATTATACTCACCATACCCGCCAGCGATCCCAAGCGTGACAGGTCCGGCGCCGACACCCGATAGACCAGCGACAAATTCAAAACCGGTTCCGTCGAAGCCGATGTTTTCAGCGCGCTCGCCCTGGCGAACGCCGCTCGCCTGCAGCACGCCCCAAACATTCACGCCGCTTGCGTCTGAAACGCCTCCGGTCGCCTTGCCAATGACAAGGTCCAGAAAATTGTTTTGGGATGTTGTGAGGAATTTAAGCCCCACGTCGAGGCTTTCAGGATGGAGCTGGTCGAGCGCCGCCGCAATCTCCGTTTCTGTGTCCAGCGTCCCGATCGCGAACGCCACAGCGGCGAGTTCCGGATCAATCGATGGATCAGAGAACAACGCGAACAGATTATCCCCAGCATTTCTCTGATTAACCGAAAGCGATTCGACTGTATCGAGAGAGTTCAACGTAATGTTTAGGAGAACATCCGCATTCGCCGTATCGAACTCTATGTCCTGTGAAATCAAAAGCCCCGAGACCATGTCGAACGCGCCGCTCAAACCGCCAGCCCCATCAATGATCGTTACCGATGTGGTCCCTGGCGCCAAACCTGTAATGGATGTGAAATTCAGCGCGCCGTCTAGATTAACGTCGCCGGAAACAATTAGCGTATTACTTTCAGCGCCAGCGATACTGATATTGATGACGCCGGTTTGGTCCTGCGTGAAGTCGCCGTTGATAAAAAGATCGCTAGTAACGTCACTGAAAACAATTTCGCCGGCGTTTACGAATGACCCCGTCGACAAAGAGTCAGTCACCGCCAGGTTGCCGCCTGACTGATTATTGAATACGCCGTCAATTACGCCAGAGGCGTTGACCGTTCCGCTATTTGAGAATTGCGCCTCGACGAGACCTGCGCTTGCGAACGTGGCGCCGGCATTGTTTACAATCGTGTCAGCTGAAAGTGTGGCGCCCGCGCCAACCTGAACGCCAACTGACGCGGCGGCGTTATTGGTCAACGTCGTAATTCCCGAGAAGGCGCCGCCTGAAACGATTAATTGGGCGCCATCGTCATTTGTGAAGGCGCTGTCCGCAATCGCTTGACCGCCGGAAATTTCAAAGACGCCTGCTGACTGGTTTACAATCGCGCCGGAAATCGAGAGGTCGCCATCCGTAAGGGCGATCAAGCCGTCATTGACGATCCCGTTGGGCCCCGACGAGGAAAGCGACGCCACGCCGCCTGGACCATCGAACCGAATTTCGCCGCCCGGCAAATTGTTAATGTCCCCAGCATCAACAATCGCACCGCCGGACCCAACGTTAATGAGCGCAGCGTTATTTATGGTGCCTGATGTCCCATTGAGGGTCGCATTATCGCCGACATTTATCTCGCCGCCGCCCTGATTGTTGATAACACCCGCAGAGAACGTTGCGCCCGAGGCAATATCCACAAGACTATCGTTATTCAGTATAGATATGGCCTCATCGCCATTGATGTCGAAAAGGCCGCCGATAACATTGACAGTAGCGTTAGCGTCGAGACCGCCGCCGTCAGTCCGCAAGACGCCGTCAGTAATATCAACACTTAACGATGAAAGCGAACCGCCGCCGATGAGATTGAGGGTGCCCTCGTGAACAATTGTAGCGCCGTTGAAGTCTACGGAACTATCAACCGTTAAAACACCCGCGCCATCTTTCGTCAAAACTTCAAAATTCGAAATAGCGGCCGCGACCAAAGTTGTATCGCCCGGCCCCATATAGTTCAGTTCATCGACGCCCGCCCCACCATCAATAGAGAATGGCGCAGTCGCCACAATATTATCGATACTGACGGTATCGTCGCCACCATCACCATTTATCGATGCGCCAGCGCCGAATTGCGAACTATTCGTCAGGATGATCGAGTCATTGCCTTCTCCGCCGCTCACCTGTGAAGTACCGAGCCCAAGGCCGACGGAGGAGTTATCAATTACGATTGTATCGGCGCCAACCGATCCAGAGACGGACCCCGTTCCGCCGCCCGTCGCACCAAGTTCGCTATTGACGAATTCGATTCGGTCGTCGCCATCGCCGCCATCTACGAGCCCGGCAGCGCCATCACCCAAAACGCCGCCTTCGACGGTTATCGTATCCGAACCGGCATCGCCCAGAATCTGAGCGCCGCTCCCCACGGTGGCTGAGCCACCGGAGGCGCCAATAACGCTGTTGTTGATGGCCGCGATTTGATCATCGCCCATACCGCCAGCCACGACCGCAGAAAATTGACTTAACGTGCTTGCGTCAAGAGTGATCGTATCGTTTCCGGCGTCGCCAAGTATTTGCCCGCTTCCAGAACTGCCGTACCCTACGTAACTGTTGCTTACGGATAGGACATCCGCATCATCCCCGCCAGACACCAGCCCGTCGCCGAACCGACCAATCACGGCGCCGTCAACTGTGATCGTATCCGATCCAGCGTCGCCTAAGACTTGCCCGCTCGCTCCGGCCAAACTGCCAACGATTGAGTTGTCAGTAAAAAGAATTTCGTCCGCTCCGATGCCACCGGCGACAACCCCATCCCCCGCGTCGCCAACATTACTGCGCTCGATTGCAATCGTGTCGTCGCCGCTATCTCCCAGAATCTGGCCATTGCCGCCAGCCAGTCCGCCGATACTGCTGCCATTGGAGACCATGACCATGTCATCATCAGCACCCCCAGAGACGATTCCTGTACCGAGATTTCCAACAATTGCACCATCGAGGTTTAGCGTATCCGCACCGGCGTCACCGAGCACTTGTCCGCTGGAACCGGCGAGTTCGCCAATTACGCCGCCAGCGGCCACAGTAATTGTATCAAAGCCTTCGCCGCCCGAGACCGTCGCCGAACCGCTAACGCCGACAGAACTGCCGGCGACTGAAATAAAATCATCACCTAAATCGCCCAGTATTTGTCCGGCGCCGCCAGCGTTAACGCCAATGTCGCTGCCGTTTGCGAGCGTGATGGAGTCGGCGCCGTCCGCGCCGTTCACTTCGCCGGACCCGCTGACGCCGACATCACTATCATCAAGCTGGATTGTGTCATCGCCGATGCTGCCGAACACAAGGCCGGAGGCCCCAGCGTTCAATCCAAGAGATGTTCCTGCAGCAAGCGAAATTAAATCGTCGCCGGAACCGCTGTTCACAGTCGCTGCGCCTAAATCGCCGATGACGCCGCCATTTATTGTGACCGTATCCGCGCCGCCGAGCCCTTGAACGCGGCCCCGCGAGCCCGCTGCGGCGCCAATAATTGTGCCTGGATCAAAGGTGAAGTTGTCCCCGCCGCTACCGCCTCTCAATTCGCCGTCATTGACGAGCGCCGTTTGAAATACGTTGCCGGAGACGAGCACGCGGGCCCCGTCTGCGATATTCGTCTGCGGCGTTGTCAGGACGCCGTCAATATTCAGTGTGCCGCTATTGACGGTAACGGAATCCGAAAATGTCTGCGCGCCAGCGAGCGTCAACCGGTCCGTACCGGAGACCTCAAGCCGCTCAATATTCAAAAAATCGCCAGGGTTGATGGTGTCATTGTTCCTGACCGTGAAGGCGAGCAGATCATTGTCGGCGCCGCCATCCACAATGGAGCCGGCCGCGAAGGATACGCTGTCGTCAATCCTGATCGTATCGTTCCCGGCGCCGCCGAGGACTTCACCTTGTGCACCCACACTCGCGACCGTGTCCAAGATAATTAAATCGTCGCCGACGCCAGCGTCGACTGTCGCCGCCCCTTGCCGGCCGACCGCACCAAATCCTGTGATCGTGATCGTGTCGTCGCCAATGCCCCCCAGGACATGGCCGCTGCTGCCGGCGTTGTGACCGATATTCGTGCCGTTATCGAGCGTGATTGAGTCGTTTCCGTCGCCGCCGGAAACGAGGCCGTCCCCGGAATTACCCACATGACTATTATCGGTGATAAGAATTGTGTCGTTTCCGATATCGCCAAAAACCTGCCCGCTGCCGCTGGCGTTGCGCCCGAGAACGCTGCGTCCTGACACGGTGATGACGTCATTGTCAGCGCCGCCGTCAACGATTCCGGCGCCGGAAAACCCGATGGCGCTGCCGTCGACTGAAATTGCGTCGTCGCCCTGTCCTCCAAAGACGAAACCGGCGCCGCCGGCATCGACGCCGATGACGCTTCCATTGGTCAGGCTGATCGTGTCACCGTCGGCGCCGCCATCGATGGTGGCCATGCCGAGATATCCGACATTGCTGTCATCAAGCGTAATGGTATCGGCCCCGGCGTCGCCCAAAACCTGGCCCGTTGCGCCAGCATAACGCCCCACATGGCTGTTGGCTGACAGCAGAATTTGATCGCCGTCATTGCCGCCGGAAACGGTCGCGGCGCCTGACCGGCCAACAAAGCTATTCTCGATACTGATCGTATCAGCGCCAATATCACCGAGAACTTGGCCGTTTACGCCGGTGTTAAATCCAATGTGGCTGGCGTTCGATAATGCAATGGAATCATTGTCAGCGCCGCCGCTAATCTCACCAGATCCGTTGCGACCGACGAAGCTATTTTGCGCCGTGATCGTATCATCGCCGGCGCCGCCGAGCACTTGACCCGCGCTGCCGGCGTTTTGACCAAGATTGCTGGCGCTGAGGGCGATCGAATCATTGTCTCCGCCGCCATCGACAATACCGGTTCCGTTATTGCCCACGTGACTGCCTAAAGAGAGCGTGATCGTGTCAGCGCCGAGGCCGCCGGTTACGGTCCCTGTAGCGCCGGCGTTTCGTGCGAGCAGACTGCCGCCCGAAAGATCGATCACGTCATCATCGCCGCCGCCATCGACAGAGCCGTTCCCGGAAAAGCCGACAATCGCGCCGCTGAGAGAAATCGTGTCGGCGCCTGCGCCGCCAAAAACATCGCCCGTACCACCGCTGGCGTCGCCGAGGCGCACGCCGTTCGCGAGCGTAATTGAATCGCCTTCCGTACCGCCATCCACAATGCCGGACCCGAACGATCCGATTATGCTGTTATCGATGGTGATCGTGTCTGCGCCGGCATCGCCGAGAATTTGTCCAGTGCCTGTTGTTGATGCGCCAAGATTGCTGGCGCCGCTGACGGCGATTAGGTCATCATCGCCGCCGCCGCTCACTGTCGCCGAGCCAGCATCGCCAATATTGACGGCAGCAATCGTAATGGTGTCTGCGCCTGCCCCGCCTAATACTTGTCCGGTCGCACCGGCGTCCAGACCGATATGGGCGCCGTTGCTTAACGCAATCGAATCCTCGCCCATACCAGCATCGACGGTCGCGGCGCCCGCAAGACCGATCACGCTATTATCAATCGTAATCGTGTCGTCGCCAATTTCGCCAAGGACCTGACCCGTTCCGGCGGCGAGTTGGCCGAGATTGCTGCCGTTACTAAGCGCGATAACGTCATTGTCGTCGCCGCCGGAAACCGTCGCGGATCCGCCGCGGCCGACAAAACTGCTGCCGGTCAATGTGATCGTATCGTCACCGCTGCCGCCAAGCACCTGGCCGGGGCCGCTGGCGTTAAAACCGATCGTACTTCCTGTTAAGACGATCTCGTCATTGTCTGCGCCGCCGTCAACGGTCGCGGCGCCGTTGCGGCCAATTAAGCTGCTCGCGATCGAAATCGTATCAGCGCCGGCGTCGCCGAGAACTTGCCCGGTGCTCCCGGCATTGTGCCCAATATTTGTGGCGCCAGAAATATCGATTGAGTCGAGCCCTGCGCCACCAGAAATTACGCCGTCGCCATTATTCCCGACATGACTGCTCCCGGTAAGGACGATTGTGTCGTCACCCAACCCACCGGAGACTTGACCGAACGCGCCTGCATTCCGGCCCAGGATACTACCGCTCGACAGCACGATGGAGTCATTGTCTGCGCCGCCATCCACAGTCGCGGCGCCGGCGAAACCGATCGCCGTGCTGCTGATCGTAATGGTGTCGTTACCTGCGAGGGCGTCGGAATTTACGCCGTCGAGATTGCCCCCGCATATGACACTGTCGTCGCCGCTGGTTAATGGCGCACACTGCGCATAGGCGGGTCCGTCTGTTAAGGACACGGTGACGAAAATCGACGACCCAATAAGCGCCATGCGCCATTGCGGGATCGTCAGCGGCGCGACTGAGATCGGCGCGATGACGCCACGCTGCGCTTGAAACGCGCCGCGCCTCTTGCGACGAAGGGCCTTCGCGCGACGGCGCGCTTTACGATTTTCAGCCAAAATCCCCACCCCAATATGCGCAAAATCTGCGCGACACTCAGAACGCCAATTTCGCAAGAATTGCAGTATCCTTGCCGTATTATGGTTACAAAATCATCTCGCCATTACAAGCGCGGCTCGATGAAAACGGGCCGGAATCATTGGATAATTGCGTGTACAATGGCCCTGTGAAGACAGACCACCTCTAAGGGTTGTATGAATGTCGGAGATAATCACCATGTCCAGAAATTCCCCGCTTGTGTCCTTACTATTGATTTCAATGGGATTCCTCCTTCCTTCGGGTGGAGAATCTCATGCCCAGGAAACGCAGATCACACGCGGCGCATGGCTTGTGGGGTGCGGCGACGCCGCTTCAGGGAAATCAATTTGCCAGATGCAACGAGATGTCCTGATTGAGGACAGTGAGGATCCGGTGATTCAGGTCCTGATCACGCGCGCGCGTGGCGCGTCTCAGGAATATTTGCGTTTCATTACGCCGCTCGGCGTCAGTCTGCGATCAGGGCTCTCGTACACCATCACGAGGAGGGGCGAGACCGGCGATCCACGCCGTTTTGACTACCAATCATGCCAGCCGAACGGATGCTTCGCCATGACCGATTTTGCGCCTGATGAAATCACGGCGTTCAAGAAGAGTCGAAAAATTAACGTCACCTATTTTTCTAGCGCCGGGCAGCCCGTTAATGTCAGCATTGACCTCAAAGGGTTCACCGCTGCACACAGACGATTTGAAAAAATGTCCAAAGCGCCGCGCTAGCCGTGAACATGAAGTTTTCGCGGCAGCAGGCTATTCATGACATTTAACTGACGCCCTAAAGCGACGCTGTGAAAATCAAAATGGTCGCAAATATGATCGCGGGCCGCATTGCCGAGTTCGTGATAGTTCGTTTCATGAGACAAGACATCGATGACGCGTTCCGATAATTGGTTCGGTCGAAGAAAATCGACTAGGAATCCAGTCTTTTTGTCCTCGATAAATTCCCGAACCGGCGCAACGTCTGACGCAACGACCGTCGCACCGACGCTCATCGCTTCAAGCATCGACCAGGACGGCACGAAGGGCACCGTCAGGTAGACGTGGCAGCGGGACAATTGCATCACCGCGACAAAAACGTCGTAAGGAACCTGACCTAAAAAATGTACGCGTGACCAATCGATCTTGTCGCCAAGTTCGCGCTCGACAATCCCCCGATAAGACTGCCCTTCCGGCAGTTGTCGGCCATAGGAAACTTTGTCGCCGCCGATTATAAACGCTCGGGCGTTGGGACGGGCTTCAAGGATTTCCGGCAAGGCGCGCATAAAAACATGAAACCCACGCACCGGTTCCATATTGCGCGCTACGAAGGTGAAAATTTCGTCATGGCGTGTCACAGGCCGCTCAAGCCGCCCCAGTTCGGCGGACGCCTCAGCATTGGGTTTACACAAGTCTGTGCGAATTCCCTCATGGACCACCTCGACTTTGTCGTGAAAAAATTCCGGGTAGCCGCTTTTTTGCCAGTGGCTTGCCGTCTGACCTCGATCGCATCCCTCCAGGCTGAGGTAATTCACCGCGTTACGCGCACGCATTATGAACGGCATCGCATCGGAGATCGGATATTCCGGGTCAAAACCAACTGCGCCGCCGGAAGCCGTATAAAAATATTCAAAATAGCTGAGGACAGGAACCTCGGGCCAAAGCTCTTTGAGGAAAAGCATTTCACCCCAACCGGTGTGCCCCATGACGATATCGGGCTTGAAGCCCTGCCCCTCCAAATTGCGGCAAATGTCGACGACTTTGGCGCCGTTCGCGCAGCATTTTTCAAAATCGGCTGAGTATGGGTAAGCCGTCGCCTCCATTCGGTGATCGGGCTCATATTCGACGATGTGGTGCGTGGCAGGCTTTCCCAGACCTTTTTTCTGGGTGAGAAAGACGATCTCATGCTCGCCTGTAGCTATTAACCATTGCAGCAAATTCTTGTATTGAGCCGGATAGTTTTGATGGACGAACAGTATCTTCATGGCTCTTCGAGCGTTTGCGCGCCGTAGATGACGTCATTTCAGTTTATGCGCATGCCGTTAAGAAAAGGCCACCGGAATTTATGACGACGATCGCTCCGACCAACGCGGATATACGCTCGCTGGCTTTTTCTCATTCCCGGCAATTGGTGGACTGGATGAAGCTGGAGAAGATCAGTTTTGCGTTCACCTCCTATCAAACGGGGCGATTGTTCCTCGTCGGCGTTGATGAAAAAAATCTACTGTCCATGGTCCAACGCCAGTTTACGCGGGCCATGGGCCTTTATGCGGATGATCAAAGCCTGTGCGTGGCCGATCTCTTCCAGTTATGGTGGTTCAATAATGTTCTTGAAGAGAACCAATCCTATCAGAAATCGTTCGATCGCCTTTACGTGCCGCGTCTTGGCTTCACCACGGGCGATATCGATGTTCACGATATCGGGGTGAACAAGAGCGGCGAGCCGGTATTCGTCAACACGCTTTACTCATGTATCGCCACCGTCAGCGTGAACGCCAGCTTCAGACCGATCTGGAAGCCGCCATTCATCTCCAAATTGGCGCCCGAAGACCGCTGTCACTTAAACGGCTTGGCGATGGACGACGGGGCGCCGGTTTTCGCCACAGCCGTGTCTCAGTCGGACTCCGTAGAAGGGTGGCGCGATCACAAGCGTGACGGAGGCGTTATTATCGACATCGCTAGCGGCGAGGTCGCCGCTGCAGGACTATCAATGCCTCACTCGCCGCGTCTTCATGATGGCGCACTTTGGGTCTTGAATTCCGGAAGCGGTTGGCTCGGCGTTGTTGATCCAGCAAAAGGCACATTTGAGCCTGTCACGTTCTGTCCTGGTTTCCTTCGTGGACTGAGTTTTTATAGGCACTACGCGATGGTGAGCGTCTCCCTACCACGCAATATCGGCTTTGTCGGTCTCGAACTTGATCAGAACCTGAAAGACCGGCAGGCGTCGCCGCGCTGCGCCGTCCTCATTATCGATACGCGGAGCGGCGATATCCTCCATTGGGTCACCTTCGAAAGTCACATCACTGAGTTGTACGACGTCGCCTTCCTGCCTGGCGTTCAACGCCCGATGCATCTCGGGTTTCAAACGGACGAAATCCGCCAACTCATTACTGTTGAGGGCGATCTAGACTAATCGCGTTTGAGCAAGCGCGCCTGGAGCCAAAATGCGCGTCGAAGGCAAAACACCATCCAAGAGAAATCTGCCTAGCAACAGCAACAGACGGAACAACGGTTAGACTGAACGATCGGTTCTTCGCATTGCAACAAAGTGCTTTACATTGACCGTTGTCAACGTTGCGCCTTTTATTATGGCGCTACATTTTATCGAACAATAAATTTGGGATGCGCATGCTGAAAATCAAGAATGTGTCGCTCGACACCCATCCTGAAAACACAGTCTTTCTCTCGCGGCGCTGCACGGCGTATCGCGCGGAGGAATTCACTGCTCTTAAGAAAGTCGAAGTCAGCGCAAACGGTAAGACAATTCTTGCAACGCTCATGGTTTGCGACGACCCATTGATTGTCGCACCCGATGAATTAGGCGTTGGCGATCCGGCGTTTCGGAGGATGGGCGCGACCACGGGTGCGCTGGCGACGCTCGCCCAGGCCGCGCCGCCGCGCAGCCTCGACGCCGTCCGGAAAAAAATCAATGGCTTGGAAATGTCGGCGCCGGAAGTTGAGAGTGTAATTCGAGATATTTCTGCGTTCCGTTATTCGCCCATGGAGATTGCAGCGTTTCTGGTTTCCACAGCGGGTTTCATGACGACCGACGAAGTTCTCGCGTTGACGGAGGCGATGATCAATGTCGGCGCTCAACTAACATGGGATGCGCCGCTTATTGTCGATAAGCACTGTATCGGCGGCATTCCAGGTAATCGCACATCCATGATCGTTGCGCCGATTGTCGCCGCTCATGGTCTCAAAATGCCTAAAACATCGTCGCGCGCAATCACATCGCCTGCCGGCACAGCCGACACGATGGAGGTGCTGGCGCGCGTTGATCTTACAACGGATGAGATGCGGACTGTCATCGAAACGCATAACGCCTGTCTCGCCTGGGGTGGCCACGCAAATCTGTCGCCTGCGGATGACGTCTTGATTTCGGTCGAGCGGCCTTTGCGGATTGACACGCAAGAACAATTGGTCGCCTCTATTCTTTCTAAGAAACGCGCGGCAGGCTCAACCCATCTTCTTATTGATATCCCGGTAGGTCCAAGCGCAAAAATTCGCTCAACCGCTGAAGGGGTTCGGCTGCGCAAGCTCTTCGAATTTGTCGGCGCCAAGATCGGTTTGCATCTCACTGTTGTATTCACCGACGGCAGTCAGCCTGTGGGGAACGGCGTCGGACCTGTGCTCGAAGCGCGGGACGTCATGGCCGTGTTGCGAAATGAAGCCTCAGCGCCAGGCGACTTACGCGCCCGCGCCTTGTTTCTCGCTGGTAAAGTACTGGACTTTGATCCGGACCTGCATGGCGCACAGGGGCGCGCGCGCGCTGAAGAGTTGCTCGATAGCGGCGCGGCGCTCGCCAAGATGGAAGAAATCATCGCCGCGCAAGGCCCAACGCCATCACTTTGTGCGTTGGGCGAAATTACTGAAGAGGTAAAAGCAGGTCGCGATGGCGTAGTCACAGCAATGGATTGTTTTCGTCTTGGGCGCATTGCGCGGCTCGCCGGTGCGCCGCTCGACAAAGGCGCCGGTATTGATCATTTTAAAAAAATTGGCGAGCCCGTCGTAAAAGGAGAACCGCTCTATCGCATCCATTCCTGCTTTCAGTCGGATTTTGAATTCGCAAGCGCGATGGCGGCGGAAAATTGTGGCGTTGCGATCGGGGCCGTCCCGGATGAGGAAGGCCGGGATCAATGATTGCGAGCAACAATTCCGCAATTGTTGTCGCGCCGCCTGACGAACGGGCGCCCGCACATCGCCTTGGCGAAGCGCTTGGACTGGAGACAAGCATACTTGAGCTGGCGTCATTTCCCGACGGCGAAACAAAAATTCGGGCGCCTGCGGCGGCGGAAACCACCCTGCTATATTGGAGCCTTGATCAGCCCAACAAGAAGATCATGCCTCTCGTGCTCGCTGCATCCGCGCTGCGCGACATCGGTGCGAAACGCATCATCCTTATCGCGCCCTATCTTTGTTACATGCGGCAGGACAAAGCCTTTCGCGAAGGTGAACCTGTGTCACAACGGGTCTTGGCGCGTATTCTATCGCAATGGGTGGATCACCTGATTACGGTAGAACCACATATACACCGCGCACCGGATCTCACGTCCATTTTTGATAAGATTGATGCGACCAACGTTTCCGCGGCGCCCCTCCTCTCTTCGCTAATTGAAGATGACGGCGCAAACGCAAATGCGGCTTTGATTGGTCCTGACGCCGAATCTTTCGCGTGGACTGAAACCGTCGCTGCGCAATCTGGTTTGCCTTTCGCTGTGATGTCAAAGGTGCGCCTCGGCGATCACAAAGTGGATATTTCCTATGATGACAAACTATCGGTGGAAGGTAAGAAAATTTATCTGATTGATGATCTGATTTCATCCGGCGGCACGCTCCTCACCGCAGCGGCGTTGTTGAGAGAGCGCGCCGCCGCCCAAATTGAAGCGCTCGTCGTGCATGCATTATGCGACGCATCCATGCTCGACGCGCTGGAGTCCCGTGGCGTTGATCGGATACGCAGTCTCGACACAGCGCCGCACCCCACAAATGCTCGTTATATTGCTCCTCTGCTAGCCGAAACCGTCCGTTCGGAGATAAAATTGTGAAACCGATTATTAAATTTTGTGGGGCCGCCGGTACGGTTACGGGGTCTTGCTACTGGATCAAAGGAGACGGCTTTAGCTTTCTTGTGGATTGCGGCACGTTTCAGGGATCCAAATCCCTGAAGGAATTGAATTATGATGCATTTCCTTTTTCACCAGCTGAAATTGATTTTGTCCTACTAACGCACGCGCATATCGACCATAGCGGCCTGATCCCTAAACTAATTCGGGAAGGGTTCGAAGGACCTATCTATGCAACAGAAGGAACACGGGATCTCGTTTCCTTTATGTGGCCCGACAGCGGATATATTCAGGAAACAGAAGTAAAATTCTTAAATCAAAAGCGCGAGCAACGTGGACGCAAGACCGTCGAGCCGATCTATACGCGCCTTGAGGGCGAAGACGCCGCTAAACGGGTAACGGTGATCGAGTATGACCAGTGGATTGAGGTTAGCGAAAATATTCGCGCGCGCTTTTGGAACGCCGGACACATACTTGGCGCCGCTTCGATTGAGATTGAAATCCCCATTAACGGGCCTGAAACAAAATCAGCCCGAATTCTGTTTTCTGGCGATCTCGGCCCTGAACATAAGCTCTTTCACCCTGATCCAGATGGACCGCGTCACCTCGATTTTCTGGTTTGCGAAGCGACCTATGGCGACCGCCTACGTCCTGCCCTTGATATTTACAGTCGGCGAAAAAGGCTTGGAGAGGAAATCAACAAAGCGCTCAAGAATGGCGAAGGCGTGCTTGTGATTCCGGCTTTTAGCGTCGAGCGCACGCAGGAGTTATTGTTGGATATCGACAGCTTGATGAAGATTGGCGATATCAACGACTCTCTTGTTTTTTTGGACTCGCCGCTGGCTATTCGAGCGACGAAGACATTCGCGAGCCATGCATCCGATCTGGAAGATATCAATGCGTCCAAAGCCTTAGTTGGCAATGAAAATTTCATCTTTACCGAGACTGTTCAGGAGAGTAAGCGCATTAACAGTTATGCCAATGGCGTCATTATCATAGCCGCTAGTGGAATGTGCGAGGCGGGGCGTATCCGGCATCACTTAAAAAGGCGGTTATGGCAGGACAATACCACCATTATGATGGTCGGATTCCAGGCGGCGGGGACGCTCGGCCGCCTTCTATTGGAGGGCAAAAAAACAGTGCGCATTCAGGGCGAAACCGTTCAAGTAGACGCGCGTATCGTCGATCTCGATATCTATTCCGGTCACGCCGATGCGGAAGGACTGCAGGACTGGGTGCTGGAACGACTACCAGTGCACGGCGATATTTTCCTTTCTCACGGGGAGCCCGAGGCCCTCGCCGCATTGAAGGAACGGCTCGCTCGCGCTGGACTATCCGCCGACAAAATCATTATCCCAGCGCTCGACGAGGAATTTGAACTTAGCGGTCAAACAGCCTCGCCAAAGGTGTCAGAGAAGAAACCACGCTTAAAAGCGGAAGCCGTTGCTCGTCTCGATTGGCACAATGATCTAGCTCAATTGTCGCTCGATATTGTCGATGAATTGGAAAAAGCAGCAGATGAAAAAGCACGCCAAAAAATACTGAGAAAATTGCGCCGTGCGCTTGACGTGACGGAATAATACTCCGCCGTTGACCACGATCAATGTCGAACTCCCGTTAAGTAATCATGATGATAGCCATCGAATTACCAAACATATGGGAGAGTTAATATGGATGAGACTGAAACATTATTGAAAACGTCAGTTGCTGAACTTGATCGGTTGTTGAACGCAAAAAATGTCTTGGGCGACCCGATCGAACGCAATGGTGCGACGGTCATCCCGATGGTCAGCTACGGATTTGGTTTCGGCGCCGGCGGCGGGACAGACAAGAAACATGGACCAGGCGGCGGCGCAGGCGCGGGCGGCGGCATCAAACCGCTTGGCGCGATCATTATCGATAATGAGGGTGCGCGGGTCGAAGGCGTGCGCGGCGCCGTCTCGAGCGTTGCTGAGGTCATCGGCGAAACGGTCGCTCATGCCCGTGATAAACCATCGGAGCGTCAGGGCGCTTGAACCTGGATGGCTGCGGCGCTCACGATAATCTTGTGGGGTATGCTAGGCCTATTCCTATTAATACTTCTGCTTCTTGCGACGCCGCTGCGTATCACGTCGCGACTGCAGTCAGGCTCGGAACGAACTATAGTGATTACGGTGCGCGCTTTTGGCGGGCTATCCCCTCAATTGGTTGTTTTTGATAGCGCTAACAAGAAACAGAAAAGTCCGACTGAAAGAACAAATAAGCCGTCGCCGCGCATCAAAGGATGGTCGCTGGAAATAGGCAAATTGAGGAGAATCGTTAGAACGACGCCTAACTTCTTGGTGTCCCTTATAAGAACGCTTCGGATCGAGAAATTATCCGTAGACGCTGAGTTTGGCCTGGGCGATCCCGCCGATACCGGCGAAGCCTACGGCATGCTCGCTCCGTTTATTTTTAACATACCGGACAATAAGAAATACCGTATTAAGCTATTTCCGAATTTCGACCAGAAAGGCGTTTGGGGCGACGCGCTCATTGCAATTCGCGTGACGCCCTTCGTGGTTATTATTCAAATCGCAGAAGCAATGTGGCGAATACTGGCGCCGCCATCGTTGGGTCGGAAGTGAGCTTACGTCTCGATCACCCAATTCACGCTGGCGACGGCGTTATCGCGGCCGCTATCGTGCGCCAAAAAACGCATATTGATGGACAATTTGGGGTTCGATATTGCCATGGCGCCAAGCGACCGGTCGCCCTGCTCATTCACGCCCGCGGTGAAACGAAGGCGTTTCAGACAAGCGGAGCGCCATTGGCATTCAATGAATGCCGCGCGCTTTACCCTGAGTGTTGCGCCGCGTTTGAGGCGTTTGCAGATCAACGGGCTTCCTGAGGCTGCCCCTCGCGCGGCCCAGGAGAAAACTCGACTGTGCGATTCATCTTCTTGGGCTGCGGATACATGGTCATGAGTTCCAGGACCGCCTCCGGCATCGCGATCGAAACATTTACGCCGAGAGCTTGGGCGTCTTCGGCGAGGATGGGGTAATCGTGGGTCCACTTACCTGAGGTGAGCGCGTCAACTAACCCGTCCTTCACGTCGGGCGCCATGCCCTCGGGCAAAATCTTGGCCACAGTATCCTTCAGTTGGACGACGGCCTTCCGGGCGACATCGGCGTCGATAAGCGTTTGATCGTCGATTTCAGCGATCGGCTTTTCTTCGACTGTTTTGATGATCGACGCCGCCGGATTCTGTTTGATTTGAGGATCGACGGGCCCAAGCACTGAATGCTCGCACATGACGACCTCATCAGCGGCAAGTGCAATTAGGGTGCCGCCCGACATCGCCATATGCGGGACGAAGACGCGCACAGGCGCAGGATGTGCGCGGATCGCGCGTGCGATCTGAACCGATGCGAGGACGAGACCGCCGGGCGTGTGAAGAATAATATCGAGCGGCACCTTGTCATCGGTCATGTGGATCGCACGAAGGACTTGTTCTGAGTCCTGCATGTCAATGTATCGCATCAGCGGGAACCCGAGGAAACTCATGGTTTCCTGACGATGGATCAACACGATGACCCGGCTTCCACGATCCCTTTCCAACTGAACAATCCTGCTTCGCCTCATCCAATCCAGCGCACGCCGCGCGATAATCGGCTGCAGCGCAGAGAGAATAAAAAGGAACCAAATCAATTCGAAAGGCGACATGGGAGCTATTGTGCTTCAATAATATTCGCGGTCACATGCGGCAGATCAAATTGCAATGCCGTAGGCTAAGTAAGGCGTCCCGTCATTTGAAAGGCCCGCGTGTAAATCTATCAACGAGAACAAAACTCATATGAAGCACAAACCGTTCGGATTGGTCCTCGCAGGCGGCGGCGCACGCGGCATGGCGCATGTGGGCGTTCTGAGGGCGCTCAATCATCTCGGTTACTTTCCAAGCGCGATCGCCGGCGTCTCAATGGGCGCCGTCGTCGGCGCCACTTACGCGCTTAATCCGAATTGGTACGCGGATCTATGCGCGCTTGACGATTCCGGTTTTCCCAAAGTGCCGGCGTTTAATAGCCCGCATATGGTGAAGCGCATGAGAAACTTGATCCTCGCGGGCCGGGAACTCAGCGACTTTTACTTCGGTTGGGGCGCGGGTCAGGACACTGTCGACTGGGGCCGCGAGCGGCTCGGAAGCCTGACACTCGGAAAAAATCTCGATGAAGGACGCTTACCGGTCTTTGTCGCAGCGACCGATGTATTGACCGGCGATCGCGTGGTGATGTCAGAGGGAAACGCCGTCGACGCCCTCTACGCCAGCTCGGCGATCGCCGGCGTTTTGCCGCCCCTTGAACGCGGCGGCCATCTCTTGATTGACGGCGGCTACAGCGATATCTCGCCAGTCGATGTTTTAGAGGATGCCGGCCTTGAGTGCGTCGTGTCGGTCGACCCAAGCCATGTGCGCAACAGCCGGCGACCCCAAAACGGATTGGAAGTTTATTTGCGCGCTGCGGAAGTCACCCACGACGCCTTCGCCCGGGTGCGCCATGCGGAAGCTGATTTGGTATTGAAACCCCGCTTTCATAAGCCGGTCGGCGTTCTCGAGTTTTCGCAGAAGCGCCAGTGTATCGCCGCAGGCGTGCGCGCGGTTCGATCATGCGCAAACGCACTACATGACCGCGTGGGTCCTCGGCGTTTTGGCTTTTGGCGGCGTCACGTCCGGAGTTAGGAACTCTATGTCCAGTCATAAAACGCCGTCGCCGAACACCCGTTCCGAACTTGAACGGGAGATCGGACTCGGCGTGATGATCTTTTACGCCGTCGGCGTCATGATAGGCGGCGGCATCTATGTCTTGATCGGAAACGTCGCTGGCCTCGCCGGCGCCTTGACGCCGCTTATCTTCGCCGTCGCAGGATTAGCGGCGGGTCTCACCGCGGCGAGTTTCGCGGAACTTTCCGCGCGTCTTCCCGAGGCCGGCGGTTCAGCCACCTACACTCTTCATGGATTTAACTCGCAGACTTTGTCAATCATTGTCGGGTTCGCCGTTGCGTTAACAGGCCTGCTATCGGCTGGCGCGGTCCTACAGGGCGGCGTTGGATATTTGCAGGCGCTCGTCAGCGCGCCGTCAACGCTTTTAATCGTCACTGTGGGGATTGCATTAACCGCACTCGCGATCTGGGGGGCGCTTGAATCGCTATCGACGGCCGCCGTATTAGCGCTTATCGAAATACTTGGCTTACTGATTGTTATCGCCGCCGCTTTTTTTGGGGACGCGCAGCCTAACGCCGTTGATCATTCTATTGCCGCGACGGCGCCCCCTATTTCGTTAGGGCCCTTGATGGGCGCCGTCATCCTTGCTTTTTTCGCCTTCATTGGATTTGAAGACGTCGTGAATATGGCGGAGGAGGCGCGAAATCCTTCCCGCACGATGCCGCTGGCGCTTTTGGTCTCTTTTGTGATCGTCATCCTCATTTATGGCTGCGTTGCGGTCGCCGCGCTCCATGTCGTTACGCCAGCCGAGTTGCAGGCGAGCGAGCGCCCCCTCGCTCTCGTCTATGAACAGGCCACCGGAAAGCCCGCTTCGTTCATTGCACTTATCGGCGTCGCCGCAGCGCTCAACGGCGTTTTGGCGCAAATCGTCATGAGCGCAAGAATTCTCCTGAGCCTCGGCCGGCGCACGCCGGCGCTATCGTGGTTTGGCGTCACCCATCCTCGCCTTAAAACGCCAATGCGCGCGACAATCCTTACAGGAACCGTGGTTATCATACTCGCCTTAACGATCCGCCTGGAAGGGTTGGCGTCCGCAACATCATTAATTCTGTTGGGTGTATTCGTATTGATCAATATCGCGCTTATCAGAATCAAAAGAACGTCTGTGTCGTCGCCATTCAATTTACCGATATGGATTCCGTATGCCGGCGCCATCGTAAGCGCTATTATTCTTGTTGGCGCCTTGATTAGCTGACGCGGTCAGTCGGCTCATCGCGATGTCAGGAAAACTTTCGAGTCACGCTTCGCCTTGATCGACCGCGGACCACCGTAGAAAAATTGACGGCGCCGCAAGCCAAGCACGGCGCTCGGTCAGGCTAGTCGCCCGTCCGGATATCGGCGCGTTTCTCAGACCCCGCTGAGGCCGCCTCCAGATCAAAAAAAGCAGAATTCGCACAGTCGATGTCAAGATCCCGCATCGCGTGGTACTGATCAAGATATACATTTCCCGTCAGCGCTTCCAAAAAATGGGTCCGCGCCAAGCGATCCATAACTGGGCCTTTTACTTCCGATAAATGCATCTTCACGCCTGCTTCTTTCAGGCGCTCGTTGATCGCTTCCAGACTTTCCAATCCGCTGGCGTCAATCCAGTTCACCGCCGGACACATTAGAATTTGATGTTCAAGGCCATCGTGTTCGCTCAACAATCGATAGACTGTTTCTTCAAGAAAACGAGCGTTCGCGAAGTAAAGGCTTTCATCCACACGCAATGTGAGGATTTTTTCCGAGGTAATGACCTTGTGACGCTTTATGTTGCGAAAGTGCTCCGTTCCGGGAACTTGACCAACAACCGCAAAATGCGGGCGACTGGTGTTGTACAAGTGCAGAAAAATCGACAGGGCGAAGCCAGTGCTTACGCCAAGCTCGACGCCAGCCAAAAGGGTGATCAATATTGTCGCGGCCATAGCAGCGAAATCGCTCTTTGAGTAGCGCCAGATTTGTATGATCCGGCCGAGATCGACCAATGAAAGCACTGCTACGATAATAGTTGCGGCGAGTACGGCTTGCGGCAGAAAATAAAGATATGGCGTCAAAAAGAGGGCGGCGAATGCGATCCCCAAAGCACAAAAAGCGCCGGCGGCGGGGGTTTGAGCGCCAGCGTCGAAGTTAACGGCGGAGCGAGCGAAACCGCCGGTGACGGGATATCCGCCTGAGACACCCGCGGCGATGTTCGCCGCGCCAAGCCCAATAAGTTCCTGGTCTGGATTGATCCGTTGGCGGCGCTTGGCCGCCAGCGTTTGCGCGACCGACACGGATTCCACAAAGCCGATAACGCTGATCAGGGCCGCCGACCCTAACAGCGCGCGCCAAAACTCCGCATCAAAACTTGGTGTGCGTAAAGTCGGCAATCCGGCTGGAATGTCGCCGACGATCCGGACGCCCTGCGTATTCAATCCCAGTCGCCAAACGACCATAATGCTGGCGATCACCACCAGCACCGGACCCGCGCGCGCAAATAGCGCAGCGATGTTCGGAGGCAGGCCAAGCTTCAATAATGAAGGCGCAAGTCCGGAGCGTACCCAAAACAAGATCACGAGTGCGGATATACCAATCATCATGGTAGGAACGTTCGCTGCTCGGGCAACCTCAATTAATGACGGCGCCAGTTGCGTAAGTGTGTGCCCGTGGACGTCGACGCCCAGTATATGCTTCAGTTGACTGGCGGCGATGACCAGGCCGGACGCTGTAATAAATCCAGATATGACCGGATGGCTTAGAAAGTTTGCGAGAAAGCCCAACTTCAACACGCCCATAATCAACAGGATCAATCCGGATAGAAAGGCGAGGATGAGTGCTGCGGCGATATAATCTGTGCTACCCTGCGCCGCAATTTTGCCGGCGGCGGCAGCGGTCATTAACGAGACCACGGCAACGGGTCCGACAGCAAGTGTCCTGCTTGTCCCGAAAGCCGCATATGCGATCAACGGTGCGATCGAGGCGTACAACCCCATTTGAGGCGGCAAACCTGCAAGCAACGCATAAGCGAGCGATTGTGGGATCAACATGATCGTGACAATCAACGCTGCGATCAAATCGTTCGCCAGCATCTGACTGTTATAGCCGCGCCCCCAATCAAAGAACGGTAAGACTTTACTTAGCTTGAACCTCGTCACCGGGCGCGTCGCTTATGCGGCTTCGGAAGCATCGGTTCGGTCTTCCAACGCTTGCGCCGCTTCATGTTCAGCAAGCTCGTGAGGAATGATCCGTGGCGCGGCGAACCATTCGCGCCCTTTTAGCATCAGGTCAAAATAAAGCGTCGGCATTAATGTCGCCTTTGCAAACCACGCTTTCCAAGTGGGCTCGACGCCATTTAAAAACCACTTCGGAAAAGTGGGTTCGAGTTTGCCGCCATAGGCGAACTCGGCAAGAACAACACGTCCGCGCTCAACCGTTAGAGGACATGAGCCATATCCGCTGTAGACGGCGATCGGCGCAGCGCCATCCAAAACTCTCAAGATATTTACCGCCGCCACGGGCGCTTGCTTACGGACAGCGGCCGCGGTTTTGGCGTTCGGGGTCGCGCTTGCGTCGCCAACGGAAAAAACATTACCGAATTTTTTATGCCGCAGCGTTTCGGCGTTCACATCGACCCAGCCCGCGTCATCAGCAAGCGGACTTTGCGCGACAAATTCCGGCGCCGATTGGGGCGGACACACGTGGAGCACATCAAATCTGCGCGTCACGCGCTCGACCTTACCGTCTGCTCCGGACACTTCAAAGATCGCTTTTTGACCAGGACCATCGACCTCGACAAGATTTTCATTGTAGTGAAGATCGACGCCATAACGCTTTACATAATCCATCAATGCCGGGACATATTCTTGAACGCCAAACAAAACGCCGCCGGCATTGTGAAAAGATACTTCGATATTCTTTAAATTGCCTGCGCGCTCCCAGGCGCTACAGGAAAGGTACATCGCTTTTTGAGGCGCTCCGGCGCATTTGATCGGCATCGGCGGTTGTGTAAATAACGCTTTTCCACCTCTTAAGTTTTGCACCAACTCCCAGGTATATGACGCCATATCGAAGAGATAGTTCGACGTCACACCGTTTTTGCCGAGGGTTTCACGTAGACCCTTCACGTTGTCCCAATCGAGTTTTAACCCGGGCGCAACAACGAGCGTCTTGTAAGCGATGGCCTCGCCATCTTCTAGAATGACCTCGTTCTCGTGCGGTTCGAACTGCGCGCAGGCGGCGCAAATCCATGTGACAGACTTCGGCATCACGGCCGCCATAGGCCGCTCTGTTTCCTCGCGCTTGAAGACGCCGCCTCCAACAAGCGTCCAACCCGGCTGATAATAATGTTCCCGGCGCGGTTCGATGATCGCGATATCGATATCTTTCCGGCGTTTAAGCAGGCTCGCGGCGGTCGCAACGCCAGCGGCGCCTCCCCCAACAATTACGACATCATAAGTTTTTGGGCGGCTTTTTTCCTTTTCAGATCTGGATTTGGCGTCAAGCCGCGGTTGTAATCCGTTGAGATCATAACCAACCGCGCGCGTCGACTCCAATATAGCGTCTACAGATAAATGATCTGCTTGTGAAAGGGCCCATAATGACGCCGAGCGCGCGCCTGAGCGGCAATAAGCGAGCACAGGCGCGGGTATTTCGAGCAGCGCATTTTTGAAGTCAAGGATATCGTCATCAGTAATTTTGCCCGGAACAATTGGAATATAACGCACCGCCAGCCCTTGTGCATTAGCGGCTTTCATTATGACCTTATGGTCCGGCTGATCGCCGCTCTCGCCGTCCGGACGGTTGATGATGATTGCTTTGATCCCTTGCGCCGCCGCGACAGGAATGTCCGCCACAGTTAATTGCTGCGAAACTGCGTAATCTGGGCTTATTTTTTTGAGGTTCATGGCTGCCCTCCGTTCAAAGGACGTTGACGGGTATTTTAAGATATATCTGACCGTTATCCTCCACAGGCGGCATTTCGCCCCCACGCATATTCACCTGGACTGAGGGAAGAATAAGTCTCGGCATTGCGAGCGTCTTGTCGCGCGCTTCTCGCATAGCGACGAAATCGTCCTCCATCACGCCGGCATGAACATGAATGTTTTTTTCACGTTCTTCAGAAACAGTTGTCTCCCACCGGAATTCATCTCTGCCAGGGGCCTTATAATCATGGCACATGAATAGTCGCGTCTGCGCGGGCAGTTTGAATATCTTCTGAATAGATCGGTAAAGCGTTCTGGCGTCGCCTTTTGGAAAGTCACATCGCGCCGTTCCATAATCCGGCATAAAGAGCGTGTCACCGACAAAGGCCGCGTCGCCGATCACGTAGGTCATACAGGCTGGCGTATGACCAGGCGTATGTATCGTATAGGCATCAATATCGCCGACGCGAAAGGTCTCGCCGTCATCAAATAAATGATCAAACTGACTACCGTCGCGTTGAAAGGTATTTTCAGCGTTGAAGACTTCGCCGAACACTTTCTGAACCGCTGTGATATTTGCGCCGATGGCGGTGCGGCCTCCAAGTTTTTCCCTTATATACGGCGCGGCCGACAAGTGATCGGCGTGAACGTGCGTTTCTAGTATCCAATCAAGTTCGAGTTTTTCGGATTGGATATGAGCGATTATCTTGTCAGCCGATGCGGTGTCGGCGCGGCCGGAGGCCGGATCATAGTCAAGTACGCAATCGATGACGGCGCACTTTTTTGTACCAGCGTCAGTCACGACATAACTGACCGTGAATGTGGCTTCATCAAAGAAGGCTTCTACCTGAGGTATCATCACACTGCTTTCCATTATCCGCTTGTTCGCAAAAAGTCGCTCAAACGACGATGTCGTCATTGATCCAGGTCAGTCGAAGACTCCAAAGCGGATGCGCCGTCAGGACTCGCGTCATTAAAATCCGGCAACCTCCTCCGATAAAACCTTTGATGACAGTTGCGTGTACTTTCCCTCGTAGCCGGTGCAGCGTACTCGTTGTTGCAAACGCTGATCATTCCTATTCGAAAAAAACCTTCCGTTTCCCTCAATTTTGGCAGGCCGCGCTAACAGCGGCGGCGGTTCGCTGCGCTCTGCGCTCTTCTTCACCAATAACGGCGAATGCAATCTGACCAGTCTCTGGCGGCGATAAGAATATTACACCAGACGTCTGACCGTTACAAAGGTCAATGCTGGTCACGCCGGCGGTCTGAATAATCTTGTCGATACTTTTTCTCGGCGCCGGTTCATGCATCCTCTGTACAATGAAAAGACCTTCGTCATAGGCGTTTGGATTAATTCTCTGTGCGATCGTCAATGGAATCGACACGCCGCCCCACCGCGCGTTTGCCTCAATCCAGTGAATAATGTAAGCGCCATCATCTGACTGGAGCAAAACTGAATCGAGGCTAAGACGTCCGAAGTAACCCATGTGCTGAAGCGTCAAACCGAGCAACAGCGCTTCTCGCTCGAACTTGCCGGCGACCGCCGCTGGCAATTGGGTTGGAGCGCCGCCGACAAAGCCGCCGCGCGCGCCGGTCACATGTTGTGAAAATACGCCTTCGAGAATCGGCGCGCCCTCTTCCGGCAAAGGCACCCACATTTGAGCGGAAGGGCTCGATAAAACTTCCCGGTCCCAAACACTAACAAGGAGCGGAAAGTCGTTCAGCCATCCGCTTAATTGAAGCTGGTCACTCAAAGTCTCGCGCAGGGCGCGAAGCGACCTGTTATCGCTTCCAGACGTCTCAAATACGATATTTCCAAGTGAGCCAGCACTCGACGGCGTCTTAACAACGATTTTTTCAGAGCGCCGCGAGAGCATTCGAATTCTCACAGCGGCGCCGGTCAGATTATAGGCCGAATAAGTCTGCGGCAGATGCGTTCGTCCCAAGAGCTGCGAGACGAGCTCGGCAAACCAAAGCTTGTTGTTCGCAAGGCGACAGAGTTTCGGCGGCGGTCCAACGATGCGCACGCGCACGCTTGACCTGCGCGCAATTTCCCTGGCGAGAAGCCATACGTCGCCCGACGATTGAAATGGTGAAAGGTTTATCGATCCGGCGAGCTTCGCCCGACCAACAAGTTCGCCCAGAATGTTCGCATCCGCAAGACATCTTTTCGCCAATGCGAGCGATTTCGCGGCATCGTTATTCTTCGATCCGGATACCGCCAGAACGTCTGGCCGGCCAAGGCCCGCTCGGTCGCTCATATAGGTTTCAAAAGAACGATCGCGGGGCGCGCTTACAAGATAAATATCCCCGTCCGCCGCTAGCCCAAGCGAACGATATTCGAACCGTTTTGAAGCGGCTTCGGTCACAAGATCGATGACCCGATGGTCTTCAAGAAAAATAGTCGGCGCCTGCGCCCACCCTGGCGACACGTTTTCGCGCAAAAACCATTTCGGTGTTAACCCCGGCGTCGCCGCCCGGTAATGCGCCGCGAGATCTCGCGCACGCGCCACACCTTCCTCGTTGAGCGAAGGTTGGCCGGTTGTCCTGATGCGCCAGGGCGCATTCGCCGAAACTGAATTTCGCATGCTCTTTCTAATGAAGGCGGAGGTAGGAGAAACAAAAGTACTTATAATCCCGGTGTCGGCGTTTGCGTTCTCAGATCTGTCCATTGCGGAGCTTGTCGCCGCCAACCTTCAAGACGCGCCAACAACTCACGTTGCTCCGCCGTCGATAATCCGCCCATCGCGCCAAAGAGCTCACCGCAATCGGCCACATGAGCCTCCATTTTTTCAATCGACGCCATGAGAGCCCCCCGCCTCTCCTCCGTTATTGGTTCGCCGTCATCAATGTTCAGCACGGAAGCAAGCAATTCGTATCCGTCATCGTGGGCTTCATAGAGAGCGGTCACTTCGTCAGCTGACAGGAACGGGTCCAGAGCCGGGTAAAAATCCTTCTCCTCAAAGGCGATATGTGGCCCGCATTCATTGTTAATCCGTTCAGCGATGGTCTTTGCAAGAGAAGCGTTTTTTCCATCAATCGCTAGGCGCAAGTCGTAGAGACCTCGGCCAAGCGTTGCGTGGTCATCGCGAAAGGCTTGAAAGAGCGCTTCTTTGATTTGTTGTTCTTCTGTGGTCATTGCGCTTCAATACATGCTGACTATCGACCTTTCTGTTCATGATCTCGATCAAATTGCGCCCAGCCTGTCAGCCGAAACCGCGCCGAGCCTTTGATCTGGGTCATACCAATCGCGACCGAACTTCTCCGAAACTTGTCCCACGAACGTAGGAGCGCAGTAGTAGGAGCGCAGTTCAAGATCGGAAGGCCGTTTGCAGCGATGAAACAAAAAATACCAATAGTCGCGCTCATTCTGTTGGGCGCCGCATGCGATATGAGCCCGAAATCCGGATT
>JBCAXE010000050.1:0-23072 GCA_038534195.1 Pseudomonadota bacterium
CCCTTCCTATAATTGGAAACCATTGGCGCAAGATGATTGCCGGGCAGTTTTGCAGAAGCCTTGGCGCTCTTGTTGTGGGCGGCGCTTCTATGTCGACGGCGCTCGCCATCGCGCGCCAAACGGTAAGCATAGAGCTGCTCAGGGATAAATATGAGGCAGCGGCCAATGAGGTGCGATCTGGCGTTTCTTTTTCAAAGGCTGTTGAAAAGGAAAACCTGTTTCCAGACAGCATCATGGGCTTCGCACGCCTTGGAGAGGAATCAGGAACTTTGGGCGCTATGCTCTTAAAAGCCGCCGATCGTTGTGAACAGGACGTTAAGGCAAGTCTGACAAAGTGTACGAGCCTTGTGAGCCCGATAATGACGGCGCTCATGGGGTTGTTAACAGCTGGCGTTATTGCGTCGGTGATGTCGGGGGTATTGAGCCTGAATGAAACGGTTTACTGAACATAAAACTAAAGAGCGTGGCTTAACGCTTTTTGAGTTGTTGGTGGTCCTTGCAATTCTGGCATTGCTTGCGACGGTCATCGCACCGCGCGTCGTCGGATATCTCGGCCGGGCAAAATCCGATATTGCTCTCTCACAGGCGACCAATATCGCTGCGTCGCTTGAACTCTTTTATTTTGATATGGGTCGCTATCCGACGCCTGATGAAGGATTAGCTGCGTTGGTCAACCAGCCTGCCGGTGAAGCGTCATGGCGCGGTCCTTATCTGAAAGAAGAAACAGCGATCATAGATCCATGGGGAGAGCCCTATGGGTATGAGATTAATCCCGACAACGAGCTTTTCAAAGTAACCTCATTCGGCCGCGATAAAGCAGAAGGCGGCGATGGTGAAGATGCGGACATTATCAAAAGATAAAGTTCTCCAAAAGGGTGTCAGCCTTGTCGAATTGTTGGCTGTGTTAGCGATCCTGTCGATGGCCGCAGCGTCAGCGGCGAGTTTGGTGCGTGCGACATCGCCGACCATGGTGCTCAAGTCGACCCGGGCTATGTTGGAAAATGATTTAAAGGCGGCGCGCAATACTGCGTTGGCAAAGGGTATTCAACTATCCGTTCAAATCGATAGTACCGGATACAGATTTTCTGAAAGGCAAGTTTCAAGAGCCTGGCCAAAAGGCGTGACTGTTATTGATGAGGCGACACAAGCGATCGAGGTCATCTTTTTTGAGGATGGTTCCTCGAACGGCGGTGTAGTGACATTGTCAAAAGGACAACAAGAAGCGCAGGTAATAATTAATGCGATTTCCGGGCGGGTCCATGCGCCATCATAACCGCCAACGAGGATTTACCTTGCCCGAAGCTTTGATTTCGGTAGCAATTGCAGCTGGCGTTATCGCCTCGGCCTCAACAAGTTTATCCGCATCACTAAAAGCACAGAGCACAGTGAACGCCACGGAGAACTCCCTTATCGAAGCGCAAAATCTTAGCGCACGCCTGAAATCATCTATGCCCTTAGATGAAATTATTGAGACTTACCCGCAATGGACCTTCACACAAGTTTTAATCGAAACACCAGAGGAAGGTGTTCGAAACAAATATTCTCTTTTAAAAATTTCCGTATCAAAAAAAGATGATCCAAATCTTCATTTTTCGACCATTCGAATTGTTGAAGTGGAGCGGTCATGAGACGGTTGTCACAAAAGGGATTTACGCTGACTGAAGCGTTAGTCGCTGTTGCGATCTTTTCAGGCATCGTGATTTCAACAGCGCCAATCCTTCAAACCGCTTTGAAATCAGCGACACGTATGTCAGTTGATGCAGACTTTTCCGAGGAATTACGAACAACCAATACTGCGTTTCGCTCACGGATAGAGACGGCAGTTTATCCCGGCGCTACTGTCAAGGCGCATGGATTTATTGGAAAGCGTCAATCAATGACATTTCTTGCTATGGACCGCGCTCAACAAGATATACGAGCGGTCAAGCTAGAATTCACCGGCAGATTTGATGATAAAGCCTTGCGATTAAGCACTATCACTCCATCTGGCGCCGAGAAGAAAGAGACGTCTGCCGTTCTCATCAGATCATTAATTTCAGCGCAGTTCTCTTACTATGGTACAGAAGGCGAAAGCGGTATCTACAAATGGCATGATCTGTGGCCTGGTCCTAACCCGCCACAATTAGTTGCTGTTGAAGGTACTATTGAGCGCAACCGTAAACAACAGCGATTTCGACTTGAATCAGCAGTTGGCGGCTCAGCGCCATATATTTGTTTTTTTGATCCCGTGAGCCGGTCCTGCCGAGGTGAGTTATGATCGCGGCGCTTAAACGTCCCTTGATGTTTTCCAAGTCGTTTTACGATTGGCTTAGGGAAGGGCTCGCTTATGGATTGCCGGCAAAGGCTGCTGATCTTTTCTATCGGTCAACGCATCATTTGCACATTCTTGATGACGGTCATGCTATAATTAGAACCTATAGAGTGAAGCAGTCACTGCTTGGCAAAATAAGATTAGACATCGACAATGATGTTTCTCAAGCCGCTGATGTACAGTTGTGTTTGTCTCCAGATCACTACTATCGTTTACGCTTAACCCTCGCGGCCTCTGCCAATGGGCGACTGGCATCAGCAGTTTCTTTAAAACTGAACGAAGCCTCACCTATTCCTCTTAACGCTATATCGTATGATTTCAAAAAAGTAGGTATCGACGCTAAAGGCCGTTTATTGGTTGATGTAGTTTTATGTCGTAATAAGACAATTGATGCAGTCATAAATTACGGGCATCAAAAGAGTAATGATGTCTCCATTGTTGCCTGCCCCAATGGCGAAACGAATGATCCATACATTTTGCACCGTAAGAGATTGCGGCGATTTGATTTTTCAAATTCCACCGCTGGTGTAACGGCGATTGCTGTCAGCGCCTTAATCTTGCCGGCGACAGGCGTTCAAACTTATCTTGATAAACAAACAACGGCATATGAGGAATATGAACGCGGTCTGATCTTATCATTGAAGGTGGAACGAACAAGGCTTGAGACGTTGGGAGAGCAGGTCGGCGCTGTTCAAGGGCGCCACGCCTTTTATACCCCTCAAGAGATTACAAGAAACCTTCACAGAACTTTTCAAGGCTTACCAAACGGCTTTGTAGTCACTGATATTTCAGTTGAACACCATGTTCTGATCATTTCTGGTTTATCACTCATTGAGGCGCGCCCTCAGATTCAAGAACGTTTTGACGCCAGTCACTTTGTACGATCTGACCGCCCCGGATTTGAGCATGTACGTCTCACCATCATGATGGAGGGGGCATCATAATGGGGGTCTTAGGTCAAAAAAAAATCCATGCAGGGCTCGCGCTTACATTGGTTATATGGGCTGGCCTTTTTGTTGTTTTTTTGAGTTTTACATTGGTCAATAATATGCATGCAAAAATGGACTTAATTACAGAAAAAAAGCAACGTATTGCGACGCTCGGCGCACGTCATAAAAACGCTGTTAAAACTCTGACGCAATATCGTAATCAATTGGGGATGGTCGGTGCAGACAATAAAACAAGCGCTATAATTGTCGAACAAGACTTGGAAATGCTCCGTCAAGTTTTTGCAGACAAAGGCGTCACGCTTTCGGAGGGCGCTGCATCAGTTGAGGCTTCGCATACCAAGATCGAGCTTTCAGCCTATGGAGACAGCGCCACCTTGCTTGAAGTTTTTTCAAGCATCATGACTTTAACTTCCAAACTTAGCGATTTTTCGTTGCAAGCAATTGATCCGGCCGATCTTGATTCCCCATCAATGATTTCATTTACCCTGATCTATTATTCAGGTGATGAGGAGACAACGGATGATTAGAGCAAAAGCCGGAAACGCCATTTTTTTCGGACTTGCAATTACTCTTTGTGTTGCAGGCGTCACAGCGCATTTAACGCCTGCGCCTCAATTAAGTTATTCATTTGGCGAGCATACAAAATTACGGCCAAATACGCAGTCTAAGGGAACTGACTTTAGCGAGTTTGCACATCTTTTTGATCAAGGGGTGTTGCCGGAAGAAATAAAACCTACACCGCCGACAGTGCAAAAACCTGATCCGTTTGCTAGCCTTAAGCGTTACCGATTGTCAGCAGTGATTGAGAGTAAAAGTAAATCAATCATTATCCTCTCAAAGGGTTCAGAGGGTGTAACAAAATCCGTTGGTGACGTTTTTCAGGGAGCAACGCTTACCGGCATTTCTCAATCCTCAGCAATTTTCAAAATTGAGGATGAGGTGTATGAGATGGTTCTGGAGCCCGACCCAAGCGACCGCATGGCCCAGAGTGGATAGACAATTGCACTTACGTAAAAACCAATCAAATTAACCAAACTGTACCTTTGATTTCATAGGTTGTGAGTCTTGAATTCTCACTAGTGGTTAAAATTCTATGGGCCGTTTTGTTGCGTATCAGCGCCTAACCGTCGCCTTACTCGCGATCAGCTTTTCAGCATCATGCGCAACTGCGCCAGATAAAAATGATGGGCGTTCCAAAAGCTTGCAGCGCTCGAAGATTGTCCCGTTGACAGCGGCGGCGCCGAGTTCACCGACCAGAGACTTTGAAAAATTAGAGCAACCAAAGGTCGCGGAAGAGGGTAGGGAGGAAAAAGATCGCCTGGTCTACTTTCAGGGGAGAAGCGGCGCTATCGGCGATGCGGTTGGTGAAACTGATGGATTAGATGGTCGGACCTTACGACTAAATTTTGTCGATGCGCCGGCGCCGGATGTGGCGCGCGCCATTATTAATGATGTCTTTGGTGAGACGCTCTCCGTTGCTGACGGCGCCAGTGGATTGATTACCTTGACTTCGCCAGAACCAGTATCGGCGCGTGCGGCGTTGAATACCCTCGAAACAGCTCTGGCAGAGTCCGGCTTGACGCTCCTGAAAAAACCTTCCGGTTATGTGCTGGCTAGCTTCCAGACGGCGACCGGTTCACCTGGAAACGTTCGTGCGACCGGCGTTTCGCCAATTGGTTACGGAACAACTGTTGTTCCAGTTAAGCATACTGCGCCTTCGGAAATTATGCGCTTGATCGAACCCTTTTCTTCCGATCGCCTTGTATTGAAACCTGACGATGCACAAGGGTTGATTGTTATTCAGGGGGCTCGCATCGATGCGCGCGATGCGATCAATGCCATCGAAACATTTGACGCGCCATTTTTAACAGACCGTGTGTTTGGTATGTTTGATATTCGATACTCGGATGCGCAAACAGTTAAAAGCGAAATTGAATCTGTAATGGGTCTGTCTCGTCCACAGAATAATCGCGCTATTGAGATGATTGCTTTGCCACGCCTTAATCGTCTCTTTGTGGCGGCGCGCGATGAGACTTATTTTGATGATGCGCGCGGCTGGATTGATCGGCTTGATCGTACAGCTGGCGGTGACGAGCGACGCTTGCGATATTATGTGGCCCAAAACACGCCCGCCTCGACTTTATCTCAACAGTTAAGCGCAGCTTTTGGCGTTGGCGCATCTGTGAATATTGATGCTGCAGAAACTACAAATGAAGGCGGCGCCACGCAAGTTCGCGCGGCCAGTTTTTCTGCAGGCGGCGGCGATCAGATTTCTATCGTGCCGGATGAGCTAAACAACGCATTGATCATTCGTGCAACCGATACTGAATATCGCGAAGTCCTCGACCTCATCAACAAAATGGATGTGCTGGCGCCGCAGGTCCTAATCGAAGCTACAATCGCAGAAGTCACCCTCACGGATGATTTAAGTTACGGCGTACGCTGGTCGTTTGAGAACGCAGAATCAAGCGCCATTCTTTCAGACACTGGCGCCGTCGGCGCAGTCTTTCCTGGTTTTAGCTACACTTATCTTGACGGCAATGTACGTGCAGCGCTTAATACGCTTGCATCTGTCACTGACGTGACGGTTCTTTCTGCACCGTCGATTATGGTGCAGAACAACCAAAGCGCCAATCTGCAAGTCGGCGACGAAGTTCCAATCGTGACGCAACAGGCGACAAGCGTGATTGACGGCGATGCGCCCATTGTCTCCACAATTCAGCTTCGCAATACAGGCGTCATTCTCGAAGTTAAACCTCGCATCAACGCAAGCGACGTCGTTGTCTTAGATATTACTCAAGAAGTGAGTGATGTCGTGCCGACGACCACGTCCGGCATCGATTCCCCGACAATTCAGCAGCGCCGTTTCACAAGCACCGTAGCCGTACGCAATACCGGAACAGTGGCGCTTGGAGGGCTCATTCGCGAGACGCAAACAGATAATGAATCCGGCATTCCGCTGCTGAAGGACATCCCGGGTATCGGCAATGCCTTTAAGTCGCGAGACATGGCATCGCGCCGCACCGAGTTGATGATCTTCTTGACGCCGAAAATTATTCGTGACGATGCTGACGCCCGGAACGCTCTTGACCATCTGCGCAGTAAAATGTCGGAGCTGCAAGTGCGCATCGATGGTGTTCCGAATATTTCTGATTAGTCTTGCGCATGACTGACAATTCGCAAAAAGGCGGCGCGCTTTTATACGTTCTGTGGATTTCAATGATACTCGCGGCTTTACTCACGAGTGCAACGTCGACGTCACGGATAGGTTTGCAAATCGCGCGCGGTGAGCTTGATCGATTCAAATTGGCGCAAGCGATGGACGTCGGTCTTGAAATAGCAGCCTTTCGCGCCAGTTTAGATCCTCAATTTCTATCGAGTCCCGGTGAGGAATTGAGCTTAGAGATCGAAGCGTATTCGTTATCGATCAAATCCTATACGCCTCAAACACCCCTTGATATCAATGTGAGTTCTGAAGCTCAGCTCTCAGACTTCTTTCAGTTTCTGGAACTATCGAAAGAAAAAGCAGATCAATTAGCAGCGCAAATAGTTGACTGGCGAGATGTAGATGACCTCGCGCGCATCAACGGTGCTGAAGCGCAAGATTATCTCCATGTACCACCGAGCCAGCGTCCGCAAAACCGGCCTTTCATCGCTGTCGATGAACTGCGATTGGTCAAGGATATGAGCCCAGAATTCTTTGCATGCGTCAGACCGGCTTTATCGGTTACGAGCGGTAGCGCAGTTCCAGGCGCGGCAAAAGCCATCCAACTGTATGGGCGACCCTTTAAACAAGACCAGCGGCGCAATGTCCGTAAACGGCTGGGGACATCGAATAAAAAAGCGAATGCCGGGCGCATGCTGGGATTTCAGATTGAGGGTGAGGAAACTATGAGAGGATATCCTCGGCGGTCTGAAATTGCCTTCGCACGCAACACCGGCGACGCGTCCGCACCCTATCAATGGGTATCTAGGGCGCCTGTCTGGGCAAACAAGACGAGCGACGACCCTTGTGTTCATTTTCGAGAGTGAGTAACCCTGCACTTAATGATGGGTCCTGACTTTCCAACATTCTTTTCTGGATACCTTTGACTTCAGACAAATAATATCGATTAATAATTTGCAATCTATTTTAAAACGACTGTACAACCATAAAGGTGAGTCGCGTCTTACTCTATAAGAACTTTGGGATAATCTGCTTCATTCTTTTTGCTGACGTAGGCCGCAACGCCCACGTAGAATATGTCCGATAAATTTTATTATCGGACATTTAGATAGGGGTCAGTTTTTGGCCCGCTATGGCCAATCAACACCGAACGGACAAGCGGCTGGAGTCGCCCAAAAACGGACGCTCGTGGTGTTCGTGTGGACGTGAAGAGCTGTGGGGCAACGCTGGCTCTTGTTTGCGAGAGTTCGCTGATCGCTTTTTCGTCCACCGGGTCTAAGTATCAGCGCGTGAGGAACCCACGTTCTCTCAAGAATGTGATTGTTGCTGTTGTGAAACCAGTATCTGGACCTTCGAACATCCATAACTCGCGACCGCTGGGGAGCGTCGCGACGCGTTCATCGAAATCATATCCGTGTCCGCTCTCTTTCAGAACGACGACACGCACGTCGGACCCAGTGTTTTCGAGCGCTTTGACGTTTTCTGCGATCGGTACAATTGGGTCTTTGGCGCCAAATACTGCGAGATAGGGCAGATCGCCCAGGTCCCGCAAAAAGGGCGTTGGATCGTAGCTGAAACGCCGCAGCCAGAGTTTCGGCACATCTTCACGCGTGCGGGGAATGTCGTCACCGCCAAAGCCCTGATCCAGCCAACCTTCCGCCTCGGCGGCGCGTCGAATCGGGTCGAGTTTCGCAAACGCTTCATCGTCTGAAAGCGAAGCGTCTACGATGATACGAGAGACGTCCGCCAATATGTGCTGCTGGTCTTTTGAAAGCCCAAGGGCGTCGCCATAGGTGGCCGCTGAGCTGATTTGCTGTTGAATGATGGAGGTCGAGGGGCCAATCCATGTGATCAGAAAAGCCGCCTGAACACGGCTTTCCAGCGAGCGTTGTCGCTCTGCAGCGGCTTGAATGGTCCAGGCGCCGGCGGATTCACCAAAGAAGCCAACGCGGTGCGCGTCGACTTTCGGGTGAGCGGTCAGGTGTTCCAAAGCCGCGATTGCATCATCAGTAAGCTGTTCAAACGTGAAGGTGGCGCAATCACCCTCTGAAGCGCCGGCACCGCGCTTGTCATATGTTAAAACGGCGATGCCGTAATTTGCGAGGAAGCGAGCGCGGCCATTCAATCGCGACGCACATCCTCTCCCGCGAACCATAACCATTCCGGCAACCTGGTCTCCGAAATCAGGCAGCGTCAGAGTGGCCGCGATGCGTGTTCCATCCGCTGAAGTAAAACTTGTTTCAGTCGAAGAAACGAGCGGCGCAGGGGGTGACGGCGATCGCTTTAAGTGAATTTGCCGGCCATCGTCGCCGACCGTCCCGATCAGCTGCTCGAATTTCGGTTCCAATTCCAAGATCGCATCGCCCGATAACAAATCCTCAATGATCAGGCCTTCGGACGTGATCCGGACCGTTTCGAAGCTCGATGGCGTGTAAAAGAACCAATCAGGGAACTCTGTGCGCGCGATGAATGCGTCATCTGACTTTTCGATTTCAAGCTCAATCGGGAGTACGGAACCGTTCTTGAGGATCGCGCCCGTCCAGTACCCAGATGGATCGAAGGATGGGTCCGGGTCCGCTAATGCAATGGGGGCACTTCCTAGGGAGAGCGTGAGTGCAGCGAGACCTAAACCAAGCGATTTCAAATCCATGCCTATTGATCCTTCAAATTGAGTTCGGGCAAATGTGCAGTCCAGAGTTGCACATCGCGCTTGTCTGTTCCTGCGGCGGGGCGATCTGACGGAAAAACGATCTGCTCTGTTCCTGGTATCATTGAAGCAGCGTACTCAGCAAAGGGAGAATTTATATCGCAGCCAAGATTGACGGGCTCTGTCCATGCGCCGTCGATTAGCCGCGATTGGAACAGGTCACTGCCGCCGCATCCGCCGCGATCTGAATAGGTGATGAGCATCAGTTTGCCATCCGGCGACACCCACAAGCCATCGTCGGCTTTGGTGGAGTTTATAGGGGCAGGCAGCAGCTCTGGGGCGAGAAATCCGCCTGTGCCATCGGCGCGCGCGACATAGGCATCCCGATCACCGACCCCATCCAGGCGTTCCCCCCAGAAATAAAGATCGCCCGCCCATGTTAAGTTCGGCGCGGTTTCATTGTTGACGAAGCGAAGTGTTTTTACCGCACCTGCGCGCACACGGTTTAGATCGGGTCCTTCCAGGGGCTGAGGGCGCGCATCAGGGGTGGTCAAATCCAGTTGCCAGAGGTCAAAGTTTCCTGTGGTGTCGTCACTCGCACGCTCGGGGTGCGTGACCATCCAAGAGAACAGCAAAGTCGACCCGTCAGGTGTCACGCTCGGATAATCGACCCGAGAGTCGATCGGAAGGTCCACACGTTTAGGCGCGGTCCAACCTTCTGCTGTTCGTGTTGAGCGTTTTAAGCGCTGTGGACACTTCCAAATCGGGGAACATTCCGATTGGGCGAAGAACATGGTTTGACCATCGGGCGTGAAGCCAGGCGTGAGCGTAATTCTGCTCTCCGTTTGCAAGTCAGCGGGAAAATACAGGTGTGCTTTGTTCGCTTCCGCATGAGCTGGCGTCGCCATAATCAGCAATGCAGAAATGGATGTCGCCAGGCGACAAAAAGGGGTTTTCACGATTTTGCTCCATCGATCAAAAAAGAAGATAAAACGCGCGTCGGAGCTTGAGATAGATCGATGCTTGTTGTCTTTCTGATCTAAAATCGTTGTCGCATGACGAAAATAGATAATTTCCTGAAAGGTACAGACGAAAACCGTAAGGTGCCTCATGTTAGACAGCTTTGATCGAAAGATACTGGGCGAGCTGCAAAGCAATAACCGGCAATCCATGCACGCCATAGGTGACAAAGTTGGATTGTCAGAACCTTCGGTTCGGCGCCGCGTCAGCAGGCTTCGAAAGGACGGCTACATTATTGGCGATGTCAGTCTCGTCGATCCCGGCAAACTGGGCATCACCGTGATCATATCCATCCGCTTCGAAAAAGAGAGCCAGGCGACTTATGACGCGTTCAAAGCGGAGATGATAAAGACACCTGAAATCACCCAGTGTTATACGGTGACCGGGGACGAAGATTTCATCCTTATTGGACACTATCCAGACATGGCGGCCTACGATGAATGGGTGAATGAGCGCCTTCTCACCAATCCCGCCATTTCACGCTCGACGACAAACGTTGTCTATCGCCGCATCAAGTTTGAAACGGCCTTGCCGACAGAGATTGCTTAGCGACTTAAAATCGCCCCAGAACGGTCATGGTAAATCTTATAACCAATGTCCAAAATTTGGCGAATATCTGCCGTAAGGGACCGGTATCCTTTGATACTATGTCCGATAACTCGCATTATCGGTTATGAGACAGCCCCTAAATACGGCGATTTCTTATGTTCGCTTTGATCGGAAGCGAACATCGACTTATTTCTCTGGAAAGTTTCTTGAAGGTTCGAGAGAACTGTAAGCGCCATTTTTGAGATATTTTTCATCCACTACTCCGTTCGCCTCTTTCGTGGATCATATCGCAGCGCGTCTCACATCCCAAATCACAGATTCAAACACGCTTTCTCACTGAAATGCGACTACGGCGTCTCATTTGTAAGTATTCTAATTAAAATCACCCAACCAGCTCGGCGCCGCCTATTTCATTCCAGAATGACTTTAGGTGAAAAGACAGCGTATGATGAGGCTAGCGCTTCACTTAAGCATTTTTCTTGATACAGACTTTTAAATACATTCAGTATTTCCGCTTCATGCCATCCGTCTAGCGTTTTTGAAGAATGAGATATCGAAACCTCAGCAATAATTCGATCAGTGATACTGGACTCCGCGGGCAGACTGGACAACTCAACCAGTGGAAAAAACGCTGTGTATCCACGGCGGATATTGCCCGTTTCATTTTCGCTGAAATAAACGCCGACTTTGTGCGGTCCGAAGTCAACCAACGCCACTGGCGCATACCCTTCGGTTAAGTTCTCCACTGCGGCGTCGCGCTTTTCCCGACTGTAAGACAGACGCAATCGCAAGAGTTGAACCGCAGGGCGCTTCTCTAAATCAAAGCTTCGCGAGAAAGGCGTCACCCCATCTTTGGCGCCGCTGCCGCCCGATCCCGGATTTTTGACCTCCCATGGCGCATAGAAAGTGAGTACTTCAAGGTCGTCATCGGGAACAGCGCCATCACAATCAGCGATGTAGGGCGAACCTGAACCAACTTTTGGTTTTGTTCCGTAGGCCGTGATCGTTACTTGCGGAAGGGCGTATTCAGGTGCTCGTGCGCCTCTATCTGACTGAAGACTGCTTGCGACATCAGCCCTGTCCTCAGCGGCGCAACTGGCGCTTACAACAGAAAAAGCTGCGGCCGCAAAGCCTCGCTTGAGATTGAAACGGCTCAACATGGCGCCTTTACCGTTAGCTTTTCACGGCGCGGTTTCGGATCGCGTCCACGCGTATTTACATTTACCTCATCAGCGAACCAATAAGAGCCGTCATGGTACGTCCAAAGCGCCGGTTCCAGTCCCACCCATATATCGTTGACCTCAAACTGCAGTGTCGAAATATAACTCCCATCCGGGAGTTTCGATCTTGAGTATGAGAACCGCGCTGCATCTTTTTCTTCACCTGCAAAGCCGCTGACACGATAATTGTCAGGATCGCTCTGACAGACTGTTCGCTTGAGTTTATAACTTTCCCCGGCAAGCCTGACTGAAATCTCCGGCGCATCTCCATATTGAGACTGAAATGCTTCCGAATCGCTTTTCGCCTTTCGGCTTGCGCGACGTTGTTCTTTCTCTGCATCAGTTTCCGCATTATCGCGGACACCTTGCGTCGTGCGCCTAAACTGTTCGATTTGTTCTTCGGGCACGCCCTGAGCGCGCATGAGTTCAATGGCCGCTTCCATTTCCTTTTGGGCGCGCGCTAGTTCTTCCTCTTGACGGTTATGACTGCCGTCATCGTCAGCACTCGCCTCAACCTTGCTTTGTGGTGATTGGCTCTCTGGTTCTTTAGCGCCGCAGCTAGCATTCAAGACGCTTAGAACTGAGAAAACTATCGGCGCAAACAGATCAATAGGTTTTTTCACAGGATCAGCTCTCCTCAATTCACGATTGATACGGTGATGTTGTTTTTGATCGGCGAGTATTTCTCGAAATAATCCTTGAAGCATTTCCGCGTATAGAAACTTTCATAAATCGCGATGATTTTATCGCGCGTCCATGGATCATTATCCGGCTGCGTTCGGCCGGTCTTCTTTAAGTGCAGGTGCGCATAGAGGTTACCGGTTAAACCTCTTTCTTCGCCATAATATGGGTGATCGGTTTGGATGACGCGGAACCATGCATGATATCCGTGCAAAATTCCCGGGCTTGTCACCTCTTCCACATGAAAGACGGGTGTTTCAGATCCGCCGAAGGAAACTCGTGCGACTTCATCCAAACCCGCGGTTTGGTCAGCGATTAATTTTCGCGTTCGCTCGAAGCGCATTTTGAGTTCAAACTTATATGCCTGAAAGCCTGTCCCCTCGATCCCTGCCACCCACTGCATGTTCATGCTACGACTGAATTTAATCCCCGGCGGATTGGAGCCGCCTTTGCTGCCGCCATTGCGATGACCGGGACTGTGAATGCTGAACAGTAGAAGGTTTTCGGGTTCATCTTGTAAGTCGCACGCCCCCAACCAGTGTTTGCCGGGGCCAGAGTCGGGTTCTGTGCCGTATATTCGAAAATTATATTCAGGCGTGGCGGTCTTTGTCGTTGGTATTTCCGCTGGCATTGAAATCTCTGGTTTGCGTTCAGGCGCACTCTTTTGATCATCAAAACAGCCCGCTAGCACCAGAAAAGCGAGCAAGACAAAACCTGTATTTTTAATATCTAAATTCTTCTTCACTTTATCTCCTCTCGCATACGCCTCAACGCATACGGTTTACTTTTTCCTGTTGCTAACAATCAGCTTTAAAGTGAAATGACTGCTGCACATTTTTATCCAATGATTTTGGTTTCGTATTGCCGTTCGCTTGCACCACCATTTCGCTTCCTTTGAGAGCGCCGGAGGCGACCACGCCATTTTCCGTCTTTTGAATAACGCCTTGATCTCGCAACCACAAAATTCGCGGCTGTGCGTTGCTGAAATCGGCGGACATCGTGTTGGCGACGGACTCAGGCGGCTGATCAGGAAAAACAGATGCGCGCACCATCGGGAACTCTGGGCGCTTGGCCGTATCGCTCGCGATCACCATGACCGATCCTTGCGGCCCGGGCGCACACATGACCCAGTCGAATGAATAATCCGTTCCCCCAAGCATCAGCGTCGCGTGGGCCTTCTTCTTGATTTTAGATGGCGTATCAACGCGAGGCGCTTGCACGGTTTCCGTTCCGTTGGATTTCTTAGCTGCGGGCTTCTCACTATCGCTGAAGCAGGCGCTGACCAATAACGCTAAAGAAATACCTGCGCTGAGCTTCAACGGACGCTTATTCAAGACATCAATAATCATTACACGTTACCTTCAGGTCAAATTTCTGATTTTTGTCCTCGCTAAGCGGCGTCATGAAACGCTCTGCAGTCTTGTCCAGAACTGTTCCGTTTACGTATCCGCTCGCAACAAAACCCGACGCCGTTTTTTCATAGTCGCCGTTCTCAAAACGCCATAGGAGGCGCGGCTTGGTGCGATAAAAATTAATAGAAAAAATCTGAGGCTTAACGGACCTTGGGTCGCTATCACGCAACCAAACGCTGATGGAGGGGTAGCCTGCACGCGCCTCAACATCGCCCAGCTCGATACGCACGGAGCTGTCCGGTTCCTGATAACACAGGACAAAATCAAGACTGTAGGTTTGCTCACCGAGTGTGAGGAGAGCGGATTCACCCGGTTTGGCGTCTGCCTTGCTTCCAAATTGAACGGCGAATATCGCAATTACCATTGAAACGACGTTCATGTTTCGTAATTTTATCATGCGACCTCCCCCCATTTTATTGCGCCGGAAAAACGCTGCAAAGCTGATACGCAATAGACGTGACACCGCTGAACGCATTCATCTCCGCAACGATGATCGACGGGCTTTCGCTTCTCTTTTCGGAAACATATTTAAGTGCGCGCGCGTTGATTTCCGGCCCACGAAGCCCCGGACGCGCAGCGGCGACATCGACAAGGGCAGCGTTATAGTCGTCTAATATGGCGTAGTGATCATCTGTTAAAAGCGCTTTGAATTTGGTCGCGACGCATTGGCATTCTGCGGCGCCGCCCAACGACTGTTCCGGCGTTTTTTCCTGCATCATCCGGCATTGCCGGATAACGCCGTTTTCTGCGACAGCCTGATCATTGCAGCCAACCACCACCAATGTCGCAAAGGCGATCGCCGCTGCATAAAATCCAATTGAACGCCTCACAATCGCTCTCCCCAGAAAAATAACGAGCGCGCTTTTGCGTCCTCATCCGGCTCAAGACCACAGGCGCGCAGCGCATATCGATGAACCGCCTCTCCGTCTCTGATCTGACGTGAAACCGCGAAGGGATCCGCACCGATTTGCTTGGCGTAGGCGCCTTGAGAGGAATCCCAGGGACCTAGAATTTCATCTGCTGACGTCGCGTTATCGCTGACGCGCGCTGCAAAAATAGCAAAGAAAGCGGCGTATTGCTTGTAGCGTTCCGCACCCAGAAATACTGCAGTGCGCGTTGACGCGCAGTCACATCCCTTGCTGTTCCCGAATTCCGCGTTGCAGGCGTCAATGATCGCGTCTTTTGCATATGCGGATGATCCGAATAACAAAATTGTCAATAATCCAAGCACTGTAGATAAGAAAATGATCCGTTTCATCAAAAACTCCCTTTTCCATCGAAGGTGGTGAAAACCTGGCAGTCTGCGCTCAACATTTCATGCGTTCCCACGGCTCAACACTTGAAGATGGATCAGCAAGTGCGCGGTAGGTTCGAATTTGCTCGTTTGAGATCCTTGGAAAAACCCGGCGCGCCCGAGAAAGAAAACGAGGGATGGTTGTTTCGGACTTACTCATATGACCGGAAGAACCAGCCGGATTACTAAATACTCGTAATATCTCGCTGAATTTTAACAGTTCCGGCGTTAGTCGGCAGGTTGCGCGTTTCGGTTTTGCAATTTGAATTGGTCTCGTCTTCTTACGCGATGATGTTGTCCGAGGATCGTAACCTGCATTAAATGTAAATATGTCGACGGCTCTTTGGTCCAAAATATGGAAGAAAGTCCTCCAACCTTCATCTGTACGTTGCATGCGATCAAGATTAGTGACTGGAACACCCCAATACCCGCCGCTCTTCATGTAACTGCGAGAATTAGGTCTGATGCGCGGCCCGCGATATTGCAGCACTCTAAGCATTTCATCTGCGAAATACTCAGCGAAACCCTCATGAAAAGCCACGCAAGAGCTATCGACGGTCCCATGTGTATTGCCTGTCAACAGTAATTCTGTTGTTAGACAGAACTCTCCATTGGAATGATCGTACGCCCATTTATGACCGAGTTCGTGCAATAGCGTTTTAGTATCGAATTGGTCTTTCTTACTATTTTTTACGATATAAATAACTTTCGTGGTGGGATTCACATAACTCGCTTCCGCCGCATCGCCTGTAATCCCATTATGGGGATATTTTACCTTTACCTTACCTTTGAAACGATGATGCTTGCCTTGCGCGTTCAGCCATTTCATAGCGTCTCGATAAACTGTCCAAATCTGACCATGCCGCCGCGGCTCGAACTCACCCAATGGACCTTTTTTGCCTTGCTGGAACTTCAATGTACCAAAATTCCAACGAATCTTACTTCGCGTAACATCCGTATAAATATCGTGCCACTTAACTTTTGTGGTTGAAGACGTTGCTCTTTTATGGCGCACTTCCAGGTTACTTTCCTGAAAGCGAATACGCACCCGAAACTTGCGTTCACCACAGGCCTTCTTGATTTTTAAGCGGAAGTATCCGTTTGCGTCTGTCTTCACATCTCCCCAAGGCAGATAATTCCCCCAGATGCCGGCTACTTTTTTCCGCCCCGCAATACGAACGGTCACGCCTTCCAGTTTTACCTCATCACCGTATTTATTTTTTAGCCCTTGCAATTCCGGCGTAAGCGCGAGCGTTCCAAAAAAATCCCACTGGCATGCAACTGCCGCTTTGGCTGCGAACGGAATCTGGCAACTGGCGAGAAGCACAAGGATAACTACAATTCGAAAAATGAAAGCCGTGCTGTTCATCATACCACCTGGAAATTGATCTGTACGGTTAGTTTTTTACGATCTTCGGCATGCTGCAAATAAGATCAACTGAATGTACGAACTTTCTTGGTGCTAGCCATGTACCATCGGCGATACGTAAGCGGACACCGCGCGCCACCGACCCACCTCGGCAGTAGCCCCACTGCGTTCGTTCGACGCAGTTGGTCTTTTCTTCATGAATGATCCGGGAGTCGGTGGAGAGGCCGCCCCTTTCGTCAATTTCTCGGACTTCGAAACTGACGCCTTTAAAGCGCCGATTGGCCGCATTCCGGCAAACTCGGATGCCTGTAATGACTTCTGGCGGATCAAGGCGGATCCAATGGCTCCAGTCTAATCCTTTTCCGCCATCGCATAGGTCGATCTTTCCACCAGTCGTATTCATGTAGCAAGGTTTGTCCGCCGCCTCATGCCATTGAAAATTCCGGAGAGGTTTCGACGCGACCAAGTTCTGTACAGTTGCATTCTCATAACGTTTTGTATATGGAAGATCCGTATAGACGAGCAGATCATTATCGAAGTAGACTTCAAAATTGTCATCGCCACTATTTTCTTTTGATGGTTCTTTAAGATCTTTGAACGTATTGGTTAAACACTTTTGCGACGTCCTCGCGCCATCTGCATTTTCACGCGCACCACCCTCGCATTCAGCAGGCGATGCACCGCTATTGCCGCCAGCGATCGTAGAAGAATCGTTGATCACAAACGACGCTTGCGTCACGTTGTTTCCAGGCGCCTCATCTGTGTTTACGTCGCCTGCGGAAAAATTAATCTTCGCGGTCACCACGATATTCGTTTTCCCAAGCGGTTTTCCATTCACGCCAGCCGAAGGGATGTCCAAAACAATTGGATATGTCTTCCGCACGCCGTCGCCGCTTTGACGCAAGGCAATCTGTTGGACTGACGGCGGGCCGCCATTAGTGGGCGCCGCCACCACAGAGAGCGTGGCTGCAGCCAGCTTATCGTTTAAATCGTGGCGGGCGATTGTTACACCCAGCTTTACACGCCGACCGGAAAACAGGTTTTTTTCTTCGCTCCCTGCGTAAAGTTTGAGCGCAGTAATTTTCCAATCAGTTTTTGCGGTCGCCTTCCTGATTGCGTCTGCATCATCGACAGGGGGAGGAAGCTGGCCCACCTGACCGGCGACAGGCCCTTGCATTCCAATAGAGGAAGGATCGAGATCGCTATTATCTGCGCCAGTTACTGGCTGATCCGATGGTGGCGTATCAATCGACTTTGGTGATTTACCAAATCCGCCGGGAAGCAGTGGCGGCGTGCCGGTATTCTCCGCTGACACATCGCCTGTCGGTAGGCCAATCGGGTCAGGCAACGACTCTGTCGGCAATGAAATTGATGACGTATTTTTTCTGGCGGCATCTTTCAATGCCTCCACCGGACTTTGACCACTCCCTATTGGATTGTCGCGAATGGGACCTTCAAAGGGAATATCAACGTCGTCTTCGCTGCCCTTGTTTCCAATGCCGTCGCCCATGATTTCGTCGCCACGAACAGTTTGCTCGATTTGCTTTGTCGCCTTGCTCGTAGGGTCGTCGGTATTTTGTCCGGGCCTTTTTGTCGTTAGTTCAGAAGCCTTCAACAATCCAATTTGCGCTTCATCAGCTGCTGCCTTGTAGATTTTCAGATCATCAATAAGGCCAACAAAATTGTTGACGCTCCCCTTCGCCGAAGAGCCGCCGAGGTAAATCGAGGGCGCGTGTTTATGCTCGTTGTAAGGGCCAATACTCTCCGTCATACGGCCGCCGGAGAAGAGACGCGTCACGATGTGTGGGACGGTCTCGCCTTTACTATTGGGACGGTCTTCAACTTTTCTGGTGATCACCACATGGGTCCATTGGCCGGGCCGAACGCGGTGTTGGCTATTTGATACTCTTGCGCCAGGAACGCCCGCATAAAAGCTCGGCGTATCGCTTTTCCAGTTTGAGATACTGAGAAGATTGCTCGCGATCACCATCGACGTTGAAAGCGCCTTGCGCGTCTCTTCATCGGTTGGCGGACGATCGGCCTTGACCCACATAGACACGGTAAATTCCGGCAGGATATCGGCGCTCAGATCGATAGGTATTTCCAATGGCGCCTTGCCGTCAAAACGCAACGCGCCGCCATGCTTGCCCTTCAGCACTTCTTTAAGCGCGAGGCCGTCGATGGGTTCCACATTGCCTGTAATGTCGTTGACGTCTTTATCAAACGTATAATGCGCAATCAGCGCATCCTTATTCATCAATCGTTGGATTTCGGCTTTCGCCGGGACAGATAAGACCATCGCCATTGAAAGCGCTATCGATGGATAAAGAACTTTTTTGCATCTAACCATTTTATACTCCTATGCGACCGCTGCAGCGTCACGCAGCTCAACATGCAACGCTTCCGCCTCCCTCAACCTCACCTATTTCGATGGCGGGTTTTGGAAGCGTTGTTCGATCAAATTTTTTGAAAACGCCGGACCAACTCATCGTCTTGCCGTCTATTGCAATGGGCCCCTCATAGACGAAGCCTTCATCACTGTAGCTAACCTCAACTCGGCCTATGATTTCACCGCTGTCGGACGCACCCACGATGCGAAAAGAGCCTAACGGCGTATTACTTTTTGAGTTCGGCTTCTCCTCATATGCCAGAACGCCAATCGTCACCGGACTGATTGTACAGTTCGCCATATAACCGAATTGGTGCATGCGGTTATCAATTGAAAGTTTGATAGATCCCGCCGACGTCGCACCGATGGACACACCATCCTCACGGGCTTCGGTCTTCTGTTCAGTTTTTTGATCGGCGCAAGCCGTCAGCACAAGACCGAGACATGCGCATAAACTTACGAGAACCTGTCGTTTTTCTGGATGCATATCGTGTCCCCAAATTCACCTGCCAGAATGGAATACGGCGACCAGGGCCAAAGACCGCCACGACAATTCAAAAAAAAATGGCGCTTGTTCTATTTTCAGGGTAAGGTCCTGATAAATTTACCGTTTGGGGACTATTGTGGCGGGATTTGACAACATTACCGGGCTAATTCAGTCGCATAATGACGGCGATGAGGCGGCCTACGATCAAGCCGTTGAACTTCTTTACGCAGAGTTGCGAAAAATTGCCCATCGCAATCTGAAACACATGGGCGGCAATCCGACAATGCAAACAACGGCTGTCGTCAATGAAGCCTATTTGAAAATCAGGAAATCGCCAAGCGGCGCCGAAAACAGCGCTCACTTCCTGAACATCGCGTCAAAAGCCATGCGGCAGATCATTGTCGACTATGCGCGCTCGAGGAATGCAGAAAAACGCGGCGGGGACATTGTTCATGTGGACCTCGACGAGACGGATAAAGCAATTCAAGCGCAGGCGGAAGAGATTCTCTTAATCGATGATGCGATCCAAAAGCTATCTGCAGAAAACGAGCGTTTAGCGCGCGTCTTTCAATTCAAGTTTTTTACAGGTCTTGATGATGATGAACTTGCGCTGGCGATGGAAACGTCCAAACGCACCGCCCAGCGCGATTGGATGAAAGCGCGCGCCTTTATTGCCGATTACATGATGCAGGATTGAGTGATGGCGGCGCTCATCTGATTTTTTCGTATAGATTTTAAGAGGCGCATTTAATAAGGGGTGTTTTCGTTGATGTCGGACGATTTCGATTTTGACAAAGCGCTTGATCGACTGCTAGACGCACCGGAATCCAGGCGCGCCGGCCTCCTGTCGCAAATTCAGCAGGACAATCCTGACGTTATTCAACGTCTTGAAAGACTTTTAGCGTTCGCGGTTGGCGATACGAGATCGCCAACGAGCGCCGACGACACGGCGCCTGTACTTTTCGAACAAATGCTCGTTGCGCAAGACCTTGATCGCGTCGGGTCTGAGGTCGGTCCGTACGTTATCACATCGCTTATCAATCGCGGCGGCATGGGCGTTGTCTTTCGCGCCGAACGTAATGACGGCGCTTACGAGCAAACCGTCGCCATTAAGTTTTTACCGCGTTTCGCCAAATCCTCACAACGGCGCGCCTTGTTTTTCAATGAACGGGCTAATCTCGCGCGCCTGGAACATCCGAATATTGCGCGCATTATCGACGCAGGTCTCACACAGGACGATATCCCCTATTTTGTCATGGAGTATGTCTCCGGTAAAAACATCCAAGACTATTGCATCACGATCTCAGTTAAAAGACGACTTGAAACCTTTAAATCAGTTTGCGACGCCGTCAGTTACTGCCATCAATCGTTCATTGTCCATGGTGACATCAAACCGTCAAATATTCTTGTTGCTGACGGCAGGGTGCGTCTTTTGGATTTCGGCGTTGGCAAGTGGACAAAGGATCAAAATGCTGAAGTGTCAAAAGCGGCGATTGGATTTTCTGAAGCCTTCGCCGCGCCTGAGTTAAAACGCGGCGACGCTCATTCGATCGCGACTGATATTTTTGCGCTTGGCGTGTTACTTCAGAATATTCTCTCGTCACCTTCCGACGCAAAACTTGACCAAGACTTACAGCTCATCATTGATCAATGCCTGAAGGACAATCCAAGTAACCGCTTTCAATCTGTTGAAGCTCTAAAACGAGAAGTGGACGCCTATCTTGGTGATTTTCCGATCACGGTACGGAAGGCTGACCGCCCTTATGCCTTCAGAAAATTTATAAAGCGGAACCAAATTGCCCTCGCAGGGGTCAGCGGGATCTTTCTGAGTTTGGTGGCCGGTATTTCGCTAACCTATTGGCAGTATTCCGAGGCGAAGATGGAAGCGCAGCGGGCGACCGAAACGTCGGCATTCGTCAAAAGTCTATTTGACCGGGTAAACCCCGAAGATGCGGGCGCCGAGGATGTGACATTGCGACAAGTGATGGATGAGGCGGCGTTCAGAATTGAAAATGAACTGCAATCTTCTCCTGAGGTCCGTCACGAGATAATGGCGCTGATTGCATCCGGATATTACGGCCTCGGCGACTATGAAAAATCACTTTCACTTCGCGAAACTGTTTTGAAATTTCATCAAAACACGAAGAGATCGCCGAACCTAGCGCTTGCCCGCGCGCTCGGCGACATCGCCGACGACTATGCAACGGCGGGTGACTATGACCAAGCACGCGAGACCATGCGCGAGGCGATCGTGCAATTTGAAGCGCTTGGCCTTGATGATACATTGGAATTCGCCGATTTACTTGGACGATATACGCTTAAGATGACAGGCGGGGTCGGCAATACGGATGATGTGCAAACCGCTATAAAAGCGCTGGAGCGAAAAGGGGCTATATTAGAGAAGCGGGCGCCTGATGATCGCTACTTGAAATATATCCATCTTTCCCACCTCGCCAGCACCTATGATGAATTAGGCGACTATGAACGCGCTGCTCAGTTAAAGGAAGAGGCCGTCGCGCTCGCCGACAAAATCGGATTTTCTCTTCGAATGTCGGCGATCACAACGCTCTGCAATCTTGGTTATTCATATGACGGATTGGGTCGATACGAAGATGCAATCACTACCCACAAAGAGTGTATCAAAAGGTGGACTGAACGTCTCGGTAAAGATCATCCTGAAATAATCCCTCCAAAACAGAACTTAGCCGCAGCTCATATCGATCTTGGTCAATTTCGTCAGGGGAAAGCTATCCTGTTGGAGGTTGTCGAGAATGCAGAAACTCAATTGCCGGCAAACTCATTCACGCGGTTGGCGGCTGAAATCAACCTCGCGCGGGTGCATGTGCTGACCAACGATATCGAAGCTGCGCTTTCTGCGTTGCCGGATATTTTGTCGAGAATGGAAGAAGCTTTGGGCTCAAACAGCGCATCCGCCGGACGCGTAAAATCAGTCTTGGGTAAAGCATATCTGGAAAATGGTGAAGTCGATCTAGCGCTTTTCAACTTGCAAGAAGCGTATAAAATCATCGAAGCGAGTGACTATTGGCGCCAGCCCGGAAGTCACTGGGCGTCCGATGTCACCGTCTGGCGCGCGCAGGCTGAGCTTGCTGCCGGGAACATCAGTATAGCGTTAAAACTGGCCAACGCTGGGCTCGAGATACGACGTGCTGAGAAAAACGTTCAATCCTGGCGGATCGAAGAAGCGACGAAAACGCTGGACGGCGTCGTCGCTATCCATGACTAGAAACGTAGACGTTCGCTAAGCGGTGCCGAAGTTGCAGGGTAAGAGGTCGTCGATCTTCTTCATGGGATGATCGGCGATCTTCTTGAGTTGTGCATTTTCCTTCTCGAGCTCTTTCATCTCGCGCAGCTGCGATTTGCCTATACCCCCATATTTCTTACGCCAAGCATAGTAAGTCGTATCACTCACGCCAGCAGAGAGGCACGCTGTCGCCACATCAGAACCAGACGCTAAGCTCAATTCTATCTGACGCAGTAAATTCAATGGTAGTGTCCAGAATGTTTCGCAAATTATTTTGGCTGGCGTGCTCCGTTTGTCGGCCTCAAGCGGTCATCT
>JBCAXE010000051.1:0-21617 GCA_038534195.1 Pseudomonadota bacterium
TTCCACAGTTGGGCCGTGGCCTTTAACATCAGACTTTCCTAGCCGCCTACGGACGCTTTACGCCCAATAATTCCGGATAACGCTTGCATCCTCCGTCTTACCGCGGCTGCTGGCACGGAGTTAGCCGATGCTGATTCCTCAGGTACCGTCAAAATTCTTCCCTGAGAAAAGAGGTTTACGACCCACAGGCCTTCCTCCCTCACGCGGCGTTGCTCCGTCAGGCTTGCGCCCATTGTGCAATATTCCCCACTGCTGCCTCCCGTAGGAGTCTGGGCCGTGTCTCAGTCCCAGTGTGGCTGATCATCCTCTCAGACCAGCTATAGATCGTAGCCTTGGTGAGCCGTTACCTCACCAACAAGCTAATCTAACGCGGGCTGATCTTTCAGCGATAAATCTTTCCCCCGGAGGGCGTATACGGTATTAGCAGTCATTTCTAACTGTTGTTCCGTACTGAAAGGTACATTCCCACGCGTTACTCACCCGTCTGCCGCTCCCTGCAAGCAGGGCGCTCGACTTGCATGTGTTAAGCCTGCCGCCAGCGTTCGTCCTGAGCCAGGATCAAACTCTCAAGTTGAGTTTGAGACCTTATGTTAGGCGGCCTCTTTTAGGAAAATAAAAGATTTGGCCTAACGCTCATCTGCTGACATCAATGTTCGAACATTACTGTTCCAACCGGTCGCCCGGTCGGATGCAGTTATGTCTGTCGCAAAACCAAACCCCCGAATGAACGGAAGTAAATTGGTTTTACTGTCAAGAAACGTCAGAGACGATTTGATCCAAAGGAGATTCAGTTTCCTGAACCTATCGCTGGAACGTCGCCGCCCACGTTTCTCTTCCTCGATATTCAATTGTCAAAGAACTCAGAGCCCCTTGCGGAGCCCCGCCGACCGACCCCACCGGAATGGTGAAATTAGCCGACAAAAAACCGACACTACCGAGACCGCCCCTGGAACCATTTCTGGCCCCCGGCGGCCATCCCGGCCGCATCGGTGAAGCGCGGATGTAATCTCGTATCCATGCCCTGTCAACGACTTTTTTAAAGTTTTTTGAAGCCGTATTTTTGCGCCTTTGCAGCGCAGCAAATCGACCCGAAAAACGGGTCCAGCCCTCAAGCAAACATAGAAAAGCAGTTGAGGATCGTTCTTTATAGGGGTGTTCGCGCGTTCACAAGCCCTTTTTTTCGAGTTTGTTAAGAAAATTATCCCCAGCGGCGCGAATTGATCGAAACGGCTACGAAAACCCCGTTTTAACCATATAGAACGAAGGTTTGCGACAGTTTTAGCCCATTGGGAACGCCCCGAATGTCAGACACGCTCCCCTCGCCGTCTCAGACGCCCGTCGCCCGGCCGCAGATCGGCCTCGCGCTCGGCGGCGGCGTTGCGCGTGGGTGGGCGCATATCGGCGCCGTTCAACGCCTGGAAGAACTTGGAGTCCGGCCCGACATCGTCTGCGGCACTTCGGTGGGCGCGCTTGTGGGCGGATTCTGGCTCGCCGGCGAGCTACCCAAGCTCGACGCATGGGCGCGCGGCCTCACAAAGCGGCGCATGCTGAGTTATTTCGACCTGATGCTAAACGGTTCGGGACTGATGGGCGGTAAACGTCTACAGAAGACAATGCGCGGATATTTAAAACAAACACAGATTGAAGACCTGCCACAGCGTTTCGTCGCCGTCACAGCAGAGATGTCCACGGGACATGAAACCTGGCTGATGGAAGGCGATCTGTCCGACGCGATTGAGGCCGCCTACGCCCTGCCCGGCGTATTCCCGCCACGGAACATTAATGGACGCTGGTTGATCGACGGCGCCTTGGTCAATCCGCTGCCAGTATCCGTATGCCGAGCATTCGGCGCGCGCCTTGTCATTGCCGTCGGCCTCCACGCCGACGCCTTTGGGCGCGCGGCCGTGCAGCGGCGCGAGAAGTTTGAAACCGATGCGCCTGCGACGCCAGCGCAAGCCGACGACGCCAGAATTGGCTCTGGGCAAAACTGGATGCTCCGCCGAATGTTCCAGTCCCGAGACGCGACCCCTGGCCTTGGGTCCGTTATGCTCGCGTCTTTTAACATTGTGATGGACCGGGTTACGCGCTCGCGCCTTGCGGGCGATCCACCGGACGTGCTGGTCCTGCCCAAAGTCGGGCACATCCCTTTGCTGGACTTCGATAGAGCGGAAGATTCAATCGCCGCGGGCCGCAACGCCATCGACGACGCGATGCCGCAGATCGAAAACTCGCTTGATCTCCTTAGCTGAACGGTTCATCGCGCGGATTGTTAAAATCCTGTGACCTTTGATCTGTCGACGAGACGCGACCGTATCCGTGAGCATCGTTAACCAATCGGAGACCACAGTTTATGTTTATTCGTCAGTTCGCCGCCGCCACTGCGGCGCTCGCCATCATCGCGTCACCTGTAATGGCGGGTCATCACGAGAAATCGGAAAAAGAAATGGCGGCAAGCGATATCGTCGATACAGCGGTCGCCGCAGGCAGCTTCACAACTCTCGTCGCCGCCGTTCAGGCCGCCGGTCTGGAAGAAACGCTCCGCGGCGAAGGCCCATTCACCGTTTTTGCGCCTACGGACGATGCGTTCGCAGCGCTACCTGAGGGCACGGTTGAAAACCTGTTGAAGCCGGAAAATAAAGATCAGCTCGCGGCTGTTCTCACCTACCACGTGCTCGCGGGCAAAACGCTCTCGACAGATCTCGCAGGCACGACGCTAAGCGTGCCAACCGTGAACGGCGCTGAGGTGAATGTAGACGGCACAGAGGGCGTAAAAGTCAATAACGCCACCGTCGTTAAAGCCGACATCAAAACCAGCAATGGCATTATCCACGTAATCGATACGGTCCTGCTTCCGCCGGTTGCTGAGTAAAACTTATTGTTGCGTCTGTTTGTTGCGTAAAAAACGCCGGCGATTTTCGGATCGCCGGCGTTTTCATTGTTTTAAAAATTTAGCACCACGGGCGCCCAATTCTATGAAGAGATATATTCCTTTAGAGCGGCCGCTTCCTGCTCTGCATTCTCAATTTTCCGTTTGACCACATCGCCGATCGAAACAACGCCGACAAGCGCGCCATCTTTCACCACGGGCATATGACGAATACGTTTTTCCGTCATTTCCATCATCAATTCGTCTACAGACGTCTCGAGGCCGCAGGTGTGAGGGTTCGCCGTCATACAGGAAGAGACAGGTTCGGAAAGCGTCGTCGCGCCGCCCGTGCGCATCGTGCGGACAACGTCGCGCTCCGACAAAATTCCGGCGACTGCGCCCGCCTCATCCTTCACCAATACGGCGCCGATATTCTTTTCGCCAAGAACATCCACAGCCTTTGAAATCGGATCCGTTGTCGTCACGGAGAAAACGTCGGCGCCCTTAGCGCTCAGTATCTGCTCAACCTTCATGTTCGCCTCCTGAAACTTCTCCAGAGGCTTATTTTGCGCCAAACGCCGAAAAACAACAAGTTAGCGGCGTTGCGCTGCAATATGATCGGTGTACTCGCTATCGCCGATTTGCTGCGCGGTCGAAAAACGGAAAGGTAAAAAGACCAAACAGGAAGCCGCCCATATGCGCCTCCCACGCGACCTGGTTCGCCGCCGGAGAGACGATCGCCCCGTAAAACGCCGTTACAAAATTCAGCACGAGGATGAGCGCCGACCAGATCAATAGATTGCGGTCGGTGAGCGGCGCCAGATCCCGCGACTCGCGAGCAAAATGGGGTCGCGGCGCCAGCATTATCCGCAACGCGGCGCCGAAGAGCCCGGATATTCCGCCTGACGCGCCAACAAGAAGCACCGTACTTTTCATGTTTAAAAGGATATAAAAAAGAGCGCCCGCCGCGCCGGAAAGGGCGAAGAAACTGAGGAAAATATTGGCGGAAACGAAGCCGCCGCCAAGGCGGCGGGCGACGGCGGTCCCGAAAATCAACAGCCACACCGAATTAAACATGAGGTGCATGAGATTGGCGTGCAGCGCCATATGAGAAAATAAGGGCCCGACCATCCCGACGAAGCCGCCGCGTCCTTCCAGCCCTGCGAGGAAGCGCAGCGGTATAACGCCGGTGTAGAGCTCAAAATTGCGTACAAAACCGGACGGCAAAACCAACAACAAAAAGAAGACCGCAACGAGAACGCCGATGGTCCACACGACGACGGATGGGGCGTTGAACACCGGGGGCTCATCCGGCCGCCGCGGCGGGCCGCTTCGGTCCGGCTTTCTGGCCCACGGTCCTTCATGCACTGTTCGGTCGTTCTTCACGGCGATTTAACATCCTATTCATAGACTTGCGCCGAAATTGTACGGCGTGCCGGGACAGCCTGCCCCATTCCGGGAAGATGTCGGCTTTTTCCTCGCCGCTGCAAGCCTTTATTCACCATACCGGACTAAGCTTTAGATTGATCTAATTTTTCTGGCCGCCCATGACCCGTAGCACTGCTAAGATTAACGCTGTTCCTGAAAAAAATCCCCATGAGGATCGCCGCCGCCATTTGCGCGCCGATATTCCTTTGAAAGCGCGCTTTATGACCGAGCCTGGCGAGGAATATCCTTGCATTGTCTCGAACATTTCCGCCGGCGGCGCGCTCCTCAAAGCGAAAATTCCACCGGAAGTCGGCCGGGAAATCGTCCTCTATATCGACGATGTGGGCAGGTTCGAGGGCGTCGTCATTCGCTCCGGCAAACATTCGTTCGCCGTTGACTATCGGGGCCGCCGCGCGAAATCAAAGCGCACAGCGGACGCGCTCATTCAAGCGATGAATACGCCCTCAAGCCGCCTCGACCGACGGGCGGCGCCGCGTATCAAAACGGAATCAGACGCCGCCGTCATCCTTGAAAACGGCGAAAAAGCCCCCTGCTCGATCCGCGATATCTCGCTCACGGGGGCGTCCATCGAAATAGACCCGGCGCCGCCGCTCGGCGCGCAGCTTCAGCTAGGGAAAATGATGGCGAAAGTCGTGCGCCGCCACGAAAAAGGCGTCGGCGTCGTTTTCACCGGGTCCACAAGCGATATGGAAGAAGTATTCGAACAGACGACCGCCGATGCGCAGGCGCATGGTGGTGCGGAAATTGCAAAATCAGCTGGGGGCAGTGCGTTTGGTAAGAAGGACCGGCCTCACTGAGGCGGGCCCTAAGGGTTAATTGATGTTAGCGGCTGACAATTGGTGTGTGAAAGTAAACGATAAGGTTTACGGTCCGTACACCTCACAACAATTAAGAAAATACGCTCACGAAGGGCGTCTCGCCGCTTCGTCGCTCATTGCGCCAGCTGGCGGGCGTTCATGGCGGCGCGCATGCGATGAAAGTTCGTTCGCGTCATTCTTCGGCGGGGACGCTGCAAAAAAGGCGGAGGCGTCGCGCAGCTTTGGGCGACGCGATGTGGGCGATCCCGACCCTGAACAGGAAACGCCGGGCGAACCTAAAGCGAAGAAATCAAACAAACCGGTTCCCCGCCAAAACCGATCGACGCAGGCGAGCGAACCCGCGAATTTTGTTCTGATCTTCGATGTCGTCAGCGCAGCAGCAAGCCGCGCCGAAGCGGCGGTTTTAAGCCTCGGCCCCGGATTTCGCATCGCGGACAATGTATGGACAATCTGTTGCGCGTTGACGGCGACAGGCGTGCGCAATGCGGTCGCGCCATATCTTCTCCCGCACGAATCAATCTTCGTGATCGACACGACCAACGGACGGACCGCGTGGCAGAACTATGCGCCGGAACTGCATGCGAAAATGACCGCTGCATGGATGAATATGAAAACGGCGAAACGAAAAAGCGCCTGATTTTCGAAACGTCTTCGCCGACTTTCACATAAACTTCACAGCCCCCACTCGATAGTTTTCCCCAAGAAGGATAATATGGAGATGGCGAGTGATTCGCGTCTTAGCAAAGGCGGCCGAATGCGACGTAAGTTAAAGCTTATTCAGCTTTTGAAACCCTTGGCTCTTAAGGGTCCGCCTCGCCTTCACTTTCCATTTCTTTCAGTAATTTCCGTCATGATGCGAAAGCGTTCAACGCTTTCAGCAAGGAGAATAGCATGGGTAAAAGGTCCGCTCGTAAAAGCGCCAAAAGAGCACATGATCATTATGCGAACTATGACAGCGACAATGTAAGACCGCTCTTTGAGGACCAGAAATGGTCTCCCCTCCAGAGCGAACAGCGTGACCAGAAATACCGAAAGAACATCCGGCCTCAAAACGACTCACAGCGCGCCTTTATGGAAGCGATAGATACAACGTCTCTGGTTTTCGCGACCGGCGCCGCGGGCACCGGCAAGACCTATGTGGCGATCGCCAAAGCCGTTGAAGCGCTCGAAGCTGGGAAAGTCCGCCGGATCGTCCTCAGCCGCCCAGCGGTAGAAGCAGGGGAAAGTCTCGGGTTTTTGCCCGGCGATATGGAGGAGAAGCTCTCACCCTATCTGCGCCCTCTTTACGACGCACTATGCGATCGCCTCTCCACAAAGCGCCTGAAGGCCCTGACCGCCGAAGGCGTCATCGAGATCGCACCGATCGCCTATATGCGCGGGCGGACATTGAATAATGCATTTGTGGTTATCGACGAGGCGCAAAATTGCACCTACGGCCAGTTAAAGATGCTCCTGACCCGCCTTGGCTGGCATTCGTCGATGGTCGTCACAGGCGACCCTGCGCAAAGCGACTTGCTGCCGGGCGTTTCGGGTCTTCAGGATGTGACCGAGAAGCTGGAGAAGCTCGACAAGATCAAGGTGATCCGCTTTTCCCAACAGGATGTGGTGCGCCACCCGCTCGTCGCGGATATGATCGGCGTCCTTTAAGGGCGAAAACGCAAGGCCCTTCAGCGTCTTCGCATGCCGGGTTTGGCGTGCTAAGGATTGGGCTTTGTTCATTTTGATGACGGATGACTATGAGTAACGGTTACGGTTTCGGCGGCGATGAGGTGCGCGAGGAGTCCAGTTGGCGCTACCCGCTTGGCATCTTCATCGCCACGCTCGTCTTGTGCGCGATCTTCCTCTATTACTATGTGGGCCCGAGCGTTGACGAATTCAGCGGCAACGTACCGAGCCCCGCCATCAGCGAGGAGCCGGTGAGTTTCACGGTTTCCGAACAGCCATTCCGGTTTCCGATCAATTACACGGTCTTTCCGCGCGACCGCCGCGGCGGCGAACGCGACGATGTCGCACTCTATGCCCTTTGGCCGACGATGGCGGGCTATTCGCCTGCGCGTCGCGAGGCATTTGTAGAGAACGACGCCGACACAGGGCGCATCGACATCCAGCTCTTCAAGCGCACGTCCGCGTTTAGCGAACAAGAACGCGTGGACCGCCTGTTTTTGCCGCAAACCATCGACAAGCGCGGGTCAAGAACGCCCTATCAACTCATGAAATATGAGTTCGCCGAGCAACGCTCCAATGTGCCGACCAACGGCTATTCCGGTACGGAGCTTTATCTCGGCGAGACGGCGAGCGGCGAGATTATGGCGCTTTTTTGCTTCAAGGAGCGCGACGATTTGCGTAGTCCCGAATGCTGGCGTGAATATGAACTGACGCCGACAGTGAGCGCGATGTATCGTTTCAAACGCCCTTACCTCGCAGAATGGCGGGCGATTGACGCGCGCGTGCGCGATTTCATCAAACAACACACCGTATCAAACGCGCAATAGCGCCCGCTATTCGCGCCCAAACACTGCGCTGATCGCCGTCATCAACGGCGCAGCGATCAGGAAGCCGAAGAGCGTCATCGCGAACGTATAAAACGCCGCTTCCGCCCCGTCGGACCAAAGACCGGACACATCAGAAACGAATAACGCGCCAAGCACGAAAGCGGCGCTGATTGCGTAACGATGGGCGCCGTCGATCATGGCGCGCTCAGCAGCCTCACGGGCGTTTCGGCTCGGATTGCGTGCGTCGCGCCAGGCGATAGCAACCTGACCATAAAGCGCAGCGGTAACGGCGAGGCCTGTCAATTCCGCCAGCAAGGAGGGCGACGGTGTCCCGGCAATCTCATAAATCCACCGCACAATGACCATAGCGGACAACAGCGCGGTGAAAACATAAATCCCGGTGCGGATGGAAACAAATGTCAATCCGGCGAATAGCGCACAAGCGATAAGCAACGCTACTTTCACGAGGGTTATCGGTTCATATGCCGTGAACAAGCCAGTGACGGTGATGATCATCAAGATCGCCACAAAGGCGAGCGCTGAGCTTGGCGGCAGGGCCTGGCGCAGCGGGCGCCACCAGCGCCGCACATTCTGGCGGCGATGGTTCTCCGTCACCGCGGTTTGCTCAGACACTTGCGCGAGCGAGAGAGCGGACGCTGTTACGAGGAGCGTTGTCGTCACGGCGAGCGCCACGCCGGCCGCGCCATAAATAATTGCGCGAAAGCTCCAGTTGATCGTCTCCGCGGCCGGTAGAAGGCCAGCCACAAACACCCCGAAGGTGATCAGCGTTGCATAAACTGCCGCGGACGTCGCATTGTACGCCGCGACGCCGGCCGCATCATGGACGTCGCCGCCTCGCGCGAACGCCTGCGCAAAATCCGCCGCGACGCCGACGCCCACAAGACAGGATAGCGCAAGGCTCAAGCTTGCGATTGCGCCGATCACCCCCTCGCCTGGCGCTGCTTCCAGCGCCAGAAATCCGCTGGCGCCAAACGCTCCAAGCACGGCGGCCACCGGCGCAGCCACGCCCAGCCCAACGATGTCGCCGACCAAGGGCCTCAGGAGGACGAACCAGATTAACAAAACGCATGCGATCTGGACGGCGCTAACGCTCGGCGCGAAGGCGGCGAACGCCTTGGGGCTGACGCCCGGCGCATAGATCGAGCCGACGATCAACACCGTGCTAATCGCCAACACATAGATCAACCGATTAACAAGTTTGGGCGGCGCAAACCGCGCGATCAGCGCCGGGGCGGCGAGGGCGAAGAACGCGTTGATGGCGAAGTCGGAAACCGTGAGAGCGGACGACTCGCGGATAAAGCCCGTGACAGCAAGCGCTGTCAGGCCAAAGGCGAATACCACCGAAATGAGGAGCGGACGGTTAGCAGCGAGCGCCCCAATCGTCCCATGCCGCGCCGTGTCCAAAATTTTTTAGTCCGCTTGCTCCGGCAAATCGATATCAAGAATCGCCATGTTAAACTGGTATGCGAGGTCGCCGTCTTCCTCGTCCTTGAAGATAACGCCAAGAAACTCGTCGCCCATATAGACTTCAACGGAGTCGTCCTTGTTGGACCGACCGCGCACATCGATGGTGGGAGAATTGAATTTTTCGCGGAAATACTTTTGAAGCCGCAGGATTTCGGATGCGTTCATGGCCTCTTCCTTCGTTTTCCTTTTGTCTTAGCCCTATCCGGCCGCGACGCAAACGGGGATGTCAAATTATCCCATAGCGCGCCGGGCGCAGTCTGCTATGCAAGGCTCATGAAAACACACTTTTTCGCGCTTTTGTGTCTCCTTGCAATCTCTGCTTGCGACAGCGGCGGGGTAGACGGGGAACCCCTTAATACCGAATCGCCCTGCGCGGACGTTCCGCGCGGTTCGGTTGCGCCCGTGGACGCCTGGGTCCGCGCAGCGCCCGAGGGACGCGATCTCAGCGCCGCTTACTTCATCTTATGTAATCAGTCGGCGGCGGCCCGCAACATTGTCGGCGTCGAAGCGTCGATCGCCCGCGCGGCAGAACTGCATGAGACCACGCGCGATCGCGATGGCGTCGCCACCATGGCCCCGGTTGACGAAATCGCCCTAGCGCCAGGGGCCGCCGCCGCGTTTGAGCCCGGCGGCGCCCACGTGATGCTGATCGGCCTCAACAGCCCGATCGCGCCGGGCGACAAGGTCGGGATAACGCTTCAGTTCGAAGACGGCGGAACGATGGCCATCGACGCGACAGCGCGCGACGCAGCGGGCGGCGGACACGGTCATCACTGACGCTTTCCGCTGACACGGCATCGTCCGGACGCCTTCGCCATCCTTCTGGACGATGAATGCGCCCCGCCCGCGCATCGTTGAATGTTCCTAGACGTCGTTTTTCAAGGCGCGCTTGAACGCCTGCAGCGGCCGACGCCAACGAACACCAATGCGCAAACGCCGCAAAGCTGACCCCACAATCGACCATTGTGGCCAGCCTCGCACTCGCCGTCGCCACTGAGGATTGACCGTGGTCCGCCGTCAACGACCGTCGGGACACGACGTCGCGGCGGCCCGCCTGATCAGATGGCCCCGCACAGCCGTATATCGATTATTGAGGAATTAAAAATGAACAAACGACTTCTTGGCGATTTGCGCACCGACCATGCCGGTGAGACCGGGGCTGTTTTTATCTACAAGGGCATTCTGAGCGTATCGCGCGACCGCGATGTGCGGCGATTTTCAGAACATCATCTGGCCACGGAAACAGAGCACCTTCGCCTCGTGGAGGAGGTCCTGCCGGAAAAACATCGATCGCGGCTCATCCCTTTGTGGCGGGCGGCGGGTTGGCTGACCGGCGCCGTCCCTGCCCTGTTCGGCCCCGCAGCGGTTTATCGCACGATCGATGCAGTGGAAACGTTCGTGGATCAACACTATCAAGAACAAATCGACTGGCTGGCGGCGGACGGTAGCACGCCAGAAATTTTGGCGCTTTTGAAAAAATGTCAGGCGGACGAGATCGCCCATCGCGACGAGGCGCGCGCCGCGGGCGAAGAAGCGCCCTCGGGTTTCGGAAAGATCTGGGGCGCCCTCGTCGGGGCCGGCTCGAAAGCCGCCGTCGACGCCGCGCGCGTCATTTAGCGAGGGCTGGGTTTGGGCGCACCATATTACTTCCTTCTCGCGGGCATCGTCGGCGTGGTCGCCGGCGTGTATTTGCCGCTGAATGCGAGGTTCGGTGATCAGGTGGACTCGCCCCTGTTGGCGACGGCTGTGTTTTTCACAATCGGCGCGGTATGCGCGATCAGCGCCTTCATCCTCTTTGGACGAGGCGACAGCGTCGCGAGGCTGGCGCTCGCCGACAAGAGGTTGATGTTGCTTGGCGTCGTCAGCTTCGCGATCATTCTGTCGGCCACTGCCCTGATCCCGAAAGTGGGGCCCGGCGCCTATTTCGTCTGCCTTGTCGCTGGACAGGTCCTGGCGGGCCTATCGCTCACACATTTCGGGTGGATCGTAGGCGAACAGCTTGAAATGACCCCGGTTAAGGCGGTTGGGGCGTTTTTAATAATCGGCGGCGTTTTACTTGTTTTCCGTGTCGAGAGCGACCAACGCGCTGCGCAAGCGCCTCTTGAGGCGTCAGATCAAACGCTCGAACACAGCAGAGAGCGTTCATGAACATTCTTGTTATTGGGGCCAGTCGCGGCATTGGCCTCGCTACCGTCAAGCAAGCCCTGAGCGCGGGCCATCGCGTGCGGGCGCTCGCGCGCTCGGCGCAACGGATCGACATTCGCCATGAAGGGTTTGAGGCCTACGCCGGCGACGCCCTTGATCAGAAGACCATCGAAGGCGCGCTCGAGGGCGTCGACGCTGTTGTTCAAGCGCTGGGCGTGCCCCTCGACCAAAAATTGCTGACTGGTCCGATCTCCCTATTTTCCAAAGCGACTGAGATGCTGACGCCCGCAATGGAAGCCGCCGGCGTGAAGCGCTTGATCAGCGTGACCGGCTTCGGCGCCGGCGAAAGCCGGGCCGCGATTTCCCCGCTTGAACGCTTGCCGTTTCTTGCTGTGTTCGGGCGCGCCTATGACGACAAAAGCCGCCAGGAAGACCTGATTAAGGCGAGCGCGCTTGATTGGACGATTGTCAGGCCGGGCGTCCTCACCAATGGCCGTCAGACCCAAAAATATCGGGTCCTGATCAATTCATCCGACTGGCGCAACGGCGTTATTTCCCGCGGTGATGTTGCGCATTTTATCTTACGGCAGCTAGAAGATCCGACGTTAGTGGGTGCAGCGCCTGTCATCGTTCGATAGCCCAGCGGCGACGATCATCGGGTGAACGCGCAAAAAAGATGGAACCAACGAGCGCCTTGCCTCGTAAGCTTTGCACAAGCATCGCGGTGCGGAGGCGACATGTCAGTTTCAACACTCTTTTTCGGGTCAATCGGCGTGATCGCGGAAACATCCGATATTCAAAGACAAGCCTATAATGAAGCAATGGAGGAAGCGCGCCTGCCGTGGCGTTGGGATCGCGAGACCTATGCGGCGCTTCTGGAAATGAGCGGCGGCAAAGACCGGCTACGCCTTTTACGCGACGCCACCGGCGCGGACCTGTCGGACGATGTCATCGACCTTATTCATAAGCGAAAAACGTCTCTGGCGTGCGCGCGGCTGCGCCATGAAGGCGTGCCCTTACGCGATGGTGTGCGCGACCTTATCGATCTTGCCCTTGCGCGCGGCGTACAAATTGGATGGGTGACAAGCACCTATAAGGAAAACATCGACGCAATTATCGACGCGGCGCGGGAAGACTTCTCCACCAACTTGTTTCGTGTCATCGTCACCCGCGAGGATTTGTCAGCAGGCAAACCGGATCCTGAAGCCTACATCAGGGCCATGCGAGAGATTGGCGCACGTCCCGACCAGACGATCGCCATCGAGGACACAACCCTCAGCGTTTTGGCGGCCAAGCGCGCGAAAATCCGCACCATCCTTACCCCCGGTGATCTCACACGCGGTCAAGACAGGCATGATGCCGACTTCGCCTTTCAAAGCCTGATTGGCGACGACGGCCGCCTTCATGGCGCAATCCGCGACCTTTTCGAGATCTGAACACTCTGACGCCGCCACGTACAATCTGAACATTGGTCCAGTTGCGACGGCGATACGCGTCGCGCTCCCTACCGTCCCGGCACGAGCCCGCCGGGCGTCCATGGTCCGCCGGCTTCGATGAGCGCCGCTTCAAAGGCCGGGATGGCGGTTTGTTGGAGCGCGTTAAGGCGTGTACGGACAATCTCGAAATCGGCTTCAGCAAGGTCAAGTGTCGTCGTATGGGTCGGCGTTGGGCCGTAGGTCGATTGGCCGGTGCCGATCATCACCTTGCCAAGGCGGCTTTGGACATTCGCGGGCGGGTCCTGACCGACTTCGGCCATCGCCTGATTGCCGCTCAGGATCTCAACAATCTCATGAAGCTCTGTGCGCATGCTCGCCCATTGGGCGTCGAGCGCATCGGGCGCCGCGCGGGTCCGCCCAAGCGCGATTTTCAGATTGTCGAGGCGCTTTTCAATATGCTCTGCGGCCTGGCTGGACGCGGTAACGCCCCGCTGCAGCGACGACAAGCGTTCCCAGAACGCCACCGTCGCTTCGGGGGATGCGCCCGGCAGCGCCCCTTCACGCAAGCGTTCCACAGTGAAGGGTTGCGGCGCGGCAAGCTCAACGGTCTCACCGCGCACACGCTTGGAAAGAGAAACAGTGTAGGCGCCGGGCGCCGCCAGAAACCCTTGCGGTTCGTCATCCGGGTCTTCGACCGGCCCCGTTACCGCATCCATGGGCGGAAACCGCAAATCCCACGCGACGCGGTGGAACCCTTTCGTCACGGGCCCGCTGATCCGGCGCACCACATTCCCGTCCGCGTCGCGCACCGTGAGCCAAATTTCGGGCGCGATCTCACGGCGCTCCGCTTCGGCCGCATCGAAGCCGGCGAACGGCGTATCTTCCCACGCGTCAAATTTCTCTTTTTCCGCCTCCTGACGGATTTCTGCGTTCGTCTTCAGGTCTTCGTTTAGATAATAGGTGAACACAGCGCCGAAGGGCGGGTTCGGGGCGCGGAAATAGCTGTGCCCTTGACTGCCGCCTTCGCTGAAGGCGAGCGGGTGGCGTTCAATGTACCACCAGGCGCGCCGGCCAGGAAACAACAAAGCCTCTTCCTCAAGCGCTTCGGCGCTGACGCCGCGCAAGGGCGCGTAGTCGTCGAGGATAAAGAAGCCACGCCCGAATGAGGCCGCGACGACGTCCTCCTCCCGGCGCTGAATAGTGACATCTCTGAATGAGATTGTCGGCGCATCCCCAGTGAGTTCGATCCACTTTGCGCCGCCGTCCACGGTGAAAAACAAGCCGAATTCCGTGGCGGCGAACATCAGGTCTTTGTTCACGTGATCCTGCACCATCCGCCATACGAGATGGCGATCCGGCAAGTCGCCTGCGATCGAGGTCCACGACTGACCCCGGTTTTCACTCTTCAGGAGATAAGGATTGTAGTCCCCGAATTTGTGGTTATCGAGCGCCACATAAAAAGTGTCCGCATCGAATAAATCGGCGCGAATATCGTTGACGAAAGCTGTCGCCGGAACGCCAGGCAACGCACTCACTTCAATTTCAGCCCAGGTCTCGCCGCCGTCGCCGGTGACCTGAATGAGCCCGTCATCGGTCCCCACATATAAAATGTTTTCGTCGAGCGGCGATTCACCAATTGAGGTGATGGTGTTGTATTGAGACATGGCGAGGAAATCCCAGCCTGAATCCCATGACCATTGCCGGCCCATGACGGGCAACAACATGCGGTCTTCGTTGCGGGTCAAATCGCCAGAGACCGCCCGCCATTCATCGCCGCGATTGTCGGACCGCCAAAGGCGATAAGAGCCGAAATAGATGCGCTTCGGATCATGCGCGCTCACAAATATGGGCGCATCCCAATTAAAGCGCTCGCCCGGCTCACCCTCGCCCGGCTGCGGTTGAATATGAACGACCTCCCCGGTGGTGCGATCAACGCGCGCCAGATTCCCCTCTTGCCATTCCGCATACATAATATCCGGATTGCCGGGCTCCACCGCCGACTGATGTCCGTCCGCGAAGAGCGTTATGAACCAGTCAGAATTGCGGATGCCGTGGCGGTTATCGGTGCGCGACGGGCCGCCTTGCGAATTGTTATCCTGGGTGCCGCCATAGACGAGATAGAACGGTTCGGTGTCGTCCACCGCAACCTTGTAGAACTGCGTCACTGGCAGATTGTTGATAAATCGCCATGACTTTTCGCCGTCATAGCTTTCATACAGGCCGCCGTCAGAGCCGAAGAGAATGTAATCGGGGTCGTCAGGTCGAAACGCGATCGCATGATCGTCCACATGTTTGTATTCGTTGTTGAGATCGCTCCACGTTGCGCCGCCGTCTTCGGAAACCTGCGTTGTGTTGCTGACGAGATAAATCTTGTCGAACTTGTGCGGGCTTGCGTAGATCTCCGTGTAATAATGCGGACCTGTGCCGCCGCCGACCGCGTCTGATTGTTTCGCCCACGAGGCGCCGCGATCATCGGACCGCCAGGTGCCGCCCTTTCGGCGATCCAGCTCAATCGCCGCATAGAGCGTATCCGGCTCAAGAGGCGAGATAGCGAGACCGATTTTCCCCATGCTGCCTTCCGGCAGCCCGTTCGTCAGTTCAACCCATGTCTCGCCGCCATCTTCCGACATATGAATGCCGGACTCCGGCCCGCCGCCAATATAGGCGGCGACGGTGCGGTGCCGTTGCCATGTGGCGGCGTAAAGCCGGTCCGGATTGCGCGGATCCATGACGAGATCGGTAACGCCTGTCCATTCGCCTGCGGATAAAACATTTTTCCATGTGGCGCCGCCGTCAACCGACTTGTAAAGACCGCGATCGCCGGCGCTCGACCAGAGCGGTCCCTGCGACGCGACCCAGACAATATTGGGATCGTTCGGATGCACGATGATTTTGGAAATATGGTCGGAATTCTCAAGGCCGAGCTTTTCCCAGGATCCGCCGCCGTCTTTTGAGCGATAAACGCCGTCGCCGAAACCGATATGGCGGCCGCCATGGTTTTCGCCGGAGCCCACCCAGACAATGTTCGAATTTGACGGATCGAGCGCAACCGTTCCGATAGAATAGGAAGGTTGATCATCGAAAAGCGGGGTCCATGTGGTTCCGGCGTTTTCCGTCTTCCAGACGCCCCCCGACCCCACCGCCACGTACCAGGTGGCCGGATCGCCCGGAACGATTGCGATGTCGGATATCCGGCCCGACATGAAGGCGGGGCCGATATTGCGCAGCGCCATGCCTTTGAACGTTTCGCTGGAGAGCGGCCCCTTTTCTTCCGTATCCGCCGCTTCGCTTGATGGCGTGGCTTGCTCCGAAGCATCCTGCGCGCAGGCGGCGAGCGGCGTCAGCAATACTGCGAGAAAAAGAAAGGCGACTCTCATGGCGTATCCCAATTCAGGTTTGCGCGCCCGCTTGGTTTTTCGGAACGCGTTTTTGAGCGCGCCGCCGCGCGCGTTTTAGATGGGGCAAAAAGAAGAGGTAAATCCCTGTCCCCCACAGCACCATGAGAATGACACCGGAGGGAAAGAAAATATAGAGCTTAACCCAGTCCGCAAAAAACGAGCCGTCATGGAGACTCTCGATAATATCCGACCGCCGGAACGCCACCTGCAGGATGGCGCCGGTCTCAGTATCGATCTGCATCTCCCAGTTGTTTGCGCTAACGAATTTTACAACGCCCTTTCCCGGCTTAATGTCCACGCGAGACAAGTCGCGCCAATCGGAAAGCGCCAAACGGGCGTCGCTTTTTGCGATTTCGAAAAGGTCTTCGATCGATTGCGAAGGAATTGCGTCGCGCGCTTCGCCCTTGATCGTCGGCGGCTGGATCCAGTCGATTTCCTTCTTGAGCGACAAGACAAGGCCGGCGCCGATCACCAGGCCCATCTGCGCCATGATGATCAGCGACCCCCAATGGTGGATCTTCCGCAACAACACCTGCGCCTTCATGGCTCCTCGCCTCGCTTGTTACTTGCGAAGCCAGATCACCGCATTTGCGCCATTGGGGTCAAGAAGCGGCCGGTTAAGCGAAACGCGGCCGCCTCATTCCCTAAAAAGGCGAAAAGGACGGAGCGTCGACCATGATTTCCCGATCCATGATTTCATCGCCGCGCATGAACGCCTGAATGACTTCGGTCACCTCAGGCGAACTCATGAACAAATTGTGCCCGGCGTTGACGACCGTAATCGCCGTAAGGTTTTCAAACCCGGCGAGCGCTTCGCGTTGCCCGTCAGGATAGGTCCGCCCATCCAGCGTTCCACTGAGCAATAATGTGGGGATCGAAGAATTCGGGCCTGACCGGAAGTCGGCGCCGAGGTCCAGCTCGGGCGCAACGCCAGCCAGCTGCGGCATTGGAAAATTCAAATAGGGCCCAATTAACGCATCGCCGACTTGCGCCTCGAACAATGATCGCCGCCCCTCGCTGATCCCTGACGCCACATCCATCGCCGCTGACATCGGCCTGAACGACACCGGTTCGTTGGGCGTATAAAATCGCTGCAAGACGCCCACTAACGGCCCAAACTCATCGTTGTCGGCCACCAGATAAAGACCGAGCAACATCGACGCGCGCTGAGGATCAGCAATCAGGGCGGACGCCACTTGTTGCATGAACGATCGCTGGAACAATACCGGCGCGGCGCCGCCGTCTTTCAAAGGGATGTTCAACGTCACCGGGTCTTGGTCCAGCTTCGCGTGGACGCGCCGGATCATCGCTTTGATGTCCGGATAGACCGAACGGGCCTCCGGCTGCGCGTTGATAGCCGCCTGCAGACGTTCGAAATACGCGTCGGTGCGCGCGGGCAGCTTAACCGTCTGATCGAGCCCCTCCGCGGACGCTAGAACGATCCGGTCAATACGTGGCCCCATCTCTTTCGCCGCCGCCATCGCAAGGTGACTGCCGTAGGAAATGCCCCAAAGCGACAGTTTGTCGGCGCCGAGCGCGCGGCGGAGCGTTTCCAGATCGCGCGCGCTTTCCAATGTCGTATACCCGTAAATATCGACGCCGGCCCCGCGCCAAAATTCCAGACATTCGCGAAACGCAGTCCGCTGCGCCTCGGCATATTCCTGATCGCTGACAGGCGCCGTATCCGGGATGACAACCGACGACTGGCAGTCAGGCAGATTGTTCGAAGCGCCCGTGCCGCGCTGATCGAAGGCGATCACGTCGCCAAATTCGCGCATCGCCATGAACAGGGGAAAACGATTGCGCTTCGCCGTTTCAATACCTGAGCCGCCTGGCCCGCCGGCCAGATAAACAATCGGCGCGCCCGGATTTTCGCCCGTCGCCGGAAACCGCACATAATGCAGGTCAATCATCCGGCTTTGCGGATCGGCGCGATTTTCCGGCGCCTTGAAGTGACCGCGGAAGGCGTCGACGCGCGCGCCGTCCGCCGCTTCAAATACAAAAGCTTCTTCTTGCGCTGGCGGAACGCCGCTCGCGCAGGCGGTGAGTGCAAGCGTCAATAAGGCGATAGTGGCGATAGCTTTGAGCACGAAATTCTCCTCAATCGTTCCTGGTTGCAATGCGTTCGTGTAAATTGGGCGCATTGCCGGACCCGCGCACGGCGCATTCTGCGAATGGGCCCCCTTTTTCGGTGAACGGCCGTGCGCAGCGGTGCGAACCGGGTATACGGTTGCGCGATGTCCGTTCACCGATTGCTGATCTTCATTGCTGTCTTCGCCCGCATCGCGCTGTGTGATCTCGCCGCCCAGATGGAGGCGCCGATCAACGGCCCGGTTCGCGTTTGCACAGGGGTCGAGAGCGATCACCCAGCGCCATCGCTCGACAGCGGCTCATGCGAGGAGATGTCATTCTGGGAGATCGATCCCCAAGGGCGCGAGCTCTGGATCGAAGCGAATGTGAATATACCGCCGGAACTCTATGAAAAACCGTCATTATTTGTCGTTATATCAGGCAAGGCCGCAAGCACATTGTTTCTCAACGGCGTTCGCATCGGCGGCAACGGTGCGCCGGGCGCCGACGCCGGCGCAGAAACGCCAGGCCAAATGGATTCAACGACTCCGATCCCGCCGAACATCTTGAAGCCGGGCGCCAACACCATCATCGCGCACCTTTCCGGTCATCACAGCATTCTGTTCTTGCGCAATCCCATGCACGGCCTTGGCGTGTCGGCGCAAGCAAACGTCACCGACATAATTTTGCGCGGCTATTGGCCGTCGCTTTTGACCTTCGGCGCCTTCATCCTGGGAGCGATTTACTTTGCAGTCGGCGTTACGCTTGGGCCCGACCGAAGCGGCGCTCTCCTCCTTGCGTTGATGTCGCTTTTCGCCGCTGGCCAACTCTTCACCGAAGCCTCACGCGGCCTCTTCGCTTACACGTATCCCCTGCACGACGTTCGCCTTCTCCTCATTGTCGCTTTTTGCGCAGGCTTCGGGATGTGCTTGTCCGCGCTTGTCGCACGGACGTTCTTCCCGAAGCGCCTGAAGCTGATTATCGCAGCGAGCGCCATCGTCACCTTGATCACCGTTGCGGCCGCGCCAAGTTATGACGGAAAAGCCGCCTTTGCTGTTCTCATACCGACCGTAATCGGCGTTGCGCTGAGCATCGTTGCAGCCTTCAGGAAACGCACCGCAGCGCGCCGTTACGCAGCCGCGCTATCGATCTTCGCCGCGATTATTCTCCTCTTTCCGGGCCAGTTTCTCGATGTCTACTTTTTTTACGCAATCGCAGGATTGCTCCTGTTCCTATTCGCCCAACAAGCGATCGCTCTCGCACGCGAGCAGGCGCTACGGCGCGCGGAAAGCGAACGCGCGCGCCAATTGGAACAAGCGCTCGCGCAGGCGGCCGAAAGAGTTGAACCCGAACACATTCCGGTCAAGAACGGTGGAGCAATTGAACGCATACCAACCGACAAGGTGCTGCAGTTTAAAGGGGCGGGCGACTACGTCGCCGTGGATTTGATCGACGGCAAACAAATTTTGCATTCGGGCAGCCTCGTAGAAATTGAGAAGATATTGCCGCCGTCTTTCTTGCGCGTTCATCGGTCTCACATCGTGAACACGGCGTACGTGCATTCGCTGAAGCGCAAAGCTTCAGGCGTCGGCGAATTAAAGATGACGGTCGGCGACGCAATTCCTATCAGCCGACGGATTATGCCGAAGGTGCGCTCAGCGCTGCAGTGAGATGTCTTCGTCAGAGGCCCTAAATCGAATAGGTCTCGTAGTAGAAATTCTGGTCCATCGTCTCGGACGGGTTGCGCTTGTCGGCGCATTCGCCGACCGGCTTGGCCGGAACACCCGCAACCGTACAATGGGCTTTCACCGGATGCAGCACGACGCTGCCGGCGGCCACTTTGGCCCCCTCGCCCACTTCGATATTGCCGAGCACTTTCGCGCCGACGCTGATGAGCGCGCCTTTGCGTATCTTCGGATGGCGGTCGCCGCTTTCCTTTCCGGTGCCGCCGAGCGTCACATTCTGGAGGATCGACACATCGTCTTCGACCACCGCGGTCTCGCCAATCACGACGCCTGTTGCGTGGTCGATGAAAACGCCTTTGCCGATGATTGTCGCCGGATGGATATCCACTTGCAGGAGTTCCGACATCCGGCTTTGCAGATAAAGCGCTAGCGCCTCACGCCCGCGTCCATGAAGCCAGTGCGCGACGCGTTGCGCCTGCAACGCCAAATATCCTTTGTAATAGAGGAACGGCTGCACATATTCGTGGCACGCCGGATCGCGATGATAAACAGCCAGGATGTCGGCGAGCGCCGCGTCGACGATTGAAGGATCGTCCGCATACGCCTCAGAACAGACGTCGCGCCACATCATGGGGTCCATCTGGCTGTCGGAAAGTTTTTGCGCAAGCTGATAAGACAGCGCCGCGTCGAACCGTTCATGGTTCAAAACGGTCGCATGCAGAAAACTCGCAAGCGCGGGCTCCGCGGCGGCGGCGGTCGCCGCCTCAACGCGCATGCGCGGCCACGTCTGATCCGTCGTCAGGCGAATAATTTTCGACGCTTGGGACATGGGCGCTCCTTACCGGCCGTCTTCCCCTAAAATAAGACGCGTAAGCGCCTGCGGCAAGGCGCCGCTTTTTGCCTTTGCATAGGCCATCAACACCATAATGATGGTTAACGCGTCGCGAATTTCGCCGCAAAGCACAAGTTCGTGAAGCTCGGAGAACGCGAGCGACCTGAACTGAAGGACTTCCGTCGGTTCCGGCGCCGGAGCCCCCGCTTCCAACTCGCTCGCAAGAAAGCAAACAGCGATCTCGTCGGTTACGGAATTGGAAACGTCAAAAGACGCCAACTCATGCCACGCGTTAGCGCTAAATCCGGTCTCTTCCAAAAGTTCGCGCTTCGCCGCCTTAACCGGGTCTTCTGTCAGCGGACCACCGCCTTCAGGTAGCTCCCAGCTATAGCGGCGCAGCGGATAACGATGCTGCCCCACAAGAGGAACCCGGCCGTCGGCGTCAATCGGAAGAACGCCGATCGCCCGGTTTTTGAAGTGCACAACGCCGTATTCGCCGGGCGACCCGTCTGGGCGAACAACGCTTTCATCGCTCACACGAATCCAGGGATTGTCGAAGACCGTGCGCACAGCCTCAACCGTCCAGGGACCATTTGCGTAAGGCGGCTTTTCTCCGCTCACTCGTCAGCCGTTTTTTTCGGCGCCGGTTTCTCGCGCACCGGGATCGTCAATTGACAAACGTCTACATGGTCCGGGCGATAATAAAAGAACGCCTCCGGACGATTGCGGCGCGATTCCACATATTCTGCAAATAATGCGGTATCTGTACGGAACACCTGCCAAGTGGGCGCGTCCTCACCTTCCGGCGGCGCATCGCCCATCCAGGCGCGGACAATTGTCTCTCCAAGCGGATCGCCTTCCTCTTCGGGCGGCGGCTGACGCTTGAGCGCCTGCACATGTTCCATGCCGTCAATGACGCGGCCAAACACGGTCAGATT
>JBCAXE010000052.1:0-21465 GCA_038534195.1 Pseudomonadota bacterium
CCAATAGGCGCGGTATACGCGCAACAACGGGCCAAACTCGAACGCCATTGCACTTACTCCAACACAGTTCAGTGTCTAAAAAACAAGCGCTGTTGACAAGTTTTTTATGCCGAATTCTGCGCGAAAACGTCAAAAATCCTGCATCAAAAATGTCGATTATGCAGATTCTGCATAAAATTCCCGGAATACGCATAAAGACAGTCAAAATTCGCAAAGGATTTGCGAAATCAGGGTAGGAGCGGGTTCTCGAAATTCCGTTTACGGCAAATAATTCCTGTGCTTGGAAACCGCCGCATTTGCACGCTTTGATAAATCTCCAACAGCAAAATTGGGCGGTTTCCCGCAACGTCTTGGTAAGGAGCAGTCATGAGCAAGCGGAAAAAGAACGATAGGAACGGCGAGGGAAATCGAGAGCAATATTCGAAGAACAAGTCCGGTAAGCGAAAAAAGTTTGCGCGGAAAAGCCCGTTCCTGATCACCACGGAAGCAGCTGAATATCTTCAACTCAAAAAACGCACACTGGAGAATATGCGCTGGCGCGGACAAGGTCCCAAATATCGCAAACATGGCGGACGCGTCTGCTATCACGTTGATGATCTTGAGGACTGGTCGCAGGCGAGCCACGCACGTTAATTCGCGGTGACGATTGAAAATAGGTATACCGCTTTCGACATCTTTTACGTCGATGGCCGCGTAAATTACCGCCTTTTGTTCGGTGCGCCTGATCGTACAATTCGCATGGATAGAAGCCGGTCAATTGCGCTCTTTGCCCAAAACAAAACGGTCGGTTATCTACGCTGGCGCGCCAATGAATACGGGACGCAAGTCTGGCGTTGTTTTGTGGTCCGAACCGTCGCCGCTGGCGATGAAGTGACCCATATCCCCGGCGTCAAACCCGCCGCGCACATCCTGCTCTCAACCCGCGGCAAAACCTACACCAAACGATTTCTCGGGCGCCTCGACGGGCTCAAAAAGCGCAACCATGCGCTCGAACACGTACCCGATGCTTATTGGCGGCATTTGCATTTGCGGGTGTATCTCAATCTCGATCCGCACCCGTTGACCGATAATCAATGGGCGACAGGGCGCGTCAAACACACGATCCGATCATGATACGCAATACAATATATGTCGCCATTGCCGGTATCACCGTAACGTCATTGGGTATTGCTGCATTCGCATCATTGCCCATTAAATGGCTATATAACCCTAGCCCGAGTGCGCCGATTGGATTCTATGCAATTGAGACGCAGAGAGACTTCGCCGTTGGCGATTTTGTCGCGGCACGTTTGCCGATTGACGCTGAAAAGCTCGCTGTCCAACGCGGATATTTGCCGAAAAAAACGCCCGTCTTGAAAACCATCGCAGCAACGGCTGGCGATGAAATCTGCGTTCGAAATATGGGTGTTTTAATCAATGAACTTCCTGTTGCCGAAATTCAAACGGCCGACAGTTTAGGCCGTCCCATGCCCGTCAAAACGGGCTGCTATCGGCTGCACTCAAGCGAATATTTTCTTCTATCAACAGCGATAAAAAACTCCTTCGACAGCCGGTACTTCGGGCCGGTTGGCGAAGACGATATTCTGGGCGTTGCGACGCCGCTGTTGATTTTCGAAGACGAAAATTAACATGCGAGCGTTGGAACCATGGGGCGCGGGGTGAAAGGGCGCGGAAGGCAAGATAAAAGAAACTGGCGCCAAGGGGTGCGCCAGCCCTGTCTGCACATCCCGTTGACGCGACTCGCGTCAAAAGCCGCGCGAGTCGCGCATTTAATTCACTGCATTGAATCTATTGAGGAATGCGCGGCGCCGATTGACGGTCTTGGCGGGCGAGTGATTGGGAAGCCCGCGCCATGAGCAGCGGCGACTATGACTTCAAGCCAAAGCTTGGACGTATCCGCAGCGTTGGCGACGCCAAGGCCAAAACTCATGTCGAGAGGCTGCTGCGCGCGGCGTCCGGTAAACGCGGTAAGCGGCGCGTGTCTGCCGCGCCAAAATCCGCAAGCTATGCGAGCCGCTATCAGCGCCGCTCAATTGTCAAAACCCGGATCGTGAAACTCGCCGGGTCCGGCGCAGCCAAACAGCGCGCGCATTTGCGTTATATCGAGCGCGATGCGACCCGCGAAAAATCAGGTGACAAAGAGCGGGGCGGCGTTCTCTATGACCGGACAAGCGACGATGCGGATTGCGACGCCTTGATTGAACGAGGGGAGAACGACCGCCATCAGTTCCGGATTATCGTGTCGCCGGAAGATGGGGCTGATCTGGAATTGCTAAAGCCGCTGACCCGGGACTTAATAGCGTCGATGGAGCGCGAGCTTGATACGCGCCTCGACTGGATCGCCGCCGACCATTACGACACCGGGAGGCCGCATACGCATATCGTCATTCGCGGGCGGCGCGATAATGGCGAAGATTTGGTGATCCCGAAGCGCATGATCGCCCATGGCATGCGCGAACGCGTTAATGAGCTTCTCTCGATTGAACTCGGACCCCTTACGGAACTCGATTTGCAGCGGCGCGTTGAGCGCGAGGTCGGGCAGGAGCGCTGGACGAGCCTTGACCGCGAGCTGAAGTCAATCACACGCGACGGCGTGGTTGAAATCAGTAAAGACGCACGAAATTTGAAAACACGGTTACATCTGTTGCGCCTTGAAAAACTGCAGCGGCTTGGCCTCGCCGAGAATCTCGGAAAGAGGTGTTGGCGTCTCAATGAGGAGTTCGAGTCGAAGTTACGCGATCTGGGACTGCGCGGCGACATCATCAAAGCGATGAACAGGGAGCTGCGGAGGCGCGGCGATGGTCGCGTTGCGGGAACAGAGTCGATTTTCGATTCTGTAAACGATGGGCGCAGCGTCACGGGCCGCGTCATCTCCGTTGGCCGTCACGGCGACTTTCACGAGCGCGCCTTCGCGATGATCGATGGCATCGATGGCGCCGTGCATCATGTTGATCTAGGTGACGCCGACTATGTCGATGAGTTGAATCGCGGCGCCGTTGTCAAAATTGCGGGGCGAGGGGATGGGGTCAAGAAATCCGATCACATCATTGAGGCGGTCGCACATCAAAGTGACGGCGTTTACAGTCCAACACGCCATGAAAAGTTTGACGGTAAAGCAAGCCGTGAATTCATTCGTTCTCATGTGCGCCGATTGGAGGCGCTTCGGCGGCTTGGGATTGTCGATCGATCAGCGGACGGTTCGTGGGCGATTCCTGGCGACTACATTTCAAACGTTCGGCTCGTCCAGAAATCAAAGATGAAGTCGCGCCCGGTTGATGTGCGCGAATTGACATCATGGACGCTTGAAAAACAGACCCGTGCTATCGGCGCGTCGTGGCTAGATCGGGAGCTTTCAACTCATGGGGATTCGCGCCTTTCGGGTGACGGCTTTGGCGGTCAGGTGCGCGAAGCCGCAGAAAAGCGTCAGATCTTTCTAAAGAGTCGCGGGCTGGACGGTGCCTCGATTGAGAAGCTGCAGGAATTGGAGATTGCAGACGCCAGCAAAAGGCTTACGCGGGAATTCGATAAGCCGGTCTCATCGGCGCCGAAATCCGGGAAAATCGAAGGTCGCTATGTTCGCGATGTTGAGCTCGCCAGCGGGAAATTCGCGCTTCTCGAAAAACGGCGCGAACTCACGCTTGTTCCGTGGCGGCGGGCCATGAGCCGAGCGATAGGTCGAAATATGCTTGGTGTCGCGCGGAACGGGCGGATCACCTGGGCCTGGTCGAAGGGAAGGGGGCGTTAGGTCCGAGTGGCGCGGGTGCGTTCAATGGGTGGTCGCAACACTTTAGTTTTTTGAGCAAACTGGAGTGTAGCTATGAAACGACGCAAGCGTATTTATTATTCAGCCGAGCAACGCCAAGAGATATGGGATCGCTGGAAGCGCGGGGAGTCAGTGAATGAGATTGGCCGTGCGTTCGACCGGTTTCATTCTTCGGCCTGGCGCATTCTCAGCGAGGCTGGCGGCATCCGGCCAGCGACACGCAAACGTTCACGCTTAGCGTTGACGCTTGGTGAACGCGAGGAGATTTCACGTGGGCTTGTTGCTGGCCAGTCGATACGGTCAATCGCCAAAACACTTAGGCGCTCCGCTTCAACCATCAGTCGGGAGATCAGTCGCAATGGTGGACGCAGGCGATACCGCGCCGCCAAGGCTGACAAACGCGCATGGGACCAGGCGTTGCGTCCGAAGCTGTGCAAGCTGGCCAGTCATGGCCGATTGCGGCAATCTGTGATCGTCAAACTCAAGCGTTATTGGTCGCCGCAGCAGATCGCGGGTTGGCTGAAGCGCGAACACGCAGACGATGAGGCGATGCGCGTGTCCCACGAGACAATTTATAGAAGCCTTTACGTGCAGACCCGCGGCGCCTTGAAGAAGGAATTGATCCAGCATCTGCGCTCGCAGCGACAGATGCGTCGGTCTCGCTACGCCAAGCAAAAGTCGGATAAACGCGGACAGATCAAAGATGCCGTCCCGATCAGCGAACGCCCGCCCTCAGTGGAAGATCGCGCCGTACCTGGTCACTGGGAAGGCGATCTCATCTGTGGGCCGAACCAGAGCTTTATCGTCACGCTGGTTGAACGCCATTCGCGTTATTGCATGCTTGCCAAAGTGGCGAACAATCAGACGGCCACGGTTGTCAAGGCGCTGATCAAACAATCAAGGAAGCTGCCGGGAGAACTCTACAAATCCCTGACCTGGGATCGCGGCAGTGAAATGGCCGGCCACAAACGATTTACGCTTGCGACCGATATCGCTGTCTACTTCTGCGACCCTCAAAGCCCATGGCAGCGCGGCTCGAATGAAAACACCAATCGCCTTTTGCGTCAGTATCTGCCGAAGGGAACGGATCTTTCGAAATACACACAAGCGCAGCTCAACAAGATTGCCAGAGAGTTAAACGAACGACCGAGAAAAACACTGGACTTTGAGACCCCAGCTGAGAGATTAAACACATGTGTTGCAGCGATCCATTGAATTCACAATCACAAAGCGGACACAAACAGTGTTTTGCATTCATCAGCGTTAGTGAATTGGGGTGACCCGAAAACCGGGTTTTCTGTTACCTACGCTTGAATTAGGGACAATTAGACCCTTGATGTCACAGCGAAAAATCGCGGCTCGAACCCACTGCCTGTCGGTCTACAATCTTCAGCCAATGCATTTAATCAGCACGGGCTCATTGGAAAACAGTTGTTGTGCTTTGCCTTCAAAATAAATGCATTCTCTTGGCGATGCAGATATCTGATACGCTGCTTGGCGAGCTTCTTCACGCGGTTATGAACGTTGCCGTATGTTTCATTCAGCGTACATCAAGAAAAACGGCGCCCATAAGGACGGATGATGTTTGGTTGCATTCTCCGACTTCAGCGCTGCTATTATAGCGCCTTGGACTGCTTTCGGCTTCGATTTTCGCGCTCTGGAATATTCTCTAACAATGTCTGAAACGAAGGCCGCGGCGGCTTCATCCTCCACCTCGAAGTGCGTTAATAGCAAGTCGCTTGCGCCGGCGTTAGCGAATGCTGTCGCCAATCCCGACAAAGTTTCCGGCCGCGGACCCCCACTCGTTCCCGCAGTGTTGCAACCTGTCAAAATCACCCATGATGTCTTTTGGAGACGAAGTTTGCTGATTTCGCCTGCCGACAGATGCCCATTGTCGTCTTCTGCAATCAGTAATGCAGGTTCGCCATTTGTCGATTTATCAACTGCCGTATGTGCGGGAATAGCGACGAGCGTCCCCGACGGCGCTTGTTTGCCAGACAGAATAGCGCGTGCAGCCTGATCCATATCGTCGGGAATGCTCACTCCTATTTTCAAGAAATTCTCTTGAAGTGTTTGGGCCTCGAGTTCGGCGCCTTCTAGGCGCGGCGCGGCTCCGCTGGGGGTAAACGTCACCAGAGATTTTATCGCCCTGTTCTTCGCGCCTTGCCGAATAGCGCCGCGCGGCGTTGCAGTGACGATAATTGGGGTCTTGGCGCCCAGCCAGGACGTTGATGCGAGTGCGTTCGTATCTGTGTCTTCGCCTTTTGGCGGTTCAGTAACCAAAACAGTAAGCGGTAATGAGGAGAGCGGGCCGGTTGCGCTAACGGAAAGTAGTTCGGCGTCGGAAACCACCGTCCCGAATGGCGCTAACAAGCGCGAATAGAGGTCATGCGCTAGCGTGCGATCAAAGGCAGGTAATGGCCCTTCAGTTGCGGCGAGGTATTCACCGTTGGCGTCGCAAATCAGCCGGTGTTCCCTCGTCAGTGCTCGGCGAAGAGAAGCGACCGTTTCACAGGCCTCCCGAGTTTCATAGGCAGCGCGATGCCAGTTGACGCCGTCTTTCGTAATGGCGAAGGTCGTTATATCGCCCAAAACGGAAAAAATTTGTAGATGAGTTTCTCCTGATTTGAGCTTGGACATAAGTGAAGCCGCGTCCAACGGTTCGGCGAGTATTTCGATATTAACGCCGCTCGACGATAGCTGACGCTCAACACCGGATATTTTCACTCTAAGGGCTTCGCGGTCACCGTATGATCTCGTATCGGAAGAGCTTTGATTTTGTGAGATTTGGCGGTCGAGGGAAGCGATCGCGCGGCGCGTTTCATTCCAAGCTTCGATCAACGCGACAGCCTTCGGATCTTCTTTCAATGACCGCGTTCTGACGGTCAGCGCTAATTCATCAGAGGCCGCGAGCTGCACGGCTTGGAAAGCTCTATCGAGAACATCGGGCGGCGCTGAGGGACCGTATCGCTCCCATATTAGGTCCAGGAACTGATCAGTGGTGTACCGAATATTGGTCTTGTCATCAGGTTGAAGCCCACCTTCGGAAAGAAGGCGCGTGCGGAATCGGCTTTGGGCCCGGGACAACGCGGAGGTCATCACTGAAGCCGCGTCCTCGTTACGCTCGATCGCGCGCAGCGATTGTGCGTGAAATGTCTCCAGCAGCACGAGGTTGCGATTATCCCAGGAAGACGCGCGTTCATAAAGTTCGATAGCTTCCGCATATCGCGCCGCCGCTTCTTCATGTCGCCCCCAGGTCGCGAGCGTCGCCGCTTCGGAGGACATAATTCCGCCGACGCTGTTTGGCTGGTCCTCAATGCAACACGAGATTGCGGCCCTGGTGGCGGCTTTGGCCGCCTCATAAGCAAGCGAATAATCTGGCTCTTCTCCGTCGGGTAGGCGCTTGCTGTTGCTCAACACCAAAAAGCGATAGACGCGAGAAATCGCCGCCCAGATGGAGGCTTTTGCTTCATCATCTATTTTCGCTGTTGGTAGTGCGGCGTGAAGGCCTTCAGCGATCGGCAACGCTTTGTCAATACGGTCCGTTCGGCGCATGACGCGCATCAGATCGGTTTTGAGCAGTATGCCGACTTCCGCGTCGTCGAGCCCGTTCTCGCCGGCGATCTTGAGGCCGTCGACAGCAGCTTTTTCGGCGGCGACGTAGTCTCCTTGCCAAAAAGACGCCAAGGCAAGATTTTGACGCGCTTTTGCCCTTCCAAGCGGCCAATTTCGCTGATCGAACTGACCGGCCATAATCCGCGCCGCACGGGCCGCTTCTGGTATGGCGTCTGCATCATGATAGGCGTCATCGAGGGCTATCCACCAGGATAACAAGTTTTTATTTGTCATCTGCTCCGCGCAGCGTTCAATCGTTGCATAAACCGCCAGCGTGTCGGAAATGTCCGTAGGCGGCGGGTCGCTGCAAGGTGTCGAGGCTAATGAAGCAGAAAGTATAAGTTGAGCAATCATTGCGCGAGGCCCTAGTTCGTTACGAGAAGATAGTCGCCAGGCCCCGCCCAATCAAAAAACAGCGTTGCGTCGATGTCTTCGGATGGAATGAAGCGACACAATTTTCGCCAGTGATCCGACCGGTCTTCGCATAATATTTCTTCATCGTGTTCTATTCGCAGATAGAACGATTTGCCTGAAGCACCTTCAACAAAGACGATTGCCGTTTCACCGCCTTTAAAAGAGACATTTGCCTTTTTGGCGTCGCCTTCTGCAAATTCCAGTGTCCTTAATATTCGGCCGCCGACCGCCCCGCGCATTCGGGGAAGCTTCCTTGCAGCCAATATGGTTAAGATACTTTCTGTCGCGACCCGCTCCGCCGCCTCGCGCATATGCGAAGCCGTCCTTACGTTGTCTCCCAGCTTGTCAGTCGGTATTGCTCTGGCGCGCATCTCGGCCGCGATAGCCATTGCGATGGCATCTCCCCGCGCATGCGCGTCGTCGAACAAATCGCCTGAGCTTTGCAGATCAGCCACCCAACCGGGATCGGCGGCGGCCAAAATCCCCGCCATCAAAATTGATATCAACAGAAAACCCCACCTTCGACAAATTGAATTTTTGCGATAAATCTACTTACTTGGCAAGCATTGGCGTATCGGAAGCGGTCGGACCCGTGTCAGACGAAGCAGAAAATCATCCACTCCCGAACAACAAAGAGCGTGTGCTCATCATCGAAGATGAGGACGCAACCGCTAAGCAGATCATCAAAGCCGCCATGCTTGCCGGGTTTGACGTGGATCACGTTATTTCAATTGCCGATGCAAGAGCGAATTTACAGCGCCGGGAATATCATCTCGTTACCCTCGACCGTGATTTGGGCGAAGGGCGCGACGGCCTGTCGTTGCTTGATTGGCTCCGCGCCTGGGAGCACCCCGTGGGCGTTGTCGTCGTCAGTCACCTTGGCAGCCTCAACCAGCGCATAGAGGGCCTTGCAGTCGGCGCCGACGATTACGTAACGAAACCATTCCATGAAGATGAGTTATCAGCCCGGCTGCTTGCGGTCGCCCGCCGGATCGGTCTCCATGATAAATTGCCAGGCGTCCGAATTATTGGCGATTTTGAATTGCGGGAAGCTTCCCGGGCTGCGAATTGGAAAGGACGTCCTCTGAAACTTTCGCCTCGGTTGTTTTCATTGTTTTGGCTTTTGACGGGCGAGCGGGGACGGCCAGTCGCGCGGGAGGAAATCTGGTCGCAGATTTGGCCGGAACTCAATGGTCTGCCGCCTCAACGCAGCTCAATAGAAGCGGCGATAAGCCGGTTGCGCGCAGAACTTCTTGAGGTCACGGGCAAATCCTTTGTCAGCGCCGTTCGCGGCCGCGGATATCAATTCGATGTTTGATTCCGAAAAACTCAATCGGCGTTTGAAGTTTAGCCTTTTTAGCGCAATTGGCTCACCCCTGTTAGCGGGGTTTATCGTACTGTTCAGCCTCGGCGCATTTGTTGTGACACTGATGACGGATCGTATTCTGATCGATCAGATGCGCTCGCAAATTAACGCCGAGCTATTAGCGTTGAACCGGGACGTCGATCAACATGGCGTTGTCGCCATAGCCGAAGCGGTGGATTTTCGTGTGCGAAACGCGCCTGGCGGCGGCGTTTATTATGTTGGTCGTCTCGATGGTACGCGCGTCATTGGGAATATTTTGGCGCCGCCAGAAAAGGCGACGCGCCCCGGCTGGCATGTGTTCAAGACGCTCATCGACGATGAAAACGGGGCGACGTCCCTGCAAAAAGTCATTGTACGAACGTCGTTTGCTGGAGGCGATTTTCCTCTGATGCTGGGGCGGCGAGCCGATGCAATATCGAGTTTGCGATGGCGCATAGGAATTGGTGCCGGCATCGCAAGTTTGTTCGCATCTGTTGCCGGCATCTGGCTCTTGAAACGTGCAGCGCAACGTTTTGAGGAGCGCGCCGCGATCATTACGAGCGCGATGGAAAAAGCAGAAAACCGTTCTCTCTTGAATGTGGAAACGAACCGCCCTGATGAGCTTGGACGGTTGGCGGGTAACGTTGAAAAGGCATTGTCGTTAATTGATCGGCAGGTTTCTCATTTAAGCGCCTTATCGACCGTCATCGCTCATGAGACAAGGGCGCCGCTCGGTCTTGCTCAACGAGCGCTGAGCGCAACGCCTCCTGAGATAGATGAAGCGCTCCGCCACGTTGAAGATGCACAACGTCTGGGTCTGGATTTGCTTGACATAGCCTCGGCGGAAAGCGCCCATGATCGTGACCTTGAACTTGTGAGCCTCAGTGAGGTTATCGAAAACGCTATCGCGTTATGCGAAGACGCTGCGCATCAAAGAAATGTGTGCATTACAGAGGACCTGTCGTTCAGCACTCAAATACTTGGCGAGCGGCTCCTGCTCGTCAGGCTGTTCGCCAACCTTATCGATAACGCCATTGCGGCAAGCCCCCAGCACGCAACCGTCACGGTAACTAGCCGGAGTTCTAACGGTCAGGCCGAAATAATGGTCGCCGATCAGGGCGACGGGCTTGAAGCAGGCGACTTAGATAGCGCGATCGAAGCCGGCGGAGAGAAAAACGGCGGCACGGGGACCGGTTTGAGATTGGTGCGCGCCATCGCCTTGCGTCACGGCGCAAAGGTGCGGCTTGAGAAGAGCGGTTCAGGTTTTATCGTCAGGGTCATATTCCCCATTCCGCAAAGCTGACAATTGCTGTCAGCTTTCCCAAACTAGCTAGCTGGCTGGCGAGATCGCCTGTTAACGTTCCCACTCGAGATAGTCCGGGTGGAGAAAATGAAAATTCTTAAGTTGTTTATTGGCGTAATAACTATTGTCTTCTCGACGCCGGTGTCGGCGGCGCTTATCGAAATCCAAGGATCGGGCCAAATTTCTGAATTAGGTGTAGCGGGCGAGTTTGGAGGTCCATTTGAATTCAGTTTTTTGATTGATACCTCGCGCATCGGCGTTTTCGATAATGGGGAAGCCGGGACGGCGAACTTAGTCTATGGCGATGCAATAGTTGGGTTTTCCTCGTCTCATTCTTTATTCAATAGCGACGACCGGTATGAGTTCGCCGGCGACTCGGGCTCAATTATTCTTCAAGATGGCGATGTCGGTAGCGTTGGCAATCCAGGACCGAATCTTCTTGGAAATACTAACCGCGACATTCTGGCGTTCGCGGCATACGGGCCCGAACAACTTGGCGTTCCAGATAGGGACGACTTCGATATTACAAGCGGGAATATAGAAGGAGAACCGCTTACGTCAGCCGTTTTATTGCTCAGTGGGTTTAATCCAAGCCAAGAGTTTGTTTCCCTGGCCGAAACGCCAGGCGACTTGATCGATACATTGTCGGCCGGTCTTGGGGACGAGTTGCGTGTCACCTTCCTGCTCGGATTTGGCGATCCTAATGCTCTTGATTTTGTTTTTGGGACTAATTCCAGGGTGGACGATCTGCGTTTCCGTGCGGTCGGCGCTGTTCCTCCGTCGGAAGTGCCGATCCCTGGCGCTTTGCCGCTCATGGCGAGCGCTCTTGCTCTCGGCGCCATCGCGCGTCGTCGGCGAAAGATGAATACGCAATAGATTTATCGAGCAACGCGCTTCGGCGAAAATCGGAACGAATTATGTCTTTGAAAGCTGAAATCAACCTGAGAACGCTGGCCTCTGTCGGATTTTTGTCAATCCTTGCCGCGTGCGCAGACCCCGAAGTCGCCGCTGAACAGTCGATTAACAAGGCAGCACAGGCTTGGGAGTCCGCAAAACAACACAATGATCCCGGCAAACGGTTGAAAGCGTATGAGGGCGTCGCGCGCGACCTTCGCAAAGCCGCTGAGAAGCATGGGGAAACAGCATTTGGCCGACAGTTGCTGAATGGCGGGTCGGCGGCGGGCGTTTCGCTGAAGGCGATCGAAGAGGAGCGTGACCGTCTCGCCGAACGCGCTGCGTGTTATTCAAATCCGACAGCGGAATGTCTGACCGCGTTCGTTTCCGCTGAAGGAAAGCAGTTTTTCGATACTGAGCGCGCAGTTGGCGGGCCGCCGCCGGTGCAGGCAAGCCGACTGATTTGCAGCGGGGGAGTGGATGCCGCCGTCGAGGCTTTGCAGCCGATGAAAGTCAATCGAGGCGCCTATGTCGACGCCTTGTTGCAAGCCGCGATGGCGGCGGCCGATTGCGATAAACCGGACGCCGCCGCCGGGGCTATTGACCTTGCGCTTACAGAAACGCCCGGCGGGGAAGAGGCTGCGCAACTTGCCGGTTCAATTATTGCAACATCGAATTTGTCCGACGGTCACGAGGCCGCCTATCGGAAGGTAGAGGCGCTTGTCGAGGGCGACGGTCTGCAGGACGCGCGCAAGGCCGGCCTGCTGATGACGCTGATTGAGAAAGAGGCGGCAGAAGGTAAGGTTAAAAGCGCTCTTGCCCGATATCGTCTTGTTACAGATGAGATGAATTTTGCACCGACCGATAGCGCCAAGAAAGCGCTTTATGTCGGCCTCGCGCTCGATGGAAAAATCGAAGAGGCGACGACCATCGCCGGCAGTGAATGGCAGGTGCTTTTTGCTTCAATACCAGCCTTGGCGGAAACGATCAGCGCGGTCGGAAATCCTCAGTCTGGAGGCCAGTTTACGCTCGCGAAATATGACGCACCGATCGCTGATGGTTCGCGAAAAATAGCGCGCGACGCCGCCGAACGATTTTCGAACATCGTTCTTTCTGGCGAACTGGATCAAAGGTTAGGGTCAGGTTTTGCTGGTCAACTGGCCGTAGTGCAACAAAGACTGGGCAATCAAACAGCTGCGGACGAACTCCTGGACTATGCGCGTCCCTTACACGAGAAAGAATGGCGCACATTTAGACGTCAGCGCGGCCAAACCGGCGGTGCGTATTCCGGGTTTGTATCGCCCTATGCAGAGGTGATTGCCTATCTACGGGGCGACTATGAAAAAGCTCTGGAAATCGTGGTGGCCAGTCACGGCAAGTCGAATGTCACGACCGTCGATAATTGGCTTGACGCGATTATTGAGAAAAAAGCGGATGATGCGCCGACGTCGGAACTTCTCGATCTGGCCAACCGCAAGTCGACACGCCAAAATTACCAAAAATACCGGTCAGTCATTGACAGCTTGATTGAAGCAGGCCGGATCGCCGACGCAGAACAAGCATTGAGCGCTTTGCCGGAAAATCAGGACTCTTTTGCGCGGCCATTGGCGGAAAAAGCGATTGAGAAGGGTGATTTTGACGCGGCTGATCGCATAATGAGTACCTACGGACTTGATGATCCGTCCTCGTCATACCGATTTAATTTACTTCAGGCGAAGGTGAAAAAGATGGCTGACGGCGGCGCTTCCCGTCGAGACCTGGAAGCCGTCATTGACGCCATGCTTGAGACGGCGGATGCGGTGCAAGCTGGGCGCGCTTCGCAGTTTCGCGGTTTGGGTCGCGACAATGATCTTACCGAATTCGCAATCTCGACCGCCTTCGAGATCGGGTTGGTCGATAAAGCGATTGCGCTCGCCGCGAAGACCCCCAAAACGACGCGCCAAACATATTTCGGCGCGTTCGACACGCCCCATGTGAACAAAAAAGATCTTCCGAAAATCATTCTTGCCGCCCACGATGATTTGCCGCCGGACGAGCTCGAGGCGGTGATTGCCGTCCTTGCGCGTCACCTCGCAGACAAAGCCTGATATCGGCTTTTCACCATCCATATCCAAACTGGAGATTTGATATGAAGAATGTATTTCTTGTCGCCGCATCTTGTCTGGCGCTTGTCGCCTGCGGCGGTTCATCCGACGATACTGCGACGACAGTGGCGCACGAAAAAAGTTCCGAAAAAGCGCTCACGACCGCATGCGAGAATTTTGCCGCCGATCTTGAAGGCGTAGATAATCCCGACAGAGAGCAGAAAAGAACTTGCTCATGTCTCGCGACGTCAATGCAGCAAGATTTGAGCGAACGGGATATGGGAGTGCTTGTCACTATGATCGATGAGAAAGGATTTGGCGGGCTCATTAGGGCGCAAGAAACAATGAGTGCGCTTGATGGCCTTACAGAATTTGACGAAACCTCACCCGAGGGGCGCGTAATGCTCGCCTTCGGGCGCGTTTTTGAAAAGTGTCAGTGAGGGGGAAATCATGAAACACACGATCAAGACTGCTGCTTCCACGGCAACGATCTTCAGCTTGTTGTCGGCGGCCTACGCGCAGGACGCGGCGGATATGGTGGGGCTCACGGTTGGCCTTTCTGTCGACGAAACTGAAGCCGTATTGACCGACTCTGGATTTGAATCGACCAGAAGTGACGTTTTTACGATAACGGGTACAGACGTTTCTTGGGCGGGTATCACCTATTTCAGCCGCCAACGTGAACGGGACGGTCTGGAAACACTGACGATCAAGTTTACATCGCCGCCAAGCGCGCCGGCGCTTTGGGAGGTCAAGCGAGATTGGAAGCGAACTTCGGAGACCACGATTTCCTTCCAGCAAATGATTTCCTCCCTAATCGCAAAGTACGGCGAACCGATTTCCAGACGCGATGCGCGGTCAGGATCGACACTGGTGTGGCATATTCGCGGCGATGGCCCGCGTGCAAACAGCACTCATAGGCAAATGCATTTATCAATGCGGGAATTGCTGAAGTACGACGAGGCGGAGAGAATGCGACGCTCAGCTGTCCCGGAGTCGTTGTAGATTACAATGTGCAGTTCATTGATACGGCGGCGGGTCCGGTGGTGACGCGGATGATCGCAACGCTCGCAGACATTGACGCCCGAGCCGTCGACGATGTTAAGCGCAATTCGTATGCGGCGGAAATCCTCCGCGAGAAACAGCAAGAACAGATGAAGGATTCTGTTACACCAGACTTATAGGCGCCGTTTAATCGTTCAAACGTTTGTAGATAGGAGATCGCACAACTGCAAACAGTATCGCGATCTCCAATTCAATCTTCCTCTCTCTAGGTACCTCTTTCATATATTCAATTTGAAGAGCCGCTAGCGCAGGCAATCGCGTCGCGTGCTTTCCTGCGTAAGGGCCGCGATAGCGACGTGTCGGCGATCAGGCCAGGATACTGGCAATACATCGCCCTCGGAAGGCCGACGCAAAATGCACTCTGCGTCGCGTTCAACCGGCGTTCCCGCGACGAATGTCTCAACGGATACTTCTTTTACGGCATCGGCCATGCTCGCCATCTGATCGCTAACTGGGTCCACGACTATAATCAGCGTCGCCCGCATTTAGCGCTCGGATATCTCACCCCGGCTGCATACGCTGTAGCTTTACGTCCGCAACGGGATGACTCGCTTGAGCTACTTGATGGCTCCGCGCGTCATTCCGTTGCTAACAACGTTCACATGAGAAAAAAGACAACCGCCTACTTTGGATCACGCTGGCCGATAGTCGGGAGGCACAGCAACATGTGTTCTTTTCCGTTATCGAAAATGAGGGACCAATCGGGACGCAGGCGATTGAATAGAATCAAGTATGCAACGGTAAGAGTGACCCAAACCCCGATTTGGGTAACAATTTGGGTCACAAACGGCGAAATTGAGGGTAGATTTCGGTGGACGCGCGTGGACGCCTATGAAATAAAAACAAAAGGTTATGGACGGCTGTGAACGTCTGTGCACCCCAAGTTTTCGACTCATAACCGCTAGGTTTTCGGTTCGAGTCCTTCAAAATCACTACACGCAGGTTTTATGTCCGGTTTCTCTGCTGAGAAGTGATGAAAATTGTTTTGGTTAATGTCCGCTAAGAGGAGAGGCCGTGTAAAAACGTTTTCGGCCAGACCAGTGTAAGTTTTAATTTTGGGTGCAGCGTGGCAGCTTCATGCCGCTTTGATCGCTGCAATTAGTGGCCTAACGCCCATGATCGCGATCATACGTTTGATATTGTAGGCTAGGACGCTGAGGCTCATTTCTGTTTGGACGTTTTGAGGCCTTTCATCAGGAAGTGTGTTGCGCCCATCCAAGCCTTTATCGTGCCGAAGGGATGTTCGACTGTTCGCCTTCGGATCGTCATTGCGTCTTTCTCATCGAGTTGATTGAGCATTTCATCAATCACGCCTTCATGCTCCCAACGTTTGATACGACGCATGAGACCAGTGGTGCAGCGCGGTTTGAGATGACAAGTTTCGCACTTGGTCGTCCAGTAGGAATGAAGCGTTCTGCCTTGCTCAACATTCTCAAAGCGATAAGTGAGTTTTTCGCCTGCGGGGCATTGATAAGTATTTTCAGCGGGAATGTAGACAAACTCGTCCTTGCCATAACGGCCCGCAGCTCGCGATCCGGACGTAAGCGGTTTGGGCGCATAGGCCGTGACGCCATTGGATTTACAAGCCATGATTTCGACGCCGCTAAAATAGCCGCGGTCGGCATAAACATCGAGTGTTTTGCGACCCATGGCGGATTTTGCTTTCGCCGCCTGCCTTGAGAGATGCAATTTATCGGAGACGATGTTCGACACTTCATGGCTGACGATCAAGTGGTGTTCGGTGTCGACGGCGGACTGAACATTATATCCGACCATGCCGATATCATGGCTCGTCGCCATCGACCTGGCGTCCGGATCGGTTAGCGATACTTGATGGTGTGGAGAGGCGAGAACTTCCGCCTCGCGCCGTTTCAACTCTGCGAGCTTCACCTTCATCGCCGCGAGTTTTGCCCGCATTGAAGTAACTTTGTCTTCTGCGACGACTTCCTCGCGATCAGCGTTATCAAGAGCGTTCAGGTAATGTGCAATGCTCGCCTCGACCTGGCCGACCCGGCGTTTCAATTTCCCCTTGGTGAAGTTCTTCACCCGGGCATTGACCGCCTTGAACCTTGCCCCGTCGATGGCTGCGACTGCACGGACAAAAAGACCAAGCTCCCGGCACAGATCAACAAACTGCGCGCAAACCGCCTGGATGGCGGGCCCGTTGTCTTTCCTGAAGTCGGCGATGGTCTTGAAGTCTGGCGCCAATCGCCCCGTCAGCCACATCAGCTCAATATTACGGCCCGCTTCGCGCTCAAGACGCCGACTCGATTGAATGCTGTTGAGATAGCCGTAGAGATAAATCCTCAGCAGCGTTGATGGATGATAGGCCGGGCGGCCTGTTGCTTTAGGCTTTACGCCGTCAAACCCCAACTCGGCCAGATTCAGTTCATCAATAAAAGCGTCGACTACGCGGACAGGATTTTCCTCGTCGATGTAGTCGTCAAGGCTGGCCGGTAACAAGGCCTGCTGGCAACGATCTTCTCCTTCAATAAATCGGCGCATTTCGACCTCCCAAAAGATCAAAAAACACTAATCTGATTTGCCGTTTTCACACGGCCTCAGGATCAAGCGGTCATCAAGAATTACCCCCGACTGTCGGCAAATCGCGAAGAACCGACCTCAATGGACCACCCCCCTCATGACGGGCTGCAATGCTCCGTCACCCAGCGCCTCATCTTTTTCGAATCCGGAATATTGATCTGTCCGTAGGCCGTCTCGATCAGGCCTAATGCGCGCAGTTGTTTCAGCGCTTTGCTAAGGGACGTTCGCGACACGCCGAGCACCGAGGCCAAATCCGATTGGCGATAGTTGAAGGACTGCGCGCCGCCCGTTGTTTGCAGCAAGGTGAACAGCACTTTTGCGGTGCGCTCGCGCATGGGCAAGCGCCGCATGGCGTCCATCATTTCCAGGAGCCCATGCGCTCTGACGAGAGACGTGCTTAACAAAGCGCGCGAGATGTCCGGTTCCTGATCGTAGAGCCGTTCAAAGGCCGCCGCCGAAATCTGGTTGATCTCGGTTTCGCCGGCGGCGGTGATATCATGCGTGCGCGGAAGGCCGGCGAACAGGGTGAATTCGCCGAAGGTCTGCCCCACGCCGAGATTGGACGTGATGATGAAATTTCCGTCCGCGCCAAAGACGCCCACCTGAACCGCGCCGGCGACGACAATCGAAATCCCCGGTTTCCGGTCGCCGCGATTATGGATGAGCTGGCCGTCCCGATAGCGGATCACCGTTCCGGCTTGCGCGACCTTATTGCGAATCGGGCCGGAAAGCTGGTCCATAAAACTCGGGGTATTTTTGGCGATCAGATCGAGCATGGGAAGAATGTGCAAAATTGAACATTCTTTCTCAAGCCCGCCTGTTATTCAGGCAATGATCTCAGCGCATGAGGAGCCCGCGCATGAAACCGGAATTGCTTGTTATTCTATCGATTTTCGTCGGATTTATCCTGCTGGAAATTCTGTTCACGGGCTTTTTCAGGAAAGCCGGCCAGAAACGCTCGGACGCGATCGTCGAGGCTGTCTCCACGGGGGCGCTGACGCTGGTTACGCAGCCGCTGGTCGTCGCGGGCGGGTTCGCTGTCGCCGCCGGTTTGGCGCCGGGCGCTGAAGGCGTGCTTGAAAGCTGGCCTTTTTTGGCCGTGTTCGCGCTCTTCCTCATCTTTGACGACATGACGCAATATTGGTGGCATCGCCTGTCGCACACGACGCCGTGGCTCTACAAATTGCACCGCCCACACCATAATGCGGCGTATCTTTCGATCCGCGTCGTCTACCGGAACAATCTGTTTTACTATGCGCTGATGCCCGGTCTCTGGTTTTCCGGCGCGCTCCTCTATCTCGGCGGCGGCTGGGTCTACGCGTTTTATCTGGTCATCAAGATGACGGTGATCTTCGGTGCGCATTGCGACGTGCGCTGGGACGCGCCGCTCTACAAAATCAAGTGGCTCTCACCGGTGATGTGGGTGGTCGAACGCACCATATCGACGCCAGCGACCCATAGCGCCCATCACGGCAAACATGCCGCTGACGGCGTTACGAATTACCATGGCAATTACGGCAACTTGCTTTTCTTCTGGGATGTCTTGTTCGGCACGGCGAAAATCACGCGGCGATACCCTGAAAAATTCGGCGTCGAAAATTTGCCAGAGACCGGCGTCGCCGAGCAGCTGATATGGCCATTGGCCGGGCCGCCGAAGCCTGGCGTCGTTCCCGCGGAATAACCGGCCCTAAAGACCTCGAATAGAATCAAGGACGAAAGCAATGATTGCACGCATACTCGGCGTCTTTGCCATTCTGGCGCTCGCCCTCGGCTTCTGGGTCAAGAATACGCAGGTTCCGAAGTATCGAGACGGGTTCCTCTATGCGTTCGGCCCCTATGAGTTTGTGCGCTCGGTTCAAGAACTTTCGGCGCAGCGGGAAGCGCCGGACGGTTCATTCATCACCCAGGCAATTCGGGCGGCGGACCCGAACTGGACGGACGGCGCATTCTTGAACCGCCCTATCCACAATCGTCAGCTTGCTGACCACACGGTTCGGACGGTGACGACGCCGAATAATGACACGCTCTATACGTCGGCGGTTCTGGAACTCTCGGCGACGCCAGTGGCGCTCACATTGCCCGAGGTCGGCGATCGTTATCTCTCAGTGGCGCTGATGGATGTCTTCACCGATCAATTCGCTCATATCGGCCCGCGCGAGACGGGCGGACTGGGCGGCGTATTCTGGATCATGGGTCCCGATGACACGACGAAGCCGCCCGAAGGCGTCACGGTGATCCGCGCACCCGGGGATGACGTCTGGCTGTTGGCGCGGATATTCGTCGCCGGCCGGAGCGATCTAGCGGCGGCGCGTTCAGCGCAAAGCGGCGTAAGGGTGGAACCCGTGTTTCCTGATCGGCCGGCTCGCCCATTCCGAGCGCGGGTCACAGGTCTTCAAGACTCGCGAAACTTCGTAGACGTCGTGAACGAGGCGCTCGCTCGTAACCCCCATCATCCCCAAACGCAGCGCGCCGCAAACTTTTCAGGGCTCGGACTGGGCAAGGATGCGAAGGCGGGGCCGCTGAAACGCTTCTTCTGGTCGCTGGTGACGCTGCGCGCTGAAGCGGCGCTTGCGGAAGAGGTCAATGGGCGATTATCGGCGCAGTTAAGCTGGGCGGCGCCCCCGGCCAATATCGGTTTCTATGGGGAAGATGATGCCACGCGGTCCGCCGTCGCCCTGGTCGGTTTTGGCGCATTACGGCGAGAGGATGCGGTTTATTATCGGATGACCCGAACCGAGGACGGCGCCCTTCTTGACGGCGCGAACGCCTACAAAATGATCCTGCGCCCGGACGTTCCCGCGCAAGCCTTTTGGTCGATTGCGCTTTACGAGCCGGACGAGACGGGCCGCTTCTTCTTCTTTGAGAATCCGACGGGGCGCCACTCCATCAATTCGCGAACCGACGGTCTGAAGTATGAAGCAGACGGTGGCGTTGTGTTGCATATCGGCCCGGACGCCCCGTTCGATCGGTCGGCGAACTGGCTGCCGACGCCGGAAGGCCCCTTCGCGGCATTTTTTCGGGTGTACCTTCCTACAGAAGACGCCGTCGAAAATGGATGGTCGCCGCCACAGATAATTTTGGAATGAAAATGGTCGGGCGATCAAACGCCTACGTCGCCCCCGCGCCCATCCTTTTCCAAAAGGTAATCCGCTTCTGAACCCGGCGGGCGCGTGTGGTAACCGCGCGCCAACGCCCTCCCAGCCGCTCGCGACAGTTTTTCGGAAACTTGAATCAAACCCGCCGGCGATGGTTTACAGAGAATTCACACGCTTCCGCAAAATCTCTGCCTACTGTTCAAGTACAGATTTCTTGCGGGAGAGAATAATCATGAAAAAAGCGCTTATCGCGGCCGGTTTCGTTTGTCTTCTTACAAGTGCGGGCGCCGCAACGACGGCGTCGGCCGCTCAGGGTTTTTCTTCGCTGGCCGCCGGCGCGCGCACTGTTGAAATCGGCGCCGGGGCCGATGTGCGTCTCGACCAATGCGGCGTCGCCCTCGACAGCTTGATGATCCGCGGAACGTTGAGCGTCGACAACGACCTCGCCGGCGCATGCGATGAGGTCACGCTGTCGGCGAACCAGATCATGGTGATGGGCCCTGACGCGCGGTTCAGCGTCGGGAGCGAGGACGCGCCCTTCACCGGCAACTTGACGATCACCCTCACCGGAGACGGATCGCCGGCGCCGCAATTTAACAATGTCCATAAACGGATGATCATGGTGATGCGCGGCGGCGAGGTCGATTTCCACGGCGCGGCGCGTGACAAGGTGAGCTGGACCCAGCTCGACGCCCATGCGCGCAAGGGCGCGACAGCGCTCCAGCTGGCGGACCCGGTTAACTGGCGCGCCGGCGATGAATTTGTGATCGCGCCGAGCGGCATGGAAGCAACGGAAGCTGAAACCCGCACCATCAACGCGGTGAGCGGAGATGGGCGCACGCTCTATTTCACCGACCCCTTGCGCCACGATCATTTCGGCGAGGCGATCGACTATGGCCCGCGCCGTCTCGATATGCGCGCCGAGGTTGGGCTCTTGTCGCGCAACATCGTCATTCAAGGAGACGAAGGCTCCAGCGATGATCAGGTGGGCGGCCACATCATGATCATGAACGAGTCGCTTGATCGCGTGTCGAAATCCATCCGGCGCCGCGAAAAAGGCGACTATCTGCGCCGCGGGATCGACCCGAGCGCCATGCGCCCCCCTTACGCCAAGGCTTCCGAAGCGCGCTTTGAAGGCGTTGCGTTCCGGCGCATGGGGCAATTGCGCCGACAGGGACGCTATGTCATTCATTTCCACCTGGTGGACGCCGGCGCCAATAGCTATGTGCGGAACAATTCCTTCCGCGATAGTTTCCACCGCGTCCTCAATATTCACGGCACGAATGATCTCCGGGTTTCGGACAATGTCGCCTATAATACGCTCGGCCATGTGTTCGCCTTTG
>JBCAXE010000053.1:0-19829 GCA_038534195.1 Pseudomonadota bacterium
AGTTCCCGCGTCTCGCGCAGACCTCTCTATGACGAAACGAACCCTCTCGCGGGAAGACCGCCCGCGGAGACGATGAAGCGTGGCCATCAAAGAAAGGAGGGCCCCAATACATGACGAAAGCCATGGCAACTGGCGCCCTTGCGCGCCGCAGCTATAATCGCCGAATGGAAGCAACACAAAGATCAGGAGCGCGGCGGACGTGATGCGAATACTGGCGATGAACATCAAGATAGCGCGCCTCACTGCGGCGATTACGATTTGCGCAAGCGCGGCCGCCGCCCAAACGGCGGACCCTGCGCAACGCTCATTGGCGGCGGGGTATAAAGCGGCGTTCACCTGTTCGGCCACGTTTAACGCCGGTCGTCCGCTCGATCAGATCGCGGGCGATGAGCTGTCACGCATCTATCCCGGCTATGTGGAGCCGCTCGCCGCCTTGCCGGACGCGGTGATCGAGGAAGAAAACAAGACCGTTTCCGTGTCGTTCGCAGAAGGCTTTGCGCCGCGTGTGGCCGTATGGCGGCCTTATCTCGGCTGCACGCAATTGCCGACGGGCGCGGACGCGTCTGCGCGCACGATGGTCCCGGCGGCGAAAGTGCGCGACAAGCGCAAAGCCCCGGCGCCGTTGCCAGAACGCTTTTCCAATGACCCTGCACTCGCCGCGCTCGTCGCCAGCGCCTTCGACCGCAAGGCCTATGGTGAGGCGTCGGAGACGACCGCGGTCCTCGTTGTCAAGGACGGCGCGATCATCGCTGAGCGCTATCGTGACGGGTTTGATCAGACCACGTCTCAACGCACCTGGTCAGTCGCCAAATCCATAGCCGCCACCATCATCGGCGCGGCCGTCCATGAAGGCCTGATCGATCCGGCGGCTCCGGCGGGCCTCGCGGCGTGGTCCGAGGCTGGCGACCCGCGCGGGAGCATCACGGTTGAAAATCTGCTTCATATGTCGAGCGGGCTCACCTCGCCGACCGCCGGCAACCGCACGGACGATGTTTATTTCGGGGGCGGACGCGTGATCGATCACGCGATCACAAACCGGCTCGTGGCGACGCCGGGCGCGCGCTGGCGCTACGCCAATAACGACACGATGGCGGCCATGCGCGCACTGCGCGAGGCGATGGACAATGACCGCGCTTATTTGCGGTTTCCGTTCGAGCGCGTGCTCCATCCGCTCGGCATGCGTCATACTTTTCTCGAAACCGACTGGAACGGTGATTTCATTTTGTCGAGCCAGGTATGGACGACGGCGCGCGACCTTGCGCGCCTCGGCCTTCTTTATCTGAATGACGGCATGTGGGACGGCGTTCGAATTTTGCCGGAGGACTGGAACGATTATGTGGCGGCGCCGGCGCCTGATCAGCCGCCGCAGCCTGAAGAGGGACGCGCGCGTCCCGGCTATGGCGCGCAATTCTGGCTATACGATTCGCGCCACGGATTGCCGGCGGGCACCTATGCGGCGCGCGGCAATCGCGGGCAATATCTTTTTATTGTCCCGGAACGGAACATGCTCATCGTGCGGCGCGGCTTTGACGGCCGGCCCGGCGAATATTTCGATATGGACCGCTTTGTGGCCGACGTGCTGGCCGCTGTGGGAGGCGAGGAATGACGCAAACGCTTCTTTATTCGCACGCGTCTTTCGGCGGCCATGAAGTGCCGCCCGGCCATGTGGAGCATCCGGGCCGTTTTGCGGCGGTGGAAAAAGCCTTGGCGGCGGAAGAGTTTTCCGATGTGGAGCGCCGCCTCGCGCCCGCCGCGTCCGGCGACGCCATCGATCGCGTTCACGGGTCCGCGTTCCGCGACGCCGTGGAGAAGACCGCGCCCGCCGAAGGACTTGCGCAGCTTGACGCCGACACCTTTATGGGGCCGACAAGCCTCGACGCTTGCCTGCGCGCAGCGGGCGGGGCGATCGCCGCCGTCGACGCCGTCGCTGCGGGCGAGGCGAAGAACGCGTTTGTGGCGGCGCGCCCGCCGGGTCATCACGCCGAGCCGCAACGGGCCATGGGCTTTTGCGTTTTCAATTCCGTCGCCGTCGCCGCTCATCATGCGCGCGCCGAACATGGATGGTCGCGCATCGCTGTTGTCGATTTCGACGTTCATCTCGGCAACGGCACCGAAGCCGCGTTCTGGCATGACGAAAACGCATTTTTCGCCTCGTCTCACGAATGGCCGCAATATCCGGGCACAGGGCGCGAGAGCGACCGCGGCGCGTTCGACAATATCGTGAATGCGCCGCTCGCCACGGGGACGGGCGGTGAGGCGTTCCGCCGTGTCTGGGGCGAGCGCCTGTTGCCGGCGCTTTCCGATTTTGCGCCCGATATCGTTTTCATTTCCGCCGGTTTTGACGCCCACGGCGCGGACCCGCTCGGCGGATTGCGCCTTACCGAAGATGATTTTTCGTGGATCACGCGCGAGATCGCAGGCGTTGCGGCGGACAAATGCGACGGGCGTCTCGTCTCGCTGATGGAGGGCGGGTACGATCTGGGTGCGCTCGCCGCCAGCGCCGCGGCGCATGTGACCGCCTTGATGGCCGCCCCGAAAAGAGCGCATAAGCGGGCTGGAATCGGATAAATTCATTTCCATGAGCGGACGGATCATCACAGCGCGGCACGGCCGCCCCAATCTCGCCAGAGACGTCGCCATTTCCGCGCGCGACTATGGCGACTGGTGGGCGCGCTACGACGCGAGCGGGCTACACCCCGACGAGCGCCCGCCCGCGGGGCTGGTGGAGATCGCGTCCAAAGCTAAAACCGTTTTGTCGTCCACCTTGCCGCGCGCGATTGAAACGGCGCGCTGGGCGACGGGCGGCGCGCGCGACGTGCCGGCCGATCCGATTTTTGTGGAAGCGCCCCTGCCGCCGCCGCCGGTGCCGTTCCTCAAGCTGAAGCCCGGCGCCTGGGGCGTGATCTCGCGGTCCTTCTGGTTCTGGGGCTATGCGCCCGACGGCGTTGAGGGGCACCTGTCGGCGTGGCGGCGCGTCGCTGAGATCGCCGACCGGCTAGCGGCGCATGCGGAAGACGGCGATATTCTTTTGTGCGCACACGGATATTTAAACTGGATGATCGACCGCCGCTTGCGCGCGACGGGCTGGGATCGCGTTGAACGCGACGGCGGCAATCATTACTGGTCCTGGCGCGTTTATGAGCCGAAAGGCGTCAAACGCGAAATCGGCGCTGCAGCGGCGGCGGAGTAAGTACCGTTTATTCTCCGTTCTCGAACAATTTCGACAAAAACAACGCGACCGCCTCCGTCATCGCGTCACGGTTGGATTTCTTCCGGAAGCCATGGCCTTCATCTTTCGCAGCCATATACCAGGCTTCAACGCCGTTCTTGCGCATGGCGGCGAGGATTTGGTCGGCTTCTGACGCCGGCACGCGCGGGTCATTCAGACCCTGAATAATAAAGAGCGGTTTTGCGATTTCGTCCGCGCGCGTCAGCGGTGAAATCTCATTCAAGAAAGCGCGCATCTCAGGATCGCGCTCGTCGCCATATTCGGGCCGGCGCACATCCTTGCGGTATTCCGCCGTATTCTCAAGGAACGTAACGAAGTTTGAAATGCCCACAATGTCGACGCCGCCCGCCAGCCGGTCGTTGAAATGCACCATCGACGCCAGCACCATATAGCCGCCGTAGGAGCCGCCATAGACGATGACGCGATCCTTATCGAGATCCGGTTGCTCGGCGATCCAGTCGAGAAGGGCGCCGATATCCTTGACCGAGTCTTCACGCTTGCGCCCATTGTCGAGCGCCACATAGGTTTTTCCGAACCCGGAGGATCCGCGCACATTGGGAATAACAACCGCCGCGCCAAGCTCGCGCGCCCAGAACTGATAGGTCGACGAAAATGTGGGCCGCGCTTGCCCCTCCGGCCCGCCATGAATGGCGACGATTACCGGGTGAGGGCCGTCGCTCTGAGGCTTGTAGATGAAAGCAGGGATGCGCCGCGGCGCGCCGTCGACCGCGTCAAACGTCGGATAGTCGAAAGCCTGCGGAATAACAAATGTGTCGCTGCTAAGCCCGCCCACTTCGCTTTGCGTCCAGCGGGTTAATTTACCGCGCCGGCCGAGCGACCATACATAAGCGTCGCTCGGCGCGTTCGCCGCGTTTAACGTGAAGCCGAGCGCACGCCCATCCGGCGCGTAATCAAGCCCAAAGATAACGCCTGGCGGCAAGTCCGGCGCCGGCGCTGGACGGTCGTTCTTCAGGGTGCGAACATAAAGTTTCGATTGGCCCGCCTCATTGGTGACGAACGCATAGCTGTCGCCCGATGGTGAAATCTCGATATCGGAAACGTCCCAGTCGATATCGCTGGTGAGGACGGTCTTTTCACCGCTAGCGAGATCGTAGCGGTGAAGCCGGCGGAACTCGCCTTCTTCATCGGCGGTGTAATAGACCGCATCGCCATTCGGACTGAAGGCCACATCGCCATAAGAAATTTTCTGATCCGACGGATTGATCGGCGTCACCGCGCCGCTCTCAATATCAAGAATTGAGATTGTGCTTTCGTTGATCGAGACATATTCGAACAGGAGGAGCTTCTTATTGTCAGGCGAAAACTCGCCCGGCGCCATCCAAGCTGCTTTTGTCAACGCGACGCGGCGGCTTTCCGGATTGTCTTTGTCGGCGACGACAATCCCGCGCGTCGTGCCTTCAAGGGTCGTGTACCAGGCGAGCTTTTGCCCGTCATTGGACCAACCAACGGAGCCCTTGCGTCCCTCGCCGTCGGAGATGAGGTCGGCGCGGCCGGCTTCTTCATTGAACAGATAGATTTGATAATTTTCATCGCCGCCATTGTCGCGGGTGAAGGCGAAGAGGTTCGCTTCCGTTGGCGACTCCGCAGCCCCGCCAATGGGCTCGCGAAAGAATGTGAGCTGGCTGCGTGCGCCCATGGGCGTGTCCACCCGATGGATTTGCGTGGTCTCCCCGAAACGCGTGGAGACGTAAACGCCGTTTCCGTCCGCGCGGAAGCCATTGAATGACGCGCCGCGCGTGTTCTGATATTGGCGCAATCGCTCAGCGAGCGGCGCCGGCGTTTCCGGCACATTCTCAAGGACAAGCGCGCCCTTCTCGATGCGTTCGGCCGCAAACGCGGTCGAGAACAGGGCGGCGGTCGCGCATAAAAGCGCAGTCGACATTCTGGCAGTGGTCATACGTTTTTCCTTTGCGACCTTGATTATTCAGTCGGCGCTGCTGGCGCAGCGGCGTCTTGTTCGCCCTTCAGATAGCGATCGAGAAACGACACGTAAGCGTTCGATGCGGTGATGCGGTTTTCTCTGCTGCGGAAGCCATGGCCTTCGTCCGGAAACAGAACATATTCCACCGGCACGCCGTTGGCGCGAACAGCCTCGACAATCTCGTCGCTTTCAACCTGAAGCACGCGCGGGTCGTTGGCGCCCTGAACCACAAGCAGCGGCTTGGTGACGTTCCCCGCATGGAAGAGCGGCGAAATCCGGCGCAAGCGTTCTTCATCGGTTGCGGGATCGCCGAGCTCGTCGAACAACGCTTCACGGAACGACTCCCACCATGGCGGAATGCTGGTGAGCGTGCGCAGCCAGTTGGTGACGCCGAAAATATTGACGCCCACATCGAAGACTTCCGGCTCGAAGGCGAGCGCCGCCATCACCATATAGCCGCCGTATGAGCCGCCGATGACGCCGATTTTGTCATTGTCGACCCAGTCGAGGCTTTCAAGATATTTGCGGCCATAGACGATATCCTGAAGATCAACCTCGCCATGCTTCCGGTCATCCATGTGGAAGAATGTTTTGCCGTATCCGGAGGAACCCCGATTGTTTGCGCCGAGGATCGCATAGCCGTGGTTCACCATATGCTGAATGAGCGCTGAATAGCCTGTGCGCGTTTGACCGCCTGGCCCGCCATGCACGAAGACGAGCGCCGAAACCGGATTGTCGGCGCTGGCGCCTTTCGGTTTGTAAAGAATGCTTGGGATCTCAAGATCGTCGAAGCTCTCGTATCGGATGACTTCACTTTCCACGAGATGATCCGGATTGATCTCCGCGTTCAGCGCTTGCGTGTGCTGGGTGAACTTCCGGCCTTTGATCGGCGCAGAAAAAATGTTCGACGGCGATTTCGACGCGTTGATGATGAACGCGAGGTTCTTTTCGTCCGGCGAAAAGCGCACATTGCGCAGATCGCCCTGCGGCAGTCGCTTCGGCAGTTTCAGCGCTTTGTTGCGCTCGCGGTCGAAGATCGTCACTTTCGTTGAGGCGTCTTCATTCACCCCGCTCACGCGATAGCGTCCGGAGGGCGAATACCCGATGTAAGACACGTCCCAATCCTTTTTGATCAACGCTTCCTTGGCGCCGTCCGCAATCGAATAGGTCCATGCTTCGGCGAACTCGCCATATTCGTCGGTGCCATAAACGAGCTTGTCGCCTTCCGGCGTAAAGTCATAGAGCGCGTGGGCGATGTTGCCCTTGTGCTCGGTGATCAACAACGGTTCCGCGCCGTCTTTCAGATTGATCAGATAGAGATTGTTGTCCGCTGACGTGCGGTCTTTGACGGCGGCGGCGTAGGAGCCGTCGCGCGAGATCGCCATTTGCCCGAAGCCAGCGTCGTTTTGAAACAGCAACGTGCGTTCATAATCGTCTGTGTCATACCGATAAAGATCGAAGAACTTGGAGTCGCGTTCATTGGTGGCGATGACGAACGCCGCGCCGTCATCAATCCAGCTCACGAACGAAGCTTTTAGATTTTCGCCTGGCGTCAGGTCGACCGCGCCGCCCTCCGCGCCGCCGACATAAACATGATTGAGCTCATCGCCGCCATTGTCCGACGTGTAGAGGAAGCGTTCACCGTCCGGAAAATAGCTTACCGCGAACGTGGCGTTTGTCTCGGACGTGGTCAGCGGCGTGATTTCGCTCGTTTTGAGGTCGAGGCGGGCCGCATTGAAAATGCCGCTTCCATCGGTGGTGATGAGAAGACTTTCGCCGTCGGGCGAAAAGGCGCGGGCGCTTCCCGCAATGGCGTAGCTGGTGGTTTGGAAAAACGCCTCGGCCGGATATTTGGGCGGCGCGTCTTCGGCGGCGATTGCGCCCGGTGCGCAAACGGCGGTTGCAAATAGAGTGGCGGCGGCTGTGCGAGGAATGAAGTTCACGGGGGGCGTCTCCCAAGGGTTGGGACAGGGGCGCCGGAAAGGGTACGCAAACGAGGGCGCGCTGTCGGATGCGAGGCGAAGATTAACCTTTAAAATTCCGCGCGGCAAACAGTCCAAACAGCTTGAATTCCTTGGCATTCGCGCCGCCAGTGCCTACCTTGTGCGTATGAAGCCGAAAGAAAAAATACGCGAAGATTTCAAGCGCGCCCTGTTGCAAACGACACGGGCGCTTTCCGCGCAGGATGATGTGGAGGTTTCCTTCGGCGGCGATCATGCGGCTGTCGCCGGGCGGCGCGCGCGCATTCCGCTTCCCGCGCGCCAGATCGATTCGGAGACCGCAGCCGTCACGCGCGGCGAATCCGACCTGGCGGCGTTGAAGCTCGCGCATCATGACGAAAGCGCCCATGCGCGGCTCGCCCCGCGCAGCGCCGAGGGCCAGGCCGTTTTCAAGGCGCTCGAAGACGCCCGTATTGAAGCGATTGGCGCGAAAGCCCTTAAAGGCGTGGGCGACAATCTTGCCGCCGCGCTCGATAAAACAATTGGGGCCAAGGGCTATCAGGGCCTCAACGCCAAGGAAGCAGCGCCGCTCGCCGATGTGGCGGCCTTGCTTTTGCGCCAACGATTGACCGGGCGCGATGCGCCGGCGTCGGCGCGCGAAATCATGGAAGCCTGCGCAGAAGATGTGGAATCGCTCGCCGGAGCCTCCCTCGATGCGCTGGCGGCGGCGGAGGATCTCGACGATCAGGAGGCTTTTGCAAAACTGGCGAAAAGCGTGATCCGCGATCTGCAGCTCGACGATAATGCGCAAGGCGATCAGGAAGACGAATCCAACGCTGAAGGCGACGACGATCCCGATGAAAACCAGGACGCGTCAGACGATGACGAAGAAGGCGTCGCCGACGGGGCGGAAGATTCCATGCCCGACAGCGGCGAGGCGCCGGATCAAGAGTCGGAGTTTTCCGAACAGGACTTCGACGAAGTCACAGACGACGCCGACGGCGCGGCGGAGAATGCGAAGATCTCGTCGATCCGCGCGCGCTTTGAAGGCGATTCCGGCGAGACGTACAAAATCTATACGTCAGAGTTCGATGAAACCGTTGACGCGGCCGAATTGTGCGACGAGGAAGAACTCGCGCGGCTGCGCCGGACCCTCGATCGCCAGCTTGAGAATATGCATGCGGTCGTCTCGCGGCTCGCTAACAAGCTCCAGCGCAAATTGCTCGCGCAACAAAACCGCAGTTGGGATTTCGATCTCGACGAAGGCGTTCTCGACGCGGCGCGCCTGGCGCGCGTGGTCGTTGATCCCATGCAGCCCTTATCGTTCAAAAAGGAACGCGAGCAGGAATTCCGCGACACGGTCGTCACGCTCTTGATCGATAATTCCGGATCCATGCGCGGCCGGCCGATCACCATCGCCGCCATCTGCGCGGACATTCTCGCGCGCACGCTCGAGCGGTGCAGCGTCAAAGTGGAAATTCTTGGTTTCACCACGCGCGCATGGAAGGGCGGTAGCGCCCGCGAAAAGTGGGTGGAGGCCGGCAGGCCTGGAAATCCCGGCCGGCTCAATGATTTGCGCCATGTGATTTACAAGGCTGCTGACGCGCCATGGCGGCGCGCGCGCACCTCTCTCGGCCTTATGATGAAGGAAGGCCTCCTGAAAGAAAACATCGACGGCGAAGCGCTTTTGTGGGCGCACAAACGATTGCTCGGCCGCCCCGAAGCGCGGCGCATTCTGATGGTGATTTCCGACGGCGCACCCGTTGACGATACGACATCGTCGGCGAACGGCGGCGCTTACCTTGAGCGACATTTGCGCGAGACGATTGGGCTCATCGAAAACCGCTCGCCGGTCGAGCTGCTTGCGATCGGCATCGGACATGACGTGACGCGCTATTATAGACGTGCACTGACGATTGTTGATGTGGATCAGCTTGGCGGCGCCATGGTTGATAAGCTTGCGGAACTATTTGATGAGGAACCCAAGAGCGTGCGCCCGGTCCGCGGCAAAGTCGCTTAAGGGCGCATGCTGAGCGCCGCTTTGACGATCTGACATTTCTATGAAATCATCCGAGGCTTGTAACCTCTGGGGGTTTTAAATGTCTCGTCTATTATCGTTCATTGTACGGCTTTTCGCTGTTGCAGCAATTTCTGTTGCCGCTCTCTCGCCAGCGCTGGCGCACGAGGAACGCGAGCGCGAGCGCGAAGGGGAGCCGCGGCCGGAGGAAGGCCGAACGCCGCCGCGCCCGCCCGCTCAAGCCTCGACCTGCGCCGGCGTTCGCGGCAATGGGCAGAACCTGTTCGCCCACTATGGCGCATTGGCGCGTCAGGTTGAAGAATATGGCGCCGTCACCTGCGCCGCCGGCGGCAGCTCCGGCAGCATCACCGTCTTCATTCTGGAAAGCATCTGGGCGAACCCCTCGCTCCATCAATGCCGGCCGGATCGCCCCTGCGGCCCTCGTGCGCGCGACGCGCGCATGTCGCTTATGTTGAAATCGTTCATCGGATTATCCGACGCCGGACTTTTTGAAGATGCGGCGACGATCAGCGCTTTGTTGCAGGGGATTTCCGATCAGAAAATTCTGGAGCGGATGCAGGGGCCAAACCCGCTTGACGGCGTCGATGCGCTGATCCGGCTGTTGCGCGATCTCGGCCCCTTGATCAACCCTGAGGTCATCGCATTGCTGGCGACCTCGCCCGATCCCGTATTTCACGCCACCGATATTATCGAGGGCCTGCAGCAGGGCGTCCAATTCATCGTTGACGACCCGCGCGTCTTCTTACGCACCTCCGTCCTCGACTTTAATGAAGTGGCGGACCTCTTCGGCCTCTACGGATCATTTTACGCCGGCTACGGACCGATCAACCAGGACCTTTTCGATCGCTGGCTGCGCCGTTGCGCCAGAGCGGGCCTTGGCCTCACCTGGGAGGAAGTGGCGGAACTGCCGGGACCGCGCGGGCGGACGTGCGGGGAGACGCTTGTTTTCCTGTTTAATGACTATCGCGAGCGCGTCGCGCAAGAGGGCGGCCGCTCACGCGTCAATGACGATGTGGGCGCGTACCTTCCCGTCTTCGGCGTCACCGGCGTTATTACCGGACGGTCCATCGGCATTTGGCAGGAGGCGCGAAACGCCTGGCTCGCGGCGACGCCTATTCCTTTTGAGCCGGACTTTGACGATATCGGCGTCGGCTATTGGGGTCAGGCGCGAGAGTTGCGCGTGATGGATCGCCGCTTGCGCCGCCGTTTCAATGATCTCGGCTCCATGCAGTTCGTGCCGATTGGGGAGGCGACCTGGCGCGAAGTGCTCGCGGCGTCGCCCGCCGAGCCAGGCTTCAGTCCGGCGATCCCGTTACCGGCGGGCGTTCTCTCCGTGGGCGGATGGGCCGATCCTCTGCGTATTCTGCCTCTGGAAGCGCTCGGCGCCCGGCGAACGATCGCCGTAAACCGGCGTGACGGGATTGGCGGGTTCACCGCAGATGTGACGCGGCTCTTGAACGCCACGGACGCTGAGTTAGACGCTCTCTATTCGACAACGGATCCGCTCAGCACCTTCAGCATTAGTCTGGAGCGCGCCACCGGCGTGTGGTGTACGGATTGGGACGGACAAATGGGCGTGCCGAACCTCCTCTTCAACGACGCCTATAACTCACCGTTGATTACGGACGACCGCCGGTTTTTGCGTCCCCGGTTCGGCTATCAAAATGTAGGGCCAAACTTCTCGATTGACGGGTGCGTGCCTGCCTCGCCTTAGGGGCGGCGCGCGTCGTTGCTATTCAGCGGCGACGGGCGCGCTCCGGGCGTTCATCTCGGCGAGCTCCGCTTCAACGATGTCGCCTTCAGCGGCGCGCGGTTTTGATAGTCCGGCGAACAGCCGATAGGAAACCGGCGTCAGGAACAATGTGAAGAAGGTGGCGAAGCCAAGTCCGCCAACGACGACCCAGCCGAGCGCGGCGCGCGACTCCGCGCCGGCGCCGCTGCCCAGGATAAGAGGCAAACCGCCAAGCAGCGTTGAAATCGCCGTCATTAATACCGGACGCAATCGCGTGATCGCCGCGTGTTCGATCGCTTCTGCGACGCTCTCGCCCTGATCACGAAGCTTGTTCGCGAATTCCACAATCAGAATGCCGTTCTTCGCCATGATGCCGATCAGCAAGACAAGACCGATCTGGCTGTAATAGTTGAAGGATCCGCCGGTTAGACTGATCGCGTAAACCGCGGCGGCGAGACCGAACGGCACAGTCACCATAATGATCAAGGCGCTGATGAAACTCTCAAACTGAGCGGCGAGCACCAGAAAGACAATCAGCGCGGCGAAGCCGAAGACAAGCGTCGTTGCGCTTGATGAATCATCGAGGAGGCGCGCCTCGCCGAGAAGCGTAACGGAAAGCGATCCTTCAAGGCTAGCGTCGGCCGCTTCGCGCAGCGCGATCACAGCATCGCCGAGGCGGGCGCCTTCAACGAGGCTTGCCGTTACCGGGACGGCGCGGCGCCGCTGCTCGCGCGTCAGATTCGCCGCAACCGCCGTCTCGCGCACCGTCGCTGCTGACGAAAGCGGTACGGTGTCGCCGTCATTCGTGCGCACAAAGATATTTTCAAGATCTGTCGGATCGTTCACTGGATCACCGGCGCCGGAAACAAGCACTTCAATAATGTCATCCCCGACGAAAATTTCCGCGGCCCTCATTTCGTCCGCCATCGCCTGGATCGATGTGGTGATATCGGCGATCGGAACGCCCAGTTGCGTCGCCGCTTCCCGGTCGATGTCGATGGAGATCTGAGGTTGCGACGTATCGAAATTGAGGCGCACGTCGGCAAAGATCGGATTGTCGCTCAATGTCGCCGCCAAGCCTTCAGCGGCGTCGGCCGCCGCGCCGTAATCATCGCCGACGACCGCGAATTGCAGCCCTTGCCCAGCGCCGCGAATGCCGAGCGAATTGCCCCTGCGCACAATCGCCGTCGCCCCCGGAATGTCGCCAAGTGCGCGGCGAATCTCGGCTTCGAAAGCCTGTTGCGACTTCTTGCGCTCTGACCAATCCGGCAAACGCAAGATGACGAAGGAACGATTGCCGCCGCCAATGCCGTTGATGGAAATCACTTCCGTCGCTTCGCCTTCTTCCACGTAGCGCTGCATTCTCGTTTCCATTTCGAGAACCCGGCGGTCGAGATAATTGAAGCTGGCGCCGTTCTGGCCGACGACCATGGCGAACACGCGCCCGCGATCTTCAACCGGCGTCAACTCTTTCGGCGCCGATTGATAAACAAACCACGCGCCAGCCGCGAAGATCAGTGATGCGGCGACGGGTAACGCAGGCATCCGTAAGCAGAACTTCAAGACCCGTTGATAAAGCGCCGACATCGGTCCTTCAGGTTTGCGCTTATGTGCGGGCAGGGAAGGGTCTTCAAGCGCGCCTTTCCTAACGTCACGTCCGAAGCGGACGGTAAGCACGGGGCAAAGCGTCAGGGCGACAAACGACGACACCATCACCGCAAACGCCAAAACAAAACCGAACTCGGAGAAAAGCCGGCCCGCTTGTCCAGGCAAAAATGAAATCGGGATAAACACCGCGGCGAGCGTCACCGTTGTCGAGAGAACCGCAAACACGATTTCGCGCGCGCCGATAACGGCGGCGGCGCGCTTACCCGCTCCCTTGAAACGCCAACGCTGAATATTCTCCGTCACCACAATCGCATCGTCGACCACGAGGCCTGTCGCCATCACAAGCGCCAGAAGCGTGATAAGGTTTATAGAAAACCCTGCGAGCCATAGGGCCGCGACGGTGCCGAGGAGCGAAACCGGGATAGTGACGGCCGGGATGATCGTCGCGCGCAGACTGCGTAGAAAGACGAAAATAATGAGAATAACGATCGCGGTCGCCAACAACAGGCTCTTGAACACTTCCTGAATCGCGGCGTTGATAAAAATCGAATCATCGACCGATACTTTTATCTTCACATTTGATGGAAGCACGTTGCGTAAATCATCGACCGCTCTGCGCACGCCCGCCGAAACCGCCACCGTGTTCGATTGCGCCTGTCGAATGATGCCGATGCCGATCCCCGGATCGCCATTGATCCGCGCCGTTGTCGTCTCGTCTTCAAATCCCCATTCGACAATCGCCACATCGGCCAGCCGCGTGTTCACATCAAGCCGGAGCGCCGCAATTTGGGCGGGGGTCGTCGCCTGCGCTTCCGCCTGAATCAGGATTTGCTGCGTATCGTTGCGCAGTCGTCCGCTCGGCGCGCTTTGCCCGGCGGTGGCGAGCAAACGGTTCACGTCGCTAACAGTGAAGCCGCGCGCAGCAAGCGATACGGGCGAAATCCGCACGCGGATGACGCGGTTTCGCACGCCGTAATCATCGGCTTGCGCGACGCCTTCCACGGCTTGCAATCGCGGGAGGATGACATCATCGACGAGATTGGCGAGATCGCCGGGCTCCATGTCTTCGGCGGCGACGGAAAGGCGCATGATCGGCGAAGCGTCCGTATCGGCCTTGCGCACCTGCGGTTCCTCAACTCCTTCCGGCAGGTCGCGTGAAATCGCCGAAATGGCGTTTTGAACATCTGTCGCTGAAATATTGATGTCGACGGAGTTTGAGAACTCTACGGTGATCCGGCTTTGTGCGAAGCTTGACGATGACGAGATCGAGAGGACGCCATCCACCTGCGCCACTGCGCTTTCGAGGATTGCGGTTACTTCCGCATCCATGGTCTCGGGCGCTGCTCCGGGATATGTCGTGCGGATCGAAATGACGGGCTGATCAACTTCCGGCAGCTCGCGCACTTCGATCGCATTCATTGCAGCCAGGCCCGCGAGAACAATCAGCAGCGAGAGAACGGCGGCAAGAATGGGTCGGCGAATAAAAACGCCAATAAGACCGCCGGTGGGCGATGTTATCTCAGGAGTGCCGGTTGTTTGCGTCACGATTGATCAGTTCGCCGCCGCGCTGACGCCGCCTCGCGCGGGCGTCGTGCGCTTCTTCGCCCCCCGGCCCGGAAGCGGAACGCCGGCGCGTACGCGATCGGCCCCGTCAGCGACAATCGCGTCGCCCGCCTTAAGGTCGCCCTCGACGAGAACCACATTATCCGTGCGCTGGAGAATCTGAACCGACGCGCGAACTGCTTTACCGTCCTGATCGCGTTTCCAAACATAAGCGCCGGCTCGGTCCCACTGGACCGACAAACCCGGAACGGCGAGAGCAGGCGCGCCGTCGCTATAGGTGGACACCGTGAAGACCGCGCCCGGCAGTAAAAGCGCGTTTTCGTTTGTGACCGTTGCTTCGACGCGCAGTGTCCGACTCGCCGGGTCGATGCGGCTGTCAATCGCCGTGATCTCACCCGTGTGCGTACGGCCAAGGTCGCCAGTTAAATTGGCAGTGACGGCTTGGCCGAGCGATACGTATGCGGCGGATTCCTGCGGGATCGCCAGTTCAACGACGATCGACGAGGTGTCGTCAAGCGTGGTGATGACGTCACCCGGCCGGATATAGTCGCCAGCTTCGATGGTCGTGATCCCGGCGATGCCGTCAAACGGCGCTGTGATGACGCGCTGGTTCAAGGCGAATTCCGCCGAGCGCAGTTCGGCCTCAAGCGTTTTAAGCGCATTGAACGCCTGTTCCGCTTCCAGATCGGACGCTGCGTTTTCAGCGGCGAGTTCGCGGTACCGCTCGGCGTTCGCCTTCGCAATCGGATATTGCGCGCGCGCACGATTGAGCGCGATCACTTGCGCTTCGTCCTCAACCTTCAATAAGGCGTCGCCTTGTTTGACGCGTTGGCCAGGCGCGATATTCACTGCCGACACAAGGCCGGTTACTTCAGACGTGATCGCAATGCTTTTCTGCGCCCGTGCTTCGCCAAGAACGTCGATGGTTTTCTTGATGGCGGCGTTTTCCGCCACGGCCATCGCGACCGCCGGCGCATAGCCGCCGCGCCCGCGGCCCTGACCGCGACCACGTGGGCCGCCGCTTTTTCTCTCGCCGGATTTCACTGTCGGCTCATCCGCCTGGCTGAAGAAATACCCGCCCGTTGCGAGCGCGCCCACAAGCAACCCTGCAGCGGCGGCGATAATGATTTGGCTCGTCAGTTTCATCGGACCATTTTCCCCGGCAGGCGCATTTGCGCCTCAACGTAGGACATACGCCTAGTGCGACAATATGGATTGTCTACACGCCCACATTAAACGTTCCGCTAACGCTTTTCCGGCGCTTTTCGGTTCAAAAAACCGTGACGCCCATAAATAAAGCCAGCGCTTGGGGCGCCGGCTCTCAAATTCCGTCACTTTTCGCTGTGGCGGCTAATGAAGCTTGGTGCGAAGCTCATCAATGGCTTTTTCGATGAGGGCTGACTGAGCGCCCTGATCGACCCGTGTTTTGATGATTTCTCTAGCCGTATCGACGGCCAGATCGGCAGTCTGGCCGCGGACTTCTGCAACAGCCTGGGCCTCGGCGCGGGCGATTTTTTCTTCCGCTGCTTTCGCGCGCCGGGCGATTTGATCGCTGATCTTGTCGCGCATCTCCTGGCCCATTCTCGCGGCGTCTTTCTTCGCCTGATCGATGATGCCCTGGGCCTCGTCTTCCGCTTCGCGTTGACGGCGTTGATACTGCGCAAGCAATTCTTGCGCCTCCTCGCGCATACGCCGCGCCGCATCAAGTTCGTCCGCGATCTTTTGCGCCCGTTCATCAAGTGCTTTGCCGACGGTCTTATGAACGCCGAGATAGGCTAAGAGCCCGATGACGACGAGGAAGCCCAGGCTGACCCAAATCGCCGTGTCTTCCCACCAGGCGAGTGCGTGGGTGTCGTCGGCTGCGAGGGCGGAACCGACAGAGAAGAGTAGCGAGACGAGAGCAATGCCGAACGTTTTCATCTGAATAATTCCTGTCAGTTTTGCGCGGACGGCATCACGGATGTGATCGCGTCATCCGTTGGACGTTCATCGATCAGCGCTTCAACGATCGCTCTGGTGGTGTCAACCGCCGCGTCCCGCACTTTCGCGCTCGCCTGTTCCTTCATGTCGTGGATACGGGCCTCGGCTGCTTCAACCGCCGCCGCCGCTTTGGCGTCTGCGTCAGCATTGAGGCCGGCGATTTCCGCATCGAGTTCGTCGCGCGTTTGCGCAGCGATCGATTGCGCTTTTGCTTTCGCGTCGGCGAGGGCCTTGTTGTAAGCGTTCTCCGCTTCTTCCGCCTGGTGCTTAAACTCTGACGCTTGATCGAGATCGTCTGCAATCCGGTCACGCCGTTCTTCAATCACGCCGCCAAGCCGTGGCAGGATGAACGAAGACATGACCCAGTAGAGAAAGGCGAACGTGATCGCGAGCCAGAACAGCTGGCTATAGAACGATGACGGATCAAATTGCGGCAGCCCGCCGCCGCCGGAGGCTTCCTCAGCCGTTTCGGCTGTTGCGGCGGCTGCAGCCGCGATCGTTTGCAAGATCGTCATCTCTTTCGTCTTCCTTGTTGACCCGCGGGCCGTCGCCGCGGGCAAAGCATCTTAGGCGTTGCCGAGAATGATCAACGCGATCACGAAGCCGAGGAGGCCCGTAAATTCAGTCAGCGCGAAGGCGATAAACATCGTCGTCCGGTTCGCAGCGGCTGCTGAAGGGTTGCGGAACGCGCCTGCGAGAAAGTTACCAAAGATAAGACCAAGACCGATACCCGCGCCCAAAAGCGGTAGTGAGGCGATCCCGGCGCCGATCAGTGCTGCGGCATTTGCTTCCATTGTCTTTAAACTCCTAGTTTCATTGAGCCGTTTATCCCAGTGTCGCGGTTGGCCCTGCGGCCGCGTGGGAACTCTTTAGTGATCCGCGGCGTGCTCCGCATCGCCCAGATAGATGCAGGTCAAAATGGCGAAGATGTACGCCTGCAAGAACCCGACAAGCACTTCCAGCAGCGTAACCGCGACAATGCCGAGAAACGGGACCACAGCCACTGCTTTCATGGCCGCGCCGGCGCCCAGCATCGACACGACAAAGCCTGCGAAGACTTTTAGGATAACGTGACCTGCAGTCATATTTGCAAAGAGCCGGATCGCCAGTGAAATTGGCCGGGAAAGAAACGCAATCGCTTCGATGATAATCATGAGCGGCGCCAGCCACATCGGCGTCCCGGACGGCAGCAGAATGTTGAAAAACTTGAAGCCGTTCTTTGCAAAGCCATAAATGATGACGATCGTGATCGTGAGCATCGCCAGCGCAAACGTCACGATAATATGGCTGGTGGTCGTAAAGGTGTGAAACTGATGCGGCAATCCTGGAATGCTCGGCATCAATCCAAGCCAGTTTGACAGCAGAATGAAGATGAAGAGCGTGAACACGTACGGGAAGAACTTCATGCCGTTCGACCCGACGGACTCTCGCACCATATCCGCGACAAATTCATAGGACAGTTCGGCGATCGACTGCAGGCGTCCGGGGATGAGCGACCGGGAGCGCGTTGCGGCGAAAAAGAAAAAGACGGCGACGCCGACCGTGATCACCATCCAAAGGGAAGAGTTTGAAAACGCCAGCAGATTGCTGCCGGTCGGCAATTGCACGATCGGCTGGATGACGAATTGCTCCATTGGGTCAGCCGCGATGAAATCAAATGCCCAGTTCATGCCGTGTCCGTTCCGTTTCCATCCTGCGATCCGTCATCAGACGAATCGCGATCCATTTTCGTCATCGCTCGGCTGACATTGATGAGTCCCGCCGCAAACCCCAAAAAGACGCCCATGATCAGCAACCAGGGCTTCGTCCCGAACAATTGGTCCAGCCCCCAGCCGATCCCGCCTGCGACAAGCAATGCGGCCAGCAACTCAGATGCGACGCGCAAACCTTGTCCCATCTGAGCGCCTTCGCGTTGCTTCGACGGTTTCTCAATCTCCTTATCGCCGCGCATGGCGTTAAGGCGATTTGAGAACTCGTCCAATGAAGGCGGTTCTTGCTTTCCGGCGTCGTGCGCCATTGGCTTGCCCGAAGAGAAGCGCTCGATTTGGTGTCAAGCGCCTTTGTGAAATCGGCGGGAACTTAACGACGCCGCATCGCAGCGTCAAGTCGCGAATTTCAACGGTAACAGACTGTTTTTTATAGAAAAAAATCCCCGCGTCGTCTCGACGCGGGGAATTGCTGATCGATTGACGAATACGCCGATTATTCGCCGGGAACAGGAAAGCCCCGATCGCGCATCAAGGGCGCAATATCGGCGTCTCGGCCTCTAAACGCGCGATACGCGTCAGCGGGATCAACCGCATTGCGCGGCGCGAACAAATTGTCCACGAGCGCTTTGGCGACGTCCTTATCATAGAAACCGCCTGGCGCTTCGGCGAAGGCTTCGGCCGCATCTGACGTCAGCACGTCCGCCCACATGTACCCGTAATAGCCGGAAGAATATCCTTCGCCCGAGAAGATGTGCCCGAAGTGGGGTGAGCGATGGCGCATCACCAATTCCGACGGCATACCAAGCTCCGACAGGGTTGCGCGCTCAAACGCGTCCGGATCGATTCCTGCGGGATCAGTTGTGTGATAGCGCATATCGACCAGCGCCGACGCCAAATATTCCGTGGTCGCAAACCCCTGGTTGAACGTGGCCGCCGCCTTGATCTTTTCGATTAGCGCCGCCGGAATCGGTTCGCCGGTCTCGTGATGAACAAGATATTTGTCGATAACAGCGTCCGTTGAAAGCCAGCGCTCAAGGAGTTGCGACTGAAACTCCGTATAGTCGCGAACGCCGCCGTTCAATGTGGGATATGCGACGTTTGATGCGAGGAAATGAAGCGCGTGGCCGAACTCATGGAAGTACGTCTCCGCGTCATCCCATGAGATCAATACCGGCTCGCCAGGCGCGCCCTTGATGAAGTTTGAATTGTTCGAAGACAAAACGGTCTTCTTGCCGTCGAAGGTCGTGTGACTGCGATAGGTCGTGGCCCATGCGCCAGAGCGTTTCCCCTGGCGGGCGAAGGGATCGAGATACCACAGACCGATATGATCGCCGGACGATTTGTCCGTTACTTCCCAGACTTTTACATCTTCATGGAAGACAGGAACGGACCCTTCTTCCACGGGCGCAAAGGCGAAATTGAATAACTCGCCCGCCACGAAAAACATCGCGTCGCGCAGCTTATCGAGTTGCAGATATTGTTTCACCTCGTCGGAATCGAGATCGTATTTCGCCTTCCGGACTTTCTCCGCATAGTAACGGTAATCCCATGGCTCGATGGTGATATCGGCGCCCTCTTGATCGGCGAGCGCTTGCATGTCGGCGACTTCTTCTTTGACGCGAAGGATCGCCGCGGGCCAAACCGCCTCCATCAATTTAAGGGCGCGCTCCGGCGTTTTCGCCATTCGGTTCTCAAGACGCCATTGCGCGTAATTATCATAGCCCAGGAGGCCGACGCGCTCATCGCGCAGGGTAAGTATTTCGGCGATGATGGCGTTGTTGTCATGCTCGTCGCCATTGTCCCCGCGATTGTAATAGGTGCGCCATACCTGTTCGCGGAGCGCGCGTTCGTCGGAGTAGGTCAAAAACGGATCCATTGAGGAACGTGTGTTCGTGACGGCGTATTTGCCGTCCTGATCGCGTTCGCTCGCGGCGCTTGCTGCGGCGTTGACGAAGGATTCCGGTAAGCCGCTCAATTGATCCGCTTCAGATAGAGCACATAATTTTCTTCGTCAGCGAGAACGTTGTTGGCGAATTTTGTGTGCAATTCAGCGAGCCGCTGATTGATTTCCGCATACCGCTTTTTCGC
>JBCAXE010000054.1:0-17761 GCA_038534195.1 Pseudomonadota bacterium
GCTCAACCCGGAAGGCGATGAGGCAAAAACCTCGCTGTCGGATCTTTATCTTCTTATGGGTATGAACGAAGAGGCGATGGAGACCGTTACTGTACCCGGAGAAAAAGCCAGCATACTAGCCTATACTGGGAAGCAGACTGAAGCGCTTGAGTTGATATCAGAAAATATGCAGCCGTTTGACCAAATAGTGGTGCATTATTATTTACGTGATTTCGCGACAGTTTTGTCGCTCCTCCGCAGCATTCAACCCATGCAAACAGGACCACTTAATGAATTGGTGCCAGGCCTTATATATTGGTACGCAATTACAACATATTTTTACAGTAGTGCAGATCACGCAGATGCGCCCGCCAGGATTGCGAAACTAGATGAATATTTTGGCGCCAAGAGCCCGGAAGGTATTGAAAGCGAAGACGGATTACTGGCATGGGCAGTGTACCAGATTATCAAAAACAATCCGGATGCGGCTTATTTTTCGATCGACAAGTTAATCGACCGTGGTATTGTCAACAAAATTCTTGATGAACCGCCATTTGACGGACTGCGAGAGACGCCTGAATTCAAACATTACTATGCCAAAATGGAAAAGAATCGCGTGCGTCATCGCAACTCGATAAAAGCGCAACTCGCTGATCCAAAACCGAACTGGATACAATCCAGATAGCTCGAAAAAGATTGAAGAGTAACCGGTTGTCAACATTGAATGGCCGAGGACAGTCTCAATCTAGGAAGCGCCAAGCTGGCGACAAATTTGTCAAGCAACAATCCGGGAGGCGATGCGGTCGTTCTGTTCGGGCGCGTCGAGCGTCGCCTCGTCCGCTTCGTAATTGCCGTCATGGTGGGCGACGGGAAGGTCGCCCATCGCCGCGCGCGCTTAATTTTGTACAAGTCCTGCGGCGGCCTTGCTCATCTCACGAAAATCGTGGCCCACATTTGGTACGGTGCTCAACGCCCACCGAAAGTCAGCACCGAGAGCGTCTGCCTGGCGGTGGCTCAATTCGTAAAAATTCCTACCCCGTGAAAGCCGGTCAAGGCCCTGCCTGTCGATCGTCGGCGTGTGCAGCAGCGTGCCGCCAGCCCGGTCGCTATTGTCGTTTTCGCCAAGAAGGATCGTCAGATTCGAAGCAAATGAACGAACAAGATCATTTTTTGTGATGGGGGAACCAAGAAGGCCGCTCGGTAGCGGCGCGTTTAAATTCGGCAACGTATACCACCCCGCATTCGCCGCCAGGATCTTGCGCGCCCGCGAGGCAGGATAGAAAAGCGCCATTCGATGGAGGATTTGTCCGCCAGCGGAGTGGCCAAAAATGTCATAATGCGGCGCCGGTAAGCCAGTCGCTTTCTTCAGGTATCCAAAAACGCGGTCAAAATCGTTGAACAGCCATTCCTCGGGATTTGGATTCGTGTCGAACGTTAGATCGCCGTCGTCGATCCGAATAACGCCTGGCGTTGCGGTGTCGGGATTTCGCAGCTCCAGGTTTTTGATAACCCCGCCCATATGGTACGCGGCGAAATCATAATGTTCGTCAGGGTACCCCATGGCCGCAACGAGAGTATTTTCCCGCCGCGCAACGCCAAGCCACTCGTTACGATACTCGAAGCTGTTTCGCCCGGCGCCGGGAACGACCAGCAATATCCGCGTGTCTGGTGAATAGGCGCCGGGTAGGTAATAATGCACCTTGATAAGGTGCTCCGCTCTACCGGCGCCGCCGCTGATGTCGAAGGAGCCCGCTCTCGGCGCAAGCGCTGCGGGTTCGACGCCAAGATTGCTTTCTTGCGTCGGGATAAGCGTCATATCGCAATCCGGACACCGGCCCGGCGTTTGAAATTTTTCACCGTCCTCGGAGCAACCGCAGGGCGGGCAGGCGAAAGTCTCTGCAGACGCGCCCGCTGATTGGTCTTGAGCGCAGGCCGCGGCAGCGACGGTCGAGGCGACAAATGCGCGCCGGGAAAGATGGGTCATGGGCGTACCTCGCTTTGCCGAAATCGCTTTTGGTATTCGCTTGGCGAAATGCCGTACTGGCCTTCAAATGCGCGGCGAAACCCGTCCGGGCTGGCGAAGCCGGATCCATGGGCGGCGCGCGAAATACTGACGCCTTGGCCGAGCATGGTGCGACCGGCGTCAAGGCGCATGCGTTTGATATAAGCAGCGGGCGGCGACCCGAACGCCTCGTGAAAGCGCCGCGAGAATTGGCGCGCACTGAGGCCCGCGCGCGCAGCCAGCGTTTCAATCGATAGATCGCTTTGCAGATTGCTCGCCGCCCATTTGCAAACATCGTTCAGTCGGTCCGATGCTGTGGATTGCATTTGCAGCGGCATTGAGAATTGTTTCTGAGAGCCTGTCCGCCTTAGAAAAACGACCAGCTCACGCGCCGCTTTCATCGCCGCTGCGCCGCCGCAATCGGTTTCGATTAGGTCGAGCGCCAAATCAATGCCTGCGGTTACGCCGCCTGAAGAATAGAAGCGTCCGTCACGCAAAAACAATGCGTCGGCGTGCACCTGAAGGTCCGGGTAGCGTTTTTGAAGGTCGGCGCAGAACGCCCAGTGGGTTGTCACCTTACGCCCGTTAAGAATCCCGGCCTCAGCGAGCGCGTAGGCGCCGGTGCAAACTGACGCTATTCGGTCAAACTTCGCATTGTGTTTTTTGAGCCAATCCGCAAGCAAGCGGAGCGTTCTCTCATCGCGAATACCTTTTCCGCCGGGCACAATGAGAATGTCGGCTTGGGGGCGCAGCGGCGCTTTTCGGTCCGCACAAAGCTTCAGGCCGGATTCCGTTCGCACAACCAATTCGTCAATCGTCCACGACGCGATCTTGTACATGCATTGACCATTGTCATCGGTCGCATCTGCAAACGCTTCAAGCGGACCGGCGACGTCAATCGCGTTGACCTGATCGAATAAAATGACGGCGACAGTGCGTTTTCGTTGCATCCGGCCACACTATCGCGGGCGTCGAATGGCTGAAATGGCAAATATCCGACGAAATCAGACATCCACAAAGTCAGAATAAGTCGGTTGACACCAATTGAATATATTCTACAAAATAGAAGATATGAGGTCGCGGTGACTCACGAAAAATATCTTGGCGAGTTTGAAGTGATTGTTCTGGCGGCTGTCCTTCGTCTGGGCGACGCCGCTTACGGGATCAGCATAATCGACGAAATCAAAGAACGCACCGGAAGGTCGGTGTCGATTGGCGCGCTCTACGCGACGTTGAGCCGTTTAGAAGACAAGAAATATGTTTCAGCACGTACAGGCGAGGCCACCGCGGCGCGCGGGGGACGGGCGAAGCGCTATTTCTCGATAACGCACAATGGCCGATTGCAGCTCAACCGATCAATCGCGCTATTCAACAGTATGCTGTCGGATCTTCCTGGGTGGGCGGTGGGGGAACCAATATGAGCGTTCGGTCAAAGATACCGCCTTACGGTGCGTTCGTCGTGCACATGGCCGCCGGACCCCAGTTGGCGGAAACGGTTTTGGGCGATCTGGAAGAGCGGATCGCCGGAAAACCAAATCACACCCTCTGGTTTTGGCGGGAGTTCCTGGTTTCTTCGGCGTCATTACTCCGTATGCAGTGCAGAAATATTCCAGGCCAAATCTGGGCTGCGCAGTTGCTTGTCCTCGCCATGGCGCTCATGGGCGCCAGCGTTTGGGAGTTGGCGGTCGCGCGTCCAGCTTCCTGGCCGATTGCGCGGGAATTGCTCGCCTTATCGCCGCTCACTGCCGGTGATACGTGTCGCGCCGTCTATGTCTTTGTTTACGGCGCGTTTGCGTTTGGGATGATGGCGATGATCACACGCTTGGCGGCCCGCTATCGCAGAAGCGTTCATTTTCAGAATTGGCAAGTGGTTGCGGTCGCCGTCGTCGCCTCGACGCCAGCAATTTATCTCATCGCATTTCCACTCCCGGCTGATGGCGCGCTTTGGTTTCGAATTGCACAATTGCTGCTGATCTGGCTGATTGCGTTCGCTCAAATTTCGAGTACGCGATTGACGATGCGACCTGCCACATAAATTCCTAACACGGAGGAGTTGATGTCCGTATCAAAATTTATTGCCGCGGCGCTTGTCGCCGCAATATTAAGCGTATGTACGTTCGGTCAACGGGCGCTTTCTGCTGACGCGGTATTGGATTCTATCGAGGTGAGATTTGCCAACGCCGCCGCCCCAGCGCCAACGGCCTCGATTGGCCAATTGGCGTGGATGGCTGGCCAGTGGCGCAGTAAGGTGACGCCGGACGGATTTGCGGGCGGGGGCGAACACGTCATTCTTGAAGCGCGCGACGGCCAGATGCCCGGCTTTGTCAGGGTGATGAACCGCGAAGGTGGAACCATGTTGTTCGAGCTCTCTTCTTTTTTGGCGGTCGATGGCGTGCTGACATATCGTAATCGGCACTTTGCGCCTGATTTGATCGCATGGCAGGCGCCGGAGGAGTTTGTCGACCGCCCGCTGGTCGCGATCGAAGACGACGCCGTCTATTTTGACGGCATTACGTTCGTCAACCAGGGGCCTTCCCGGATGGGTGTTGCTTTTATTCTCACCGACGAGGAGGGCGTCCAGAAGAAGTATTACGTCGCCTATCGCAAAGTTCCGGCCAGCGACGAGTCTGTTGATCGCAGCGACGTCCTCTCAATTCTCGCCGATTTAGACAATCCCTCCCTTACACCTGATCAACAATTGATGAACTATCGTGAAGATGCGGTCATTCTGGCGCCAGACCAACGCGAAATTCGCGGTCATGGCGCAATCCGCCGGCACTTAAGCGAGATTAAAGAGGCGGCCGTTGTTCATACGACCCATCAAATCGTCGAGCTATCGTCATTTAAAGAAGTTGTTATCGCGCAGGGCGGGGTGGTCGGCGAGGCGCGGCCTGTCGGCGCTTCGAACCGATTCTTTTTCGAAACCAAGAATATCATTCTCTTCAAGCGCGCCGACGGCGATCGCCTGAAAATCTGGAAAGTAATCTACAATTCCGCGCCGGGCGCCATCGCTGGGTCTGCGCGATAGGGGCGGCGGCGATGGATTTGACAGCCTTCAGATATGGATCGATCGGTTCTCTCTTCACGGTGTGCGCCTGTATTTTCAGCCCTGCTTCCGCCAACGACGTCGAGGCTAATCCGTTCGCGCGCTTTGTGGGGATATGGAAACTCAAGGATGACCTGTTCCAGCAAGTTTGGGACGGCGAAACCGTTGAGACCCTGACAATTCCCAACCATAGGACCGACTGCGGGCCTATTAATACAAATGGAAGCGCGCTTTGTGTTGTCGATGCGGGAGACATCAAGGGGCATATTCTTTGGGCGTTTGATCAGCACACGCACACATTCGGGCACCTCTCTCACTTCGGCGCCGCCAGAATGGGCCGGGGTACGGGCGCAATCGGACCCGATGATATGTTGCGGATCGAAATTCGATTCTCAGATGAGCCGGCCCGCCACTATCGCATATATACTTATGAGTGGAAGTCAGCCGACGAGTATAAAATGATTTCGCGTCAGTACGACGCCGCCGATGTCCCCACTGGCAACTGGTATGGCGGGACTTTTGTTCGTGTTAAAAACAATGAATCAGCATCAAACCAGAATTAGGCGTTACGACGATAACGACCGGCGCCGGTTCCTTCGTCTCTGAAGCCCACGCACCCTTAAAAATTGTCTCAAGCCGCCGCTTCAATTGCGCTTTTGAAAAACGCGAGCCCGTCGGTTCCGCCGAGGAGGGGGGAGATGACGCGTTCGGGGTGGGGCATCATGCCGAGGACGTTGCCGGCTTCATTGAGGACGCCGGCGATGTCGCGGGCTGATCCATTGGGATTGTCCACATAACGGAAGGCGATACGGTCGTTCTGTTCGAGCGCGTTGAGCGTCGCTTCGTCCGCTTCGTAATTGCCGTCATGGTGGGCGACGGGGAAGTCGACCATCTGGCCGCGCGCAAAGCCCTTCATGAACGGCGACGCGGTGTTCTCCACACGGAGCGTCACCGTGCGGCAGACGAAATTAAGATTGGCGTTGCGCATCAGCGCGCCGGGAAGGAGCCCCGCCTCGCACAGAATCTGGAAGCCGTTGCAGATCCCGATCACGGGCGTGCCGGCGTTCGCCTTTTCGATGACGGCGCGCATGATCGGCGAACGCGCCGCCATGGCCCCGGAGCGCAGATAGTCGCCATAGGAAAATCCGCCGGGCAGGACAATAAAGTCCGTTTCCGGAAGGCTCGTCTCGCCGTGCCAAACCATGGCGGGCTCTGCGCCAGTGACAGCTTTCAGGGCGACGGCGGCGTCACGGTCGCAATTGGACGCCGGAAAAACAATGACAGAGGGTTTCATCGAACGTTCCTTTTGCCGCCACTGCTTTTTCTATTGTTCGCCTTCGCGAAAATTTTCAGATTGTTCGCCTTCGCGAACGGGGTGGTCTTCATGCTGCTGTCGCCTTTTCAAAGATCGGCCAGGAAACGCCAGTCAATTCTTCCGATGCGGTCCAGAGTTTTTCACCGGCCTCTGCGTCGCGCGCCGCGCGGGTCATCGCGGCGCGGTCGACGGGGCCGGAGAAGTCCTGAAATCCGGTTGGCCCGTAATAGGCGCCGGCGTCGGCCTCCGCGCCTGCCGCGCACAGAACCGTGGGGACCGCGCCTTTGACCGCCGACTGCGAAAACACCGCCGTCATCGGTTTCATCATTGTCGCCATCAAGCCGCCCGGCCCCGTGGACTGAAGGTTCGTCGCCGAATAACCGGGATGGCAGGCGACAGCGCGCGCGGCCTTGCCGTGTTGCTCTAGCCGCCGGTTTAAATCTTGCGAAAACACAAGATCGGCGAGCTTGCTGTGGCAATAGACGGGCACGGGCCGATAGCCGCGGTCGAACATCAGATCGTCAAAGCGCAAGCCCCGCGCATATTTGTGGGCGACGCTTGCAAGACTGACAAAACGCCCGCCCGACGCCTCCACCACATCGCTCAAGAGGCCGCTGAGCGCAAAGTGACCCAGATGATTGACGCCGAATTGCATCTCGAAACCGTCCTCCGTCAACTGACGGTTCGGGATCATCATCAGGCCAGCATTGTTCACAAGGGCGTCGATCTGCGCATGCTTGGCGCGCACCGCATCCGCGGCCTCGCGCACGGACGCCAGAGAGGCGAGGTCGAGCCGGACAAAGTCGAAGGTTCCCGCCGGCGCCTTGGCTTTGAGCGTCTGCACGGCGGCGCGCGCTTTGTCTTCATTGCGGCAGAGGATGGTGACGCGCGCACCCTTCTCGCCGAGCATGCGCGCCGCTTCATAGCCGATGCCGCTATTGCCGCCGGTGATCACATAGGTGGTGTCCGAAAGATCGGGGAGGCGTTCGGGCGACCAGCCTTTGGGGCCGAATTGCTTGGCGGTCACGGCGTCAACTCAATGGCGTAGTTTTCCATCACCGGATTGGCGAGCAGCTTCTTGCACATCTCCTCCACTGTCGCGCGCGCCGCCGCCTCGTCGGTCTCGGCCAGCGTCATCTCGATCACCTTGCCCTGGCGCACATCCGCGGCGCCGTCAAAGCCGAGCCCGGAAAGCGCCCCCTCAATCGCCTTGCCCTGCGGATCGAGCACGCCGGACTTCAAAGTGATATGTATTTTCGCCTTCATGGGACCGCCTCCGATGGGCTAGGGTAATAAGTGTCGCCCGTCATAAGCCGCAGCGCTGTTGCTGGCAATGACCGGCCGTAGCCCCCGCATTGCGGGATAAAAGGAAGCGCTTCATGGATATCTCCGACCAGCAAAAACCGATCGGGTCCGGCTATGAGCCGAAGACCGCCGCCGCCAAGATCGCCGAGGGCGTCGACCTCTCCGGCAAGACCGCGATTATCACCGGCGGCTATAGCGGCATCGGGCTGGAGACGACGCGTGCGATCGCCAGATGCGGCGCGAAAGTGATCGCTCCGGCGCGGTCGATGGACAAAGCGCGCGAAGCGCTCGCCGGCGTCGACGGCGACGTGACGGCGGCGGCCATGGACCTCGGCGACGTGGCGTCGGTGCGCAAATTCGCCGCTGACTTTAAGGAGAACCGCGAGGCGCTTGATCTCCTCATTAATAACGCGGGGATCATGGCTTGCCCCGAGACCCGGATCGGCCCCGGGTGGGAGGCGCAGTTCGCCACCAACCATATCGGCCATTTCGTGTTGAGCAACGAACTGGCCCCGGCGCTGGCGAAAGCGGGCGGCGCGCGCGTCGTCGCGCTATCCTCGGTCGCCAACAAGCGCTCGCCGGTCCGGTTTGACGATATCAATTTCGAAAAAGAGCCCTACGACAAATGGGTCGCCTACGCCCAGTCAAAGACGGCGAATTCCCTCTTCGCGGTTGAACTTGACGCGCGCCTCAAAGACCGGGGCGTGCGCGCTTTCGCGGTGCATCCGGGCGGGATCATGACGCCGCTGCAACGTCATCTCGATACGGAGGAAATGGTTCAGCTCGGCTGGATGAACCCCGACGGCACCCAGCCGCCGGAAGTCGCCGCCATCTTCAAGACGCCGGAAGAGGGCGCCTCCACAAGCGTGTGGTGCGCGCTCAGCCCGCAGCTTGACGGGATCGGCGGCGTTTACTGCGAAGACCTCGACGTCGCCAATGTGGCGGGTGAAGACAGCGTCCGCTGGCTCGGTGTCGCGCCATGGGCTGTTGATCGCGAGGCTGCGGGGAGGCTGTGGGAGGTGACGGAGGCGATGTTGGCGGGTTGAAGCCCCGCCACGCTACGCATCCTTAATTTGAGAGCGGCTGTCTTTGCGCTTATCGTTTCCGCGTCATTGTCGAGGAGCCGCGGTATGAGCACGAACCTCTCTACTCTTCGTTTGTCTACGGATGGAATGAGTAAGGGCGCGTCGGGCGATGATGTGCGCGCCATGCAGTCCTATTTGCGTCATTACGGCTATATTCAGGACGCCATCGGGATTTGCCGCGACGGCGATTTCGACGCGGAGACCGAGCGGGCGCTTTGTCTTTATCAAAATTGCATGGGCCTGCCGGAGACCGGGCGTCTCGATGAGGCGACTTTGTGCGAGATGGGCAAGCCGCGCTGCGGCGTGCCGGATATTGCGCCGCTCGCCGCGCCGTTCACGACCGTTAGCCGGTGGGACAAGTTGGATTTGACCTACGCCTTTGACACTTTCTCGTCGAAGCTGGCGCAAAGCGATATCGAACGCGACACGCGCCGCGCCTTTGCGCTGTGGGCGGCGCACTGCGCGTTGACGTTCGAGCCTGCCGCGCAGGGCGGCGCGGTCGATATCGCCATCGCCTTCGCCACCGGCGCGCATGGCGACGGCGCGCCCTTTGACGGCGCGTCGGGCGTCTTGGCGCACGCGTACTTTCCACCGCCCAATGGCGGCCCGCTCGCGGGCGACACACATTTTGACGATGACGAACGCTGGACTTGCGCGATGACCGACGCGGAGGGGATCGATTACCTCACCGTCGCCGCCCACGAGTTCGGCCACGCGATCGGCCTCAGCCACAGCCGGCGGCGCGCGGCGCTCATGTTCCCGAGCTATTCCGGTCCGCACCGCTATCTCGATCAGGACGATATCGCCGGATGCCAATCCTTGTACGGAGCGCCGCTGACGCGTTGATGGGAAAGCGCTATTTTGGCGGTTCTGCGACTATTGAGACCGGCTTTCCCGGATGGGTCTTTTACGGTATTATGCTTACGCAGCGCGTGATTGTGTGAGGGGTTTATGGGGCGGTTTCTTTTCAGGCTTGTGTTTTGGGGCCTTATCCTAGGGCTCGGCTGGATATTCGGCGCCAAATGGGGCGCGCCGGCGCCCCTTATTGATGCATTTGACCGCGTTGTTTCCCTCGGCGCTGAACAGGCGCAACGCACCGGCGACAAGGTCGCCGAAGAATTGGGCGACGTGGACGCGCGCGAGGTGACGGGCGAGCTTGCCGACGATTTGAAGGCGGAAGCGGGCGAGGCGGCCACAAGCGCGCGCCGGACGGCTGAAGAACTGATCGCCGCATTCGACGCAGAACATGAACCGGTTGAGGTCGGCTCGGAAGACCCGGCTGCAACGCCGGTAAAAGAACCGAACAACGTTGTTGGCGCCAAGCCAGCGTCAGCGGCTCTCGCAACGGCCCGCACCAGCAGCGCCATGAGTGTATGCCTGACATCGATCTCCAACAGTCCGCCAACAGATGAGAATGGCGCTATCCGGAATTTCACGCCGCTCATTAATGTGGATGGTGTGAAGGTGCTGTTGGCGCCGGCCACCAAGGCGTGTCTTTCATCCGGTTACGGACCGCGCGGCTCGCGCGGGCGGCTCCATAAAGGCGTCGATTATTACACAAAGGAAGACGGCATGGTCCTGGCGGCGGCCGACGGCGTCATCGTCGAAGCGGTCTATCGCGATGATTACGGCTACATGATCATCATCGATCACGGGAACGGCGTCTACACCCGCTCGGCCCATTTGAAACGGTTTGAGCCTGGCGTCGCCGCCGGCGTCACGGTAAAGCGCGGCGCCGTTCTTGGACCCATCGGTCAGTCGGGCGCCTACACCAGCATCCAACACCTTCATTTCGAGATTTTGCGCGGCGATTACGACACGCAAAAAAAATCATTCGGCCTGACGCCTGCGGACCCATACGGTTTTCCGGCGGCCTAAGCGGGGACGCTTTTTGGCCTTGAGACGACATTTGCATCGTATGATACCGCCGTCTGCTTTGAGGAAAAGTGGACATCCCTATCTGGCAGCGATTGTTCCCGCTGCACCTAACATTGCGCCCGCAGAACTTCTATTCAGCCAAAGCTGTGCGCGTGGTGTTGAAATTATGCGGCTGGCGCGGTCAGCGGCTGCCGCATACGCAATAAGCACGAGCGCCCACACGCCGATAATGATCAGGCTAAGCTGAAATGCATCGACCAGAGTTATCGCCGATACGTCCATCACCGCAGGAAGCAAGGCGATGTAAAATCCGATAGCCTTTGGATTCCCAAGCGGAAGAAAAGTCCCGAGACCAAACAGTCTCAAGCCCTCTCCTTGCGGCGCAACAGTGGACATCTTCTGAGGCTTCGCAGTCCACATTTTGTAAGCAAGATAGAGAAGATAGGTGATACCGATCCATTTGATGATCGCGAAGAAGGGTCCCATCGCTGCCGCCAATGCTGCGAGACCCGCGACAGCAAGGGCGAAGAGTATCAGATCGCCAACAACAAGGCCGCCGATGAAGGGCAGCGTCCGTCTCAGTCCGGTAGTAGCTCCCTTAGCCACAACAGCCGCCGATGCTGGACCAGGCGAAACGGAGTCCACAAGAAAAATAAGTGTGAACGCTATAACCAATTCAACTTGCAAGGTTTCGTTTCCCTGTCTTTCTTCGCATAACTAGAACGCTTTGCTGCATCAGCGAGAAGAAAATTGGTTTGGTAGGTAAGGGCTCAAATTCTTTCGTTCGCTGCAGTGCCAATCAATGAGTGTTTCTGACGACTTCCAAAAGTAGACGCAAATAACCCGGCGCTTCTACTCGCCATTATCGCTGACGAGCACCGGGCCGGCGGCGCCGTTGCCGTTGGTGTCTTTGACCACGCCGAGCCGGCGCGCCACTTCGCGATAGGCCTCGACAACGCCGCCGAGATCCTTGCGGAAGCGGTCCTTGTCGAGAATGTCGCCGCTTTCAATGTCCCACAGGCGACAACTGTCGGGGCTGATTTCGTCGGCGAGGATCAGCCGCATCATCTCGCCTTCATATTGCCGGCCGAACTCAAGTTTGAAGTCCACCAGCTTGATGCCGACGGCGGCGAACATGCCGGAGAGGAAATCATTGACGCGCAAGGCGAGCGACATCATGTCGTCAATCTCCTGCGGGTTCGCCCAATTGAACGCAGTAATGTGTTCTTCTGCGACCATCGGATCGCCGAGCTCGTCATTTTTGTAATAGAACTCGATCACCGAGCGGGGCAGCGCGGCGCCGTCCTCAAGGCCGAGCCGCTTGGCGATGGACCCGGCGGCCACATTGCGCACGACCACTTCCAGCGGAATGATCTCCACCTGCCGCACTAATTGCTCGCGCATGTTCAGCCGACGGATGAAATGGGTTGGCACGCCAATGCGCTCGACGCCGGTCATGATGAATTCGGAGATACGGTTATTGAGAACGCCCTTGCCTTCGAGGACCGCATGTTTCTGATTGTTGAAAGCGGTGGCGTCGTCCTTGAAATATTGGATGACCGTGCCCGGTTCCGGGCCCTCGAAAATGATCTTGGCCTTGCCTTCGTAAATCTGCTTGCGCCGCGGCATAGATAGGGGTGTCCTTCATCGAAACGCGCCTTTTAGGGCGTCGCGCCAGTCTAGGGAAGCCCAAAAACGAGCCCTCAATATGGCCCGCCGGCCGCCATTGCGGGGCGGGCCAACCGGTTATACATACAACGCGTTAACGGAAAGGGCGACGCAAGCGTCGCCGAAAAAGCGCAAGGATTTCAGTCATGTCCGGTTTCGACGATCGCAAAGACAAGTTTGAGAGCAAGTTCGCCCATGATGCGGCGTTGAAATTCAAGGCCGAAGCGCGCCGCAACAAGCTGCTCGGCGCATGGGCGGCCGGGCTTTTAGGCCTTGAGGGCGAAAAGGCGGAAGCCTACGCCAAGTCGGTGATCATGGCCGACCTCGAAGAGGCGGGCGACGAGGATGTCTTTCGCAAATTGCGCAAGGACTTTGACGACGCGGGCGTTGAGCAATCCGACCACCAGATCCGCCGCCATATGGACGAGATGCTGGCCAAGGCTGTCGATGAAATACAAAATGAGGGATGACCTAAGGGTGACCCGGTCGCCTTGGGGGGAATGTCATGAATAAATTATCGCTGGTGATGGTTATCGGCGCGAGTATCTGGTTTTTCGTAGCCCTTTTTGATTTGGTGAATGCGTATTTCTATTGGCAGAGCATTCCTGACGGCATCGACCGCTCGTCATACAGTCTGTCGAATAACGTTTATCAGCTGTTTGACTCCCTTTTCCTTTTTGGCAGCGCCGCTATGGTCGAACTTCTTTATAGAATTCATCATCAGCTAAGCGGCAAGCAGGTAAATGAGCATGGGACGCGTTGAGGATAAAAAGGCATTCATCACCGGCGGCGCGCAGGGGCTCGGCGCCTGTTTTGCGCACATGCTTGCCGACGAGGGTGCGAAGGTCACGGTCACGGACGTCAATGTGAAAGGCGCGTCAGAAACGGCGGCCGCCATCAACGAAAAACACCCCGGCGCCGCGTTCGCCTTCGCCCACGACGTGACCTCCGAGGAGGATTGGAAAACGTCGCTGAAAGATGCGGCCGAGGCCATGGGCGGGATCAGCATCCTCATCAACAATGCAGGCATCGGCTCTTACGGCAATATCGAGACGGAGACATATGAGACGTGGCGGCGCGTCCAGGCCGTCGATGTGGACGCAATCTTCACCGGCACGCAGCTCGCCATGCCGTATCTAAAAGACAACCAGCCGGGATCGATCATCAACATCTCATCGATTTCGGGCATGCGCGCAGATGCGAATTTCCTGAGCTACAACGCGGCGAAAGCAGCGGTGTTGATGATGTCAAAATCAATTGCGCTCCATTGCGCCCGCGAGGGATACGATATCCGGTCGAATTCCGTACACCCCGTTTTCACGCGCACGCCGATCCTGGAGCCGATGCTCGGCATGGGCGGTCCGGACGGCGAGAAAAAACTGGTGCGCCAGATCCCGCTCAAACGTCTCGGCGAACCGGAGGACGTCGGCTATTGCGTGCTTTATCTGGCGTCTGACGAAAGCCGCTTTGTAACGGGCTCGGAGTTTAAAATCGACGGCGGCATCACCGCGCGGTAACCGCCCGCCTCCCAGGGTCAGGGCCCAAAGCCTAGAAACTGAGCGATAAGCGCCGCGCCAAGCGAGAGCGAGAGCACGGCCAATGTGATCGTCGCGGCGTAGGTAAGGGTCGGGCGACTATTTTCGGGCGGCGTGTCGTCTGAAAGATTGATCGGCGCGCCCATCGTTTCGCCGATCCAACTCACCTGATCTTTTGGCATCAGAATTTTGACATCGGGCGCGCTTGCGAACTCAAGCTCCACCGAGGGCGCATTAAGGTACCAGCGTTGCTTCCACCCTTGAATATCCTTGAACGGAATGAAAAGGGGCTTGTGAAATATCGAGAAGGGTCTGAACAGGCGCAACACAACGCCGTCGTTAAGGACGCCGATGGTCACAATCCCATTGTAGGAATTGTAAGCCGGCCCGTGACCGTAGAGCACGGCGTTTTGAAACTGTTTTTCGGCGACAGGCCTCGAGGCGGGCGGACCATATCGTTCAGCGAGGTAGCGCCAGCGATATGAGCTTCGATAGAGCATAAAGGCCATCAGGCCTGCGAAAACGCTGAGGCCGAAGGCGAAACGCGTGAAGGTCGGAAGAAGATCAACAATCATTAGAGATTCCTGCGCCCAACGGTTCGGCGACCTCCTAACGGCACTCGCCGATGCGCTTGGCGTCGATCAGCGATCGCAATTGCTCCAGGGTCTTCATGGCGAGTTTCATTTGTACGGGGCTGATCTCGCTGGCGCCCTCTTTCATCGTCGCGTCAAACTTGATCCGCGCCTCAAGCGAAACACTGTCCGCGGCGACGACGCCATCATAAATGAAGCTGTTTGTCCCCGTTGCAAGTTTTGGATCAGCCGCGCAGATGATTTCTCCGGCGACGGCGTTTCCTTCGCGGGGGAGACGTTCGGGCCGGCAGGCGCCGCTCACGAGGAAGTAGTTTTCCGCAAGCATATGCGCAAACGCGGCGCGCCCGCTTTCTCGCAGACACGTCGTCACTGTTTTTTCGCTCTTGCTTCGCGCGCCGCCGAAGCCGTTCGAAACGCTGACCTCGTAAAGACCGGGCTCAGGGTCCACCGGAGTTTGTTCCTGAGGCGCGGGCTCTTCCGCGCAGGCGCAAAGGGAAAAACCGGCGAGGGCTGCCGCCAATTTGTGTCCATAAGGAAAACGACGCGTCATTGTCATGTAAACTCCGGCGATCAATTTCGATCACCAGCGTACGGCGCGCATGCTTAAGGATTTGTTGTGAATGAAGGGCGAGCGCCGGTCGCGGCGGCTGTAAATTTCGGGCTCTAAGCAGCGCGCCGGCGGTTCCGCGCCTTATTTCCTGGCTTGGCGGCCTGCGCCGGGCGACGCTGTTTGGCGTTCTTGGCTTTCGGTCCGCTTGCTTTTCCGTGCGCAGAATTTGACACGGGTTTTGTCTTATTGGCCTTGCTAGTGCTACCAGTTGATCGCTTCGCACCCTCGCCAGCGGCGCCGGGCTTCGCCGGCCGCCGTTTTTTGAACGGTCGGGCAGGCCGGCCCCGGCCCGCTTTCTTCGCCGTTCGCGGTCCATGCGCCGGCGGATCAATGTGGAAGTCGTGATCGGCGTCAATCCTGATTTTCTGTTTCAGGAGTTTCTCAATATCGCGCAGGAGCGCGATGTCTTCGGGCGAGCAGATTGAAAGCGCGATCCCTGTTTCGCCATTGCGGCCCGTGCGGCCGACGCGATGAACATAGGACTCCGGCTCAAGCGGTAAATCGAAATTGATGACGCGGGCGATCCCCGGCACGTCGATGCCGCGGGCCGCCACATCGGTTGCGATGAGAATATCCACTGCGCCCGTGCGGAACCGGTTAAGCGTACGCTGGCGCTGGCGCTGGTTGCGGTCGCCATGAATGGCGTCTGTTTTGAGGCCTGTTTTTGCGAGATCCCGGCTCAGCTTGTCGGCGCCGCGCTTCGTCTTTGTAAAGATGATGGACTGCCCATCTTCATGAGCGTGCAGCAACTTCTTTAAAAGCTTCCTTTTGTCGTCGCGATCAGCATGCATCACGCAATGATCGACCTGAGCGGAGACGGCGATCTTCCGCGCAATATCGACGCGGACCGGGTCGCGCAGTAACGTATTCGTTAATCCCTCAACGGATTTGTTGATGGTCGCCGAAAAGAGGATTGTCTGGTGTGGTTTCGGTAAGGCCTTTGAGATCGCCTTTACGTCGTTGACAAAGCCCATATCCAGCATGCGGTCGGCTTCGTCGAGAATAAAGGTGGTGGTTTCGTCGAAGCGGACGGAGCCGCGGCGCACATGATCCATCAGACGCCCGGGCGTCGCGATGAGGATATCGACACCGGATTTGAGCTTGTTGAGTTGTTTGTTCATGGGCGCGCCGCCGTAAATGACGGTCGAACGCAAATGAATGTAGCCGCTGAATTGCGCAAGCGCCTGACCGATTTGCTGCGCCAGCTCGCGCGTCGGGGCGAGGATCAGGGCGCGCGGACAGCCGGCGTGCAGATTGATCGGTTCCGCCAGCAATTTTTCGAGCATCGGGAGGAGAAACGCCGCCGTCTTGCCGGTGCCGGTATCGGCGAGGCCGATCAGGTCATGGCCCTCCATGAGGGCGGGGATCGCTTGCGCCTGGATGGCGGTGGGCGTTTCAAATTGATGTTTTTCGAGTGCGCGCAACACAGGCGCGCTCAGGCCGAGCGCCTTGAAAGTCGTCATCGTCTGGTCCTTCAACCGATCACCCCGCTGACCATTTCAGCAGGCATGCTTTCCGGTTGATAACGCGAAAGAAATTCTTTGGTCGGACCGGGCGCGGCTTAACTTTTCAGCCGCAAAAACACGAAGACGGCAGGCTATGGCGGAAACCGGCGGCCAGGTCAAGCAGGGCGGAAGAAACGTCGGCGGGGCAGGCGTTAACCAAATATCAGCCATAAACGGTCAAATTTTTACGGTTGTGTAAAGAAAGGAGCGGGCGGCGCTTGAAGGGGCTGCAGACAGATATTGCACTGGCCGGTCGGCGGTTTCATGCGTGGTGGGAAGGATACGCGTTTGACGGACCCGCCGAGCGCAATCGGCTTGCGCGCGCCCATGGGCTTTCCGCTTCCGGGGCCAGCGCAACGTATCGGCCGGAAGACGAAATTGCACAGTGCATCTGGGGCGCAGGGCGCCTGGAGCCTGGCGGGCCGGTCTGGACCATGCGCTTTGCGCGCGAACTTGGCGTGTCGCTTCGGGCGCGCGTTGTTGTTCTGGGCGCCGGCGCCGGCGGACCGTTGCGTGATCTGAAAACGGCGACACGGTGGAAGGTTTCAGGCTTTTCTCGTTACCTCGGGACCGCGCGCGGCGTTGATCTCAAATCTTACGAACAGGTGATGAGCCGCATCAACAAGGCGGCGGCCGACGGCGGCATCTCGCTGTTTGAACTCCATCGAGACCCCGATCCGCGCGCCTTCGCGGCGTTTGCGGCTGAATTGATCGCGCCCGGCGCGCCGATGATCTTTGTGGACTTCACGGTCGCCCGAAAAGGACGGGGGTTGAAATCCTGTTTCACTTCTCCGTGGGGGGGCTCGCCGAAGCCGGCGAACGACGTAACAGCTTTATTGAACGAGGCCGGGTTTCGCGTGGTCGACACAAGCGACGAGACGCGCGCCTTCCTGCCGCTGATCGCGCAAGGGTGGGCGTCATGGCGGACAGCTTACGAGGAAGCGCGGACGATAAAGAACGTCGCCGAGCGCGTCGCGCATTTACAGGTCTTAAGCCAATATGCTCATCTGTGGGCGGAGCGCCTTGACGCGCTTAAAGCCGGGCAATTACAGGTCACGCGCTTCCAAACGCGCCGTAATGGTTAGACCCAAAACCCAATCAGAAAGACCGGGTTTGGCCCTAAACGGACGTAGCCACCTCCAACTGCAATGACCGGATTGTAGTTGTGAATTCAATGGATCGCTGCAACACATGTGTTTAATCTCTCAGCTGGGGTCTCAAAGTCCAGTGTTTTTCTCGG
>JBCAXE010000055.1:0-16581 GCA_038534195.1 Pseudomonadota bacterium
CTCTTACGGTTCGTTTTTGATGACGCCGTAAGAGGCCATAAGCAATAATATGAAAAACAATCACGATTTTTGCGCCGATAGCCGGCGTACGCCGTGTAAACAGGCCGACCATGACGATTGCGATGATCGGAATGTTGTAAAACCCTGTGAACTTTCGGATGAGCTGCCACAGCCCTTCGGGCGCGTAGAACAAAAGTGGTGCGACAATAAAAGAAAAAAGAGCGATCACAATACTCGCACGCTTGGCGGCGGAGACGAGTTCCTGATCGGTAAGCCGCCCGCCCCGCATCGGATTGTAGATATCAAGGCAGAAAAGCGTCGCCGCGCTGTTCAATAATGAATTGAAGGAACTGAAGACGGCGCCGAGCAAAACCGCAAGAAAGAATCCAGCCATGTACGCCGGTAAAACGTCATTGATTAAACGTGGATACGCCTCATCGATCAACGATAACCCAGGTCCATAAAGATGAAATGCGATGACGCCAGGGATCATCATCAAAAACGGCACGAAGACCTTGAAAAACCCCGAGAGAAGAACGCCCTTCTGACCTTCCGCGAGACTGGCCGCACCAAGCGTGCGCTGGATCACATATTGGTTCGTGCACCAGTAAAAAAGATTCGCGAAAACCATGCCGGTGAAAATCGTCCCGAACGGCGTCGGGTCGAACGGTCCGCCAATCGCATTCAGTTTATGCGTTTGCGTTGAAGTCATGATGTCGAGCCCGCGCCAGAACCTTCCCTCACCCAACGCGGCCAAACCGAGCACCGGTACGAGAACGCCCACAATGAGCAACCCGGCGCCGTTCAACGTGTCCGAAACCGCCACCGCCCGCAAACCGCCGAAGATCGCATAAAGCGCGCCGACAACGCCAATCACAACGATCGTTATGACCAGCGCATTGAAATAGGAAACGCCAAGCATTTCCGGGATATTGAAGAGTTGAATAACAGCCACCGATCCCGAGAACAGGACCGAAGGGATTGTTATTAATCCGTAGCCCAACATGAAAAGGACAACCGACAATCGCCGCACGTCTTCGTCGAACCGGCTTTTCAAAAATTCCGGCAAAGTAGTGAAGGCGCCGGCGAGATATCGGGGCAGAAAAACAAGCGCCATGACGATCGTCGAGATCGCAGCCGTCACCTCCCAGGCCATGCTGCTGAGATTATACCCGTACGCCGATCCATTGAGACCGATTAATTGCTCCGCCGACAGGTTCGTGAGCAGCAATGACCCCGCAATGAAAACGCCGCTGAGCCCGCGCCCCGCGAGAAAATACCCGTCCCGCGTGTCAGCCTCGCCCCGCGTCTTCAAATAGGAGACCCAAGCGACGGCCGCCATGAACGCGGCGCACGTGACCGCAGTCAAGAATAGATTTTGCTCGCCCAAAACGACCGCCCTGTGAATTGCCGAAAGCGCCGCTCCATAAAGAACGCGCGTTTGCCGCCATGCGCAAATTGCGTTTCACAGGGGATTGAAGGCTGACCGTTTGTGCAGAAAACGAAGCAGCCGGAACATCATCGCGATCCTTAACGAGCAGGAGCGCGGCCTAAAGACGGCTGAGGTCTGCCGTAACCACGGGATCAGCCCCAATACATTATACAAATGGAAGTCGAAGTTCAGCGGGACGGATGTATCGGACGCGCGTAAACTCAAGACCCTTGAAACTGAGAACGCCCGACTGAAGAAACCTCTGGCAGACGCCGTCCTCGACAACGTTGTCCTGAAAGATCTGCTGGGAAAGAACTAACGACGCCTCAGCAGAGACGGGAAGCGGTGCTTGTGGCGATTTGCAAATATGAGATGTCGCAACGGCGCGCCTATCGGTTGGTCAGCGTCGATCCGAAAACAGTGCGGCGAACAAAAGTCCCGGACAACCCGGAGATCCGAGCACGCATGCGAGAGATCGCATCAAAACGGCGACGGTTTGGCTATCGTCGCATCGGTCAAATGCTCGAACGCGAGGGGATTAAGATGAACCACAAAAAACTCCGCCGACTGTACCGCGAAGAAGGCTTGGCGGTCAAAAGGAGGCGCGGCCGAAAGCGCACCCTGTCGGCTCCTATAGAGCGCCCTGACCGGACAATACGCCTTTATTGATACTTCGTATACCGAAGTTTAAAAGACTTCGTCGCCACCGGTTCAAAATTCAAAAATTTTCACCCCTCCCATTGCATTCGCCGGCGCTTGCCGCTAAACGCCCCATTCCGCGTTTAAAAACGCGAAAGGAGTTATAAATGAACCGCAGTATACAGAACTGGCTGAACGCCCGCTGACTGCGCCCCTTCTCTTCACAGGGATAGGGCGGCCATAAGCGCGTACGCCCTTGGACGGAGATTGACCGTTCCCCCCCTGATAAATTTGAAGAGAGACTTTCCAATGACTTTCCAACCTGTTGTGGGCGTGACGCCCGCTCGCGGCGGTCTTTATGGTTGGCTGACGCCAGCCGTCGCCGCAATCGCCGCTCATGACGCCTCTTTCGCCGCGCGCCTCTTATATATGCCGCGCGCGGAACAACATTTTATCGCTTTCGTTCTGGCGCTGATGGGTGAGAAGGCGAGCGATGTCGATCATGTGGTCTCATTCGCCAGGAACTATAGCGTTTTGTCACGCAAGACGTTGGTCGCCGCTTATGGGCCTGACGCGAATCCCGCGCTGTTGAAGCTCGTGCCGAAATTCGCTGGCAAACCGTGGCGCGCGTCCACCTATCGGCGTTTGGCGTTGCTGTTTGAAGACCGGCAAGCGCGCAAGACGTTACGTCACCTGGAGGCGATTACGCGCCGTACCGTGATCACCCTGTCCCGGTTACCAGAAAATTTCCGTACGGAAACCGTGCTCGATGAATTGTACCAGCCCAATAATTTGCCGGAGCTCGTCTTCGCCATTACTCTTGTGCGCAACATCCGTAAGGATTTGGATGACCGTCGCATTCTCAGATCGTTAGAGGATTCCACCCATTGCGAGCCACGCGATTGGGTGATGCGTCATTTCCAGCGCGTCCCCTTCCCCGCTGCCCCGACCGAGAAGCTCGTTCTGGGCGACCGCATGCTGGAGCCTTTATGCGATTTCAACGCCTTGTCGAAAGCGGCGATCGAATTCGATAATTGCATCCGGAGCTATCTCTGGCATGTGCAAAAGGGGGATCGCTATTTCTATCGCTACGCCAAGATGTCGAACAATGTTGGCGTCGCCATCATTGAGCTGCGCCGGCTCCCCGTCGCCGGATGGGTCATACATGAGGCTTTGGGTCCGAAGAATAACAGCATTAACGGACGCGAGCGCCTCGCCGTCATCGGGGCTTTCGAAGCCCATGGCGTCGGCGCCGCGCCGCAAGCGCGATGCCCCAATGGTCCATGGTTCGATCTCGGCTGATCGCGCAGCGAACGCCTTGATTTCCGCGGGATATTAAGGGCTCTCGCCGGCGATAATTCGGCCTTGCGACAATTGTCACACGATGCTACAAATGTCGCTGGAGAGATCAGTTTCCCGTCTACACAATAGGAGTGACGCGTATGTCCGCCGATCCCAACGCCCAGCCGACCAAACCGGAATTGGCGATCTTGAAGCTGTTGTGGCGGCGCAAGGCTTTGAGCGCGCGCGCGATCAGCGATGAAATCGCTGAAAGCCTCGGTTGGTCTTATTCGACGCTCCGCACGGTCCTTGAACGGATGTTCGAAAAAGGGCTTTTGAGCAAGAGCCACCAGGACGGCGTCAATGTCTATGGCGCGCGCGTCGGCAAAATCGCCCTGCTCGGCCGGATGATCCAGGACTTTTCCGACCGCGTCCTCGAAATGGACGCGGCGCCGTCTGCGGTCATGTTCGCAGACTCAAAACTTCTAACGGAAGATGAGCTGGAAGAGCTTGAAAAAGTTCTGCACGCTGAGGGGGAGGACTGATCGTGTCATTGTTCCAATCGGAAGCTTTTCTCCTCTGTTTGCTCGCCTCGATTGTCTGGGCGCCGTTCGTTTACGCTGGCGCGCTTATCCTCGACCGGCGCCAGACGCTCGCCGTGTCCGAAAAGATATGGCTGTCAGCGCTCGCCATCGCGGTCTTGCCGACCATGCTCGCGCCCGCTTTTTCATCGGCCGGCTTTTCGCTGCGCCCGGCTTCAATCGCTTATCCGCTTTCAACGCCCGCGCCGCCCGGCCCCGCGCCGACGCCTTCGGCCGAGCCAGCGGTCTTTGCGGCCGCCTCAAGCGCCGACGCCGCGCCCGCCGCTGATGACCCGATTATCATTGATCCCGCGCCCATTGTGGCGAGCGACAGCAGCGACCCGGTCTTTTTCTCCGCGCCTGAATTAATGTCGTCGGTTTCCGGCCTGTCGCCGGAAACGATCCTCAATATGGTGGGCCTTCTTTATATCTACGGCGCGCTTTTGGCCTTTGGTATTTGGCTCATGCGCAGCACCGGCTTTGCGCTCAACGTCTTGCGCGCCGACCCGGTCGCCGACCCGGCGCTCTTTGAAGCCGTCGGTACGTGGCGGCGCCAGATGGGCGTTCGCCAAAAATTGCGCATCAAACAGTCTCGTATGGTGTCGAGCGTTTGCGTCACCGGCTATTTTCAGCCCGTCATCCTCATCCCCACGGATATCCGGCGCAAAGTCACGTTTGACGATCTCGTTATGATGTGCGCGCATGAACTCGCCCACATCAAACGCGGCGATGTCCGCCTGTTCACCGTCAGCGCCGCCGCGCGCATTCTCTTCTGGTTCAATCCGTTCCTGAAGCGGATCACCGCCCGCGCCGAATTGGCGGCGGAACAATGCGCAGACGCGCTCGTTGTCTCAAGCGGCGTCAACCGCCGGGATTATGCGGCCTGTTTCGTAGAAGGCCTGCGCTTTGCGGCGAGCCGCCCGGCGCAAGCGTTTGCGGCGTTGCCCACATTCACGCCGCTTGACCGCAAAGGCCGGCGCAAGCGCCTCGATTCTATTCTTTCCGCCACAGCGCAAGCGGCGCTCCCCCCACGGACAAAGCTTCTGCTCGGCGCGGCTGCGCTCAGCGCCAGCGCCGCTGTCTTCACCCAGGCCGCCGTGGCGGTTCATCCGGCCACGGCGGAAAACAGTCACGGGCTTCTGACGCAATCGCCGCTCGACGGCCGCCTGACGCTGACGCACGGCGCTCAATGGAAAGACCGCAAGACCGGCGAAATTCGCGGACCGCACCAGGGCGTCGATATCGCCGCCAAGCGCGGCGCGGATGTCGTCGCGCCGGGCGCAGGCGTGGTTGTGGAAGCCACCGACCTTTACGAAAACAATCCGGATTGGGGCAAAGTCATCGTCATAGATCACGGCGACAACGTAAAAACCCGTTATGCGCATCTCGACAGCTACGGCGTTTTGAAAGGCGACCGGGTTTGGGCGGGCGACGTTATCGCCAAAGTCGGTTCGACCGGCCGCTCAACGGGACCGCATTTGCACTTCGAGACGATTGTGGACGGCGAGACGGTCGATCCGCTGACTGTCCTCAAGCTTGACCCGCCCGAACCACCGAAGGCGCCGAGCCCGCTGCAAAGCCCGTCGCCAGTCCCGTCACCAGTCCCGTCACCAGGCCCGTCGCTGGAAACCGCCCTCGCCGCGCCGGCGGACCCGCCAGCGCCGAAACCTGCACCTTCCGCGCTAAAGATCTTTACGGACGGCGATATCGACGAGGAGATCGAGGCGTTTGTCGATGAGCTTGGCGACATCGAGATCGCCATCGCCGAAGACGTTGAAGAGATTGTGGAGACGATTGTCGAAAACACGCTCGTCGAGGCGCGGATCGAAACGGCGCCGCGCGCACGAACATATTCCTATTCTTATTCGGGCGGCGAAGAGTTGAGCCGCGCGCAACGCGAGAAAATGGAACGCGCGCTCGAAAAAATGCGCCGTGAGGTGCGGAAAAACAGCAAAGAGCGCGAGTACGCCAAGCGCAAAGCGAAATACGATAAAGACAAAGCAAAGCACGCCAAAGATCACGCGAAACACCAGCGCGATGCGGCGCTCCATGCGAAAAAGCATGCGCAAAAACTCGCCGAGCAGCAACGCCAACACGCTCAACAACAATTGCAATACGCCTTCCAGCATAATCAGATGACGCGGGAGCGCGTGTTGAGCATTCGTGATGAAGCGCTGGAATCTGCGCGCCGCTCGCTCATCGACGCTGAAAAACACATCCAACAGAGCTTGCGCCAGGCCGAGCGCAGCCTTGATCAATCGGAACGCTCGATAAAATTGGCGAAGCTGCCCAAGAAAGACATTGAGGCGTTCAAAAAAGATATCGAACGCGCGCGCAAGGAATTGCGCCGTGAAAAGTCGGACCGGCTCGAAGCGCTCCGTGAGGCGGAACGCACAATCGCCGAGCAACAAGACGAGATTGAGCGCTTGCGCGCAGAACTGAAGCAGAAAGAGCTCGCCGCATCGGCGCAATAAGCGTCCGCCGGCGCGGCCTGCTTCCGTTCATCTCATACGGGCCTCGACTAAACGAATTCCCGGCGCCTCTCCCTTGATCAGAAGCGCCCGATCGTCGAATATTCATTATACGAATCATTTACCCCATGAGGCGCATCCGATGGGCCTGACAAAGCTTTGCCTGAAGAACCCTGCAGCGGTCGCCGTTGTCCTCGCGATAATCGGCTTGCTTGGCGCTCTCTCAATTACGCGCCTGCCCGTGCAGCTGTTTCCAAACATTGAGCGGCCCGTCATCGGCGTCTGGACCGGATGGCGCGCCGCCTCCCCGCGCGAGGTCGAAAGCGAGATTGTCGAGCCGATTGAGCGCGAATTGCGCGGCATGCCGGGGCTGAAGTCCATGCGCTCCTGGTCAAATCCCGGCGGCGGTTTCGTGCGTCTGGAATTTGCGCTCGGCAGCGATATGGACGCCGCCTTCACCGAAGTGACGAGCCGGCTTCAGCGGGTGCGCGGCCTGCCGGCGGAAGCGGACCGTCCGCGCGTTCAGAACAATGGCGGCGGCGACGCCGGCGAAACCCTGATCTATCTGTTCCTGCAACGCCTGCCCGGCAATGACGTGGACGGTTTCGGCCTGACCCAATTCGCCGAACAGCGCATCGCGCCCGAAATTGAATCCGTTCAAGGCGTCGGCGGCCTCGACATAAATTCCGACTATGGCGAAGAGGTCATCAAGATCACCTTCGATCCGTTTCTCGCTGCGCAATACGGCGTCACGCTGGGCGACATCACGCAGACCGTCAACCGATCCTCCGACGTCACAGGCGGCTCGGTCGAGGTGGGCCGGCGCGACTACACGCTCCGTTTTGAGGGACGCTTCACCGCCGACCAGCTGGAAGAAACGATTGTCGCGATGCGCGACACAGTGCCCGTACGTCTCGGCGACATCTCGACCGTGGAGGTCGCGCCCGAGAGCGGCGGCGGCGTTGTCTATCAAAACGGCAACCCGGCGATCGGCATGCGCGTCATTCGCGATCCGGGCGCCAACACGCTGGCGGCCATCGACGCGCTGACGGTCAGGCTGGATGAATTAAACGATGGCCCGCTGAAAGAGATGGGCTATTCCATTCAGAAAAGTTTCGATCCTTCCGTTTTCATAAAGCGCGCAATCTCGCTCCTCACCGGCAATCTCATGATTGGCGTGATGCTCTCGATCCTCGCCTTGTGGCTGTTCCTGAGACGGACGAAAGCGACATTCCTGATCGCATCGGCGATCCCGATCTGTCTCACGGCGACGGTCGTGGCGCTGAACCTCTTCGGACGCTCCATTAACGTCATTTCGCTTGCCGGCCTCGCCTTCGCCACCGGCATGGTGCTTGATGCGGCGATTGTCGTGCTCGAAAATTTCGTGCGCCTGCGCGACGGCGGCGAAAAGCCGAAAGAAGCCGCCGCCAGTTCGGTGGCGCAGGTATTCGGCGCCCTGTTCGCTTCAACGGTGACGACGGTCGCGATCTTCATTCCAATCATGTTTTTTGAAGACGTTGAAGGACAACTCTTCGCCGATCTCGCCCTGACCATCGCAATCGCCGTTTCGGTGAGCCTGATCGTCGCCATCACCGTCCTGCCCACCGGCGCCGCGTTATTCATGCGGCCAGTGGAGAGCGGCGCCACACGCGCGCGGCCGCGCTTCGCCGACAGGATTGCGGGACTGATCATGCGGCTGACAAAGACGCCGCGGCGGCGCTTCGCCTGGATCGGTGCGCTCACGGTTTTGCCCGTCGCCGTCGGCTGGCTCTTATGGCCGCAATTAAATTATCTCCCACCGGTGAAACGCGATGCGGTTGACGCGTTCATCTCGTTCCCTTCGGGCGCCAACGCCAACATGATCCGCGAAGAATTCGCCGAAGTCGTCGTCGACCGGCTACAACCCTATATGGACGGGGAAAAAGAACCGGCTCTTAGAAACTACTACCTCTATTCAGGATCATGGGGCGGTAATATTGGCGTGCGGATCAATGATCAAAGCCGCATCGAAGAGATGGTGAAAATCGTCAATGAAGAAATCTTATCCGGCTTCCCCGACACCCGCGTCTTCGCGCAGCAAGGCAATCTGTTCGGCAATTTCGGCGGCGGCGCCTCCCTGCGCCTGGAGTTACAGGCCGCGGCCTTCGATGCGCTGAACGCCGCCGTCCCCGACATCAGCGCCCTCATCCAGGAGACGCTCCCGGGGTCGAATGTGTGGCCCAACCCGGACCCGCAAATCGTCAATCCGGAAATTCGCGTGATCCCTAACGATCGGCGCATCGCCGAAGTCGGCATGACCCGCGACGACCTTGCGCGCGCGGTGCGCGCCATGGGCGACGGATTATGGCTTGGCGAGTTTTTCCACCGCGACGGCCGCATCGACATTATTTTGCGTGCGCGCGAATGGTCGGAACCTGAATATCTGGGGGCGACGCCCATCGCCACGCCTTCCGGCGCCGTTATTCCGCTCGGAGAGTTAGCGACGATCACCCGCAGCGTCGGGCCGCAGCAGATTCAGCGCATCGACGCGCGCCGGACCATCTCCCTCGGGGTCAATACGCCCGACGGCACGCCCCTCGGTGAAGCGCTCGCCACGCTTAAAAGTCTGGAGGCGGAGATTTACGAGATGCTGCCCGATGGCGCCAGCATCGTTTATGCCGGCGAAGCGGACGCGCTCGCGCGCGCCGTCAAAAATCTGGGCGCGAATTTCTTCCTCGCGATCGCCATTCTCTTCCTGATCCTGGCGGCGCTCTTCAAGTCCGCGAAAGACGCCGCCTTCGTCATTGTCGCGCTGCCGATGGCGGCGGTGGGCGGGGTGATCGCGCTGCGGCTGTTGAGCCTGATCGCGCCGACCCCGCTCGATCTTCTCGGCATGATCGGCTTCATCATCCTCCTCGGATTGGTGGTGAACAATGCGATCCTCTTGGTGGCGCAAACGCGCGCCGGCGAAGCCGCGGGCGCGGCGCGAAGCGACGCTGTTCGCGACGCTCTGCGTCTGCGCGTCAGGCCGATCTTCATGTCAACGACGACATCGCTGATGGGCATGCTGCCGCTCGTTTTATCGCCCGGCGCCGGCTCGCTTATCTATCGTGGTCTGGCGACAGTGATTGTCGGCGGCATGGCGATCTCGACCCTTTTCACCCTGATCCTGTTGCCGTCGCTCTTGCTGCTCGGGCAGCGCGCGCCGGCCCGCGACGCCGCTCTCACCCCCGCCCTGCAGCCGGCTGAATAAAAGGAAACTCAAAAATGAAACCCGCTCGTTCTACGCTGATCATCGCCGGGACGATCTTTCTCGCCGCCGCCGGCGGCAGCGCTTATTTCCTCGGCATACAGAACACGAATTCTGCGCAAGCAGCGAACAACGACGGCGGGGAGGACAGCGGCGGCGGTCCGCCGCCCGCCATCGTCTATGTGGAAGAGACAGTCTCCACCGAACTCGCGCCGCTCTCCGAAGCGCCGGGTTCCGTCGTCAGCGTACGCGACAGTTTGATCGCCGCCGCCACCTCAGGGAAGATCGACTGGGTGGAAGAAGTGGGCGCGGAAGTGGACGAAGGCGCCGTGATCGCGCGCATTGATCCGGCGGACGCCCGCTTCGCCCGCGACGCGGCGGCGAGCGATGTGGAGCAAGCCGAAGCGCGCGCCGCCTACCTTGCGCGGCTTTATCAACGGTTCGAAGACCTTGGCGACGACGGCGGCGAGTCCGAAAGCTCGCTCGACGAAATGCGCACCAATCGCGACGAGGCCGAACAGACCCTCGCCCGCGCCCGCGCCACCTTGCGTCAGGCGCAGACGACGCTCGCCCGCACAGAGGTGCGCGCGCCGTTCGCAGGCCGCGTCGTCTCGCAGGAAATTCAAATCGGCGAGTTTGCGACGCCCGGCGCGCCGGTCATCCGTCTCGTCGACACCAGGACGCTGGAAGTGACCGCGCAGGCACCGGCGGCGCTTTTGAACAATGTAAGCGCCGGCGACGAGATTGCGATCCGCAACGGCGAGACGACCGTGCGCGCGCCGATCCGCGCCATCGTGCCCGTGGGCGACGAGGTCTCGCGAACGCTGGAGCTGCGCGTCGCGCTCGCCGACCCGCGCTGGCATATCGGCAGCGCCGTGCGCGTCTACCTGCCGACCGCCGCGCGCAAAACCGTGATCGCCGCCCACCGCGACGCTCTTGTCTTGCGCGCTGATCGCATCAGCGTCTTTACGATCGATGAGGAGAACAAAGCAAAACAGATCGACGTGGAACTCGGCGCCGCCGACGGCGACCTCATCGAACTGATCGGCGACATTAGCGCCGGCCAGCGGCTCGTCATCCGCGGCGGCGAACGCCTGCGCGACGGCCAGACCGTGGAGATCGCCGACCCGGCGCCAGCCGCCGCGAGTTAACCTGCGCGCCGCCGCTTCCAAGCGTGCCGTTGCGCCCCGCGTCCGCGCGCTTGCCGATCCCGCCGGTTTCGCCTAACAGTGACGAAGCGGCACCCGTAGCTCAGCTGGATAGAGCGCTGCCCTCCGAAGGCAGAGGCCAGAGGTTCGAATCCTCTCGGGTGCGCCATTCGCCCGCGAATGGCATCACCTCCAAAAAAGTTTAGGTTCGAACTTTGTTCGAACCGATGCGCCACTTTTTCACTTAGCACGAGACCATAACTTAGCGCACACAAACAGCGCTACTCGTTTTTACACTTATCAATACTAAGAACCTAAAAAATGTTATGTCAAATTCGACTTTAATTGTTTTCGCCGTTTTCAATCACAATTTCTATTTATTATTTCTGCTTCAATTGACAGCTCACGCTTATCCCGCAATCCTTCATTGGTGGAGAGGGGGATCGGCATGTTCAATCGGTGTATACAGCCAGTTGTCATCGGCTTGTTTTTTCAAATTGTTTTTGTAGGCCAACTTCAGGCCCAGTCGTACACAATGCCCGAAGACTATACGGCGCTAACGAAGTTTGGCGTTGAGGAGCGATTGACAGCCGACAACGTCGATTTGTTAGGCGACCAATACGACGCACAATCGGGCGCGGTGTCGTTTTCGCATACTGACGTTAGCTTGCCGGGTAATTCCTCACTTGAAGTCGCGTTTCGCCGCCGCCGAAGTCAGGGCTGGAATTACGGATCGGGAGAACTCGGTCTTGTGGGCGATTGGGCGGTTGATCTTCCAAGGGTCACGATCACGGATTTGTACAACCCTTACGTCCAGGGGGCCACGAGCCTAAACGAGACCGACTACACGGACCCGCCCGACAGCTGGACCCGTTCACTATGTTCAACCATCCGGCCTGGCGGCAAGATTATAGATTTTCCCGATGTGGAGGGACGCATAGAAATTGGTGGCGGAACAATTCTGAATGATCGGGATTTTTCAACGGACTTGGATCTCCATATCCCCGGGCAGGGAAAACAAAAACTACTTTACAATCCGGACGGTCAATTCTGGTCAACGAACGATATTCGCGTCACAAATGGATATTGGCGCGTCGAATGCGAGAATGCCGACTGGCTTGGAGACCGCGTCGACGGGTTCAAGGCGACGTCGCCGGAAGGTGTTTCATACTATTTTGCAAAGCTCTTTTATTTTGAAGCCGGCGGCGCGCAGGAAGTTACATTCACCGAGCAGAATAATTGCGCCGCGTTGGGCGTTTGCGGTTATGATTATTTCCTGCCCCGGATTGTCGCCGTGTTCGCAGCCACTCGTATTGAAGACGTCAACGGCAACTGGGTGCAAATCGACTATTCAGGTTCGCATCCGACACGCATTCACAGCAACGACGGACGCGATATTCAGATCATATATGGCGGACCGCTTGGTCCTGTCGGCGCCTTTGGCCAACACAACGCTTACATTTCGTCACGTGGCAGTTCATTAACCAAAGTCATCGCCAACGATCGAGAATGGCATTATCAATATACGACTATTGGCGGGCGCCCCTATCTTAGCGCTGTTACGCTGCCGGATAACCGTCAATGGCAGATGAATTTGCGCGAGCTAGATTTAGCCCCGGCCAATTGCATTCGTGTTGATGAAGCGCCCGCGCCGACACACTCTGTTACGATAACGCACCCCAACGGTATGACCGGGCAATTTGACTTCAAAGAAGCGCGTATTCGGGGTCTAGGATCACCGCAGTTTGGAGGGAGCCAATGCTTCCATAATGCGCAGGGGTACAAAGAGTACACAACCGTTCCATTCGTATCATCAATGGCGTTGGTCAATAAGACACTGTCGGGCCCAGCGTATAGCTCAGCAAGTTGGACGTATACATATAATCAGTTCCCAAGAAATTCGATAAACTTTTCTACTGCACCAGCCACAACAGGTTGGACCGAAATTATTGATCCCACAGGTGTAAAAACCCGAATTGATTTACACTCAGAAGATGGCGATTTGGTTGGCTTAACCGCAAGCGAAAAGATTTACGCAACCGCGGCCTCTTCCGTTCCAATTGAAACAACCACGTACGATTACGAAGTCGAGGAGCCGATCGGAGAGACTTTTGTCGAGCAGACTACCGTCAGCATACCGCTGACCAGACCTCGTCACCTGAAGAGTATTGTCGTTGAACGGTCTTCCGACCAGCATACGATTCGAAACACTTTTAACATTAATCGGTCATCGGCGGCCTACTCATTCGGCAACCCTACCAAAATTGAGGTCTGGTCTAATCTGAACTCCCAGACTCGCATAACGGACACCACATACGAACAAAATTCAGCTCGATGGGTCCTGGGCCTCCCCAAGACCGTCCGGCGTAACGGCAAGCTGTTTGATACCTTCACCTATGACAGCCTCGGCCGCTTGACTCGCCATGATCGGTTTGGATCTCTATATAAAACATACGGCTATCACACGGACGCCGATAACAAAGGCGCGCTGCGCTGGACTCGGGACGCGCTTGATAGGGTATGGGGCTTTTTTAATTATCATCGAGGTTTGCCGCAGCAAATCAATCGTCCATCTGGTCATTTGTATCGTACGGTCGACGATAACGGCTGGGTCACGTCGCAAACCAATGCGCGTGGGCACACCACCGGCTACGAATACAACAACGCCGGCTGGCTCACGCGGATCGATCGGCCGTCGCCGTATAACGACACCACGCTCAGCTATAGCCTCAGCAACGGCGTCACGCTTCAGACCGCGACGCGCGGGCCGACGCGCACCACGACGTACTATGACGGCTTTCTGCGCCCCTACCGTGTGAAGACGCAGCCGCTGTCCGGCGGCGGGCAGACGACCTATGTGCGGACCGAATATGACGCGCTCGGCCGCGTGACGTTTACGTCCCTGCCCTCGACGGCGTTCACGCCGACCGAAGGCGCCGCGACGACCTACGACGCGCTCGGCCGCGTCACTTCCGTGAGCGAGAACATCTTCCCGTACGCGACGACGACAACGCAATATCTCTCCGGCAACCGGATCGAGGTGACCGACCCGGCGGGACACCGGACGACGACCACCTACCTGGCCTTCGGCGATCCGGACAATCGGGACGAGCCGACGCGGATCGCGCAGCCCGAAGGCGTCACCACGGATATGACGTATGACAATTACGGCAACCTCCTGACGGCGCGCCAATACGGAAATTCCGGCGGCTATAGCGGCGATCAGACCCAGAAATGGTTCTACGACAGCCGCCTGCGCGTCTGCAGTCACGTTGTGGCGGAGACCGGCCGAACGCTCTACCAGTATGATGCCGCAGACCAGATGACCGGCCTCGCGCGCGGCCAGGGCTTGGCCGACGGCTGCGCCAGCCTCCCCTCGAACGTCAAAGTCGCGCGCAGCTACGACACGCTCGGACGCCTTACCGCCGTCAATTTCCCCTCAACGACGCCGGACATCGCCATCACCTATGACGCCAACGGCAATGTGACCCGCAACCAGCGCGGCGTCACCGACTGGCGCTACACCTATGACAGCGCTGATCAGCTCACAGAGGAAAAGCTGCTGATCGACGGGCGCACTTACACGGCGCAATATGAATACAACGCCAGCGGCCATCAGACCGTTTATCGCTCCCCGTCCTCGCGGCGGTTCGATTTCGCGCCCAACGGGCTCGGCCAGCCGAAACAGATGCATTATATCGGCACGTCCGCCTATTACGCCAACAATGTGGCCTATCATGTGAACGGACAGCCGAAGAGCTTCCATTATCGCAACGGTCAGATCTATTCGATGCACCTGGACGCGCGGCAATTGCCCCAGCGGATTCGCTCGCGCAAAGACGGCGTCGCCGAGGCGGCGAATTTCACCTACGCGTACGACGCCAACGGACGGATCACCATCCAACAGGATTGGGCGGTCAGCGGCGAGAACCGAAACTACACCTATGACGGTCTCGGCCGCCTGAAGACGGCGTCGGGCCCCTGGGGGGCGGGCTCTTATTCCTATGACCCGCTGAACAATATCCGGCGCAAGACGCTTGGGTCGCGCACGGTCGATCTCACCTATACGAGCCGCAACCGGCTCGCCACCGTCCGCGACACGGGCGGGGCCGGCCAGACCCTCTCCTACGTCCATGACAGCCGCGGCAATGTCATCTGGGATGCGCGGGGGCAAGGGGCCTATTCCTATGACTGGTCCGAACAACCCGTCACGGTCAGCGGCGCGGGCGCGAGCGGTAATTTCGTCTATGACGGCAACTTCAAGCGCGTCAAACAAACGATCAACGGCAAAACGATTTATTCCGTTTACGGTCAGTCGGGCGCGCTCCTCTATCGGGACAATCCGCATAATTCCGCGGACCGGGCTGACTATCTGCGCGTTGCCGGCATGGCGATCGGCCGCATTGAAGGGTCCGGCGCGAGCTACCGGGAAGTGTTCCTCCACAATGACCATCTGGGCAGCCCCGTCGCCGCCACGGACGGCGGCGGCGCGGTCCTCTGGCGCGAGAGCCGCACGCCCTTCGGCGAGAAACTGAACGATCCGGCCGACAATCGCGACGACATCGGCTTCACCGGCCACATCGAGGACGCCGACACCGGCCTCACCTACATGCAGGCCCGCTACTACGACCCCGTCGTCGGACGTTTCCACTCCAATGACCCGGTTGGGTTCGCTGAAGGCGGCATCGGGTATTTTAACCGGTATGCGTATGTCGGGAACGATCCTATAAATAAGCTGGACCCGACGGGCGAGAATTCAGAGGAAGGCCATCAGCGGCTAGCTGATTCTTGCCAAAGCGACCCTGATGCTTGCGGCGCAATGGCTGCTGGGGTCGCGACAGCGGCCGCAGTCGCGTCACCAATTCCCGGTGATGAAGTAGCCGTCGCAGCCGTCGTTGGGGCGCGAGCAACGCAAGCCGCTCGCGGAGCCCGAGCAGCAAGAGCAACGCGGTCGAATCGCAGCGATTCTTCCTCTCGGTCTTATGATAAGGACGAGGTTGGTTCTTACACAAACACGCATGAGAGCGGGAAAAAATACCACGGGAAAGGCACGAGGGCTCGATCACAACAAAGCGGCCGCCGCGAGGCTCGCAACAATGATGACCCACACACATCGACTGAATTTAGGGGGTCTCGTAATGATCGGGAAGCCTATAAAGACGAATCTAGGCGGATGGACCGTGACGGAGGATCGCGAAGTGACAGCAATTATAACCGCCGCGAATCTCCTGGACGAAGGTATCGCGATGAAGACAATGACCCGGATTAAACGGCTCATAGTACCAGTATTTGGAGGGTTGAATGCCTGAGTATCCAGACGATGCAGATGGTGATGCGCTGCAGCGAATTGCTGACGACGGCGTTGATATGACAAAGCCTCTGGCAATTGAATTTCAGATACTGGTTCCAAATGAAAATACGGCTGACAAAGTTGCCAGAGAACTTCAAAAGAGCGGTTACGGCAGCAACAAAGATTACGATGATGTTGACGACGAATGGCTCATAATTTGCCCGATAGAAATGGTTCCAAGCTACGAAAATGTCGTCTCGATGCAGAAGACACTCGAAGGAAAGCTTGCGAGTTGCAAAGCGCAATTGGTTGGTTGGGGCGCTCTGGTCTGATGTGTTGGTCTTACGGCAAGATAAAGCGAAACGGCGATTTGGTGCATGGATGCACCTAACGCCTTGTCTGCACACTGTTTTTTAGCAAGTAGGGTGCATTAAGCGAAGCGCAATGCACCATCTAACCACGCACTTCACGCCAGATCAGATGGTGCATTGCGCTTCACTTAATGCACCC
>JBCAXE010000056.1:0-16177 GCA_038534195.1 Pseudomonadota bacterium
CCAAAGCCTACTCGTTTTTCACAGACGTCCCATTTGGTATGACGGCGGCTGAAATCATGGCGTGGACGGAATTCGGCGGCGGCCAAGAGCTTTGGGATGAGCTTTCGGCGAAATTTAACATCAAGCCATTCGCCGCCGGCAACACCGGCCACCAAATGGGCGGGTGGTTCAAAAGACCGATCAATTCACTGGAAGATTTGCGCGGGCTGAAAATCCGGATGCCGGGCATGGGCGGCGAAGTGTTGCGCCGCATCGGCGCGTCGGCGGTCGCCCTTTCCGGCGGCGAAATCTACCAGGCGCTGCAGTCGGGCGCCATTGACGGGACAGAATGGGTCGGCCCTTGGAACGATCTCGCCTTTGGCTTCCACCGCGAGGCGAAATACTACTACTGGCCGGGTTTCCATGAGCCCGGCGCCCAGCTTGGCGTCGGCGTCAATCTCGACGTCTGGAATGATATGACGCTGACGGAGCAATCGATCATCCGCGGCGCCTGCCACCAGGCGAACCATTTGGCCATCGCCGAATACATGCATTATAGCGGAACCGCCCTGACCCAACTTATTGACGAGCACGGCGTCGAATTGCGGCGCATGCCCGATGACGTCCTGGAAGCGCTGGCCGCGGCGTCTAAGGAAGTGCTTGCGGAATTCGAAGAAAGCGACGATCTCTCGCGCCGAATTTATGAGAGTTATCGCGAATCGTTCCGCCGCTCGACCGAATGGAACCGCATTTCCGATGAAGCCTATATGGCCGCGCGCCGGCGGGTGTTTTCCCTCTAATGCTCGCGTCCGCCGGAAACCTATTGTTTTGGAGCGCCGGGCTCTTGCTGACGCCGCTGATGGCGCTGCCCCTCGTCGTATTGGTCGGCGGCGGCGACCGCATGCGCAGCATTGCGATTTGGCTCGCCTTGTCGGTGGGCGCCGTCGCAGCCGGATTTGCGTTCTCGCATTTCGCCGTTGATCTCCCAGCCTTTGACTATTCATGGCGCCATCTCGCATGGCTCGCCGGCGTAACAATGCTTGTGGGCGGTCTCGGGCTCGCAATGGAGCCGCGCTTCTTGTGCGATACTCTGTCGGCGGTTTTTCGTATGGTAACCGAACGAACGGGACGAGCGATCACCTGGCTCGTCTTCGCCATGGCGCTGGTGCAATTCGCCGTCGTGATCCTGCGCTATGTCTTTGGGCTGAATTTTATCGCCATGCAGGAGAGCGTCACCTACATGCACGGCGCGGTTTTCCTGCTCGCCGCCGGATACGCGCTTTTGACCGACGATCATGTGCGCGTCGATATTTTTTATCGCGAAGCGCCGCCACGGCGCAAAGCGCTCGTGGATCTCATCGGCGTCTATCTGTTCCTCTTTCCATTTTGCCTCCTCATCCTCTGGACCGCCGCACCCTACGTGGCGCAGGCTTGGTCCGTGCGCGAAGGCTCCACGGAACAATCCGGGATCCAGGGCGTATTCCTCCTGAAAACGCTTATTCCCATGTTTGCCGTACTCCTGGCGATGGCGGGCTTCGTCGCCGCGGCACGCGCTGCTCAAATGCTGAAAGCCGGACCGCCGGGGGAAGCGGCGTAGATGGAACACGCGATCGACGGATTTTGTTTTTGCGCGGCGGCCGGATGGCTCGACATCGCCATGGTAGTCACCTTGTGCGTTGTTCTGCTGGCGGGATTTCCGGCTGCGTTCAGTCTCGCCGGCGTCGCAATTCTTTACGCAATCATCGCGCTTTCGTTCGGCGTCTTTGATCTCAGTTTCATCAAGCCCCTGCCCCAGCGCATCTTCGGCGCTGTTTCCAACACAACGCTGATCGCCGTGCCGATGTTCATCCTCATGGGCGTCATCCTTGAAAAAGCGAAAATCGCCGAGGAACTGCTTGATGAAATGGCGAAGTTGTTCGGCTCGCTGCCCGGCGGGCTTGGCATTTCGGTAACGATCGTCGGCGCGTTGCTCGCCGCCTCCACCGGCATTGTCGGCGCCACGGTCGTTACAATGGGGCTGCTCAGCCTGCCGACCATGCTGCGGCGCGGCTATGACCCTGCATTCGCCAGCGGCGCAATTGCGGCCGCCGGCACGCTGGGTCAGATCATCCCGCCGTCGATTGTTCTCATTCTGCTTGGCGACGTTATCTCCAACGCCTATCAGAAAGCGCAACTGGAACAAGGCGTCTTCGCGCCGGAGACGATCTCCGTAGGCGATCTTTTCGCCGGCGCGCTGATCCCCGGGCTGATGCTCGTCGGCCTTTATCTTGTCTGGCAGATTATCGTCGCTGTCACGGCGCCGGCCAAGGCGCCGGCGATCCCCGCTGCGGAAATGGCCGCAAGCCGAAAGGAAGTCTGGAAAGCGGCCATGCGCACGTTGCCGCCGCCGCTCCTGTTGATCATCGCTGTCCTCGGATCGATCCTCGCCGGGGCCGCGACGCCCACAGAAGCGGCGAGCGTCGGCGCCATCGGCGCCTTGTTGATTGCAGGCGCGCGCATCGGCGGCGACGGAAGCCTGATCACCGGACGCACGCCCGTCTTTCTGGCGGCGCTCGCGATTGTCGGGCTGATCGGCCTGACCTCGTTTCTCGATCTGAGGCTTGGCCGGGAGAGCATCAGCGCTCTCGAACAAGCTGGCATCGTTGCAGCCTTTGCGCTCTGTCTGATCGCACCTTGGGGCGTTTGCGTCAGCCTCTTGCGTCTCGCGCGCGAAAAGACGCTCGCCCCTATCGCGGATCAGACCGCGCGGGTCACGACCATGGTGTTTACGATCCTGATCGGCGCGGCGCTTTTCTCCCTCGTCTTTCGCGGCCTTGGCGGCGATGAAACCGTGCGCCATGCGCTTGAAGCAACGCCTGGCGGGCGCGCCGGCGCGGTGATCACCGTCATGCTGGTCATGTTCGTCCTTGGCTTTTTTCTGGACTTCATCGAGATCACGCTGGTGGTCGTTCCGCTTGTCGGACCGCCGCTCCTCGCCATGGGCGTCGATCCGGTGTGGCTCGGCATCATGATGGCGATTAATCTGCAGACGTCGTTCCTGACGCCGCCCTTCGGCTTTGCGCTCTTCTATTTGCGCGGCGTCGCCCCCGCGGCGGTGCGCACGGGCGACATTTATCGCGGCGCGTTGCCGTTTATCGCCATCCAGATTCTGGCGCTGGCGTTGCTCGCGCTTTTCCCCGGTCTCGCCACATGGCTTCCGGGCGTCCTTTACCGCTGATTTCAATTCCTCTTTCATGGCGCCCATCATACGGGACGCGAAAAGGGGGGAAGATAAGTTTCCCACAAATTGTACAGTATCTCATCGAAACCCTTGCCAGCTCTGGTGTTTTACCCGCGCCGAATTTTAGTTAATGCGCCTCGCCGCCGATTATTTTTTGATTTTTTTCCGATATTCGCAATCGCCATTCGCGCGAGGCGCATTTTCCATGCGACACTCAAGACGCAACCGACAGGAGGAACGCTATGAGTTACATTGACGGTTTTGTTATCGCAGTGCCGACGGCGAATAAGCAGAAGTTCATCGACCATGCTGAATTCATCGATCCGGTCTTCAAGGAATATGGCGCCTTGCGCATTATGGAATGTTGGGGCGACGACGTGCCGGATGGCGAAGTGACGGACTTCCGAAAATCGGTTCAGGCGAAAGACGATGAAAGCGTCGTCTTTTCATGGATTGAATGGCCGGATAAGGCGACGCGCGACGCCGGCATGAAAAAGATGATGGACGACCCGCGCATGGACCCGAAGGACGCGCCCATGCCCTTTGACGGCAAACGGATGATTTATGGCGGCTTTGCGCGCGTTGTCGAACTCTAAAAAAACGGCGCGTCTGAGACGCGCCGTTTTCAGTCTCGTATCAGTCCACGTCAGCAGCCGTTAGGGACGGAAAAGCTCTCGCGCAAAGTGATGCGCCCGCCCGAGACGGTCATTTGCGCACCGATCCCCATGCCCTTTCTGGCGAAGGCGCGCCAGACAAAACAATCCCGGCTTGCGGGCGCGGCCTGCAACAACCCATTGCGCATCTGGATGTAAGTGGGCTGCGGCGGCGTGAAGCGATAACCGCGCACCACATCGCCGATGATCGTGTTGCGGTTCCGGATGCCGGCGTTGCGATAAAGCCGGCGCAATTCCCAGAGCGCCGCCGCATAGATTTCGCCATTGCGATGAACGCCCCGGCTCGGATTGAAATCGCCCAGCGTGTCGCGATGCTGGCTATACCGGCTTGACCGGATGCCGTTCGACCGGTTGACGGAGTATTCGCCGACGCGGTCATTATTCGTATAAAGAATGGCCAGCACATCGGAATTGCCCTCGCCGAGCGCGCCTGCAATGCTGCCCGACATGTTGCCGACCATGCGCCATGTGACGCCGTGACCATATTCATGCCAGATAATGTCCGCATCGAGATCGCCGTCGCGATTGGGATTGGTTAGATTCCAAAGGAACATCTGCATGCGCGGGCTGCCGCTGGAGGGCGTTGCAAAATTGGCGTTGTTGAAACCGCCGCCGTCCTGCGCTTCGGCGAGAACGGGGTCGGCGCCTTCAAAATTGCCGTCATTGTCGCCAAAGCCGCGGGCCTCAAGGTAGTCGTGAATGCGATTGTTCCAGTAAAAGAGGTTCTGGATCGCCGCCCGCCTGTTTTGCGTCGTCGTCGGCGACTGGGAAAGGTTTGCGCTGACGGTGAACGTTTCGTTTGAAATCACCGACCCGAGGCCGTCCGGGCTGTTGTTGGCGTCGCGATCAAGATACGCGACCGCGTTCGGCCCCTGCATGCCAAATTGAAATTGCGTGCCGCTCGTCCAGCGATTCGGCGTGTTCGACGTTCGGGAGCCGCTCGCGTCGGGGTGGGTCGGGTAATAGCGGATGCGATCAGCATTCGTGCGCAGTTCGCTGGAGACGATGACGCCGTCACCGTCCACAAGTGTCTCGTAAAGAGTATTATCTTTATCCGTCCACGTTTCAACCAGATAACCCTGCTCTAGCGCCCTGCCCCGCTGGAAATAGACCCGCTCTACGCTCGGCGCCCGGAAAAAGAAGTCGTCCTCGCCAAAGGTCGTGATCGCCCCTTCTGCATCGGCGCTCTTTGGCGCGCGAACGCCCGGATGATGTTTGGCGAGCGCCGCCTGCAGCGCCTCGGACGGCGACGTGTCCGGTTCGGGGCCGCGCAAGAGAACCGTGGAGGACAAATTATCCGCCGCAAACAATAACTCGCCAGCGTCAGACAGGACCGCCTTTGCGTAAGCGCCGTAAACTCTTAGGCCGTCGAGCCTCTGTTCGAAGCGAGAGGATATTTCGCCTGTGCCGGCGTCAATGGCCGTTTCCGTCTCTACAAGGGAGTCCGCGACCCCGGGGGCGTTCAACCGAGCCGCCAAGCGATTGGTGATGGCGTCGCGCGGCGTCGCGCCGAACACCCTGCCGCTGACGCCCGCCCGATCAGCGCGGAACGTTTCGGCGACGTCAAACGAAATCAGTTGGCGATCCTCCGCCGGGACCGCCAATTCGATCGTGCGCCCTTGCGGCCCGAGAGCCCCGAGCGTCTGGGCTGAAACCGGCGAGCCGGCGATGGTGGAAATTGAAGCAATACTAGCCGTTAACGCCGCGATGCTCGCGGCGCCCGCAATAGACTTTTTCTTCATGTGAGCCTCTGTTTCTAGTTTGATTTGTGTCTAGTTCGATTGTCTTACACAACGTCAACAAGCGTAGACAAAATCAAAAAGATGTCTAATCACATTAATACAGTCTTACAGAAAATTATGCGTACGAACGACGTGATTGATATAGGGTAGTCGGAGTAATTCTTGCGACTACGCCTCGCCGCCGGCGAATTCGACCAAAGCAGCGATTCTTTTTTTGATCGGCGGGTGAGTCGTAAAGACGCCTGCGAACTTGTGGGTGTTCTCCACCATCATCTGTTGCACATCTGCGGGCGCGTCCACGTCGCTATTGCCGGAAATTTTTTGCAGCGCCGAAATCATGGCGTCCGGGTCCTTGGTCAGCTCAACGGCGCCCGCGTCCGCGAGGTATTCGCGCTTCTGAGACAGCGCGAACCGGATCGTGATCGCCAGGAAATAGGCGAGCGCAATCAGCGCCACGGCGATAATGATCAGAACGCCTCCGCCGCGGCTATCGCCGTTTCGCGACCGGGTGTGTCCGCCGACGCGCACACCCGTACGGAACATGTTGCGGAAGAGGATTTCAAAGAAGAAAGAGAAAATCCCCACAAAGATCACCGCAACGATTAGCAGGCGCACGTCGCGGTTCATGATATGCGTCAACTCATGAGCGATCACAGCCTCAAGCTCGTCGTCATCCAGCGTGCGGATCAGCCCGCTTGTGAGGGTGATCGTGTAACTGCCCCTGTCCACGCCGCTCGCGAACGCATTGAGCGCGCTCGTATTGATAACATTCAGCTTGGGCATCGGCACGCCGCGCGAGATGCAGAGATTTTCGAGCATGTTGTAGAGATCCGGCGCGTCCTTGCGCGAGAGGCTTCGCGCCCCGACCGCAAGCTTCACCATCTGCTGATTAAACGCCCACGCGATCGCAAACCAGACAAACGCCGCCAGAAACGCAAACGGCCAGGCGCCCGCCATCACATCAAGCGCGGCGACCAGGCCCTCTTCCAGTGTATAAATCTGGTAGGTCAACCCCACATACCCGACGGAAAGGCCATACATCAAAACGAGGAGCAACACCGGAAAGCCGGCGAGCAACAGCAACGATTTCAGATTATTGTTCCAGATATGGGACTGGAGCCCGAACGCGCCCATTACGCGGTCTCGCCAATAAAAGCGAATTGCGCGAGCGCCTCGGTGTGGATCAACGTCGTATCGAACGCGGGCAAGTCCACATGGCGCTGCTCAAGAAGCATACCGATTTCGGTGCATCCGAAAATAACGCTGTCGGCGCCGCGCGCCTTGTTACGCTCGATCACATCCACATAGTCCTGGCGCGACTTATCTGAAACAACGCCCTCCACCAGTTCATCGAAAATGATCCGATTGACGACCGCACGATCATCAGCATCGGGAACAAGCGTCTCTACACCGAAGCGATCGCGTAAGGTCGGCCGATAGAAATCACCCTCCATAACGACCGGGGTGCCAAGAAGCAGCGGCCGCTCAACGCCGTGCGCCCGCAGCGCGTCGCGCAGCGTCTCCAGAAGAAAAACCACCGGCACGCCCACGGCGGCGGCGAGATCGTCAGCTGCCATATTGGTCGTATTGGATGATATCGCTAGAACGTCCGCTCCCGCTGCTTGCAATCCGCGCCCGGCCGCCACCACGGTGGATTTGAACGCGGGCCAGTCGCTGGCTTTGTAATAGGCGTACATCCGGCCGTAGTTCAACGAATGAATGATAATGTCTGCGGATGTTTCGCCGCCATAGGCACGGCGGGCGGCGGCGTTCAATAGACGGTAGTAGACGACCGTGCTCTCCGGGCTGACGCCGCCGATGAGGCCTATGCGCTTCATGCTCACGCCCCGATCCTGTCGCTTGACCGGCCGTTAAAACGCCACCTCCGGCGCAGCTTCCAAGGTCGCGCGGCTGGCTTCCGGAATCTCGAAGAAATCGCGTTTCGAGAAACTACCGAGCGGCGCAATGAAGTTGCCGGGAATTTGCTGGATGATCGTATTGAATTCCTGGACCGCATTATTGAAGAAGCGGCGCGCCGCAGCAATCTTGTTCTCAACGTCTGACAATTCGCGCTGGAGCTCCAGAAAATTGGTGTTCGCCTTGAGGTCCGGATAAGCCTCGGCGAGTGCAAATAGTTTCCCCAGCGCTGCGCCAAGAACGCCTTCCGCCTGGCCCTGCGCGGCCGGTCCCTGAGCGGCGACGGCGCTGTTGCGCGCCGTAATCACCGCGTCAAGCGTTTCCTTTTCGTGACTGGCGTAGCCTTTGACGGTTTCAACAAGGTTCGGGATGAGATCGTGGCGTTGCTTTAATTGTACATCGACATCGGCAAAGGCTTGGTCAGCACGCTGATTGAGCGCAACGATGCGGTTGTAGATATTGATCACAAAGAATATCAGGAGGGCGACAATCCCTACGAATATCCAAAATCCCGACATGAAAACCTCCCGTCTCAGCGCAACGCCGCCCGATCGGACGCCACGCGTCTGCCGCGCGACGACAGCCGCCGCGCCCCTCGTTACATATGTAGGGAGCGTCGGGGCGCGCCGCAAGGCGAATGGCTTGGGGCGCCGGGCCGGAAGCGATTGTCAACGCTGAATAATCTCGGTGAGGACGCCGCGATTCGAGGGTGACGCTTCCCTCGGTTCGGATTATGGTCAATGAAAGACTAAGGGAAAAAGCGGGAGCACCCTATGAAATACTTTGGCAAAGCCATTCTCGTCGCCGGCGTTCTGGCCCTATCTGGTTGCGCCTCGGCGTATTATGGAACGCTGGAGCAATTCGGCTTTGAAAAACGCGACATCCTCGTTGATCGCGTGAAGGCGGCGCGCGGTGAACAGGCTCAGGCGCAGGAGACCTTTGCGAGCGCGCTCGACGAGTTTCGCGCCCTCGTTGAGGTCGATGGCGGCGAGCTTGAAAAGCAATATGACAAGATGAACGCGTCTTACACGCGCGCCCAAAAACAGGCGGCCGAGGTCAACAACCGGATAAAATCCGTGGACGATGTGGGCAAGCGTCTCTTCCGCGAATGGGAAAAAGAGCTGAACCTTTACGAAAGTCCGGACCTGCGCCGGCGCAGCGCCGAACAACTCGCCGCGACACAAGCCGATTACACACAGCTCCTCGCCGCAATGAACAAAGCCGCAGACAAAATGGACCCCGTTCTTGAGCTCTACGAAGATCAGGTTCTGTTTCTCAAACACAATTTGAATGCGCGCGCGATTTCTTCGTTGGAGCTTGAAAAGATCAAAATCGAAGAGCGCGTCGGAGCGCTGATCGATGAGATGAACACCGCCATTGCCGAAGCCGACGCCTTTATTGCGTCCATGGGATAACCACCTGACGGCGCCGGAGGCCGCATATGATCGACGCATCGCAAATTCTCGAAGACCTTCAGCGTCAGGCCCGCGCCGCCCTCGACGAATTCGATGTGGATCAAAAGCTCGACGACGCCAAAGACGCCGCCGGCAAGGTGCGCCAACGGTTAGAAGCGGACCCGGACGCGCGCAAAGCGGCGGCCGGCGCTGGCGGGCTCTTATTGCTCGGCTTGCTGGGCACCAAAGGCGGGCGGCGTCTCATGGGCGACGTGGCGAAGACCGGTGCGGTCGCGGCGCTCGGCGCGCTTGCGTACAAAGCCTGGAATGAACGGCGCGGCCCTAAAGAATGGGGACGGTCAAGCGGACAAACGCCGCCCGAATTCGTTATTGACGCAGACGCCGACCCGGACTTCGCCCTGGCGCTCATTCGCGCCATGATCGCCGGGGCCTACGCCGACGGCGCCTTAAGCGGCAGGGAAGAAACGATTATCCGCAAAGTTGTCGATGAGGGCGGCTTTGACAATGACGCGGTTCAGGACCTTCTTCTTCACGACTATTCGCTTGAGGACGATATTGAAGCGCTCGCGGCCATGGCGTCGACGCCGAACAGAGCGGCGCAACTTTACGCGGCCGCGGCGCTCACCGCCGATCGCACGCACGCCAAGAGCAAAGACTTTCTCGATAATCTCGCCAAACGGCTCGGCGTCGATCCGGCCTATGCGGCGGCGCTTGACGCTCAATAATTCGCGCCTTCAATCCATCATTCTTTTGACGAGTACGCTGCGGCAATAGGCGAGCCGTTCGCGCGCAAGGCTCAAATCCGTCTTCGCCTTTGACAGCTCCATCATCGCCACTTCGATGTCAGAGCCCCGGATCCATCGGTTGAGAATATCGAGATCGCCGAGATTGTCCGATTCAATACACGAATGATCGCCTTCAAAAATCCGAAAGCGGTGATTGCAGAATTTTCCTTCGACCGCTTCATCACAATTGCAAAAGGCGGAAAGGTTTGCGGTGTTTAACGGATCGCGTTCGATCCTGACCTCATAGGACTGATCATTATCGCCAATGACGGTGAATATGAGCTGTTCGGCCATTCAACTACCCTCCCCCTGTTATTCCGGTTTGCGGAACCGGAGCATGTATGACGCTGTCAAATTCGGAACGCCGACCTCTTCCTCAAGCATGAAGCCGATGGATTCGACTTCTTCTATGAGCGCGGTTTTCCCGACGCGCACATGTTCATTGTTTTCATTGCGCGGCTCTCCCTCGACGATATCAAAATCGATAATAAAGAGCTCGCCACCCGGTGCGAGCGACTGAAACACTGACGTCATCAACGCTTGCGGGTCCTCAAAATAATTGTACGTATCAGAGATGAAGACGACATCGACGGCCTCGCCAGGCAACGTAATCGAGTTGTCACGGCCGAGCACCGACGTCACATTCGTGAAATCAAGGTCCGCCGTGCGCTGATTGATCAGCTTTAAAAAACGCGGCTCGATATCAACCGCGAATACAGTTCCCGATTGGCCAACGGATTCTGCGAACAAAACGGTGTATAGGCCGGTCCCGGCGCCGATATCGGCGATGCGATCACCTTGTTCAAGCTTCAGCGCCGACACGACATCATTGCGTGCAGAATAGAGCTCCCGGCTGCCGAGCTCCATCGTCTCAAGCCACAACTCCACATTGGAATCAGTCTCTTCGCCATAGCTCTGAGGCGGCAGCGCTTCAGCAATATCGTCCTCGGCGCGTTGACCGCACCCGACCGCCGCCACACAAATCAAAGAAAATAAAGCCAGCGCTCTCAACGCAAACCCTGTCATCATCCACGACGCCCATTCATCAGCCCGGTCTGGTTGTAACCCGTCTCGGGGCGAAAAGGCCAGCACTGCGTACGCCGCGCGAGGGTCAGCATTCAGCGGATATCGAAGACCTCGCGCGCCGCCTTCTCGGCGTAATTCTCCAACGACAGATCAAGCCCCACCAACGCGCCAAGCGCCGCGATATCCGGGCCAATCTTCTCATTGAGATAGGCGTATTCTTCATCGCTCACGGCGGGCCGTTCCGGCGGCCGCAGCCTTTGCGCCATCTTCTGGCGGAGCCCGTGCGGAACGAGCGCGCGACGCACCGCCTGCATGCCGGGATTGTCCATCACGAAATCATAAAACGGAAAGCGCTTTACGCGTTCAGCCGTGACGTTTTGCGGCGGCAGATCATCGACCCAGACCGCGCCTTCGAGCCCCAGAAAGTCGGTCAAGCGCGCGTAGTTTTCATGGGGCGCATTCTTGATGCCCTCCTGCGTCATGATCAAAAAGCGCGCGCGCGGAAAATGCGCGAACCACCGTTCAAGCTGCGCATGGTAAAGACTGTATTGCCAGAGCTCCGGATGCTGAGGGATCGCTTCACTAAACGGGACTGTAATTTCCCGCATCGTCCAGGAATGAAGATAGTGAGACACGAGGCGGTCGATTGGGTGGCGAATTATGTAGACAAACTTCGCCTCGGGTGTCGCCTCTTTCAGGCGCTCCGGCGCCAACGGCAATGTCGGCCATTTCGTATAATGGGTGCTCGCCTCGCCGCACAGTTGCGCCTCGCCAGCTTTAGAAAATAACGCGCTGTACCACCCCATGCCGTTCGCGAAAATACCGTCATCGCTAAAAAAATTAGGCTCTTTGGGATCGCTCATAAAGACGCGATCATCTTGCGCGAGTTGTTGTTGGACCATACTCGTAGCGCATTTCATGGCGCCGATGATATAGAAGTCAGGTAGTCGCATGCGGGTCCTGCTGAGCATGGTATTGCGTGATCCAGATATCCGATGCGGTCCGGTCACAGACCTTCGAAGGCTGTTTGAAGAATAATCTCTTTGAATGGGCTAGAACACGACCCGCGTACCACAATAAATTCGCTGCAACGTATCCCGCAAACCCATAATGCTTGCGATAGTAACGGGCGCGAGACGCGTAATAGTAGGCGGGCAACCGCTTATTCGCGGCGCCGCGGCTTTTCACCGGCGAAGAGCCTCCGCGCAAATGAACGATGTGCGCGTCAGGCGCAAGCGCGATCGACCACCCGTTTTCCTGCGCGGTGCGACAGTAATCGGAGTCTTCGAAATAGAGGAAGTAGCCGTCATCCATGAGGCCGATCTCGTCGATCATCTCTTTGCGGAGCATAACACAAGCGAACGACACCCAGCCCGGTAATACCGCACTGTCGGTCGAAATCGGAATATCAGACTTCATAAAGGCGCGGCGCACGACATCGAGACCGCTTGCGTTGATCAACTCCGAGAGCGGCGTGAAATGCCGGAACCGGCTGATCTGGACGGCGCCGTCTTCGCCTGTGAGCGTCGGCCCGATCAGACCGGCTCGCGGATTTTCCTCCGCAACAGACAACATCTGCGCGAAGGCGCCCTCGCGCGCCAGCGTATCGCTATTTAACAGGACGTAATAATGCGCATCGACCGCACGCAGGCCAATATTGTTGCCGCCGGAAAACCCCGTGTTTGTCGGTGAAAACTCCAGAAGGATTCTATCTTTCTCCGAATGCTTGTCCCGCCATTCTGTGAGCGCCTCGATTGATCCGTCATCAGAAAAGTTGTCGACAATGACCAGAATACCGTCGATCCCGCGCATGGCTGCAAGCGCCAGATCCGCCGAGCGGCAAGCCATGTCCGCGGTTTTGTAATTGAGGATGATTGTGGCGAGCGTTTTCATCGACAGTGCACTATGAGATTTGTCAGCCTATTTATACTCGATGATCTTGTAATCATCGTTAAGGAGCCTGCGCCGCCAATAGGTCATCATGCCCAGGAAATTCGGCGCCTTTGATAGCACGAGAAACCGGCCATAGGCGCTGGCGTTTTCCGGCGACACGCCGCCGGCGATCAGCCCGCGCCGCGATTTCAAGTAAGACAGACCATAAAGCGCGATAAACGGGATAATAAGCCAGGGCCGAATCAGCAAAGCGATAATCGCCAGCGCCGGAATAACGGCGCCCCAGAGGATGACGCGGCGGCGTTCCTGGCGGAAATAGTCAGGGTGCATCGCGCCCACTTGAGCATAGCCGTGGCCGGCTCGCCGGGCGCGCGCCCACCATTCGCTGAAGCGCGTCATGGCGGCGTCATGGAGGGTCATCTCTTCGGTAAGACGACGGATCGCGTATCCGGCCTTGCGCACACGAATGCAAAACTCGTCATCTTCAGCGGCGATCACGATCGGGTTAAACCCGCCCGCTTCCTCGTAGGCCGCAACGCGCACAAGCATGTCGCCGCCGCACGCCGCAATGTCGCCGGCGGGGCCGCGCCATTCCACCTCGCACATCATATTGTAAACAGTGGCGTCCGGAAATCTCTCGCTGCGCCAACCGGTGACAACGCCTAAATTGTCATCGCGCATGATTTCGGCCAACGCCTTCTCGGGCCACCCTTCAACGACTTCACAATCGCCGTCGATAAAATGCACAAAATCCGTATCCGGCCATTTTTCTTTCAGGCGTTCAAACCCAGCGTCACGCGCCCGCGCCGCCGTAAACGGGATCGACATATCGAGTTCGACGACCTCGACATTGCGCTCGCGCGCGAACGTGACGGAGCCGTCAGACGAATTGCTGTCCACATAGACAACGCGATCGGTCACTTGCGCGATCGACAGCAAGCAGCGCTTCAACCGCTCGCCCTCATTACGGCCGATCGCCACAAAGCCGATATTTTTGTTGGACTCACCCATGAATAATTGTCCCGAAGCGCGCAATCGTGAGTGCGTGCAGAAGCCCTATACGCCAACGCAATGACAATGCCAGCTTAACACCGAAAATCAGTTAATGAGGCGCCTTATCCGGCGCGCAACAGCACTCTGCGGTTTAACGAAGAGCGCATCATATTGCCAGTACGGTTCCGGGGAGGATGAGGGAGTTAATGCTGGCCATCTGATGAACCGGTTGGACTTTTCGACGATTTGGTAGCCGGCGAATCCATTATCGGAGAGCATGGTGTAGATCCCGGAAACACTATCGCCCACACGACGTAGAAACTCATCGGTCAGCTCAATGACCAGCGCGATTTCCGAATGCGTTAGGACGCTCTGCAATCCAAGGAGCGCCTTTTTCTCGAAGCCTTCAACGTCGATTTTCAGAATAACCGGCCGCACGGGGTCAATTTCCCGCAAGAGGTCGTCGCCTTTTTGAATGCTGACATTCCGGCTCGCGCCAAGTGAGTCCGTCAGCGTGCCGCCGCCGGGATGGCGCCCTTGGACGGCCAATGCGGCAGTCCCCGCGCGTTCGCCGAGCGCAGCTTCCACGACCCTTACGCGCTCTTCGAGACCGTTCAGGTCCACGTGACGACGCAAGCGATAACAAACATCCGGGTTCGGCTCAATTGAAAGCACGCATCCAGTTGGCCCGATGCGCGCGGCGCCGATCATCGTCATTACGCCGATATTCGCGCCCACATCCACGAAAGTATCACCGCGCCGCAGCAGGTTCAAAAGCACTTGCTCCACTTCGTTCTGGTAGAGAACGCCGCTGAAGTAATAGCGACGTTCCATCCAGTCCTGGAGATCGAACGTCATCAGATAAGGGTGCGGTCGACACTTAACAGGCGGTTGCACCCCCGCTGGCCAGCGCAAGTCGATCGAATCATCTTCAGAAAATCCGCCGCCGCCAATATTCGCGTAGAGCCGCTCCCACCACCATCTCGTTTTCACAAGCCGCCAAGGCGTACGCCGCATTAGAGCGGCAAGCGGTCGGATTTGTTGGGGCCTAATGCGCAATGGCAAACAACCGAGAGTAAAGAATCGGGTAGGCGGACCATAAACGCCACTAGCCGCTGAGCGAGAGATAAAGTTTCGTAGGAATTGCGAACGTCGGACGAGAAATTCGAAAGGCGCGCAAAACCGAATGCGCACTAATGATTTCGCAGCTTTGGATTGTCGACGGTATGTTGGAAGGGTTTCATTAATCCGCTTGGCAGGCCTGGCGACGACTTACTCTCCCACGCCTTAAGACGTAGTACCATCAGCGCTGGGGACTTTAACGACCGAGTTCGGGATGGGATCGGGTGGAGGCTCCCCGCTATAATCACCGGGCCGGCGAAGCGGATTAAAAATGCGATCCTTCGTGACGCCGCTTACGCGGTTCCTCAGGAAGAGGATAGAAGGATGAAGCGAATGCTTCAGAGTCAATTATTTAACGCTCAGCACGGGAACGGATGAACCGTTCGCCGCGCACGAACTCGCCCATGCTAGCGATAGCATGAGGACGATCAAGCCAATCGAACAATTAGTATCAGTTAGCTTCACGCATTACTGCGCTTCCACACCTGACCTATCAACGTGGTGGTCTTCCACGGTTCTCAAGGGAATACTTGTTTTGAGGCTGGTTTCCCGCTTAGATGCTTTCAGCGGTTATCCATTCAATACATAGCTACCCAGCTGCGCCATTGGCATGACGACTGGTCCACCAGAGGTATGTCCATCCCGGTCCTCTCGTACTAAGGACAGCTCCTCTCAATATTCCTACACCCACAGCAGATAGGGACCGAACTGTCTCACGACGTTCTAAACCCAGCTCACGTACCGCTTTAATTGGCGAACAGCCAAACCCTTGGGACCTGCTCCAGCCCCAGGATGCGATGAGCCGACATCGAGGTGCCAAACAATGCCGTCGATATGGACTCTTGGGCATCATCAGCCTGTTATCCCCGGCGTACCTTTTATCCGTTGAGCGATGGCCCTTCCACGCGGGACCACCGGATCACTATGGCCGACTTTCGTCTCTGCTCGACTTGTCAGTCTCGCAGTCTAGCGGGCTTATGCCATTGCACTCGACGACCGATTTCCGACCGGTCTGAGCCCACCTATCGCGCGCCTCCGTTACCATTTGGGAGGCGACCGCCCCAGTCAAACTACCCACCATGCAGGGTCCCGGGACCGGATAACGGTCCGCGGTTAGACATCAGCGACAACAAGGGCGGTATTTCACCAGTGGCTCCATCCGAGCTGGCGCCCGAACTTCAAAGCCTCCCGCCTATCCTACACATGTTGACGCTAATGCCACTGCAAAGTTGTAGTAAAGGTGCACGGGGTCTTTCCGTCTAACTGCGGGTACCCCGCATCTTCACGGGGAATTCAGTTTCGCTGAGTCTGCATTGGAGACAGTGGGGAAATCGTTACGCCATTCGTGCAGGTCGGAACTTACCCGACAAGGAATTTCGCTACCTTAGGACCGTTATAGTTACGGCCGCCG
>JBCAXE010000057.1:0-16097 GCA_038534195.1 Pseudomonadota bacterium
ATGCGGCGTCCTGCGGTACAACAAAAAGGATCGCGGGTTTGACAATCCGCATTTTGTCGCTTGGGGGAGACGATAGCCATGAGCGCGCTTACGCACCTTGAACGCCTTGAAGCGGAAAGCATTCACATTATGCGCGAAGTCGCCGCTGAGTGTGAAAATCCGGTGATGTTATATTCGGTCGGCAAGGATTCTTCCGTCATGCTGCGCCTCGCCCTGAAGGCGTTCTATCCCTCAAAGCCGCCCTTTCCGCTTCTGCATGTGGACACGACCTGGAAATTTCGTGAAATGATCAAGTTCCGGGACGACACGGCGGAAGAGCTTGGCCTCGATCTCCTGGTGCACATAAACCAGGACGGCGTCGAACAGGGGGTCGGCCCATTCAGCCACGGCTCAAGCCATCATACCGATATTATGAAAACACAAGCGCTGAAGCAGGCGCTCGATAAATTCAAGTTTGACGCCGCGTTCGGCGGCGCGCGGCGGGACGAAGAAAAATCACGCGCGAAAGAAAGGATTTTCTCATTCCGCTCGGCCCAGCATCAATGGGATCCAAAAAATCAGCGTCCAGAATTATGGAACCTCTATAATACGAGGATCGCCAAAGGCGAAAGCATGCGCGTGTTCCCGATGTCGAACTGGACGGAGCTCGATATCTGGCAATATATCTACAAGGAACAGATCCCTATTCCGTCGCTCTATTTCGCTGCGAAAAGACCCGTGGTGGAGCGCGACGGGATGTTGATCATGGTCGACGACGACCGCATTCCGCTGGAGCCCGGCGAAGAGCCAGTTGAGAAGATGGTCCGGTTCCGCACCCTCGGCTGTTACCCGCTGACCGGCGCAGTTGAGTCGACCGCGCAGACGCTGCCGGAGATCATTCAGGAAACCTTGTTGACCACCACATCCGAACGCCAGGGCCGCGCCATCGATCACGATCAGGCCGCGTCCATGGAGAAGAAGAAGCAGGAGGGATATTTCTAATGTCCCATCAAGATGATCTGATCGCCACTGATATTCTCGCCTACCTTCAGCGTCATGAGAATAAGAGCTTTTTGCGGTTCATCACCTGCGGCTCCGTTGACGACGGAAAGTCGACGCTGATCGGGCGGCTCCTTTATGACAGCAAGCTGATTTATGAAGATCAGCTCGCCGCGGTCGAGGCGGACAGTAAAAAGTCCGGCACCACAGGCGACAAGCCCGATCTGGCGCTTCTTGTGGACGGCCTCGCCGCCGAACGCGAGCAGGGCATCACGATTGATGTCGCCTACCGCTTTTTCTCCACGGACAAGCGCAAGTTTATTGTGGCTGACACGCCGGGCCATGAGCAATACACCCGCAATATGGCCACCGGCGCCTCCACCGCCGATCTGGCGATTTTGCTCATCGACGCACGCTACGGCGTGCAAGTGCAGACCCGCCGCCATAGCTACATCGCGTCGCTTCTCGGTATTCGGAATATTGTGGTCGCTGTGAACAAGATGGATTTGCTCGACTATTCTGAGGAAACCTTCAACGCCATCGAAAGCGATTATCGCGCCTTCGCCGAACCGCTCGGTTTCAGTGAAATCGTCTGTATTCCGATGTCCGCGCTTGACGGCGTTAATGTCACGAGCAAGAGCGACGCGACGCCTTGGTATAAAGGCCCATCGCTTTTGCAGCATCTGGAAGGCGTGAAAATCGAACGGCCGTCGGACGCGTCGGCGTTCCGCCTGCCGGTGCAATGGGTGAACCGGCCCGATCTCAACTTCAGAGGTTTCTCAGGGACCGTGGCGGCTGGCGCCGTCAGTACGGGCGACGACGTGATTGCTATTCCCTCGGGGAAGCGCAGCACCGTACGGTCGATCGTGACCTACAGCGGCGAGCTCGACGCGGCGGAAAAATCGCAAGCGGTGACGCTCACCCTGAACGACGAGATCGATATTTCCCGCGGAGACATCATTTGCGGCGTAGACGGACCGGCGGAGCAATCCGACCAGTTCGCCGCGCATATATTGTGGATGAGCGATGCGAAAATGTTCCCCGGCCGGCAATACGCCATGAAGGTGAACAATCAGATGATCCCGGCGACCATCACCGATCTCAAACACAAGGTGAACGTCAACAATTTTGCGCATGAAGCGGGCAAGACCCTCGAACTAAACGAAGTGGGCGTCTGTAACTTATCGCTCGGCAAGCCAATCCCGTTCGATGCGTACAAAGAAAACCGCCAAACCGGCAGCTTCATCCTGATCGACCGCAACACGAACAATACGGTCGGCGTCGGCATGCTCGACTTCTCGCTGCGGCGCGCGGCCAATGTGGTGTGGCAGGACCTCGAAATCGGCAAGGCCGAACGCGCCGCGCAAAAACATCAAAAACCGGCTGTCCTTTGGTTCACCGGTCTTTCGGGCTCCGGCAAATCGACGATCGCTAACCTTCTTGAAAAGAAGCTCTTCGATCTCGGACGCCACACATACATTCTCGACGGCGATAATGTGCGCCATGGGCTCAATAAGGATTTGGGTTTCAAGGACGCTGACCGCGTTGAGAATATCCGCCGCGTGGCTGAAGTCTCGAAATTGATGGCCGATGCAGGATTGCTCGTGCTTGTCTCGTTCATTTCTCCCTTCCGCGCGGAACGCCAGATGGCGCGTGCGATGATGGAGAGGGGCGAGTTCATCGAAATCCATGTGGACACGCCTCTGGAAGTCGCCGAAGCGCGCGATGTGAAGGGCCTTTACAAGAAGGCCCGCGCCGGGGAGATCAAAAACTTCACGGGCATCGACTCTGAGTATCAGGAACCGCGCAATCCGGAGATTAAAGTCAACACCGTTGATCTTTCCGCTGAAGCGGCGGCTGAAAAAATCGTTGAATACCTTACTGAGAAAGGCGTTCTGACAACCGTTTAGGACGCCTCGCCTAGACGCACCCGGGTTACGCAGCGTCAATTGCAACATTCTTGAAACAACCTGCGCATGCGGGTAGACCAAGCGCTCTTTTGGACGCGGCTGTCGAATCTGACAGCCGCGCGCTTGGCGTTTTGAGGAACAGTTTTTGATGGCGACGATGGTGTCAGCGACAGCTCAGGTGAGCGCAGACGAAGCATGGCGCGACGATGGCGTCTTGACCGTTCACGATGCGCCCGAGGGCGCGGACGCGATGGCGATTGCACGGGCCGCGCAGACCCGCGGCGGTGTCATCATCCACATCGCGCGAGACGCGGCGCGCGCCGCCGCCATGCGCGACGCCTTGCGGTTTTTCGCGCCGGAGGTGGCGCTCGTCGAGTTTCCGGCCTGGGATTGTCTTCCCTATGACCGGGTCAGCCCCAGCGCCGCCGTCTCATCGGGGCGCATGGCGGCGCTCGCCGTCCTGTCGCAATATGACGGGGCCGCGCCGTTGATCGTGATCACATCGGTCAACGCGGTCACGCAACGCACGCCGCCGAAAGAGATCGTCGCCGGCGCGGCCTTTTCCGCGCGGCCCGGCGAGAGCGTGGCGCTTGATAATCTGAACGCTTATCTGGCGGCGAATGGTTATTCGCGCGCCTCGACGGTGCGTGAACCTGGCGAATTCGCCGTGCGCGGCGGATTAATTGATATATTTCCTCCGGGAGCGGATGAACCTGTTCGACTTGATTTTTTCGGCGACCAACTGGAGTCGATCCGCGGTTTCGATCCGGTGACACAACGCACGACCCGTCAACTCCGTCAGTTTGACCTCGCCGCCGCCACGGAAGTCCTCCTGACTGATGAGACGATTTCGCGCTTCCGTAAAAGCTATGTGGCGCTGTTTGGGCCCGCCAGCGACGATCCGATCTATGAGGCGGTGAGCGCAGGCCGCAAACACGCCGGCATGGAGCATTGGCTGCCGCTCTTTTACAAACAGACGCACACGCTATTCGATTTCATCGAAGACGGTCTGATCTTTCTGGAAAATCTCGGCGAAGAAGCCGCGCAGGATCGTTTCGCTTCAATCGAGGATTACTTTCAGGCCCGACAGGAAGATACGGAAGTCTCAAAGCCGGCGAATAGCGAATTTTCTGCGCCGGCCTATCGGCCCTTGCCGGCGGGCGCGCTTTATCTAACGCCCGCTGAATGGGAAAAGGCGCTAGGGGACGAAGCCTTGCGGCGGCTCTCGCCCTACGCGGCGCCGGAGGGCAAGCGCGCTTTTTCATTTAACGCGCGGGTGGGACGCACTTTCGCCGCCGAGCGCGCAGCGGAAAAACTAAACGTCTTCGACGCCGTGAGGGACCATATCGAGACGCTTCAGGGGAACGGTAAAAAAGTTTTTATCGCCTGCTGGTCGGAGGGGTCGGCTGATCGCATGCGCACCGTTCTCGCTGATCATGGTCTCGGGCAAGTTGCGAATGCACCGAACTGGAACGAGGCGCGTCAAGCGTCCGGGGGTGTTGCGACCATCGTTCTCGGTCTGGAGGCCGGCTTTGAAACGCAAGACGCCGCTTTTATTTCAGAGCAGGATATCCTTGGTGACCGGCTCGTGCGCAGCGGGCGCAAGAAACGCGCTGAAAACTTTCTCACCGAAGCGTCAAGCCTTTCGGTCGGCGATCTCGTTGTCCACGTTGAACACGGCGTCGGCCGCTACGCGGGTCTCGAAACACTGGATATTCAGGACGCGCCCCATGACTGCCTCGAGCTTGAATATCATGGCGGCGATAAGCTTTTCCTCCCCGTAGAGAATATCGATCTTCTGTCTCGCTTCGGATCCGATGATCCAAATACGCAGCTCGACAAACTGGGCGGTCTTGCGTGGCAGAGCCGCAAGGCGCGGATGCGCGAACGCATCAAAATGCTCGCCGAACAGCTCATCGCGATCGCGGCGAAACGGGAAATGAAAAATGCCGATATCGTATCGCCGCCGGACGGCGTCTATGACGAATTCTGTGCGCGGTTTCCTTATGCTGAGACAGAGGATCAGGAAAACGCGATCGCCGATGTCATCGAAGATCTCGCCAAGGGACGGCCGATGGACCGGCTGGTTTGCGGCGATGTCGGCTTCGGCAAGACCGAAGTGGCGCTCCGGGCCGCGTTTATCGTCGCGATGACCGGCCGGCAGGTGGCGGTCATTGCGCCGACCACCTTGCTCGCGCGCCAGCATTACAAGAATTTCTCCGAGCGCTTTAAGGGGTTCCCCGTCAATGTCCGCCATCTGTCACGGCTCGTCAGCACCGGTGAGGCGAGCGCGACGCGCGCAGGACTTTCCGATGGTCAAGTGGATATCGTCGTCGGGACGCATGCGCTGTTGGCCAAGACCATTAAATTTTCCGATCTCGGCATGATTGTTGTGGACGAAGAGCAACGCTTCGGCGTCAAACATAAAGAGCGCCTGAAAGAGTATCGCGCCGACACCCATGTTCTCACCCTGACAGCGACGCCGATCCCGCGCACATTGCAACTGGCGATGAGCGGCATCCGCGATCTCTCGCTGATCGCGACCCCGCCCGTAGACCGCCTCGCTGTGCGCACGACCGTCGGCCCGTTCGATCCTGTGGTTGCGCGCGAGACCCTTCTTCGCGAACATTATCGCGGCGGACAAAGTTTCTATGTGGCGCCGCGCATCTCCGACCTCGCCGGCGTCGCGGAATTTCTCGACGAGAGCGTGCCGGAAATCCGGTATAAGGTGGCGCACGGTCAAATGGCCGGCGGCGAGCTGGAAGACATTATGAACGCCTTTTATGAAGGCAAGTTCGATGTGCTCGTTTCAACGACGATTGTGGAATCAGGCCTCGATATTCCGACCGCAAATACCATGATCATTCACCGGGCTGATAATTTCGGGCTAGCGCAGCTTTATCAATTGCGGGGCAGGGTGGGGCGATCCAAAGTGCGCGCCTATGCTTATCTTACCACGCCGCAGCGCAAGGTCATCACGCCGGGTGCGGAACGCCGGTTGAAAGTGCTGCAATCGCTGGATACGCTCGGCGCCGGATTCACGCTCGCTTCTCACGACCTCGATATTCGCGGCGCCGGGAATCTTCTGGGCGAAGAACAATCCGGCCAGGTCAAGGAAGTGGGCGTCGAGCTTTATCAGCACATGCTGGAGGAAGCCGTCGCGCAGCTTAAGGACGGCGACCGGGTGAGCGAAGAGCAATGGTCGCCCCAGATCAATATCGGGACGGCGGTGCTCATCCCCGACACCTATGTGGCCGACCTCAATGTGCGGATGGCGCTTTACCGGCGGCTTGGCGATCTGACTGCGGAAGAAGATATTCAGGGTTTCGCCGCCGAACTTGTCGATCGCTTTGGCGTGTTGCCGATGGAGGTCGAGCATCTCTTGCAGATCGTCGCCATCAAGGGCATGTGCCGCGCCGCGGGCGTCGCCAAGATCGACGCCGGTCCCAAGGGCGCCGTTGTCAGTTTCCGTAATGATGAATTCGCCAATCCCGCTGGTCTGGTGGCGTTCATCTCGCAATCGCCCTATGACGTCAAACTGCGCCCAGATCAAAAGCTTGTCTTTAAGCAACATTGGCCTGATGAGAAAGCGCGGCTTAAAGGATGCCGACGTGTTCTCGACCTCTTAAGCGATATCGCGCAAGACGCGCCCTAATTTCCGAAGCAGCGCCTAAGCCGGCGCGGGCGCGAGCCGGGGGCGGATCGTGTCGTGATTGAGCGCGCTCAAAAGGTGCGCGACCATTTCCTCAAGCGGCAGGTCGTCCCAATTGTCGATGACGCTCGTTTTCGCGCCCATGGAAAAAAGGATATCGTCGCTCGTCCCGGCGTCGCGCGTTTTGAACATCGTGCTTTGCATGACGCCGGCGATGCGGTCGGCGATCCGTTCAGCATCATCGGCATGCGTGAAAGGGCAGGTGAGGACGAAGGTGCGCGGGGCGATCCGCGACAGCATATCTTCCGGACGCGTTACATCATTGATGAGGCTTGTGGCGTGGTCGAGCGGCGGCCCGATCTCGGCGGCGCCGCCAGCATCGATGGGCCCCGCATGAAAAGACAGCGCAATCAGCGAAAGCATGCGATCGGCCTCGCGCGCCCGCGCCAAAAGCCGGCTTGCATGGCTTGCGAAAAATGACGCGGTCGCAGCTTGCGTTTGCCGGTCGGTGATGGACGATTGCGGATCCATGCGCAGGACCCGGCGGATCATTCGCGCTTGCCGCGCGTGCTTCACGGCGTCGGCGATCTTCCCAGGAAGATCGTCAGCAACATGCGCTGGGAAGACGATGTCTTCACCGTTGATGGCGTCTTCGGCGACGGTGATGACCGGGAAATCCAACTGAGCCGATCGCCGCCGCACCATGGCGCTCAGGGATCGCAGCGGATCACTCGGCGCGCTCGGCAAAAAGACTGCGCAGTCGAACTGGTTCGTTTCGATGGCTTGCAACGCCTGCACAGGCGTCAGAACGCCTTCCACGTAAAATCCGCCGCTGCGGGCGGTTGAAAGCGCCTTGAGCGTTGTCGGGGACGGCTTGCCCGCCACAAGCACGCGCGATTGGCCGTGGGGCTTCTTCTCATCATCCATCGGTCTCAACGCGCCAGCGGCGGCGAGGCTTTTGAGGCGTTCGCCAGCCTCTTCTGCGAGGTTGCGCCGTCTTAGGCGTGCGCGGCACGCTTCGATGAACGACGCCGGGTCATCATGGGTCAGCACGAGCGCGCCGGAGCGTCTCAGATACCGCCGGCGATCGGCGTCGAGGTCGGGAGAGGCGATAAAGAGAACGCCGCCATGGGGTGCGGCGCGGCGGGCGGCGTTGGAAAGTTTTCGCGCGGCTGGCGCGGTGATGCTTCGCCGGCGAAGATCGGCCACGGCGAGGTCCGCACTGCGCTCATCTTTCAACGCGGAAATGCCGAGACGCGCTTCGCGGCAAGCTTCTGCAAAGTCGGGGTCGATAACGCCGTCCGGCGACAACCACGCTATTTTTGCGCGCGTCGCAGAGGATGTGTTCCGGGCGTTGTGGTGCGTCATAATCCGTTCCGTGAGGCGGCGCGGATTGACCAAGCCCTCTATTAATTTGAGGCGGCGCCGTCAGTTGGATTATTCAATTTACGGGCCGTTTCGCGGGTTACGCCCGGCAGTTGAACGCCGGACGCCGGTTTCTCCAATGCGGCGGCTGCGATCGGTTCCGGGCTCGCCTGTTCAAAGCAGAGATCCACTTCACCGATAGGCGTAGCGCCCGCAGAATTCGCCCGCTCGCGGTAACAAGGCAACGAGGCCAGAAATTCCTGCGGTTTATTGAAGGGACCCGCTTCGCGGTAAAGCTGTGCGGTTGTAACGCCCACATAGCGCCAATGCCATGGCTCGAAGCTGTCCGTTCCCGGAAGATAATTATTGCCCGGAGGATAGGAGAGAATGAACCCATATTGATAGGCGTTTTCTTCAAAGCACTGATAGGTGCGGTCGCTTCGGCGCATAAGGCGCCCATTCACGTCAATGTCCGCGGCAAGCCCAAGCTGGTGTTCCGACATCCCGGCGGGCGTGACGGTGCCGCGCTGGACATTGCGCTGATGCAGCGTATGCTGTGTTTTCCAGGCGCGATATCCAGACCGCAGAGAGATGCGTTCCTGGGATTCCGATCGGCAAAGCGAGATAAGTTGCGCAAGGCGCGCCGGCATGTTGGCCTCGCGCGCATCGCTTGTATCGGTGTCCGCCGCCAATCGCACTTTCATTTCGTCGATCGTGTAGTCTTTGCTCACAGGGATTGAATAGTCCGACGCGCGAACAAGGTCGCTCGGCGCATATTCAGGCTCAAGAACGAATTGTTGCGAGACGGGCCGATCAATATCATGGCGGCGGTCGCGTTCACGGTTGACGGCGTACCGCTGGGTTCCGAACGCGTCTCGGAAGAGCCCGTTCATGTGTTCGAATAGCGCTTGCGCTTCCGTAGTCCGGCCTTGCTGCTGGTAGATGTTGACCAGCAATTTTATGTAGAGGCTCAAATCCGGGTTGTTGGAGCCCTTTGACTTTTCCTGAGCGTGAAACGCGTCGAGATAAAGTCGCTCCGCATCTTTGAGGCGTCCCATTTGCGTATAGACGGGACCCAGGATGAGCGTGATTTGAACCGTATCTTGATGGTCGTCGCCGAGCAGCTTGCGCCGGATCTCGTAAGCAGAGGAAAGAAGACCAGCCGCGGCGTAGCGGCCGTTCTCACGCATGGCGAAGAAAGCGCCGAGTTCGGCCAGCTTTCGCGACGTCGCCAACTGCTGGTCAACGCCGCCGTCAAATTTTTCCGGGCTTCCGGTTGGCTTTAAAACTTCCGCGAAAACGTCCGCTGCTCTTTCAATACGTTCGGCATAAAACGCTTCTGTGGATCCCTCGACTTCGTTTTCCGAACGCGCCGCTTCATCGCCTGAGAAATTCAGGAAGATGGAGTAGATGCCGACAGCGTCGCTCAGGTTTCCGGAAGAGAGATACGCGCGCGCGAGCTCATCTTCCATGCCGGCGCGTTGGCGGGCGTTGATCTTCTTCGACCAGTCGGACGCGAGCGCCTGTTCATAGAGCTGCGCGCCTCTGTCGAACCGGCTCGACGCCAATTGGGCGGCGGCTACTTTCGCTTTCAGCGGGGCCAGCGTTTCGGCTGCGACGCCGTCCGCATCATGAAGTTTAAGTGCGCGTTCGCCATGGGCGGCGGCTCGGCGCGGCGCATCGAACGCCAATAACGTCAAAAAGCGGTGTTGAGCGGCTTCAGCGTCGGTTCTGACGCTGACGTTGAAACCCGCCGCATATACGCCAGCGAGCACTAGAAAAGCGCCCGCGAATAGGACCTGGGGTCTACCCAGGTTTGCCGTCAGATTTCCCCTAAGCACGCCTTACCCAATTCACGTTTGTCGAACCCTTCATCCTTTTAGCATTATCTCCCGTTTCAATCGAGTGCCGGTTCATTTTTTACGCCAAAATCCCGATGCGGGTGGCCTTTGCGCACGGGCTTGATTATGTGGCGTGACGAAACCCGCGAGGAGATTGAAGATGGAAGGGTCAGGTCGACGGCGCGTTTACCTAATGCGCCATGGACATGTGGATTATTTCGATCCGGACCTCACCGATCCGCGGGCGGTCCCGTTGACGGACAAAGGAAAAGATCAGGCCCGCGCTGCAGCGCAGGCGCTTCATTCCGTGACATTCGACGCGGCGATTTGCTCCGGTTTACCCCGTACGCGCGAAACGGCGGAAATCGTTCTGGCGGAGCACGAAAATGCGCCCGCCGTCCAGGAAGAATTCGGTCTTGAAGAGCTGAAAAGCGGCTGGATCAAAGCGAACACCCGCGAAGAATTGGCCGCGCGCCTCGCTTTTTGTTTCGATGACGCTGATTCGGCGTCGGCGCGCTTTCTGCCCGACGGCGAGACGTTTGTCTCAGCGGAAGAGCGCGTAACACGGGCGTTCACCGATATCGTCCTCAACCAGAACTGGCGCCGGGCGCTGGTTGTGGCCCATGAGGGCGTTAATCGCATTCTCCTCGGATGGGCGTGCGGCGGCGGTCTCAAAACCGTCAGCGCTTTCGAACAGGACCTTTGTTGCGTAAATGTGATCGACCTCGATGTGACGCCGAAACCGGGCGGCGAGGGGCTCCAGATTGAGCGCGCGGTCCTTAAGGCGATCAACGTCACCCCTTATGATTACTTGAAAAGCGGCCTGCCGCGCACGAGCCTGGAACACCTTTTTGACGTTGATTTTGGCGGCGCGCGCCCCGCCGCCGGCGCAGCCGAGGGCTAAACTTTCCGGTATCGCGTGCCTTTAAAAGGCGTTAATGTCGGTCCGTGGGAATTGTTAGTCAGGGGATGGCCGCATGCCTTATGGATTGAAGCAGGGGATTAAGACACCCGGAGAGTTTGGTATTTCGGATTATGCGGGTCTTTCGCTCGCGGGTGCGGCGGGGATCGTTGCGGCGCTCGTGACCGATTACCAACAGTCGGGTGAGGCGGCCGCAATCTACACATTAAACCAATGGGTCGTCAGCCTCGGCTCGATGCTCGGCTTCGGCGACATCCCGCTTTATGTGGTCGCGCTCGGTATCATCGCCGCAGGCGCCGCGTCGATTTTCTATTTCCAACCCATCACGCGTCAGGGCGCGTTCGCGCAAGGCTTTGGCTTACTTGCCGTCCTTATGACCGCTGTGCCGGCTGACCTCGCAGGGGGCATCGAAGCCATGCGAGACGACTTGCCTGGTCTGGAAGCGATTTCCTCGTCGACAGAAGCCTCCATCGCCAATCCCGCCAATAGCGTCGTCGGCGGCATTGTCCCCGCGACGTTCACGCAAGGCGAAGCGCGGGTTTTTGCCGCTCAAGCGCGCAGCGCCGCCAAGTACGACGTCGTCTTGAACATCAATTTCGAGGGCGGCATCCCGAATGACATCGACTCGCTGATCCGCCGCGGCGCCATTCGCGGCCGGCTGCATAACGCCGACACCAACCAGACCTATAATCTGTTCCGGTCGGCAGGCGGTCAGGTCAGCCGTCGCGGCGACACGCTGATCATTCGTGCAGGCGTCCCGGCGCGCTCTGAAACCGCTACCCTTTGGGTGCGCGTCGAGTGTTCCAACAACCGGATTGAGCAGCAATCGGCGGTAGCGACCCTGGGCGAGCGCCTCGAATGGTCGATCAACCTGCAGCCATCTTCGGTGCCGCTTTTCATCCAACGCCTGAACCAATCCTATTGGTTCTGAGGATCGGGGCGCGGCGCCTGACGGCCCCTAATCCGCATGCAGAATGAACACAGTTTCCGTTCTCTGGGCGCAACTCCCTGATAATAGGTGCGCGTAAAGCGCGACCGAACAAGCAGCGCTTTGGTTTCAGCCGCGAAGCCACCGGTTAGAATATTTGACGATAAAAGCACGGGATTTGGGCTCGTGGAGCCCGAAGCGCCAAAGATCGCGACTAAGCATCTCCTATGAGGGCGTTCAATCCTGGCAATGGCGAGATATTGGAAGCTGGCGGACAGGAAGGGATTCGAACCCTCGAGACGGCTACAAACCGCCTACTCCCTTAGCAGGGGAGCGCCTTCGACCACTCGGCCACCTGTCCACCGTCGAAAATGTCGGCATTTCGGGGCATTTGCAAGGGCGGTTCGGAAAAATAGACGACGCGGGGCGCGCTACTCGCAAGCCGGGCCGTCGCCTCTGAGTTCGGCGAGCATCCCGGCGTTGAGATCGGTGGCCTTGGCGTCTTCCTTCTCTGTGCGCGCAATGTAACCGCGATAGGTTTCGCACGCAGCGGCGTCGACAGCTGACGCGTCGGAAGCGGCAGCGTCAATTTGGTTGCCCGCGGAAATGCTCTCGCGCTGAAGGGCGTTCAGATCCTGCGCGGAGACAGGTGACAGTTCAACCGTTTTGGACTCTGGTCGGTTCTTCGCAGCATCTGTTGTGGCCGCCTTGGGGGTCGACGACTTCTCCCGGTTCGCCGCTTCCGTTTGAAGTTTGCGGGCGAGGGCGTCCAGCTCCTCGCGCGTCAGAGCCCGCGCCGCCGGCGGCGCGTTGTTTGTTGAGAGCTCCCCGCTTGTTGACGGCTCAATTGTTGTTGGCGGTTCTGGCGTGGCGGCTGGCTGCGTCGGCGATGCTCGCGGCGATTCTGGCGCACTGGTGATTTGTGCGCCGGGCTCTGGCCGCGATGTTTCTTGCGGGGCTTGATCCTGTTCAACCGCGACCGGCGGCGTTGCTTCTGAAGCGAGGCGCGCCGGCGTTTCGTCGTGTGTTGGCGCGGGCGGCTTGGCGTCAGCTTGTGGAGCTGGCTCGCTCGTTGACGGGGAGGCCGGTTGCGGCGCTGATTGCACTGGCGCCGGCGCGTTTGGCTTTAACTGAACATCGGGCGCTGTCAGGGGCGCAGCGCTCAGTTCAACCGTTTTCGCAAAGTTCACTGTGCGCGGCGGCACCGGCGCGAGCCCGCCGGCGTATCGCACCGCCGGCACAACGCCTGCGCGTCCGCGCTTGCCGCCCCGCTCCAGATCGGCGGATAGCTTGCCGGGAATTGGTCCGCCCTTCACGCGGCCGCGGTAGACTTGCGTGTTCTCAAGAACCCGTTGGACGTAGTTGCGAGTCTCTGTGAACGGAATGGACTCAGCCCAGTCGATGGGGTCGATATCCGCCGAACGCGGATCACCATAACTCTCGACCCACTGCGTTACGCGATGAGGACCGGCATTGTAAGCGGCGAACGTCATCACGTAGGAGCCGTTATATTTCTCAAACAGATGCGACAGATGCGCAGAGCCGATCGTCATATTGTAGATCGGGTCGTCAAGAAGCGCCGAGCGTGAATAGCGCAATCCTTCCTTCCGCGCGGTCAGTTGCGCCGTTGACGGAATAAGTTGCATGAGGCCGCGGGCGCCGGCGCGCGAATAGGCGCGCGGATTGAATTCCGATTCCTGGCGCGACAGTCCGAGAATAACCTCTTGCGGCGCAAAGCGCGTCGCTTCCTCGGGAACATAAACGAGCGGGTAGGAGACTTCAGGCGCGAATGCCCCGCGCCGCACGGAGACCTTGCCGGCGCGTACGGTGATATGCGGCGCGCCGCGCGCATTCGTGATGTCCGCAAGCGCCAGATATTCGCCGCGCGTCTCCAACTGATCGTCCACATGGTACGCGAAGACAAGAAAAGCCTGGTCGTCGTCAAGCTCCGACAACATGCGTAAGGCGGCGACTGTCGGCCTGGCGGTAAAGCGCGCGCTTTCGTCCGGGCTTGGTCCAGGCGACGCCTCGAAGGTGCGCGCCGCGGCGTCGCCGCCAAGTTTCTCCGCTGCAAGCTGGCCATAGAACGTATAAAGATGACGCGCCGCGCGTTCATAATAGGGCGCGGTGTCTTCGTTGCGGGCCTCAAAGGTGCGTCCCAGCCAGTAATAGGCGCGCGCCACCGAAATCGGCGCGGAGACATTCGCCGCCAACGCCTTGAAATGGGTTTCGGCCCGATCAGGGGCGCCGAGATAACGCAGCGCCAGCCACCCCGCATAGAATTCTGCTTCAGAAAAATCCGTACCCGGCGCCAACCCATGCTCGGCCGCCATGGCGTAGGCGTCGTCGAAGCGGCGTTCCTTGATCGCCCAACGCACGAGCAGGCGACGTTCATACCACCAGCGCGACGGGTTGCGCAGCGCCTCGGGCGTTGTCGGCGCCTGGCGGGCGATGGAGACCGCGCGCGGTTCCTCCCCGCTGCGGCGGAAATAACGCACCGCGGCCAGCATCACGCCCGGGTCGCTCCGGTCCGCGTTATTCAGCCGGTCAAAGAGTTGCGGGCCGTTCTTGGCGCCGAGCAACAAAGCGGCGCGCGCTTCTGCCTTACGGCGTTCAGAGGAGGTGAGGCGCGGAATAATGCGACGGGCGTTCGTCACCTGGCGTTTCCAGAGCAAATGATCAACGCGCGCCGCATGGTCTTCCGGCTTCAACCGCGAGGCGTAAGCAGAAAGGATGCGCCGTTCGTCCCTCAGCGGAAAGGTGTGATTAACCCAGGCGTCGCGTAGGTGAATTTCACCAGCCTGTTGCTCGCCTTTCGAAAAGAGCGCCCTCGCGAGCTGTAACTTACCATGGCCGCCGACGGGGTCGCGCGTGTCGTAAAAGTCGAGGATCAGCTTCGTCGGCGTCGTATTCTTCAGCTTCTTTTCAAGCAAAGTCTGAATGCGCGACGTCGCGGGCCAGTCCTGATGGAGATCGAGGAAGCGGTCAGCTTCGGCCAGATCGACGCTCGGATCGTCGGCGTAATAATATAGCCACTGGCCGAGGCTCTTGGCGATCGGATCATTAATGCGGCCGGCGGTCGCTTTGGCGATCGAAAAATCGCGGCGCTTTAAGGCGCTGACAATGACGTCGAGGCGGGCGTGGTCCGCGACGTTCACATATTTCGGGCCGGGCGCCGGCGGCTTGAGGCGCGGCTCCACATAAGCCGCAGCGGGCGCCGCCATCATCGGCGCCGCGGCGATTATCGCCGCGAGCATTAACCGGACACCCGATAAGCGGACACCATGACGGATCGCCGTTGAAATCCCCATAAACTCTACGAACCCCGCAACTCGTTCACGCAACATCATCTCAGCAAAATGCTAACGCATTTTGATCAAAGACCAAATGCACACTTTGGTTAACGAAGCCCCCAAAACCCTTGCCGGGCGGGGCGGGGGCCGCTATCGACGAGCAAAATAAAGGTTTTGGCAATAATGACCAAATTTTCAGGGTCTATCACCGCGCTCGTGACGCCTTTTCGGGACGGCGCGATCGATGCGGACACCTACCAGGCGCTGATCAACCGCCAGATTGAGGCCGGAACGAGCGGGCTTGTGCCGGGCGGCACCACGGGCGAATCCGCCACGCTTTCCCATGCCGAGCACAAGCGCCTGATTGAATTGTGCGTGGAGGCGGCGGCGGGCCGCGCCCCGGTCATCGCGGGCGCGGGGTCGAACGCCACGGCTGAGAGCATTGAGCTCGCAAAATTCGCCGAAGACGCCGGCGCCGACGCGCTCCTCACCGTCACCGGTTACTACAACAAGCCGAGCCAGGCGGGCCTGATCGCCCATTTCACCGCGCTCCATAACGCGACGCGCCTGCCGATCATTCTTTACAATGTGCCCGGCCGCACGGTCGCCAATCTTTCCGTTGAAACCATCGCCGTCTTATCAAAACTTGAGCGGATCGTCGGCTTGAAAGACGCCACGGGCGATCTGGCGCGGGTGGCGCTGCAACGGCTCGCAGCGGGCGCGGAATTCATCCAGCTTTCCGGCGAGGACATGACGGCGGTCGGCTTTAACGCCATGGGCGGGGCGGGGTGCATCGGCGTCACCGCAAACGTCGCGCCGGACCTTTGCGCGCAGATGCAAGCCGCCTCGCTGGGCGGCGATTTAGCGGGCGCCGTTGCGTTGCAGGACAAGCTTGCGCCCTTGCATGATGCGATCTTTGCGGACACGAGCCCGGGACCAGTGAAATACGCGATGTCGCTGATGGGGTTGTGTACGGATGAAGTACGCCTGCCGCTCGTTCCGCCGCCGGACGCGGTAAAGGCGAGGGTGCGCAAAGTGCTTGAAGACCTGGCGCTGGTCGGCTGATGGCGAAGAAGACCGGCGACGGGCGCAAGGTGGTGTCGGAGAACCGCCGCGCGCGCCGCGATTATCAAATTGAAGAAGTCTTCGAGTGCGGTCTCGTTCTGCAGGGAACGGAGGTTAAAGCGCTGCGTGAAGGGCAGGCCAAT
>JBCAXE010000058.1:0-15761 GCA_038534195.1 Pseudomonadota bacterium
CGAAAGGTCGTGGCGGACGTGCTCAACATCACCGCCGATCTTGGGGCAGCGCCGGGCGAGCATCACTTCTATATCGAATTTCTCACCGATGCGCCGGGTGTCTCCCTGCCCGACCATCTGAAGACGAGTTATCCGGAACGGATGACCATCGTTCTCCAGCATCAGTTTGAAAATCTAAACGTGACCGACGAGGGCTTTTCCGTCAGCCTCTTTTTCAAAGGCAAGCAGGCCGATCTGTCGATCCCGTTTGATGCGGTCACGAGTTTTGCCGACCCGAGCGTGCAATTCGGCCTGCGCTTCGACGCTGGCCCTCCCGATGAGACAACCCTGCGTACAGATAGCAAAGAACCACCGCCGAAAGTTGAGCCCTTGCCGGTGGACGAACACGCCGAGATCGGCGATGACAAGAAGAGCGACAGCGCGGCGCAAGAAAGCGGCGACGTTGTCAGTCTCGACGCATTTCGAAAAAAATAGCGCCGCAACCGAACGCTCAGGGTGGCTTACATGACAAAGACAAGAACCGAATCGGACAGTTTCGGTCCGCTAGACGTGCCGACGGACAAATATTTCGGCGCGCAATCGGCGCGGTCCTTAATCAACTTTCCCATCGGCGAAGAAACAATGCCGGCGCCGCTGGTGCGCGCGCTCGGTATCGTCAAACGCTCCGCCGCCGCGGTGAACATGGCGCAAGGTAATCTGGAGCCACGTCTCGGCGACGCGATCGTCGCCGCCGCCAGCGAAGTCGCAGAAGGCAAGTTGAACGACCACTTTCCCCTTTCCGTTTGGCAGACAGGGTCCGGCACCCAGTCCAACATGAACTCCAACGAAGTGATCGCCAATCGCGCCATTGAAATTCTGGGCGGCGAATTGGGGTCAAAGGACCCTGTGCATCCGAACGACCATGTGAACCGCAGCCAGTCGTCGAACGACACGTTTCCGACGGCGATGCACATTGCGGCCGCGGAAGAAATCCACCATGCGCTGATCCCCGCATTGCAGACGCTGCGCAACGCGCTCAGCGACAAGGCGGCGGCGTTCAAGGACATCGTGAAGATCGGGCGCACGCACCTGCAGGACGCAACGCCCCTGACGCTTGGACAGGAATTCTCCGGATACGTCCAAATGGTCGGCCACGGCGTCGAACGCGCCGAGGGCGTGTTGCCGAGGCTCTTCGCGCTCGCCCAGGGCGGCACCGCCGTCGGCACCGGGATCAATTCAAAGCCCGGCTTTGCGGAAAAGTTCGCCGAAGAAGTCGCGGCCTACACCAAGCTGCCTTTTGTAACGGCGGAGAATAAATTCGAAGCCCTCGCCGCTCATGACGCCATGGTGGAAGCGCACGGCGCACTTAACGAAATCGCCGTATCGCTTTTCAAGATCGCCAACGACATTCGGCTCCTCGGCTCCGGCCCGCGTTCCGGTCTCGGCGAAATCAGTCTGCCGGAAAATGAGCCCGGCTCCTCAATCATGCCGGGCAAAGTGAACCCGACGCAGTGCGAAGCGCTGACCATGGTTTGCGCGCAGGTGATGGGCAATAACGCGACCGTCAGTTTCGCCGGCAGCCAGGGCCACTTTGAGCTCAATGTCTTCAAGCCCGTGATCGCTTACAATACGTTGCAATCGATCCGGCTTCTCTCCGATGCGGCGAAATCCTTCACCGACAAATGCGTGACGGGCATCATCGCCAATGAGGGCCAGATCAAATCGCTGATGGAGCGCTCGCTGATGCTGGTGACCGCCCTCGCCCCGACCATCGGTTACGACAAGGCGACCGAGATCGCCAAGACGGCGCACAAAAACGGGACAACGCTGCGCGAGGAAGCAGTGCGTCTCGGCTATGTCTCGGAAGAAGAGTATGACCGAATCGTCAAGCCGGAGAACATGATCGCGCCGCGTTAACCCTGATGGCGAAGATTTAACCGCGATCGCTGGCGTTTGGACTAATTCTTGCTGATACTGATTTACAGACTGGCGGGAGCTCAGCTTCCCGGACCAGTGTGGGTGTATTTAGTAGTCAGGGGTAATGACATGGCCGACACGAAATCTCCGAGCCAATTGCGGCTCGTCCTCGCGCAGTTCCTGTTCGCGCACAATATCGATGTGGAAACGCTCTACAAATCGCTGGGCGCCGATCTCGCCGAATGCGATTCTGAAGCGGTCTCGCACATGGCGGGCATCATCGACGGCGTAACGCTCGCAACATCAAAGATCCGCGCGCACGGTCTCGACAACTGGTCGAAGAGCTAACAACCGGATCATCGCTGTCCTTTGACCACGAGCGGCGTGCGCCCTATGAAGCGGCGCGCGCACTTTCGTTGAAGGACCATGATCAAGAAATCCATCTCCATAAAAGGCCACCAGACAAGCATCGCGCTTGAGGCCGATTATTGGGCTGCGCTCGCCGAGATCGCCAGCGCTGAAGCGTTGACGCTTCCAAAACTCATCGCGCGCATTGACCGCGAACGTTTGAAAGAAGACCCGCCGCCGGGGCTCGCCTCCGCCTTGCGGGTTTTTGTTCTGAGACGAACGCTTACGCGCCGGCAATCAAGCGTTGGCGACGAGACCTGATACCGGCCGGCCCAGCACAAGCTGCGCATAGAGACGGTTCACCTCATCCGCATATCCACGCATGAGCGGCTTGACCTGCTGGAAGCTATCGACTTCCGCAGCCCGCGCCAGCAACGCCGCAAAACGCGGACGCACCGGTTGACGCGCCGGATCGCTCCACTTCGCGAATGTCTTCGCCACCGAAAGGCGCAGCCAGAAGGCGCGCGCGGCTTTCAAGGTGGCGGCTACATCGTGAGCAACGCATCCCGCCCGCTGCAGCGCGTCGAGCGCCTCATCGACCGAGCCTGTCTGAATAGACGGATGCGCGGCGGCGTGGCGATAGATCAATGTGCTGATGATCAGCTCAACATCGTGCAGGCCGCCTTCAATGGTCTCGAAATCCCATTCCGACGTCGTCCGCACCCGGCGCATGCGTTGCGCGCGAGCCCGGTCGAGATCGCGGAACAAGATATCGGCCCGTTTCGGATTGGCGACGGCGATGCGCAAGACGGTGCGCGCCGCATCCTGAGCGTTCCTTTCGCCAGCAATAACGCGCGCCCGCGACAGGAGGATCTGGTCATAGGCGACCGCCTCCGACTGGATATAAGACTTCACGCCGTCCGCATCCGGCGCAAGCGCGCCCGCGACGCCGCCCGGGCGATGGGAGATTTCCGGCGCGACGGCGAAAAAGCCGGTGTCGAACGCATGCGCGGCTTCGATGAACGCGCGCGCCGTTTCTTCGCTCGTACCTGAGGCCTCCTCGCCGGCGGAAAAGCCGAAAATCGACGGCGCGCCCGGCAAGCCGCGCATGGGACTGTCGAACACATGGAGGGTTAGCGCCGGCGCGTTGTCGTTGACCGTGGCGAAGAGCCGTTCGAGCGCCGTGTCGTGAACGCATTCCAACGCTTCTGCGGCGACACCAAATGTGATGTCGCCATAGGCGGCGCCCTTCGCGATCAGCGCAATATTTTCGCGCCGCCAGAGCGCGAGCGTTTCGGGCGTCGCTTTGTCGGCGGCGGGCGGCGCATGACGGGCGAGCCATTCCGCGCCATTTTGCGGCGCCTCGACCCCGCTGCGCGTTAAAAGCTGCGTTACGCCCGCAGGCGTCGTCGCCAGGGGTGCGACGGCGGCGCCGAAACACCCGATGGCGTCCACCAGCATATTGCGCTGCGGGTTATCATCAGCAGCGACGGTCATCACCGGTTTCGGATCATCGGCGACACGCATAATATCGTCAAAGAGCGCGATACATTGATCCGGGTGCTGCGCTTGGCCGAAGTCGGTCAGAAGCCCCGGCGCCAGAGCGGAGAAGCGTTTGTCGTCGGCGCAGGCCGCAAGACCCGCCCAACCATCGACAATGCGCGAGAGGAATTGACCGTCGCTGAAGCCAAGATCTTCGAGCTTATCGATGTCGTCCGGGTTCTCTGCGGACGGCCGGTAGCGCTCAAATTCCGCGCGCGGGCCTTCCATCAGCAACGGGTAAGCGCTTTCGGCGTCAGCGATCGCGCCCGCCAAGACCTTTGATAACGCGTCAAAATTCGAAAAGCCGCAAAGAGCCGCGATTGCGTTTTCTTCTTCCGGCGTTGAAGCGCGCGCCGCGGCCGCGCCGTTGATCATCTGCAGGCGAGCGCAATAGCCTTGCGTAAATTCAGCGCCCGCCACCAGACGTTGACAATGCGCCTGCGGGATCACGCCGGACGCGGCGGCGGTTTCGAAAATCACTTTCGCCGAGCCGGTGCGAAAGACCGGTCGCGTGCGCCCGAGACCGAAGCGCAAAATATCGGCGAGCCCGCGGAACGCGTCGCGCGGGTCGCTCGTTTCTTTACGGACCACGAGATCGAGCGCGTTTTGCTCCATGCCCCAAATCTGTTTTTCGGCTGTTTCCAGGAACGCGCCGCCCGCCTGGCGGTCGCCGGCGACAATGCGCGCGGTGGCGGCGAACCGGCGAAACGCCGTCTCCTGCGCATTATCAAGCGCGGCGCTCGCGCGCGCCACGCTTTCCACGAGCCCTGCGCCTTGCAGGCCGGAGCCGAGCGGCGTTTTCACCGAAAAGATCGTGTGATCGCCGGATTTTCCTTCGAACGCTTCACGAAACTCCGCACCAAGACGGATAAAGGCGCGCTCGGCCATGCTCGCCGCCTGCCCCGTGTGCTGGGACTGGTCGTAAAGAATGGTGATATCGATCGGCCCGAGCGGCGCCAGATCTTCATGGGCGAAGTCGCCGCCGGCCAGCGCAAAAACGCCCGCCGGGGCGCCGTCGCTAAGATCAAGGCTCAACTCGCCGCGATTAACGCCCGCCCGTAACAGCCACATGAGCGCGGTTTCCACGAGACGCTCGGCGAACTCGGCGCGCGCCGCCGACGCCGCAGAGGCGGACCATTCATGATTAATTTCGGCGACGCCGATGCTGAGATCGACGCGCGCCTTTAACGGCTCAAGCGCGCCATGCAACGCATCGGGTCCGCCGACGCCCATCTCAAGGCTCGACAAGTCGCGCGCGGCTTCGGCGATGACGCCGGAAGGACCTTCCACAAGCGCCTTCGCCGCCGCCGCCGGATACTTCATGAACAAGTCAGCAAGCCGGGAAGTGGAGCCGAAAATTTTTAGGAGCGTCAGGCGGTGGCGAGGCTCGTCGAGCGCGCCGCCCGGATCGCCGCCGAGCGCTTCGGCCAGCGCCCTGCGCCAGCGCGCGACGCTCGCCGCGGCCCGGCCCGGGTTTAGCCGGTCGCCTGGCGCGGGTGGGTTTCCCGCCGATTGCTGAAGTTTACCGCCATTGCCGGTCATGCGCTCGCCCTCCCGGGACAGGACTGTCCCGCCTGATGGCGCTTGCTCGCCTTGCGCCGCCGGGCGCGCGCGCATGGCGCCGAAAAGCGGAAATTTCGCATTTTCTAGTGAATTGGCCGTTAAACAAATAGAGACACTTGCACAAAGCGGCGTATTATCGGCGTTTACAATACCTTATTCGCCGCCTCTCAATCGTCATGACCCGGAAGATCGCCCGAACCCTTGTCGCCCTGCGCCGCTTTCGCCGGCGCACGCTGAGACTTGGGCCGGCCCGGGTTTGGGCGGCGGCGGTGGTGATCGGCGCGCTCACCGCTTACGGCGTGATCGCCTTTCGCGCCGGGATCGATTTTTTCTCGATCCTCGCCTTCGGCGCGACGGAGGAAGGCGTCGCCAGCGGCGCGCGCTCCTTGCCGTTCTTGCGCGCCTGGGCCGCACCGGTGGTCGGCGGACTTATCGTTTCAGCGCTCCTTTATTTCGCGGACCGTTACAACTGGTTGCCGGAGGGGCGCGGCCAGGGCGTCGCCGAGGTGATCGAAGCGCGGTCCGTGCGCGACGGCAAAATATCTCTGCGCACCGGGCTTGCGGCCGCGACCGTCTCGATGGTCTCCCTCGGCGCCGGCGGCAGCGCCGGGCGTGAGGGACCGGCGGTGCATATCGGCGGCACCTTCGCCTCGCTCATTGATCAGCGCTTCGGCTTCACCGCGAAGGATCGCCGCACGCTCCTCGGCTGCGGGGCCGCAGCGGCGGTTTCGGCGAGTTTCAATGCGCCCCTCGCCGGCGTTCTCTTTGCGCTCGAAGTGGTGCTCGGCAATTACGCCCTTTCGGTTTTCGGACCCATCGCGGCGGCGAGCGCGGTCTCGGCGATCATTACGCGCTTTCATCTCGGCGACTTCCCCGCCTTCGCCGCGCCGAATTATGGCGCAGCGACGTCAATTGACGTGCCCCTCTCGGCGCTTCTCGGCGTTTTGTGCGGACTGGTGGCGAGCTTTTTTCTCCTGTGCACGGAGCAATTAACCGAGCGCGTGCGGCTGTTCGCGCAAACCCGCAAATTCTCGATCATTTTCCTGCCGCCGCTCGCGGGCGTGATTGTCGGTTTTATCGGCGCCTTTCACCCGGAGATTTTCGGCGTCGGCTATGAGGGCGTCACACTGGCGCTAAACGGGCGCTATACGATCTATACGCTTGTGACGCTCCTCGTCCTAAAGGTGGCGGCCACGGCGGTCACCGTCTCCTGCCGGTTCGGCGGCGGCGTTTTTTCGCCGGGGCTCGTCATCGGCGTTTTCGCCGGCGCAGCCTATGGCGCCGCTCTCGGGCTTGTTCTGCCCGGCGCCACCGCCAGCGCCACCTATTACGCCATGATCGGCATGGGCGCAGCCGGCGGCGCGATCATCGGCGCGCCGATTTCCACAACACTCGTCGTCTTTGAACTGACGGGCGATTACACCATGACGATCTCGCTGATGGTCGCGGTGGCGCTCGCCACCCTGATCACGCAGGCGCTGGCGGGCAAATCCTTCTTCCACTGGCAATTATCGCGGCGCGGCTATGACGTCTCCGAAGGGCCGCAAGGCATGATCCTGAAAACCATCCGGGTGCGGGATGTGATGGACCGTATGCCGCAAAATGCGCCGCTTGCGAAAGACGCCGAGCGGCTAGAGCTACAGCAATCCCTCGGCGAGGCGCTGGCGCAGCTCGACAATCTGGAGGAAGCGGGCCTGCCTGTGGTCGATCGCGGCGAGCCGGAGAAAGTGCTCGGCTATCTCTCAAAGATTAAGGCGCTCGCCGCCTATAACCGCGCCCTCATTGAGAGCCATGTGGAGCACCACACGTAAATCGGCGTGTGTTATTCGTCCGTGATCAAAGGTTTCCCGTAGCCATCGCCTTGAAGAGGCGGAGACGTTGGCTGACGCCGGAAAACGGCCCCGGCGCGGTCAGCGCTTTTTTCCCGAGCAAACAAAGATGGGCGTGCGCCGCCGCACGCTCGGGCGCCATGGCGGCGAAGATCGGCCTTAGCGCTTCAGCAAGTGTTGCAGCCGTCTCTTCGTCCGCCGCCCGAAACGGCTCCGACAGGAGATTTGGCCGCGCCAGATGCCCGAAGATCGCTTCAGCGCGCACCAGAAGCGCGGTTTCCCCGCTTTCAGCGTCGGCGTCTTCAAGCCGGCGCACGGCGGCGAGATAGCCTTCGGCCCTATCGGCCCACGCCTCGTAGGCGCGCGCGTCTGAAAAGCCTTCTTTGTAAAGAAGATGCGCGCGCGCGTCGATCGCGGCTTCCAAGAGTGACCGGCTCGCCTCTGTCACAAGCCCGGTCGCGGCGAGCATCTGCGCCACTGGATGCGCGCGAACATTCCCGCCCGCCATCGCCTCGGCAAGCGCCTCGCGCCACCATTGCAGCCGGATCTCGCCAAGCGGCGGCTCGGAGACCGCGCCCGGGATCTGGATCAGTTCCTGGTGAAACGCGTAAAGCGCGATCAGCCGCGCCCGCGCGGGGTCCGGCGCATAGCGCGCGGATAGCCAGCGGGTTTCATCGCGCCGGCGAACCAGATCTTCGCAATAGTGTTCGTCGCTCATCGGGGCTTGTTTCTCGGCGTCCCGCGCGGACACGCCGCGCTTGACGCGGGGGCTGCCTGCGGTACCTAAATGCCCTGTCAAACCGAACGCAACCCTGAAGGATGAGACATTATGGCGATTACGCTCCCCGATCTTCCCTATGCGCGCACGGCGCTCGCCCCGCATATCTCAGAGCAAACGCTCGACTTCCACTATGGCAAACACCATCAGGCCTATGTGGACAATCTAAACAAGATGATCGACGGCACGCCGCACGCCGACGCGTCGCTTAAAGAAATCATCAAAGATAGCGCGGGCGATGCCGGCAAGGCAGGCGTCTTCAACAACTCAGCGCAAGTCTGGAACCACACATTCTACTGGAAGTCGATGAAGCCGAACGGCGGCGGCGCGCCCACAGGCGACGTGGCCAAAGCCATCGACGACGCGTTCGGGTCCTACGACAAATTCAAAGACGAATTCGCCGCCGCTGGCGCAACGCAATTCGGCTCAGGCTGGGCGTGGCTCGTCGCCAAAGACGGCAAGCTGGAAGTGCGCAAAACGCCGAACGCCGAAACCCCGCTCACCGACGCCAGCGCCACCCCCCTCCTCACCATGGACGTCTGGGAGCACGCCTATTATCTCGACTTCCAAAACAAGCGCCCAGCCTACATCGAAAGCTTCCTCGACAATCTCGTCAACTGGGACTTCGCAAACGAGAATCTGAAAGCGGCTTAAGCAGTCAATCGCGACTTACAATATATAAAACGCCGCCCTAATTGGGCGGCGTTTTTTGTTGTGAGCGCCACATAAAAAATGGGACGCCCGACGGCGCCCCACTTTAAACCGGAGCGGGATAAGCTCCTTAGAATTGCGACCGTACGCGGAATGTGTAGCGACGGCCCAGCTGTTCATCGATACCAAAGTAACCGAAAGCGTTCTCAATCCTATTCGGTTTACGGTCAAGCAGATTATCGACACTAAGCTGCACCGTGGTGGTATCAAACAAGGTGTAGGCAAACGACATGTTGTGGATTAGGCGAGCGCGCGTATCCAAAATAACATTGTCATTGTCATCGAGCAGGAAGGTATCAAACACCTCGTCAATCAAAGGAGAGTCCTGATACTCAACCCGATAGAACCCGCGGAACGGTCCCTTTTCCCATACCGTGTCAAACGTCGCTTGCCACGTTGGGTCCGCAAAGTCGCCCGCGTCTTGGTCGCCTGGCCGCGTCGGAACAAGCGTTGTGACGTCGTTTCTGGTGTGCAACGCATTCCAGTTGAACCGCACTTCACCAAGATCTTGGTCTGCAAATTTACCAACGCCAACCTTACCAACGGCGTCCGCCAGATCGAAATTATAAAGTAATTGCATGCCAATTCCGCGGAAATTCGATGAAGCAGCGTTGAGGAATTGCTCCGTTGCATCGACAACCTGGAAACCGCTGTCCCTTTCGAAACTGTTGCAAGCACTATTCGGAAAGTTAGTGGCATCATCGAAGCAAGTCTCAAAAATGTCGACAAGCTCAAAGTTCTCGATCCGTTGAGCGATATTAATATTAAAGAAGTCCGCTGTAATTGTGAGATTATCCACCCAGCGAGGCTCAATCACGACACCCGCGGTCCATGACCGACCCTGCTCCGGCACCAGTCCCGGGTTACCCTGTGTGGCTCCAAGTATTGTTGCGTTGGAAACATTTGAGACGAATGCGTCATCACCCGGATTTAGAATGATACCGAATGTCCCGCTTGCATCTGTTCCGAGCACTGCGTTCGGATTGCCAGAGGCGATCGCGGCCGCAAGACAGTTGGCTTGGCGCGCATCAGGATTTGGACCATCGTTTAAGAAGCGATTGTCGCATGGATCGGCGCCGTTGATGAACGACTGGACGCGGGGCGTAAACAATTCAACCAGCGATGGGGTCCGAATTGAGCGGGTATAAGATCCGCGGAAGGTCACATCCTCAACCGGCGACCAGCGACCGCCGCCTTCCCAAGCAAGAACACTGTCCGAAGACGTGTTGTCGTTCGAGTCCGTAACCGAATTCCGGACACGACGAATAGACCCTGAGATTTCAAGATTGTTGAAGAACGGGATCGCTTGCTCATCCGAGAAAATCGGAATGACCGTTTCGCCATAAAACTCGATCGTGTTCAACCGGCCGTTCGCGCCGCTAATGGGCGACGAACGGGTGATAGGAACTGCACTCCCAAGACCAGGCTGGAATGAAGCCGTTTCCCTGCGATTTTCAAAACCGATTGACACTGCCAACGGTCCTGCAGGCAATTCGAACAGGTCTCCGCCGAAATTCGCTGTAAACACGCGTTGGCCGATGTCCGACGAAGTAATCTGAGGCCCTCCACCGGTAATAAAGTCAATCGACTCAGGACTTTGGTTCCCTTCACCAAAGAGGTTTAACGGAACACAACCGGTAATAAACGGCAGGTCTTGATCAGTGATACCTCCGCCACTTGCCGGCGAATTGAACCCATCGGGGATCGCGCCGGCTGCATTGTCGATATTCACCTGACACACCGTGTCCCCAAGTTGGGCGTTCGCGACCCCACTGCCGCCATCGTTGATAAACACTGCCAAGGCCTCATCAACAGTCGTGGCCAGTCCAGCATCAATGATGGGTTGTAATGTCGCTTCACTAAGCGTCACAGCGTCAACGGCATTCAAGAACCGCCCGTCAACGATCCCGAAACCTTGTGTTTCGACATCTGATTGGCCAAACACGCCCGCAATGTCCCAATTCCAATCGCGACCAGCGAATTCGAAGTCGCCCTCAACGACCGTCGCGCTACGCCAGGTAAAGTTCTCAGTGTTGTCGGCGCCATTGGCGACAAGGTCGTTATTGAACCGGTTCACATTAAAGTTGGTCAATCCGTTTGCGGTCAAAACGCCTCGTGCCTGATCGGTGAGGAACGGGTTGTCGACAGAAACCGAAATTGGGCCAGACGTGCCGCCAAATGGGAAACTTTGGAAACCGCCTTGGTTCAACAACTCAGTTGCTCGCGTATTGGCAAACGTAAACTCTTGGGAAATACGAATATTTTCTGTGAGATCGTAATGACCAAAGCCAGAAGTAACAAACCGCTCCAAGTCAGACCGGATTTGGGTCACCGAGTCAAAGAAATCAACGCCACAGGTGCCGCCGTTGGCGAAGAAAATCGAACCAGCTGGAGTTTCACCTGGCTCACAGGCCTGAAGGTTTCCTGACGGATCAAACTGGTAGAAGTTCCCGTCCGGCAATGCACCCAGACCAACAGATGGGGCGAAGAAGGCCGGTGGCACGGAAACAGAACCGCCAAATGAGAGAAGCTGAACCCGACCTTCGTCGTCAATGATCCGGAACGTACTATCCGCATCACCGTCGCCATCGAAGTCATCATTCATGCCGTCGCCGTCAAGATCAACCTGACCAAAATTCAGCGCGTCTGGATTACCGCGATAAATAGAAGGGCGATCCAAGCGAACTAGGCCGTCCTGGCGGCTATATTCAACTGAAAGCGTCGCGTTGCCGCGTCCGTCTGCGAAATTCGAACCGTATACGGTTTGAACCTGCCATGTCTCGCCATCACCTTCCTCGGTGATCCCCCACTGCCCGGAGACTTCGAAGCCTTCGTAATCGTCGCGAAGAATCACGTTTACAGTACCAGCAATAGCGTCCGAACCGTAAACGGCGGCGCCAGCCAGCGGCACGACCTCAATGCGGTCGAGAAGCGCGACAGGAATTGTATTGATGTCGACCTGCAGACCGCCTGCCGCACCAAAAACTGTTGGTGCGTTTGCCGAAACAAATCGACGTCCGTTGACAAGCGTCAACGTACGCTGTGTGCCGAGATCGAAGAGATCGACGAAGTTCTGTCCGACCGAAAAACCGTTCTGTTGGCCATTTGGGTCAACACCGCCGCCAAACGCTGGAACCTCATTCAGCGCATCGGCGATATTTGTAAAAGCACGTGTGTCCAGCGCTTCTGCATCGACACCGATTGCAGGGCGAACGGTGTCAATGCCCGTTCTCGCGATACGCGAACCGGTAACGACAATCGCGTCTTCTTCTTCGTCGTCATCGTCATCCTGAGCCATCGCTGGCGCCGCTGTTAGCGCCATCACGGATACGCCCGCCGCTAAAAGTGCGCGCAAGCCAAGTTTCTTCAGATCATCTTCTCTCATGAGTGAGCCCCTAGATTTCTAATAATTAAACGCGTTTTTGAGCCATGGCCTAGGTTGACCATTTTTTCGCGGTTGGTTTAACGTATTGACAGAACGCTCACTCAGTCAATTCAAGAAAGACGCTTTCGTGAACCCCTGCGACATGCGTTGCAAAAAAGCATCATTCTTGAGCCGCGCGTGTACTTGATGATCGACGAACGAACCCTTTGGCTCTAACGTCAGCGTTGAGATCCGTATCCGAAAGAAGAAAAAATGCTATCAACGCTCGCATTGGCGTCAGTAATCGCTGTAGCGCAACCATCGACTAGCCTTACCCTTGAAGAAACGCTTCAGTTTTGTGCGCAGATTGAGGATCAGCAGGATAAGCTCGCCTGTTTTGAGGGGTTGGCGGCGGCCATAAAATCTGAAGATGAAAAGACCGCTGAGGCCGATAGTGCGGACGACAACAAGGCGTCCGATAAGCCGACGGCGCCCCGCGTTGATCCAACGCCTGGGGAAATGGAGGCGCAAAAGCCTGCAGAAATGGCGCAAGAAGAACCAGAAGAAGTGAGCACTCCACGCTTTGTTATCATGACGTCCGAAGAGGCCGAGAAACAACAAAAAGCAGCAGACGCCGTCAAAAGGCTATCGAAACCACGTGAGGCCTATCGCGCCACGGTGCTGAAATCTTGGCGTTACAGCGCCACAAATGAGCAATATGTGGCGTTAACAAACGGCGAGATCTGGAAAAAGATCGACCGTGTGAAGGGGCGCTCAATAAGGGACGGCCTCGAAATCACATTGACGCCTGGCGCGGTCAGCGGGTGGCTTATGAAGTTTGATGACAAGCGTCCTGCACTCCGCGTTAAACTCGTGAAATAGGTCTCCTAAGCCACCGCCTCTTCCGCTGTCGGTTGTTTTGACCAGTCGCGTTTGACGCCGGTGGCGAGGAGTGCTGGCGCGGCGACGAAGACCGATGAGTAGGTGCCGATCAGGACGCCCCAGATCATGGCGAAGGTGAAGCCGCGCAGAACTTCGCCGCCGATGACGTAGAGCGCGATCAAGGCGAGCAGCGTCGTGACAGAGGTCATCACCGTGCGCGACAGCGTGTCGTTGATCGACAGATCGATAATGTCCGCCAGCGGTTTTTTCTTATACTTGCGCAAATTCTCGCGCACGCGGTCATAGACAACGACCGTGTCATTCATGGAGTAGCCGACGATTGTGAGGATCGCGGCGATAATCGCCAGCGAGAACTCAAGGCGCGTCACTGCAAACATGCCGAGGGTGATGACCACGTCGTGGACGAGCGCCAATATTGCGCCCACGGAGAATTGCCATTCGAAGCGGAACCAGATGTAGAGGAGCATCATGCCGATGGCGAGAACAACGGCGGTCACGCCGGCTCGGATGAGATCGCTGGAGACAGCCGGCCCGACAACGTCGGCGCGGCGCAACTGATAGCCGTCACCCAGAAGCTCTTGAAGCGCGGCCTGCACGGCCTCGGAGGCGCGCTGTTGGGCCTGTTCGGCGGCCTTGTCCGCTTCATCTGCGCCCTCTTCGGCGGCCTGTTGTTCAATGAAGACAACGACGCCTTCCGCGCCGCCGGCGAAATCCTGAATCTCCTGAACACGCACATCGCCAAGACCGAGCGTCTGGACTTTGTTGCGGACCGTATCGAGATCGATCGGCTCATTATCCGAGACCTCGATGGTGACGCCGCCTTTGAAATCGACGCCGAAATTTAGGCCGAGCGTCGCGAGCGCGCCGATGGAGGCGGCGACGAGAATCACGGAGAAAATCGCCGCAATAAAGCGCCACTTCGTGAACGGAACATTTGTCTGATCGGGAACGAGTTTGAGAAGCATCTGATCGGTTCCCTTATAGCTTGATTGTTTTCGGCCGCGCGCTGAGGAGCCAGCCGCCGGCGAACATCCGTGTCAGGACAAACGCAGTGAAGACGGAAGTGACGACGCCGACGGCGAGCGTCACTGCAAAGCCGCGCACCGGCCCTGCGCCAAGCTGGAACATGATCAGCGCCGCCAGAAATGTTGTGACGTTGGCGTCGAGGATCGCCGACCAGGCGCGGCTATAGCCCGTCTCAACCGCGTTGATGGGCCCCTTCCCGTTGAGGATCTCTTCGCGAATACGCTCAAAGATCAGAACGTTCGCGTCCACCGCCATACCGATGGTGAGAACAATCCCGGCGATCCCCGGCAGGGTCAGCGTTGAGCCGAAGAGCGACAGGGCGCCGGCGATCAGGATCACATTGGCGATCAGCGCGAGGTCCGCGTAAATCCCGAACCGGCCGTAGGACAGCACCATATAGATGACGACGCCGATAAAACCGACGATCAGCGCCAGGGAGCCGGCGCGAACGGACTCAGCGCCAAGCTCCGGCCCGACGGAACGTTGTTCGAGGATCTGCAACTCCGCCGGCAGCGCGCCAGCCTGGATCAGCGTCGCAATGCGCTGGGCCTCTTCCGGCGTGAAGTTCCCGGTGATGCGACCGTTGCCGGCCGTTATCGCGCTTTGAATGCGCGGCGCAGAGATAATCTCATTGTCGAGAACAATCGCAAACAATTCACCGATATGGTCACGGGTATAGTCGCCGAAGCGCCGCGCGCCGCGCCCATCGAAACTAAAGTTGATCTGAAAACCGCCGCTTTCATTGTTGAGCCCAGCCGACGCCGAAGTCACCATGTCGCCGGTGATGACGGCGTCTTCATAGAGAACCATAGAGCCCACAAGATCTTCCGTTTCGGCGTAAGGCACATAGATGCGGCCCGGCGGTAAGAGTCCGGCGTCGGCGTCCTGAAGATCGACGGTCGGATCGTGGCGGTGGAAGCTGAGCTGGCCGGTGCCGCCCAAGAGCCGCTTCAAACGCTCGGGGTCGTCATCGCCCGGCACCTGGATCACGATGCGGGCGTCGCCTTGGGGCTGGATCGAGACTTCCTTGTTGCCGGCGGGGTCGATGCGGCGGCGGATCACCGTCATGGACGTCGTAAGCGCGTCGCGCTTGTAATAGGCGCGCGCGTCCGGCGTCATCGCGACATCAATCCGCGCGCCCGCGGTCGTCACCTCGTAAGGGCGCAGCCCCAGGCCCGGCACGCCGCCGACGCTCTGACGCGTCACGTCGCGCACGCGCTTGGCGGCCTCGGCCACCTGCTCGGCGTTCTCTACCGTAAACGAGATCAACCCGGTCTCTTCGTTCAGCGCGACACGTCCGCCTGAGACGCGCACGCGCTCTCGGCCCGCCGTGCGATTGGGGCGCAATTCGCGCTGGATTTCCTGGCGCAGGCTTTTCAGGCGCTGGGCGATCACGTCATCGGAATCGACGCCCACCAACAGATAAGATCCGCCCTGCAGATCGAGGCCGAGATTGATCTGGCTCTTCGGCATAAAACCCGGCCAGGCGGCGCGCTGTTCGTCGGAGAAGAAATTCGGAACGGCGAACCAGGCGCCGAGCAGGATCGCGCCGATGATCGCGATCGTTTGCCATCTGGAAAATTGGAGCATGGGGTCGGTTCCGGTGTTGCGAGCGTCAGCTTATTGATCGTTGGCGGCGGGCTGGGGCTTCGTGCGCACATCGTTGATCGTGGCTTTCACGACTTTCACGGTCACATTGTCCGCCAATTCCACCATCACTTCGGCGTCGTCGAGCACCTTCGTCACCTTGCCCACGAGCCCGCCGGCGGTGACCACCACATCGCCGCGGCGCACATTCGAG
>JBCAXE010000059.1:0-14608 GCA_038534195.1 Pseudomonadota bacterium
CAATCGGCGAACAGATAATTTTTGCACGGAACATGTACCGTCGTATAAGCACGGCGCGGACGTTCAGACCATTCACAATGGCCGAGCTCACGCAACGGTGAATGGCGCAGTAGGGCGCGACCAATGCAAGCGCCGTCAATTCCCGCATCATGCGCCTCTTGCAATCGCAACGGGCGCGGCTATAGCTCAGCGATGGATATCGGCTTTCCGGATATTGTCGGCTTCGTGGGGGTGGGCTTCATCGTCTCCACTTATTTTCTGAGCCAGGTCGGGCGCATGGACGTAACGCGCCCGCTCTATCCAGGGATCAACGCGCTCGGCGCTCTATTGATTCTGTATTCGCTCTACCATTCCTTCAATCCGGCCTCCTTCGTGATCGAGATGTTCTGGCTGGTGATCAGCACGCTCGGGTTTATCAGGGCGTCGAGGCGCCGAAACCGTTGAGGCGCGGGGCCGCGGGCCGCGCGGCGCAGGCCACTGGATTTTCAACATAAAGTTGCCGTAATCTCCGCTGAACACTATCCGAACCGGCCGGGCAGGGGCCGAAAACCAATGACCGGCGCGAGACAACGCGCCACCAGGAGGCATTCATGAGCGACGCGCAGGCGACGGCGGCGGACACGTCATTTTTCGGCCATCCAAAGGGGCTGGCGGTCCTCTTTTTCACAGAGATGTGGGAGCGTTTCTCCTATTACGGGATGCGCGGCCTTCTGATCATCTACCTGACGCAGCACTTCCTGTTTTCCGATGAGCGCTCGGCGTTGATGTACGGCGCCTACACCGCGCTCGTTTATGTCATGACGATCATTGGCGGCACCTTGGCCGACAGATATTTGGGCCAGCGAAAGGCTGTCACGTTTGGCGCTATCCTGTTGGTGCTCGGCCATTTCGGGATGGCTTTTGAGGGTGAAGGCTCGAAAGAAATTCTAACCTATCAGGGCTCCGAATATCAGGTCACGCTCGACGGCCGCGGCGGCGACGCCAACCAGATCATCATCTCCGATCGGGGGCGGTCTGAAATCTCATTCAATGACGGCGCCACGGAAATGATCGTCGCCGACCCGCAAGCGGTGGGCCTGCCCGCAACGATTGCAACCGCCGACTATGAAACGCGCATCGAAAAAGAACAGATGTACGTCAACATTCTTTATCTGTCGCTGGCGCTGATTATCGCCGGCGTCGGCTATCTGAAAGCGAACATCTCCACAATTGTCGGCGCGCTCTATAATCTGGAAGATCCGCGTCGCGATTCCGGTTTCACGCTCTTTTATATGGGCATCAATCTCGGCTCGTTCCTATCGTCGATTTTCTGCGGTTATCTCGGGATCGTTTATGGCTGGAAATACGGGTTCGGCCTTGCAGGAATCGGTATGCTTCTTGGGTTGCTTGTCTTCATCTGGGGGCAAAAACATCTCGGCGGGCGCGCTGATCCGCCGAGTGAAGAAAAGCTTAAGCAATCCATGCTCGGTCCGGTCAATGTCGAGTGGATGTGTTACCTTACAGGCATCGCGATTATCGCTGTCTCGATGGCGATGGTGATGAATGCGCACCTGATCCCCGACTGGTTTGTCGGATCGATCGGCATTCTCGTTTTCGTATTTTTGGTCGGCTATTCCATCACAAAGCTGCAAGGCGACGAGCGCAGCCGCATGTTCGCCGCCATTTATTTCGTACTGGCGCAAATCCCATTCTGGGCTCTGTTCGAGCAGGCGGGTTCCTCTCTCAATCTCTTCACAGACCGGCTGGTCGACCGGACATTGTTCGGATGGTCTGTTCCGGCGCCCGTGTTTCAGTCGTTGAACGCAGGTTTCATCTTTATCTTCGCGCCGATCATTGCATGGATGTGGATCGCCCTCGCCAAGCGCGGCCGCGAACCGTCAACGCCGGTCAAATTCTCCTTCGGCGTCTTCGGCGTGGGGCTTGGCTTCCTGGCGCTCGTCGCAGGCATGAAAGCGAGCGGGTCCGTGGGCATGACCGCCGTCGGCTTCATCTTTTTGATCTACTGGATCCACACAATGTCGGAGCTGATGCTTTCGCCCGTCGGTCTTTCCGCTGTCACAAAAATGGCGCCGGCGCGCGTCGTCGGCATGGCGATGGGCGCGTGGTTCCTTTACTCCGGCCTTTCGAATTATCTGGCTGGCGTCATCGCGCGCGGGACGGGCGCTGAGACAATCGGCGGTCAACTTACCGATATCGCCGCGGCGAAGGCGACCTATGCGAGCGTCTATACAAACGTCGCTTATGTGGCCATGGGCATTGGCGTCTTTATGCTGATTATCTCGCCGATCATCAAAAGGCTTATGAAACTCGACACGCTCAAGGGCTCCGGCATTCAGGGGCGTATCGTCGATGAACATGAGCTAGAGCAACCGGCGACGGCGTAGAACCGGGCGCGCCGGGCGCAATGCCGCTTTGAAAATCTTTGTCCCGGCGGATAGGTTCCGCCGGAATCTCTTTTGGAGAACGGCTATGTCTGACCGGTTGACGAAGATTGTGACGCGGGGCGGCGATCGCGGCGAAACCTCGCTCGGCGACGGCACACGGGTGGCGAAGTCCGATCCGCGTGTGGCGGTGCTGGGCGATGTTGATGAGTTGAACTCATGGATCGGTGTCGCACTTGCCCATGAACCGGGGGAGGCGGTGGGCGCGACGCTCACCGGGGTGCAACATGACCTCTTTGACCTCGGCGGGGGCCTCTGTTTCCCGGATGCGACGCTGTTGTCGTCCGCCCATGTGGCGCGCATCGACGAGGCCGCGTCGGCGCTCAATGAAAGTCTGCCGCCGTTGAAGGAATTCGTCTTGCCCGGCGGCGCGCCGCTCATCGCCTGGCTCCATGTGGCGCGCACGGTCTGTCGCCGCGTCGAACGTGGGGCGGCCGCGTTTCTCAGCGACGATGAAAAGGGCGCTGCAGCGCTGCAATATCTAAATCGGCTCTCTGATTATCTTTTCATCGCGGCGCGCGCCGAAGCAAAACGGCTCGGCGTCCCCGAAACCCTCTGGAAGAAAGAACACAGCGTCTCGTGAGCGACGACCTTGACGCCGCGCAGTTGAGCGAGTTGATCGAACTCGCCTGGGCTGACGATGTCTCATTCGACGCCATTAAAGCGCAGACCGGTCTCGACGAAGAGACGGTGATCCGGCATATGCGGCGCGCGTTGAAGCCGGCGAGTTTTCGTCTCTGGCGCAAACGCGTTACGGGGCGCAAAACCAAGCATCGGCGCGGCTAAGCCTGGCGACAAAGCGCGCGTTAACCTAAATTCTTGGGCGCTGACCATGCAAACTGTGGGAGACTTATGCACGGCCGTCGGGCGGTGTTATATACTCCTTCGCACGCGTCAATTCGGGCGCACAATGAAGGCAAAGCAGCGTTCCAATGACAGATATCGTCGTCGCCGCCTTTTACAAATTTACGGCCCTGCCGGACTTCGCCGACTATCGCGCGGCGTTGCAGACGGCCTGCGAGAGAAATCACGTGACAGGTACGATCCTGTTGGCCGACGAGGGCGTTAACGGCACGATCGCCGGCCCCAGAAACGGCGTCGATGCGGTGTTGACGGACTTGCGCGCCTTACCGGGCTGCGCTGATCTTGAGCACAAGGAAAGTTATGCGGCGGATAATCCGTTTTATCGCGCCAAGGTCCGCCTGAAAAAGGAGATTGTCGCCCTCGGCGCGCCGGGCGTCAGCCCGGTAAAGGCGGTTGGCGATTATGTGGACCCGGAAGATTGGAACGCGTTGATTTCCGATCCCGATGTGATCGTGATCGATACGCGCAATGATTACGAGGTGGCGATCGGATCTTTTGAGGGGGCGATCAATCCGCAGACGAAATCCTTCCGTGAGTTTCCCGCCTGGTTTCAAAAGTTCCATGGCGATCATCAGAACAAGAAAATCGCCATGTTCTGCACCGGCGGTATTCGGTGTGAAAAATCGACGGCGCTCTTGAAAGAGATCGGCGTTGAAGAGGTCTTTCACCTGAGGGGCGGTATTCTGAAATATCTGGAGGAAGTGCCGGAAGAAAAAAGCCTCTGGCAGGGCGAGTGCTTTGTCTTCGACAATCGCGTTTCCGTCACCCACGATCTTTCGCCCGGTACATACGATATGTGCCACGCCTGCCGCCGACCGCTCGACGCCGCGGCTAAAGGCTCACCCGATTATGTGGAAGGCGTTTCCTGCCCGAGTTGCATCGGTGAGCATACGGAGGAACGGCGCAAGGATTTCGCCGAACGCCAGAAGCAGATCGAGCTCGCGCGCCAGCGCGGTGAGAAACATATCGGCGTCAAGCCTCAACGCCGAAAAGGAATGTCGTGACGGCGCCAATCCTCTATTCGTTCCGGCGGTGTCCTTACGCCATGCGCGCGCGGATGGCGCTTGCGGTGAGCGGCCGGCCGGTGCGCCTGCGCGAAATTCTACTACGCGACAAACCGGATGAAATGCTGGCGGCGTCGGCCAAGGGCACCGTGCCCGTCCTGCAATTGGAAGACGGGACCGTGATTGACGAAAGCCTCGACGTCATGCGTTGGGCGCTCGATCATTTTGACCCGGAGTATTGGTTGCCTAACGATGCGGCGACGCTTGAGAAGATGTCGGCGCTGATCGCTGAAAATGACGGACCGTTCAAACATCATCTCGACCGCTATAAATATTCAACCCGCTATGAAGGCGCCGAAAAAGAAGCGCACCGCGCCGAGGGCGAGAGATTCTTGCGCAAACTTGAAGCGCGCCTGCAGGGCTCACGCTTTCTCTTCGGTGAGGCGCGCTCGCTCGCCGATATCGCGATCTTTCCGTTCGTTCGCCAATTCCGGATCGCCGATCCCGCGTGGTTCGATGCGCAGGACTGGTCCCGGCTTCGCGAATGGCTGTCGGCGCTAATTGATGCGCCGCTATTTCAGGACGCAATGAAGAAGTATGATCTCTGGAAGGAAACGCACAAAGAATTTGCGTTTCCTTAGGGCGTCAGACGATTTCGAGTATTGTGTTACGTATGCTGAGAATCTTCGACGGCGCCCCTTAGTCAGCGCCTCCGGATGGATGAGATACTGTGTCAAAATAATACATCATCCGTGCCTTTAAGGCGCCGCGCGACTCGCAGCTTCGAAAGACGCAGGCGGATGAATGCGATCCGGAGAAAGGATTCGGCGGTTAAGCCGAGTCCTTCCAAGCGTCCCGCTTTTTCGGGCGGCGGGCCAAATTCGAGGCGGAGAGGGGCAGCGTGAGAACGCGACCTTAAAAATGATTTAAGGAAGTTCGGTCACTTTGCGGTGTGGCGGATTCTTCAGGCGATATGCAAGATTTCAACGGATCAAGAAGCGGCAACGTCGCCATTATGACGGCATTGGTTCTTCCAATAATTATCGGAGTCGCCGGGCTCGCTCTCGATTCGTGGCGTCGGAATTTTGAAACGACAAAATTGCAGGAGGCGGCCGACGCCGCCGCGTTAGGCTCGTTGCGCCATTATCTTGATAATGGACAAACAGCGAGCGCCGAAGCCAGAGGCATGCAGATTCTGGAGGCGCAGGCGTTAAATGCGACGCTTACCGATTCAACTGAAGTCACAATTAATCCCGCTCTCGGGTCGGCTCGTGTCGATATCGGCGCCACGTTGGAACCAACGCTTGCTAAACTCTTTGGGGTTTCCGCGTTTGATTTGCGCATTGAATCGCAAGCAGTCGCCGCTGAGGGGGGGGCGCCAATCTGCATACTCGCACTAAATCCATCGACCGATAAAGCCCTGGAAGGGTCTGGCGGCTCGTCGTTCGAAGCAACTAATTGCCGCGTCCAGGTTAATTCCACTGATGCTTCTGCGGTCAATCTTTCCGGCGGTTCATCCATTAATTCGTCCATGAATTGTTTTACCGGCGGCGTCCAATCAGGCCTTTCAAATATTAGCCCTGCGCCTGTTCTCGGTTGTCCGGCGAAGGACGACCCGTTTGCGGCTTTGCCGACGCCGCTTGTCGGCGCATGCGACCATGTCAATTATTCCGACAGCGGCACGGTGACATTAAATCCAGGCGTCTATTGCGGCGGCATTGAATTCTCCGGCGGCGCGACGGTAACGTTTAATCCCGGGCTCTACATCATCAGGGATGGCGAGTTGCGTGCGAGCGGCGGCGGTTCAATCGACGGCGACGGCGTGAGTTTCTTTTTGACCGGGGTCGATGTGGGCGTAAATCTCAGCGGCGGCACGCTCGTGGATGTCACCGCAATGTCTACGGGATCGCTCGCTGGTTTTGTGTTTTTTCTTGATCCCTCCGCAACGCCATTAAGTTCAAGCCACATTTCCGGCGGCGGGGACATATACTATGAAGGCGTTTTTTACTTCCCCAACCAAGAACTGATTATGTCCGGCACGGGCGCAGTGACGACGCCGTCGCCGTTTGTCGCCTATGTGGCGGACACCATCACCTACACCGGCGGCAGCATGTTCGAAGTAGATTTCGATGAAAGCGCGGTCAGCGTTCCGATCCCTTCCGGACTTCGCCCGAAAGCGGACCCTTACCTATTCCGATGAAACGCAGACTTTTGGGGGTGGGGCCTAAACAGCTGACGTAAAACGCTTCCCGTTTCGGAATGCGCCGGCGGTAGTTGGAAACCGGACTAATCGCCAAAACTGCCCGCCGGTCCGGGGAACACCACAGGGCTTTCCGCGCCGTCTTTGGCGACGGATGCGACGCCGAAGAAGTAATTGTCGATCACGATGTTTTCCAGCGTGAATTCCGAAACGTCGCCCACAAAGCGTGAGTGCGTCCATTGGGGTTGATCCGTAAGCCGCCAATAAATTTTGTACCCGGCGAGATTACGGGCTGCTCTACCGGTCGGCTTCTCCCATTTGAGCGTCGTGGAGGGCGAGACCGCCCCTTCAATCTCGACTTTCGCCGGGAAGGGCGGGGCGGCGGCCATCCCGGCGAGGGAGACGACGTTCAGCGCCGTGAGCTTGCGCGCATAGTCGAAATCCACATGCTCAATCGTATCGCCGTATTTGATCCCGTCTTCTTCCCGCAAGTCCTGATGCTGCTGAGTGTAGTTTTCATGGGTCTCCATAATGCGCACGCCCGGCATGCCGGCTTCGTTGAATGGCCGGTGGTGGCCGCCGCGGCGGAACCGGTCGAGCCGATAGACCATCATCACATCAAGATTTTCTATGAATCGGTCCGCCATCCGATCAACATAGCGGGCGATATTGCGCGAGGGGCTATCCACTTCGCCGCCTGTGAAGCGCCTGAGGCGCGCTTCTTCTTCGGTTTCTGTTGCGCGCGTGCCTTCGGAAAAGACGCGGGCGGATGAATTGTCAATCACCCCGTCGACGCCGCGGATATTGCCGATCATATCATTGTTGAGAACAGCCTTGATTTTCCACCCTTCGCTCAGCGCATGTTCGGCGACGATCTTTCCGCCAAAGAGGCCTTGTTCCTCGCCGGACAGGCCTGCGTACATGATGGTGCCAGCGAATTTGTGTTTTGACAGGACGCGCGCAGCCTCAATGGTTCCCGCGAGGCCTGACGCGTTATCGTTTGCGCCGGGGCTGTCTGAGACGCCGTCGAGCGGGTCTGACACGCGGCTGTCAATATCGCCGGACATCATGACGACGCGACCCGGATCGCTCCGCCCGCGCTGGATGGCGACCACGTTGACCACATCTGTGCGGTCGGGAATGCGCCGCTCGCCTTCCACGAAGTCGCTCACATAAATCACTTCAAGACAGCCGCCGCACTCCTTGGAGATTTTTTCGAATTCCGCCTTCACCCAGCGCCGCGCTGCGCCAATGCCGCGCGTGTCTGATTCGGTTTCCGACAGCGTGTGGCGGGTGCCGAAATTCGCCAACGTCCGGATGTCGCCTTCAATCCGCGACGCCGAGACGTCGGCGGCCAGTTCATGCAGCATCGCCGCGTGGTCTTCGGCGGCCGCGGGCGCGGTCTGCGCCGATAGAATTGCAGCTAGCGGGGCGAGTGAAATCAAACGCATAGAGAGCTCCCTGTGATTTTATCACCTTTTTCGAAATGTCTCATTTTGGTAACGGTCGGATCGAAACTTACCGATTGTTGTGGAACGATTGCAGAGAGCGATGCGTTGATGCAACAACGTTAACCAGATATTATATCTTTCGGCTGAATTGCTGAAAAATGTCTGTTAGTCACGGGCCAAACTCGTTAATGACGTCAAGCATGACGGAATTTACGACCGGTTCTGGCGGTCACATCATGGTTCACCTGAGGAGGGGTAGTATGAAACTGAAAACAACTCTATTTGCGGCCGCCGCGACGATTGCTATCGCGCCTGCTGCGCACGCTTACGAAGGCCTTTACGGCGCAATCGGCGCCGGCTTGTCCTATATCGGCCCGGATCGGGACGTTGAGTCCATCGGCGGACCGTTAGCGTTCGACAGTGAAGCCGATTACGACAACGGTATTGGCGTCTACTCGGCGCTTGGCTACGCTTACGACAATAACTGGCGCACGGAACTCGAATTTTCGTACCGCGACAATGACGTGCGTCATTGGGCGGGCGACGGTCAAGGGTTTTCAGGCTTCCCGAGCCAGCTTTCAGGCGGGATCAAAGCGCGCTCCCTTCTGATCAACATTATTCGCGACTTTGACACGGGCAGCGCCCTGACCCCATACGCCGGCTTTGGCGTGGGCGGCGCAAATTATAGAGCCAACATTAACGGCTCTAATCCGACCGCTTTCGGCGGTCCGCTCGCCGTGGCGATCGACGATGTCGAGACGCGTCTTGCATTTCAGGGCATCGCTGGTCTCGGTTTCGCGCTGGCTGAAAACCTGACGCTCGACCTTTCCTACCGCTACTTCACATCGCTGAAGCCTGAATTCGAAGGCACGCTCAATGGCGTCGCCACCGAATTCCGCAACGGTTATGTGAGCCACAGCCTTTTCGCTGGTTTGCGCTGGAACTTCGGCGCAGCAGCGCCTGCGCCGGTTCAAACGCAGTATAAAGATTGCTGGGACGGCTCTAGCGTTCCGGTTTCTGCGAACTGCCCGCCGCAAATCGACGACTCAGCTGACATCGATCTCGATCCGATCAATTTCATCGTCTACTTCGACTATGACAAGTCGAACCTGACGCCGGAAGCGGCGAACCTCGTTCGCGAAGCGAGCTCACGCGCTCTCGAGAACGACGTCGACACGGTTGTTGTTTCAGGCAACACCGACACGTCCGGTTCTTCCGCTTACAACCAGGCGCTTTCAGAACGTCGCGCTCGCGTTGTCCGCGAAGCGTTGATCGCGAACGGCATCGCTGCTGATCGCATTGAGACGCGCGCCTTTGGTGAGAGCAACCTCGCCAAGCCGACGCCGGACGGCACACGTGAGCCGCTGAACCGTCGTTCGGAAGTGACGATCTCGTTCCAGTAAGAACGATTTAGAAATCGACGAAACGAAAACCGGCGCGTTAAGCGCCGGTTTTTTTGTGAGCCGGATCCGTCAGCGGCGCGCTGATCGACCGCAGATCCGCCCGATTATTTTTTATAGATCTGGAAAAAGGCGTCGAGACCGCGATCGACCTGACGGCGGATCGCTTCTTCAAGGTTCGCAGGCGCTTCACCCATCAGAACCTCCGTATAGAGCGGTTCGGTGATCAAGGCCCCCATCCGCCACACCGCCTCATTTACATCGTCGATCTTGAAGGGGCCGTTCGCGGCGATCCGTTCCAACAGCGGCGCAGTGGATTTCGCCATCCATCGCGGCCCATGATCCATATAGCTCTTGCCAAGCGCTGGTGTGCGCGCAGCTTCAAAAGCGGCGATTCGCCGAAGGGCGAGCGCCTCTGGTTCGAGGATACCGGTTAAAAATGTGATCGCCATGTCCCGGATCGACTCTTCAATGGGCGCGTCGCCTGGCGCCGCGTCCACTTCCAACGGCAGGACGCGCCGGCAAGTTTCCATGATGGCCGCGGCGAACAACTCTTCCTTGGAGCGGAAGCGATTATAAACGGTCCGTTTGGAGACGCCGGCGGCGAGCGCGATGGCGTCCATGCTGGCCGAATCGAAACCGCGCGCCAGAAATGTCTTTCTCGCAGCGGCGATAATCGCTGCCTCCTTCTCATCGCCGACCGGCGCCAGCGATGGACTCTGCATCGTCACTCTATTTCCGCCCCTGATTTTCTTAGTTGTTTAAAGAGGTTACAGACTTTTCATCAGTATGAACAGAGGGCGGCGGCCTCACGTCTGCGTTTACGCCCCGTTAACCATCAGGGGCGCATCCCATTCCTATGGCGTCCCCGAGAAAAAAGCCGAAACGGGCCAAACGGCGGCCCGCGCGCAAGAGGAAGAAGTACGCGAAGAAGGGCGCGTTGTCGCGGCTCGTCCATTATAGCGCTGAAGCGAGCGTCTTCATCTTCACAGGCGTAATCCTTTTTGGCCTGGGGCTCGCCTGGTTCGCTAAGGACTTGCCGCGAACTGACAATCTCTGGCGCACAGACCGCGCGGCGCGCCTTACGTTTCTCGCCGCAAACGGGTCGCCGTTGCCGATCCACGGCGTAAGCGCCGGTGCGCCGGTGCGTCTCGCCGATCTGCCGAACCATGTGCCGAATGCGATCCTCGCCTTGGAGGACCGCAACTTTCGCCATCATGTGGGCGTCAACCCGATCTCTGTGGGACGTGCTTTTCTCGTGAACGCCGCCGAAGGCGAAGTCCGCCAGGGCGGCTCGACCATCACCCAGCAGCTGGCGAAGAATCTTTTTCTCTCTTCAGAAAAAACGATGAAACGCAAAATCCAGGAATTGATGCTGGCATTCTGGCTAGAGCACCGGTTTACGAAAGACGAGATTCTGACGCTTTATCTAAACCGCGTTTACTTCGGCGCAGGGGCGTACGGCGTCGATGCGGCCAGCCATCGTTATTTCGGGAAACCAGCGCGAGACTTATCCGTCAGCGAAGCGGCGGTGCTTGCAGGGCTGTTGAAGGCCCCCTCGCGTTATGCGCCGACGCAAAACCCGAAGGACGCCGGGCGCCGCGCAAGGCTGGCGATTGAGGCGATGGTCGCCGCGGCCATGTTGACGCCCGAGGCTGCGGACGCCGCGCTTGCCGCGCCGGTGGTCCTCGCAGGTAATCGGCGCGCAAAAGCGCCGTATTTTCTAGACTACGCCCTGTCCGAAGCGCGCCGTTTGAGCAGCGGCCTCGATGCAGACCTCGTGATCAGAACAACGCTTGATATGGCGATGCAGAAGGCGCTGGAAGAGGGTTTGCGCGAAGGGATCACAAAAGCATCGCTCGCTGATGATATCGAAATCGCCGCCGTTATTCTCGATACGGAAGGCGCTGTTCTCGCTATGAGCGGCGGGCGCGATTATGGCGTCAGTCAATTCAACCGCGCGGTTCAGGCGCGCCGCCAGCCAGGGTCGGCGTTCAAGCCCTTCGTATTTCTCACCGCATTAGAACAAGGCTTGCAGCCCGACAGCAGAGTTCTCGATGCGCCGATTTTGATCGGCGACTGGGCGCCGGACAATTACAACAGCCAATTTTTCGGCGAAGTAACACTGTCAGAAGGTCTTGCTCGGTCGCTGAATAGCGTCGCGATCAGACTTCAGGAACGAACGGGCCGCAACGCTGTGCGTCTGACCGCGCGCCGCATGGGATTGGAGGCGCAGTTGAGCGCGGGGCCATCGCTCGCGCTTGGCGTTGACGCCGTCTCGCCGCTGATGCTCGCGGGCGCTTACGCGCCGTTCGCCAATGGCGGTTATCGCGTGCGCCCCCACGCTGTCGCCGGGATTGTAACCGCCGACCGTCAACCGGTTTATCAATATGAAGAGCATTTTGACGGCGTCGCCGCATCCAGCTTTCCCATTGCGGCCATGAACGACATGTTAAGAGCGGTGACCGCATGGGGGACCGGGCGCGCGGCCGCCATTGAGGGCGTTGACGTCTTCGGCAAGACGGGCACGACGCAAGATAATCGCGACGCCTGGTTCGCCGGTCACGCGGGCGGGCTCGTCGCCGTTGTCTGGGTCGGCCGCGACGACAACCGGTCTATGGGCGGCGTCACCGGCGGAAACGCGCCGGCAATCATCTGGCGCGAAATGATGACCCGCGCGCTCGAGCGGCGCCCCGTTAAGCGCAGCGCCACACGATCCGAAACACGATCTGCGCTGACCTTGGTGAATGATCCTGTTGCGGACATTTTGAGCCAGCAAGACTAATTGCTGTCAGGCGGCGGCCATTTCCTGATTAATCCCGTAGCCGTAAAGCGTCTCGCCATGCTCCCTGAACCAGGCGCGGGCGGCGCTCGCATCGGCGTTAATCGTGGCGAGCGTGCGCCAATAGGCGGGCGAGTGATCGAGGTGAATGAGATGAGCGCATTCATGGGCGGCCACATAGGTGAGCACCCAAGGCGGCGCCAAAATAAGCCGCCATGAAAAAGAAAGCGCGCCGTCGCTCGCGCATGAGCCCCATCGCGATTTGGTGTCCCGAACAGAAATTGGACCGCGCTTGACGTCGAGTTGCGCGCAAAAGTCATCGGTCTGTTCTGTAAGCGTTCGTCTGGCCCGTTTTTTCAGCCAGTCAGCGACCCGGCGATTGGTGTGGGCGGGGTCGCCGCCCACAAAGAGGGCGGGATGGCCGTCAGCGCTCGCGCCAGTGCGAATGCGCGAGCGGGGCCCGCCCTCGTTGACGATGATATGCGGCGCGCCTTCGAGGGGAAATTCCGCGCCGGGGACGAATGGGCGTGCGCCGACGCTTGCGGCCAACTGCTCGCGCAACCACGCGGCGCGCGAGGTCGCGAAGGAGATCGCTTCGGGGATCGCCGCCTTTGACGGCGAGGTGACGATGACGCGCGCCCGAATCGTGTCGACTTTCAGGATGAGCCGTTTGGCGCGCCTGTTTACACGGATTTCCACAGGCGCTTGCCGGTCGCCAAGATCGAGGGTTGCGTACTCAACAATCATCGCCGCAAACCAGACGCCTATTTTTTGAAAAGTTCAAGCGGGCGTCGGCCCCCGCCTGTTTCGTTAGCCCCGTGATTTTTCTATAAGGGTTCATTCGCCGATCAGGATCGTCATGGACGCGTCATCTCCCGACACCCCAAAGCCGCTGTCAGCCGCGCTGACGCCGATGATGGCGCAATATCTTGCGATCAAGGAAACCGCCGGGGATGCGCTCCTTTTCTATCGCATGGGCGACTTTTACGAATTGTTTTTCGACGATGCCGTGAAAGCGGCCGCAGCCCTCGACATCACGCTGACGAAGCGCGGGAAACATGGCGGCGACGATATCCCCATGTGCGGCGTCCCGTGGCATTCCCACGAGGCCTATCTGGCGCGGTTGATCAAGGAAGGCTTCAAGGTCGCTATTTGCGAGCAGACGGAAGATCCGGCGGAAGCGAAAAAGCGCGGATCGAAGTCGGTCGTGCGTCGCGAGATTGTGCGCGTCGTGACGCCGGGGACGCTGACCGAAGATACGCTGCTCGACAGCGCCGCGAATAATTATCTGGCCGCGCTCGCAATCCACCATGGCGGCGCGGACGTGTCGATCGCGTGGGCCGATATTTCAACGGGCGAGCTTAATGTGAAAGCGACCACGCTCGCAGACGCGGGCGCCGACGTGGCCGCCTTATCCTGTTCGGAAATAATTGTCGCCGATGACGCTGACGCAGCGACGCCTCTCTTGGAGGAGTTGGAAGCCGACGGCCGAAAGTTGACACGTCAGCCGAAAAGTTTTTTCGCGTCGGCGGCTGGCGAGCGGCGTCTAAAAGAAGTGTTTCGCCTGGCGAGCCTCAGCGCATTTGGGAGTTTCGGTAAAGGCGATCTCGCCGCCCTGGGCGCATTGTTGGCCTATATCGATCTAACGCAGGTGGGGAGGGCGCCGGCCTTACGCCCACCACGGCGCGCTGAGGCTGCGTCTTTCATGTCGATTGATCAGGCGACGCGTGTGTCGCTTGAATTGCTGCGCACGCAAACCGGCGAACGAAAGGGGTCGCTCTTCAGCGCCGTCAATCGAACGGTGAGCGGGCCGGGCGCACGGCTTCTCGCTGGACGTCTCTCCGCGCCGTTGCTCGACACGGCCTTGATCAACGTTCGTCTCGACGCCGTTTCCTGGTTTGAACGCGATGGCGCGCTGCGCGACCGCGCGCGCGCAGCGCTCAGAAAAATGCCGGATGTCTCGCGCTCCATGACGCGTTTGTCCCTGGAGCGCGGCGGACCGCGCGATCTTGTCGCCGTTCGGGACAGTCTTGTAATCGCCCGCGACCTCGCGGGCGTTCTGGCTGACGAGCAGCCGCTTTCGAGTGCGCCAGCGGAGATCGCGACGGCGTGCGCGGATCTGGAAGCGCGCGGGAGCGGCGGCTTTTCCGATCTTTTGCAAAAGCTCGAGGAAGCGCTCAGCGATGAGCCGCCGCTGTTGGCGCGCGACGGCGGCTTTATCGCAAAGGGCTACGATGCGGGTCTCGATTCCGTCCGTGTACTGCGCGATGAGTCGCGGCGGCATATCGCCGGGCTTGAGGCGCAATATCGCGATCAGACCGGGGTAAAAAATCTCAAGATCAAGCATAACAATGTGCTGGGGTATTTTGTGGAAACCTCGCCTGCGCATGGCGATAAGCTTCTTTCCGCGCCGCTTGATGAAATTTTTATCCATCGTCAGACCCTGGCGAGCGCCGTGCGTTTTAC
>JBCAXE010000060.1:0-14219 GCA_038534195.1 Pseudomonadota bacterium
CAGGGCGATGACGCGGGCGATCTGGGCGCATCGCGTGATTGAAAGGTTGCGGGGTGGTGCTCCCGGCGCGAAGGCGGCAACTCTAATGAGTGGCGCGAAGCCGGTGCGGGAGGACGATGCGTGGGACTCGATGCAATCGACAGAGCCGTTCCCAGACGATGGATGGACCCCACGGTCAAGCCGTGGGGAATCGGAAATTGTGGTGACAGGTGCGGTCGAAAAAACCACCGGCAATAAACCTCCGACTCGCCATGGCCCGGCCGCGAACGCGGCTTACAAAGAAGATGACGCGAAGGCGGCCTCCTTAAGAGCAAGCGCGCATTCGCGCGCGGGCATGGCGTCCATGCCGGCATCAGAAAAGATTGTGGCAGGCGAAACGCAATCGCCAGAGCCACGCCCGAACGAAAGATGGACCCCACGGCCGAGCCATGGGGAGTCGGGTTTAGTGAGTGGTGGAGTTGGCCAAGAAGATGGCGTGCGCATCGACATGCTGGGCGCCGAAGAAAACCCGCTGAACGATCCAGCTGATCTCTCGCGATATGCACAGAATTTAAGCAACCAACCTCCGACTCGCCATGGCTTGACCATGGCGTCCATGCCGGCGTCAGAAAAGATTGTAGCAGGCGAAACGCAATCGCTAGAGCCACGCCCGAACGAAAGGTGGACCCCACGGCCGAGCCGTGGGAATTCGGAGATTTTGGTAGCCGGTTCGGCTGAACGCGACGTCGGCGTTCGCGGCGACGCATCGGACGACGACAAACCGGCGTTCGGGCCCGTCTTCGGGCGGCGGCGTTTCTTTTCACCGCCGTAAGCTATGATGACCCTACCGCGTCAATGGTTTGTACTTGATCCGTTTCGGCACATCCGCGTCGGGGCCGAGGCGGCGTTTCTTGTCTTCCATATAATCCGAAAATCCGCCTTCGAACCATTCCACATGGCTGTCGCCTTCAAACGCCAGAATATGCGTCGCGATCCGGTCAAGGAACCAGCGATCGTGAGAGATGATCACCGCACAGCCGGCGAACACTTCAAGCGCGCTTTCCAGCTCGCGCAGCGTGTCCACGTCGAGATCGTTCGTCGGCTCGTCGAGCAGCAAGAGGTTCGCGCCTTCGGTGAGCATTTTCGCGAGCTGAACGCGATTGCGCTCGCCGCCCGACAGGCTGCCGACTTTCTTTTGCTGGTCGCCGCCCTTGAAGTTGAACCAGCCTACATAGGCGCGGGACGGCACTTCGCGTTTGCCAAGCTGAATAATATCGAGACCGCCGGAAATCTCTTCCCAAACATTCTTATTGGGATCGAGATCTTCGCGGGTCTGATCCACATAGCCCATCTTCACCGTGTCGCCCACGCGCAATGCACCGCCGTCGGGCTCTTCTTTATCGGTGAGCATTTTAAAGAGCGTCGTCTTACCGGCGCCGTTCGGGCCGATGACGCCGACAATGCCGCCGGGCGGCAGCTTGAAGGAAAGATCGTCGATCAGAAGCTTTTCGCCGAAAGCCTTACGCAGATGGTCCGCCTCGATCACCACATCGCCAAGACGCGGGCCCGGCGGAATCTGAATTTGCGCCGTGCCCACCTCTTCCTTGCCGGCCTGGGCCAGCAAGTCGTCATAGGCGTTGATCCGCGCCTTGGATTTTGCCTGACGCGCTTTCGGCGATTGGCTGATCCATTCAAGCTCGCGACCGAGGGATTTCTGGCGATTGGCTTCCTCGCGCGCTTCTTGCGCCATGCGTTTGCTTTTCTGATCGAGCCAGGAGGAATAATTGCCCTCAAAGGGAATGCCGCGCCCGCGGTCCAGCTCCAGAATCCATCCCGTCACATTGTCGAGGAAATAGCGGTCGTGGGTGACAAGGACGACGGCGCCCGGAAACTCGCGCAAGTAATTTTCAAGCCACGCGACCGATTCAGCGTCCAAATGGTTGGTCGGTTCGTCGAGCAACAACAGGTCGGGCTTGGAGAGCAAAAGCGCTGCAAGCGCCACCCGCCTCTTTTCACCGCCGGAGAGATTGTCCACCGGCCAGTCGCCCGGCGGGCAGCGCAGCGCGCCCATCGCCATTTCGACCTTGCTGTCGAGATCCCAGCCGTCGGCAGCGTCGATCTCTTCCTGAAGGGCCGACATTTTCTCCATCAGCTCGTCAGTGTAGTTTTCCCCCAATTCGGCCGAGACCGCGTTAAAGGCGTCGATCTTTTCCTTGATCTCGCCGACCCCGGTCATGACATTTTCGAAAACCGTTTTGGAGGTGTCGAGTTCCGGCTCCTGCGGCAGGTAGCCGACCTTGGCCCCGTCCGCCGCATAGGCCTCCCCGTTAAACTCCTGGTCGACGCCGGCCATGATCCGCAAGAGCGTCGATTTCCCCGCCCCGTTGACCCCGACAATCCCGATTTTGGCGTCGGGGAAAAACTGCAAGTGTATGTCTTCCAATACTTTTTTGCCGCCCGTGTAGGTCTTGGACAGGCCGTGCATGAAGTAGATATATTGGTATTTGGACATAGGAGGGCTTCGCCTTTTCGTTGTGCAGCCGTGACTTATCAGAGACAGCGGCGCGTCTTATCGCGCTCGCGTGATCGTTTCAACGGGCGGCGATGTTTTCGGCGGGCCCGGCGCACCCTATATAGAAGGCGACGCGGTCAGATTACGGGGCAATGCATTATGGCGGGATATGTCGAACAAACGCTCGCATCCAATGAAGAGATCATCTATCGGGCGAACTTCAACTGGACCTACAGCTTTTTTCCGGTCCTGTGGTGCGTCATCGGCCTTGCGCCGCTGATCCTTTATGCGCTCTTGCAGTTCGCGTCCGGCGTCGACTTCGCAGAGTTGCGCGTTGGATGGGCCTTTGCGGCGGGCGCGGCGCTTGTCGGTTTGTTGATCTTGCTATTCCATCTGATCGTCTTGTGGACCACGGAAATCGTGGTGACGACCTATCGCTTCGTCTACAAGCGCGGCCTCATTGCGCGCAACACGCAAGAGGTGAGCCTCAACAAGATTGAAGAGATTACGCTCAATCAATCCATATGGGGACGTTTTTTCGGCTATGGCGAACTCGTCATGCGCGGCACCGGCGTCGGCGTCATCAAATTGCCGGCGGTCGACAATCCGATCCAGGTGCGCAGAATTATCGAGAACGCCCGCTCGAAATTGCGCGACGACGGCGGTTCAAAGTTCAAAGAACCGGGGGGTCAGATTAATGTGGACCCCGCCCTGCGCTAGGCGCTTCGTTAGCCGTGTAGCCGCGGGCGATGCGTTGCGAGGTAAGCCCGCGCCTGGCGCTGCGCTTCGGCGATTTCTTCCGCCGTCATTTCCAGCGCCAACTCCGCGCGGTAAGAACGCGCTTCCACATTGCCTTGCAGCGCTGCGAGGTTGAACCATTTGTGCGCTGTTACGAGATCAAACTCAGTGTCATTACTCGCCACCGACGCTTCGAGACCAAGACGATACATGTCTTCGTCCGACATGATGGCTTCCGCGCCCGCTACATCGGACGCTCTTACTGTTACTGACATTTCAAACCCTCTCCATCCTTGCATGGCGAACCGGCCATTTTTTCGACGCGACCAGTTTCGCTATGGAGAAGATTTAAGGTTATAGCCTAACATCACGTAAACGTGTGTTTAAGCATATTTTTACGCGTTGTTAGCGATTGGTTAAGCTTATAATTCGCTCTTTATACGGCTCTTTTCCTCTTGGCCGATTGAGTTACCTGCGAATTCCGGCTTACAAAGCGCCCGCACAAGATCAGGGTCATGATTGATTTGCGCAATCGACCAGTGCGTTTTTCGCCACCCCTTCTTGCGGGCAAAATGCCGCCACTCGCCCGTCACCATTCTCGTCGTTGACGGATCAAAACGCGCTAACAGCGCCTCAGACGGCGGCTGCGCCAATGACGGCGACCAGATAAAATAGCAAGGCTCCGACAAGGCGCCGCCCGGCGGCGTGTACCCCGGCAAATGTGATGAGATGACACGCGCCTTCGGGAACAATCGCCTAAGATTTCCAGCCGTATGATCCGTATACCCGACAAGCGTCCCGGTCTCAAATCCCACTCTTCTTAGTTCATCGGCCACTGCTTCATAAGGAATCCATTGCCGGCACGAGCTGCAAAATGGTTTACCGGGCGTCGCCGTCTGGACGAGGCGCACGCTGACAATCGCAATAGCCACAATGGCGACACTCGCGGCGTAAAGCCCGACTTGTCGCGAAGAAGGCTCGCTCTCCTTCAAAAGCAGGAGCACCCAGAAATAAGCAGGGAACAAGAATGCAATGAGATACCGCTCCTGTAAGGACGGAACACCGAGTGCGATAACGGCGAGAAAGACGCCCGCCATCCCAACAAGTGAAGCATTTCGCAACAACCGCCCAAGCCGGCCGAGTTTAGAGCCTGAGGCCAGTCGTCCGAACAAAACGCCCGCAATAAGGGCGAAGGGAAGATAGAACGAAACGAACGCCCAGATCGCCGCCGGAACACCCTGCGCCAGGCGAACAAGATATGCAGCCTCCTCCCCTCGCAATCGACCGATCGTATCGCTCGCCACCGCCGGATTTGTCGCTGAAAGCCAGACCATATGCGGGGTCATGACCAGGCCCGCCACGGTAATGGCGATCAAAATTCTTGGCGATAGAATAGTGGAACGATATTCCCGTTCGGTCATCATCGCAATTACCGCCGCCGCCACAGCGCCGGCAAAGCTGTATTTCGCGATCATGCCGAGACCAATTGAAAACCCCAATGTGGTATACTGTAAAATCGTTGGCTCACGGAGGAGACGCAAAAGCGCCCACCAGAATACCATGACCGTTGCAATAAGCGCGAGACTATGGGTGAACGCCTGATGGTAATTCCATCCAATCTGATAGAGCAGCACTAATCCTAACGCTCCAAGCACCGCCCAACGCTGATCGCCAAACACCATACGCCCGATTAAAAACGCAAATATACCGGTGACGGTCATCAAGGCGTATTTGACCGCGACGAAGCTGAATAGCGTCGGCCCGACCATGGTCTGCGTCAGCATTAGGAGCCATTCAAAGAGCGGCGGATTTTCGCGCAGATAGCCAGCCTGCCAGGATTGAGTGAGAACATTGAGCTTTACGTCATCAAGCGCCAGCGTAGCGCCGGGGATGAGCGTCACGCCGCCATGGACGAGGCCATAAAATAAAAAGACAAAAAAAACACCGCGCAGCGTCGCTACGCGAGAAAGCCATGGCGGAAAGGCGGTTTTACTATCAGCCACAGCGATTGTGCGAATAACCGGCCTTAGGAAGCGTCGTCGGAGGGCGGCTCTTTTTTCTCAAGCCGTTCAAAGTCGTTCAATCCGCATGAGCCGACCGTGAAACCCTGTGTGTTATCAACCACGGTGACGATCTCGTTGCGGCACAACTGCGCGACATTCAGACGATATTGAAGCCGGTTGAAATTGCTGTCGGCGCCGGCGCATCGACCGGACACTTTGTTCACGTAGTAATCATTGCCTGCGCGAACGAGAAACGTCTTGTCATCAAGCGGCGTGATCGATGTAATCCTCCGCAAGCTGAGGCAACTCGTTCTCTCACCTGTAGCCTCAAACTCAGCTAACCGTTCGGCGGCCTTGTCAGCTTTCTCGTGAGACACCGTCGTAGCGCAAGCGCCCAATGAAAGCGTTCCCAATAAAACCGCACCGACGCTGAAATGTTTCATAACTTCTCTCCATACCAGCCCTTAGCCGCGAAAATGATACGCGTTGCGCCCGTCACACTCCAAGCTTTTTCTTCAAAATCTCGTTCACAGCTTGGGGATTGGCTTTACCACCTGTCTTCTGCATGACCTGCCCGACAAACCATCCCATGGTTTTTGGCTTTTCTCTCACCTGCTCCACCTGTTTCGGGTTAGCCGCAATAATCTCGTCTACCACGGCCTCAATCGCGCTGGTATCCGTTACCTGTTTCAGACCTTTTTCTTCAACGATCTTCGCCGGATCATCGCCCGTCTCAAACATGATTTCAAAGACCTGTTTGGCGATCCGGCCCGAGATCGTTTGATCCGCAATGAGATCAATCAGCGCGCCAAGTTGCGCAGCGCTAACCGGAGAGTCGGATATATCCCGGTTCTCTTTGTTTAAGGCGCCGAACAGTTCCGTCGTAACCCAGTTTGACGCCAACTTCCCGTCGCGCCCAATTGCGACCGCTTCGAAAAACGCCGCCTTCTCCTTGTCCATGGCCAAGACGGAAGCGTCATAGCTTGACAGTCCATACTCATCCATAAAGCGATGTTTCTTTGCGTCGGGGAGTTCCGGCAGGCCCGACCTGATTTCATCAACCCAAGCTTGCGACAATTCCAGCGGTAACAAATCCGGATCGGGAAAATAGCGATAATCATGCGCATCTTCTTTGGACCGCATCGTTCGCGTTTCGCCGGTCGCCACATTGAAGAGGCGCGTTTCCTGATCAATTTCGCCGCCGCCCTCAAGAACTTCGATCTGACGGCGCGCTTCAAAGTCGATGACTTGCTTCACGTATCGGATGGAATTGACGTTCTTTGTTTCTGTTCGTGTGCCAAGCCCTTCCCCCGGCCGGCGCACCGAAACGTTTACGTCAGCCCGCATAGACCCTTCTTCCATATTGCCGTCGCAGGTCCCGAGATAGCGGACGATGGTGCGCAATTTTGAAAAGTACGCCGCGCCCTCTTCAGCGGAACGCATATCCGGCTTGGAAACAATCTCCATTAAGGCGACCCCCGAGCGATTCAAATCTACATGAGAATCTGAAGGAGAAATATCATGGATTGATTTGCCAGCGTCCTGCTCGAGGTGCAGTCGCTCCACCCCGATCGTTCGCGTCTCGCCGTCATCAAGTTCGATCTCAATTTCGCCTTCGCCAACAATCGGATCTTTGTATTGCGAAATCTGATAACCTTGCGGCAGGTCAGGATAGAAGTAGTTCTTTCGGTCAAAACGCGACCACAAATTGATCTTGGCGTTCAGCCCGAGACCGGTTCGCACGGCCTGCTCGACGCAGTATTTATTGATCACTGGCAACATGCCCGGCATCGCCGCGTCCACAAGCGACACGTTCTCATTGGGGCCAGCGCCATAGGCCGCCGACGCGCCGGAAAAGAGTTTCGCTTTGGACGAGACCTGCGCATGGACCTCGAGCCCGACAACGACTTCCCAATCGCCTGTTTCGCCCTTCAAGAGATTTCGATACTCGCTCATGCTCGTCCCTGTCCGCCAAAAATCACGACGCGATAAAGCGCGATGCGGCGGCGCAAATCAAGAGGCGTTCAACAGGAAGATAAATGGAGCGGGTAGCGGGAATCGAACCCGCATATTCAGCTTGGAAGGCTGCTGCACTACCATTGTGCTATACCCGCATTCCGCCTTGTTAGATAGCAGCGTTTTGCGCCGATGCAAGGCCGTCTTCCGTGCGTCCCCTCACGGATAAGGCCTGCGACCGAGATCATGCGCCTCAAGGCTTGTGATGTAGAGATATCCGTCGCCCGGCGCCAAGGCGCCGGTAGTGACTGGATAAGCGCCGGCCGGGTCCTGCCATGTTTCAATGACTTCGCCGCTTTCCGTGAATTGCATCACAAATCCATATGGCGCCGCCGCTGGTTTGAACGCATCAGGCAATCGCCAAGCCACTGATCGCAAGAACGGCTTGTCCGCCAGCGCGTCCACACTCGCGACGCGCGGCCCGGCGAGACCGAGAAAATAGGTCGCTTCGCCGCTCGCCGTCGCGGGGCCGCGATTTATGTTGTCAGGGAAACCAGGCAGATTTTCGAATAATATCTCAGTCTCGCCGCTGCGCGGTCCTTTCACGAAACGCCGCAACACGCGGTATTCGCCGGTTTCATTGATCAAGATGGATTGCCCGTCGCTCGCGATCGCAACGCCATTTGCAAAACTGAGCCCGTCCATCACGAGCGTCGTCGCATTAGTCTCAGGATTGTACGCGAGCACACGGCCTGTTCGGCCATGTTCGAATATTTCGAAGACGCTACCATTCATCGTCGACCCCGACGCCTCCGCCCCAAATTTGGTCGATGCATCGGAAAAGTAAATGACGCCCTCTTCATCAATATCGAGGTCATCCGCATACAAAATCGGCGCGCCCTCAAATGTATCAGTGAGAACAGACACCGAGCCGTCAGGCGCGATCGATAACAAGCCTTTATATGCATCGGCGACAATGAGATTGCCGTATTGGTCGAATTCCATGCCGAGAGGAACACCGCCAGTCTTGGCGAATTTCTCAATGAACTTCGTTTCCGGATCAATCTTAAGGATATCACCCGTCTGACTGCTGACAAAAAGCTGCCAGCTATTCCCTTCCCTGCGAGCTACGACATCCTCAGGACCATGAATGTCGCCAAGCGAGATCAACTCAAGGCTGGTAAGACGCTGATTTGGCTCAAAAGGCCCTTCAAAACCTGTTGAAACCGGCGGTTCCCATTGCTGAGGGTCAATCTCTACCGGCCATAACAGAAGGTACGAGACCAACGCCATTAGCACGGCCAAGCCAGCAAAAAAAATCTGCTTCATTGGATACCCTGCGCCATTCTAACGGACTCGCGACGGCTAAAGTGATCGCGCAATCAACAGTTTCATAATTTCATTCGTGCCGCCGTAAATGCGTTGCACGCGCGCGTCCGCGTACATCCGGCTGATCGGATATTCATCCATATAACCGTACCCACCGAATAACTGGAGGCATTCATCTATAATCTCATTTTCAAGATCGCTGATCAGCATCTTTGACATTGATGCGCGGGTCGCGTCCAGCTTTCCATCAATTAGAAGTTGGGTGCAATCGTCCACAAAAACACGCGCCATCGTCGCTTTCGCCTTACACTCGGCGAGAACAAATTGCGTATTTTGGAATTTGATAATCGGTCGCCCGAACGCTTCACGCTCCTTCACATATTCAATGGTCAAATCAAGCGCACGCTCAATCGAAGCCATTCCTTGAACAGCGATTTGGTGTCGCTCCTGGGGTAATTGCTCCATAAGTTGGAAAAAGCCTTGACCCTCATCAGTGCCGAGGAGATTGGTTGTCGGAATCCGGACGTCGTCAAAGAACAATTCAGATGTATCTTGTGCTTTGTTTCCAAGCTTCTTGAGATTTCTGCCGCGCTTGAACCCGTCCGCTTCGTCGGTTTCAACAACCATCAGCGACACGCCTCGGGCGCCTTCACCCGGATCTGTCTTGCAAACAACAATAACGAAATTCGCTGTTTGGCCATTTGTGATGAAGGTTTTTTGTCCGTTTACGACATACTGGTTGCCGTCTTTCAATGCGGTCGTCTTGATCGACTGCAAATCTGACCCTGTACCAGGTTCCGTCATTGCAATCGCTGCGATTAGTTCGCCTGTCGCAAGTTTCGGAAGCCAACGCTCTTTTTGTTCCTGCGTGCCGTAATGCTCAATGTAGGGCGCAACAATGCAATTGTGCAGGCCCATACCGAAGCCTTCTACGCCAGCGTATATTTGCTGCTCAATCAGAATTTGTTCGTGCGCAAACGTACCGCCAGCGCCGCCGAACTCCTCAGGCATTGACGCGCACAACAGGCCAGCCTCGCCTGCCTTCTCCCACGCCCAGCGGTCCACGACGCCTTGCTCGCGCCACTTCTCCACGTGCGGATAAAGTTCGCGCTTGAAAAACTTTCCGACCTCTTCCTCGAAAAGAACAAGATCGTCTGTTTTCCATTTTGGTTGTTCGGTTTGAACAGCTAGCATTGCAACGCTCCACTATGAATGATGCGCGCAATGTGCCTGTTTGCTTTCAGGCTCGCAAACGGGAATCGCAGTTAATCGAAGTTGCCGTTACGGGAGTAACAATCCGGGCAGATACGTGATTGCAAATGCGGAAACGATTGCAACGCCGGTCACAATCATCAGTCCCTTCGCCACTTCAGACGCGCCCAACTGCCTCAGAATGCCGCTGATGAAAATCAGAAGCGCGCTTAGGCTTGCAAGCCCCAATGTGGCGGTGAGAGAAAGCATACCAGTTACCCTTACGTTGCCGAGCGTTCTACGCCCGGATGTTTCTGTATCTGTTTGCTCCCCTTAGAGATGTTATATAGTTACAGAATGTGGCTACAATGTGGCACGTTAAGAATTGGGTAATGTAATCTGGCTTAAAATAAGGCTTTCTGCAGGCGAAAGGTTAACGGGCTTGCGCGTCATTCTTGCGTTAATCGGCATCGCTTAGGCGCCTTATGAGGCTTGAGGTATCCCAACGGCCGCCGTCCATGGCTTGAATATCGGCATAAAACTGATCGACAAGCGCCGCGACCGGAAGGCGAGATCCATTGTTGCGGGCTTCATTGAGGGCGATCCGCAGATCCTTGCGCATCCAGTCGACCGCAAAGCCGAAGTCGAATTCATCGGACGCCATCGTCTTCGCACGATTGTCCATTTGCCAGCTTTGCGCGGCGCCGCCGGAAATTGCTTCAAGAACGCGATCAATATTCAGATCGGACCGTGCGGCGAAATGCACCCCTTCCGACAGCCCCTGCAAAAGCCCCGCGATGCAAATCTGATTGACCGCCTTGCATAATTGCCCGTGGCCGGCTGGCCCGATATGGACGATCCGAGATGCGTATGCCTGCATGATCGCACGCGCCTTCGCCAGGTCGCCGTCATCACCGCCGCACATGATTGACAAAGCGCCGTTTTCGGCGCCGGCCTGTCCGCCGGATACGGGCGCATCGACAAAACCGATCCCGATCTCTTTCAGCTCGACATATAATCGCCGCGCCAGCGCGGGCGACGCTGTCGTATGATCGACAATCACCCCGCCTTTCGAAACCGCCCCGGCGATTTTTTCGACGATATCAGCGACATCAGGATCATCGCCGAGACATAAGAAAACGATTTCGGCGCCAGCGACGGCCTCTTGCGGCGTCGATTTCACATGACCGTCAAATCGGTTGGCCCATGCGCTCGCTTTGTCAGGGCTTCGGTTATAGGCCGTAACCTCGTGACCTGCCGAAACGAGATGACCGGCCATCGGACCGCCCATCACGCCCAATCCAAGAAATGCGACTTTCATCACTCCGCCTCCGGACCTTCCGCATAGTTGCTCGCAAAATATAAGAGCGGCGCGCCATTATGGGCGTCGAACTTCAATACCTTGCCGACCAGAATGACATGGTCGCCGGAGCGATGCCGATCCACGACGCGGCAGTCAAACGCGGCGAGCCGGTCTTTGAGAATTGGCGCGCCGGTGATCCAGACTTCGCGCTCATCAGCGCTGAGCGGCGTCGGCGCATGATCAGCGAAGCGGTTTGAGAGACCCTCGCCGCTCGCTCTTAACACGCTCACGGCGTAGTTATCCGCGCTCATAAACGCCTCAAACGTCGATGCGCGGGTTTCCAGACACCAAAGCACAAGCGACGGATCAAGCGACACGGACGTGAACGAGTTCACCGTGATCGCCACCGGGTCTGCGCCCTCCGGCTTACAGGAAACGATGGTCACTCCGGTTGCGAAACGACCAAAGGCGTTCTTCAGGGGGCGGTATGGATCAGTCATTCAGTCTCATTTCAGGCAAATCAGGCATATGGGACTTCCCCCCTTAAATGGAACCCGCCCCATAACACATTGAAAAACTTATTGCTTGTACGCTTGTCAGCAATCATTGAAAATACGACACAATTGTCAAAATCGCTGGACGCAGAAAAGAAGCGCTAAAGATCGATGGAATTGGCCGCCGCAGCCCCCTGGCAGATGTGGATGACCCTCGCCATCATCGCGGCGGCGGTTCTGTTCTATGCGCTTGATCGTTTTTCCCTTGAGCTCGTCTCGGCGGGCGCGCTGGTTGCGCTGTTGCTGCTTTTCAATTTTGCGCCGCTCGTGAACGAAGCGGGCGACGTGACGCTTCCTCTCCAGTCGCTGCTGGCCGGTTTCGCCAGTCCGGCGCTGTTTGCGATTATCGGCTTGTTAATCATCGGCCAGGGGATGTTTCAATCGGGCGCCCTTGAGCATCCGACCGAATACTTACTGCGCGCATACGACCGACGTCCGAAACTCACCGTAACGATCGTGTTTCTCTTCGTTATGGTCGTCAGCGCATTTTTGAATAACACGCCTGTTGTCGTCATGTTTATCCCGATCATGGCGGCCATGGCGGCTCAAAGCAAAATTCCCGCATCGCGACTGATGATGCCCCTTTCGTTCCTCTCAATATTCGGCGGCATGACGACGGTGATTGGATCATCGACAAATCTGTTGGCGGCCGAGTCTTATCGCGCCACGGTGCCGGGGAGCGACATCGGTTTTTTCGAATTGACGCCGCTCGGTCTCGCCCTCGCGAGCGTTGGCATCGTCTATCTATTTACGATCGGACGCTATCTCTTGCCGCGGCACGCGAACCCCGACGCAGAGCGCGAGGCTGAACGCGACGGCAAACAGTTCATCGCCCAGATCGAGATCAATCGCGGACATCCGCTGATCGGCGAAGGCCCGGTGGCCGGTTTATTCCCGCAACTACCCGACATCACAGTGAGAATGGTCCAGCGCCGCGACCGCGCGATCTTACCGCCGTTTGATGAATTCAAATTCGCCAGCGGCGATGTCGTCATCATTGCAGCGACGCGGTCGGCGCTCACAAGCCTCCTGAAATCGAATCCTGAAATTCTCGACGGCGTCATGGCCGAAACGGAATTGGACGACGAGGAAAACAACGCCCGCCCCCAACTGACAATGGTCGAAGCAGTGGTGGCGCCGGGCTCGCGCATGATCGGTCAGTCTATTTCGCAAATCGGCTTCCACTTCAAAACCCATTGCGTGATTCTCGGCATTGAACGGCGCAGCCGCATGATCCGCACGCGCATGAACACGATTAGGCTTGAGGCCGGCGATGTCTTGCTGATCCTCGGTGACATTGCGAACGTGCGCAATCTGAGGGCCGACCGCGATATCCTCATCCTTGAGCGCTCAATGCAAGGCTTGCCCGACCCGCGAAACGCGCGCATCGCCGCATTGATCTTCGCAGGCGTCGTCGGCGCGACCGCCACCGGATATGTGCCCATCGCTGTGTCGGCGATTGTCGGGGCGACGCTCATGGTTGCGGCGGGCTGTTTAAACATCCGCCAGGCCGCACGCGCGATCGACCGGCGCATTTATCTTCTGATCGGGGCCAGCCTCGCGATGGGCGCAGCATTGCAGCAAACCGGCGGCGCTGAATTGATCGGTCACGGGCTCGCCGGCGCAGCCGGTCGTTTCGGGATCGTCGCGCTGATTTCCGGCTTTTTCATCCTATGCGCAGCCTTGACGAATGTTCTGTCGAACAATGCGACAGCCGTACTGTTCACGCCAATTGCTGTGAGCGCTGCACAACAGGCGGGCATCGATCCCCACGTGCTGGTGCTGACCGTCATATTCGGCGCCAATTGCTCGTTCGCGACGCCCGTCGCTTATCAAACGAATCTCCTCGTGATGACGCCGGGTCACTATAAATTCCGCGACTTCATTATCGTTGGCGGTCCTCTCATCATTGTGACATGGATCGCCTATTCCATCATCGCGCCGATTTATTTCAGAATGATCGGCATGATATGACGGATTTAGGAACAAGCGTTGCCGCGGCGCTAATCGCCCGCTAAGATTCAAGTCCTAGGATTGCTTTATGAGTAATGAAGATATTTCGCGCCGCTTGGGTCTTGAAGGCGGCGAATTTTATATGACGGCTCCGGCTCCCTGTCCGTATATCGATGGGGAAATGGAGCGAAAAGTATTCTCCTATCTTGGGGGCGCTGCCGCGCCGTCGATAAACTCGATGTTAACCAGACGCGGCTTTCGCCGTTCACAGAACATCATTTACCTCCCCGCGTGCGACACGTGCCAATCTTGCGTTCCGGTTCGCATTGTCGCGGAGGAATTTCACGTCACGAAATCGCGCCGGCGCATCCTCGGACGAAACGCCGAAGTGATCCGCCGCCTTCGCAATCCGCGCGCCACGTCTGAGCAGTTCTCCGTATTGCGCGGCTATCTCGAAGAACGCCATGGCGACGGCGGCATGGCGGACATGACCGTTCTCGACTATGCGTCGATGGTCGAAGAAACCGCGGTCGACACAATTATCGTCGAATATTCGATCCGTGAAAATGGCGAAGAGCGATTGATCGCCTGCGCCCTCACCGATCGCCTCACTGACGGCTTGTCGATGGTGTACAGCTTTTTCGAACCGGACGAATCGGCGCGCAGCCTCGGCCAATTTATGATCCTAGATCATGTGGCGC
>JBCAXE010000061.1:0-13898 GCA_038534195.1 Pseudomonadota bacterium
GGGCGATGAGGAGGGGAACGCCAAGGCGCGTCTCCTCGACTGCAATGCGTTGCAACTCATTGACGATTTCCGGGGAGGCCTGATTGATGACCGATCCGATGCGGCCTGTGCGTATGGCGTCTGCAAGATCTGGTGAAATGGCCTCGCCGGTGGCGTCGACCTGGCGCATTTGCCCGATTTTCTCAGGGAGCGTCATTTCACGCAGAAGTGCGGCGATGCGTTCTTCGATTTTGTCGTCAGCGCAATTCGGCGCATCGGCCGTGTCAAACTTCAGGATCTGGTTCATTGCTCATACTCTTGTACATAACGGACGTCTTTTGGCGGTTTGGGCGATCATTGCGCGCTTCCTCATGCGGGCGATGAGACGGCGGCGACGCCGCGAATGCGCTCTAGCGCCGCCCGCACTTCGCGCGCCTTTTCTTGGGTGATCCCGAAGGTGAACACCGCCCAGATGGCGATCAGGGACCCGACGATGGGGATGCCGGCATCGAACAGGCGTAAGAGAAACAGAGTCTGTTCAGATTGCTCGCCGCCAAGCGCTACATCGAAACCGGTCATGTTCAACAACACGCCGCCGGTGGCGAGGGCGACGCCTTGGCCGAGTTTCACAACCCACCAGTAGATGGATCCGTACATGCCCTCGCGCCGCTCATGGGTCTCCAATTCGTCGAGATCGACGACATCGGCCATCATCGACGGCATTAGCGTAAACAATCCGCCCAATCCAAAGGCGAGCAGGGGCGCCGGCAGGATGACCAGAAGCGGATAGTCCGGATTGTAGCTGAAAAATTTGAGGATATAGCCGAGAATCGAAAGGCCCATGGCGATCGCAAAGGCGCGCCGTTTCCCAACTTTCAGGCTAATCGCCGTCACAATGGCGATTACCGCGAAGGTGGAGACGGTCATTGCGGTACCGGCGTAGGCGGCGTATTTCGCCCCCTCAACCGTGTCGCCGGCGAACACATAATAGATGATAATGTAGGACTGAAACGCCGCGATCATGATAAAGCCGTTGAAGACGAGAAAGGTCGCGATACAGAGTTTCAGGAACGGAATGAACTTCAAGGCGGCCCAAAACCCTTTTGCAAAGTCGGCGATATTACGGAAAATGCTCTGCAATCGCGAGCCGCCCTCATGGTGATGAGCCTCCAATTCCTTTTCCGCGATATCTTTCAGGCGCTCGCGCAGAAAGATCGCCGGCAGCACGCCGACTGTCATTACGAACAGGCCGATAATAATGGCGAGCCCGGCGGCGCCGTCGACCATATTGGCGAACAGGGGTTCGTATTGCGTCGCGAAGAGGAGCCAAGGCGTTACAAGATAAGCGAGTTGTCCGATAAAGTTCTGAACGCCCATCAGCCGGGTGCGTTCATGATAATCCGGCGTCATCTCATAGCCGAGCGCAACCCACGGTGTTGCGAACACGGTGTATGCAATAAAGAAAATCAGTGAGCCAATTAAAAAATACCAGAAATAGAAACTCTCGCTGCGCCCCTCCGGCAATTGCCAAAGCGCCATGAAGCAAAGCCCCACTGCAATGGCGCCGACAAAAATGTAGGGGCGGCGCCGTCCCCAGCGCGTCTTTGTATTGTCGGAGACGTACCCCATGATGGGGTCCGTGAGCGCGTCCATTAATCGCGGCAGGCCGCTGAGGAGCCCCACCAGCGCCGGGTTCATGCCGAGACCGATATTGAGAATGATCATCATTCGGCCGATTGAATCGGCGAGAAGATTGTTCACGAATGCGCCCGATCCGTAGACCAGCATCTGCGGCGCCGGCACACGATCTTCAGGCGCCGTTTTCGAGTTTTCAGCGGCCATCACTCTGCCGGCGTTGAATCGTTTGTGGGCTGATAGACGCGCACCCAGTCGACGAGCATGGTTTTGGGATAGCCCTCAACGCTGACGCCTCGGTCGTTCTTGTCTTCCGCCAGATGTCCGCCGACAGCGAAATTGATGATCAGATAAAAGGGATGGTCAAAGGGCGCATGCTTGCGTTTGCGCCCCTCTCGTGTCGATGAGCGCCAGTTGCGCGACGTTAACGTGGAATATTTTTCGCCGTCGAGGAACCAGGAAATTTCTCCTTCACGCCATTCAACCGCGAAAGTATGAAAGCCGTCCGGCGTTTCCTTGAGGTGCGTGTCATCCCCCTTGTAGGAGTTTTCCGGCCATTCGCCGCCGAAATGGAGTGTTCCGTAAATTCGGTCTTCCTTCTTGTCTTTACAGGACCGGCAAGGCGCGCCGAGGTTTACCGCTTCCACAATATCGATTTCGCCGGAGGCGGCCCAGCCGCCATATGTTTCATTCGCCGGCAACATCCAGATCGCCGGCCATGTGCCTTGACCTTCGGGCAGCTTGGCGCGCACTTCCACGCGGCCATAGAGCCATTGCGCATTACCCTTGGTTGTTAGCTTCGCTGACGAAAACGGCTGAACTTTGAGTTGTTCCGCGTCTTCCGTTGTTTTGCGAAGATGGCTCGGCAAAGCAGATCCGCGCATCCATTCCCTGCGCGCGACAACGGACAAATTGCCGTCTTTGACAAAGGAATTTTCAGGACGTTCCGTGTAACACTGTTTTTCTTCATTGCCGCCGCCCCAGCAATCCACCTCATGGGACCATTTGGCGTCGTCGATTTCGTTCCCGTCAAATTCGTCCGACCACACCAGGGTCCAACCCCCGCGGTCCGTGCTTCCAGACGACGCGGCCGGTTCCTCTGCCGCGGTTACCTGGTCCGTGGCCTCTTGCGCATACGCGCTAGCGTTTATCGCGGCGCTAACAGCAATCAGTGTTTTCCAAATCATGGCCAGACCCTCTTATGCTTGGTTCTCATTAGAATAACGCCAGAAAAAGACAACCTTGTCATTTTTTTATCGATCCATCCTGAAGTCAACGCTATTGTGATCGGAGAAGCGCTATTTGATCCGGCGCATGATGATATATTGCAGTGCGGCGATGCGTGAGTTGCGGGACGATGGCGACGATCATTGATGTGGCGAAGAAGGCGGGTGTTTCGATCAAGACCGTCTCTCGCGTGATGAACAACCAGGCGAATGTGCGCGAGACCACGCGGTCCCGCGTTCGCGAAGCCATGACGAGCCTCGGCTACAGTCCGAGTGACGCGGCGCGTCAGATGCGATCCGGAAAATCGACGGCGATCGGCATGCTCTATAGCGATCCCGGCAGCAGTTATCAGTCTCGCCTTAATCGCGCGATGATGCAGGCGTGCTCAGACGCCGGGCGCTATCTGGTGGTCGGCCTCTTTGATGAAAAGCGTCCTGACTGGCGCGCGCAGATGGAGGCGTTTCTCGCGCGCACAAAAGTTAAAGACATGATCCTGGTGCCGCCCATGTGCGATTCCTCTGAGCTCCAGGAGTGTCTGCATGACGCTGATGTAAATTTCGTTCTTTTTTCGCCCTCGCATTCCACCTCCGGCGCCGCGGCGGTGACCATGGACGACCGCAAGGCGGCGCGGGAGATGACCCAATATCTGCTCGACCTCGGACACCGCCGAATTGCCCATATTTCGGGCCACCCAGACCATATTGCGTCGCTTTTGCGCCGTCAGGGCTACGAGGAAGCAATCACAGCGTTCGGGTTGCCGCGACCGGGGCCCGACATCTTGCGCGAGGGAAGGTTTGACTTCCGGACCGCGCTCGCCGGGGCGGAGCAATTACTGCGCGCTGAGGATCGACCCACGGCGATCTTCTCTGCAAGCGACGATATGGCCGCCGCCGTCTACATGGCGGCTGGAAAGCTCGGCCTGTCCGTACCCGAACAGGTTTCTGTCGCCGGCTTCGACGATGTGGCGATCGCGCAGACGATTTGGCCCGCCTTAACCACAGTCGCGCAACCGCTCGAAGAAATGGCGGCGGATTCGGTCCGCGTCCTGAGCGACAAAATTTTTTCCCAGCCTGATGCAAAAATGTCAGAGTGGATTGTTGCGGCGCACAAGATCGTGGCGCGCGAATCCTGCGCGCCGCCGCCATCGGCGCAAAAAATAAAAAAAGCCGTTTGAATGCGGTGATATGGCGGGTTGAAAACAATTCGCTCGCGCCGATCACAGCCACGTAACTCTGACATTTGGCCGCTCGCAAAACCGTCACAGGCGAATTTTTGCTGAAATCGATCTCGCGGTGCGGCGTATTTTCCGCTGCGTAACATGTTGACAAATTCATTACGAAGCCGAACCATCAGGGCCTAAATGACAACCTTGTCATCGGGAGGAAACAGATGGGCAAGAAGAAGATGTTTTACCTATCCGCAGTAGCGCATACAGCGCTTCTCGCGGCGAGCGCGCAGGCGCAAGAGGCGATTGACCCGAACGAAGAGGAGTTTTCGGATGAGATCGTTGTCACGGTCGAGCGGCGTGAGCAGGGCCTCCAGGACTATGCAGGCACCGCCGCAGCGATCAGCGGTGAGGATCTGAAGGCGCTCGGCATCCAAAATATCAACGACATCGACGGAAAGCTTCCGGGCGTTTCGATCGCCAACAATCAGGGCAATATCGAAGTTTATATTCGCGGCGTCGGCTCTTCCAACAACACCGAGCTCGGTGACCCGGCGGCGGCGACGCACCTCAATGACGTTTACGTGCCGCGCCCCTCTGGTTTCGGCGCAGCGTTTTTCGATATTCAACGCGTCGAGGTGAACATTGGGCCGCAGGGCACGCTTCGCGGCCGCAACGCGACGGCCGGGTCGGTCAATATTATTCCCTGGGCCCCGGGTCTCAACGTTTTTGACGCAGGCGTCGAAGCGTCATACGGAAATTTCAATCAGTATACGGTTGAAGGATATGTCAACGCGCCTGTGACGGATTACTCCGCCTTCCGTATTGCGGCGTTCCGGCGCGAGCGCGACAGTTTCCTGAACAGCGTGACGCCGGATAGTTCGGTGCTCGGGCTCGATATTCCCACATCCGAAGCCGAAGGGGTCGGCGTCGCCGAAGCGGCTGACGATTTCGGCGTGCGCGGTGCGTTCCTGATCGAGCCCACTGAACGTCTTCGGTTCACCGTTACGGGCGATTACATCTTCCAGCGCGGCACGGGCTATACGGGCATTAACTTCGCCAATCCGCTCGGCAACGGCATCGATCCTGCGACCATTACCGAGCCACGCAACGTGTTCGGCCGCGGCATCACGCCCGAAGAAGACACCGAACATTGGGGCGTTAAGGGCGAGCTCGAATATGAAGGCGAGTGGTTCAATATCGAATACATCGGTTCATTCCGCGATCTCGTTTATGATTATGAATTCATCACGCCGGTTTCACCTGATTATCCGGGCGCTCTCGACAATATCGGCGTCGGCGCCTTCGATGACTTCTCTCGCGTTCGTTTCATCACAGATTCAGAATCGATCATTCAGGAACTGAGGTTCTATGGCGACTCCTTTGAGGACAGGCTGACATGGAACGTCGGCGGCTTTTACTTCAGGGAGGACCAGCGGACGTTCCTTGGTTCTACGGGCGACCGAAATCCCTTCTTCCAAGGCATTGAATTCAATCAAACCACTGATACGGAAAGTTATTCGTTCTATGGCGACGCCACTTTCTCGTTAACGGACCGTGTTCGGTTAACGGGCGGCGTTCGGTATACAAACGATGTTAAGGAGCGCTTCGGAATTAATGCGCGTTACGCGTTTGGTTTCGGCGGTCCGAATTTTAGCTGCTGTTTTACAAACGGCGTTGGTCTCGGAACGGAAGGATTTGAATTCGCAGGATTCGGTCGGACAATCTTCAATCCGGACACCAATTCTGATGGATCGATTGATCCTGGCGAGTCGCTTGCTTTCTTTTTTGACGGCGTCTCCCAATTCGGCGATCGCGACGGATTTGTCGCGGCCTTTCCGAACATGTTACCGATCGATGACGCTATTCAGGTTATTCCTGTCGATCAGCGCCCGCTTTGCGACGGCGTAGAATTCGCTTTCAGTGGTGATTGTACGAATACAATTGTTCCAATCTTCGACGGGCGCATTCCGTTTACGCTCGCGCCGTTTAACTCTTCCTTCGCGTTGCAGAACGGTCGCCTCGACAATGATTTCGTCGATTGGCGTGTCCGGCTCGAATTTGACGCCGGCGACGACAACCTGCTTTATGCATTGGTCTCGACGGGCAATAAGTCCGGCGGCTTCAACGATAATATTGAGGGAACGGCTGGTCTTGATCTCGGCAATCCAGCGACGTCTGCGCCCCAGGCTTTCATCACAGATACGCTTGCGCCGACATACGGTCCTGAAACCCTGCGCCTATATGAGATCGGATCGAAGAACGAATTTGGCGTCGGCGATATTGGCGTGATCCTGAACCTGTCGGCGTTCTATTACGATTACGACGATCTACAATTGTCGACCCTGTTATCGACGGCGCAAGCTCTTGACTTTACTGGAATAGATACCAGCCTGATCGATCCGGACATTCTCGACAATCTCGGTGGTCAAGTCGTCGGCTTTACGTTTAACGCATCAGACGCAGAGATTTATGGCGCCCAGTGGGAAAGCAAGCTGCAATTCCCTGGCGATCTTAACTGGGATTTGACCTACCTCTGGCTTCCAGAAGCGAATGTTGTGAACTCGCAGGAGATTCAGGACTCTCGTTTCCAGGCAGACGTCGATCCTATGAACTCGGTAAACCGGTCTATTGAAGGCAACCGCCTTATCCGGACGCCGAAGCATCAATTAAACACATCGTTGACGAAGGCTTGGCCGACGAGTTTCGGTCAAATCGACGGCGTGATCTCGTTGGGGTATCGCTCTTCTCAGTTCATGACCATCTTTAATAGTCAGGATTTCAATAATCCGACTAATCCGGAGCTTCGTCTGAATGACGAGGTTGGCGGATACGTCACGATCGACATGGGCGCGGGCGTCTCTTTCGGCGACGAAGGCAAGTACCGGCTCGAGGGGTATGTTAACAATCTGACGGACATTGAACGTCCGCAGGCGATCATTATCACGCAATTCGATAATACGCGGTTCTTCAACGCGCCGCGCACGTACGGCATTCGCGTCCGCGCTCGTCTCTAACGCACATCGCAGCGATCAGCCTCCTGATCGCTGCGGGACATTCCATTTTTCGGCAAAGCCAAGGGCGGGGGTGCGCCGCGGCATGGTGATCAAGTCATCACGCCGCGGCGATTTTTTGTCTGCTGATCCGCGGATACGATCCGCGTTAGATGCTGCGCGTTTTCACATTTCTTCGAGCGCTTTGCCGCGTGTTTCGTGCACGGCCTTTACGACGAACCAAGCGGAAATGCAGGCTGATAGTGCGTAAAAACCATAAGCGCTTGTGAGGCCAGTGGTCGCCAGAAGGATTGGGAACGTCATGGTGATAGCGAAGTTCGCGATCCATTGGGCGAAGCCGCTGACGGCAAGCCCTGAGCCGCGCAATTGGTTCGGAAACATTTCGCCGAACAACACCCACATCACGGGCCCCCAACTGAAATTGAAAAAGGCGACGTAAACGACCGCAGATATCAGCGCGGTCCGGCCGAGCGCGGGCGACAGGGTGAGGCCCGTTTCCGTGACGGTGGCTTGCGAAAAGGCGCCCGCCATGATGGCGAGCGTTACCGCCATGCCAATTGATCCGATAAAGAGCAATGGTTTTCGGCCGAGCCGATCGATCAGCGCGATCGCGGCAAGGCAGGCGACAATGCTCACCGACCCCATAATTACATTCGTCAGTAGGCTATCTTCCTCGGTGAAGCCAACGAATTCCCAGAGCACGGAGCCGTAATAGAAGATCACATTGATCCCGACCAATTGTTGAAACACAGCGAGACCGATCCCCACCCAGACAATCGGGAAAAGGCGTCCTGTCTTTGGGTCGCGCAGGTCCGCAAGCCGCGGCGCGCGTTCAGTTTTTAGCGAGGCGTTGATCTCCGCCAGCGTCATTGCGCCCTTTTGCCGCCCGTAGAGGCGCTCAAGGATTGCGAGCGCCTGGTCATTCCTTCGTTTTGAGACGAGAAAGCGCGGGCTTTCGGGAATAAAGAACAGGCAGAGGAGGAAGACTGTGGCTGGCAGGCCTTCCGCCCAAAACATCCAGCGCCAGGCCTCATAGCCGAGCCAAAATTTGTCAGTCGACTCTCCCGCGGAGCCGGCGATGAAATAGTTGCTCAGGAACGCACCGGTCAGGCCGGTGATAATCGCCACTTGTTGGATTGACGACAAGCGGCCGCGCAAATGCGGCGGCGCGATTTCGCTCACATAAGCCGGCGCCATCACGCTCGCCGCGCCTACCGCGAGGCCGCCAAGAACGCGGTAGAAGATAAAGGCGAGCGTGGAGCCGGCGATCCCGGAACCGAAAGCGCTGATCAGAAAAAATACCGCCGAGACGAGCAATAATGTGCGACGCCCGAAAAGGTCAGCGAGCCGCCCCGCCAGAAAGGCGCCGACCGCGCACCCCAAGAGCATGGACGCGACGCTGAAGCCGGTGCCGATCGACGTGGAACCGAAGGCGGTCTGCAACCCTTTCACGGTACCGTTTATGACGCCGCTATCATATCCAAAGAGAAATCCGCCGATTGTGGCGACGAGGGTGATGAGGAGAACATAGCCGACGTCTCCCTTTTTATCCGTATGCGTCTGCATCATGATCTATCGCCTCGGCTGTCTTTGTTATTGAACGCGCAGGGTTGCGGATTTGTGGGATTGGGAACTGGCGCCCACCATGATTTCGAAAGCGCCCGGTTCAACGACGCGCTCCATGTCGCGGTTGTAGAATTCCAGCGATTGCGGCGTGATCGGAAAGGAGACATCTCTCGACTCGCCCGGTGCGAGGGTGACCCGCTGAAACCCTTTCAAGGCCTTTACAGGCCTTGTTACGCTGGCGACCTCGTCGCGAATATAGAGTTGAACGATTTCGTCCGCGGTCACGGCGCCAGTGTTCGTGACCGTGACGCTAACGCTTGTCTCTCCGTCGGCGGTGATGACCGGTTGAGCGAGCGTCGGCGCGGAAATATCAAACGATGAATAGCTAAGCCCATATCCAAAGGCGTAGAGCGGGCTTGTGTCGGTGAAGGCGTAACCGCGCCGCGCCGTCGGTTTGTGATAGTAAAAGGCTGGAATTTGACCCACAGACCGTGGAATGCTCACCGGCATTTTGCCGCTCGGCGACACCCGCCCCAACAGCAGATCGGAAAGCGCGGCGCCTGTTTCTTGTCCCAAAAGCCAAGCATAGAGGATTGCAGAGAAATGGTCTTCGACGTCAGTCAACGCGAGCGGGCGGCCGGAAATGATCACGCCGATCATGGGAATATTCGTCTCCGCCAACGCTTCGATCAATGCGCGCTGCTCGCCGATGAGTGTGATGTCGTCGCGGTCGCCGAGATGGGTTTCGGACCAGGCTTCCCGCGAGGTGGACTCGTCTCCGCCGACGGCGAGGATAATCATGTCCGCGCCGCGCGCCGTCGCGACAGCCGCTTCGATCAGTTTCTGATTATCGTCCGGGTCCGCGAGCGCCACCGCATCGTCCCACCATGAGCGATTGTCGGTTAGCGCGACGCCTTTGGCGTGCGCGATCTCCAAAGTGTCGCCTATGGCGGCATTCAAACCGTCAAGCAGGCTGATGGTCTGGCGCGGTTCATCCGAATAACCCCCAAGAACCGTGATGTCGCTGTTCGGTCCGATTACGGCGATGCGTTTTAACCGTGACGGATCAAGGGGGAGCGTTTTGTCATCATTCTTTACAAGGACGGCTGCTTTGTGCGCGGCTTTAAGAGCCAGCGCTCTCGCTTCGGCGTTGCCGGTTAGCGCGTCGGCTTCTGACGCATCCGCAAACGGGTCGGTCATGACGCCGCCGCGCCGCTTCATCCGCAATACTCGCTCCACCGCCTGATCGACGCGCGCCATGTCGAGAGCGCCTGCGTCAATCAGCGAACGTAACGCATAGAAAGCGACGCCATCGGGCAGTTCCATGTCGACGCCGGAGGTGAGCGCAAGGCCGCCGGCTTCGGCGAGCGTTTCCACAATTCGGTGGCGGCGCTGCAATTCGTTGATTGCGAAATAGTCGGCGACGACGACGCCGTCAAAACCCCACTCGCCGCGTAATACGTCATTGAGGAGCCAGTCATTGGCGTGCGATGGAACGCCGTCGATTTCATTATAGCTCGCCATCACGCTCGCAGCGCCAGCTTCTTTGACGGCGGCTTCAAAAGGCGGAAAGAACACCTCTCGCAACACACGCTCGGGAAGCTGCGCCGGGGCGACGTTAATCCCTGACTCCGGTTGGCCGTGCCCGGTCATATGTTTCAAGGTCGTCAGGACTTTGTCATCGGCAATGACGTCGTCATGATCCGCTCCCTGAAAACCGCGTACGGCGGCGACGCCGATGCGGCTGACGAGGTAGGGGTCTTCGCCGAAGGTCTCCTCGATCCGCCCCCACCGGGGGTCAAGCGCCACATCGACCACCGGCGACAAGACGTGATGGACGCCCCGCACACGGATTTCCCGCGCCACAACGCCGTAGATGCGTTCAATCAAGTCCGGGTCGAAGGTGCTGGCGAGTGCGATCGCTTGCGGGAAGGAGGTGGCGTAGCGCCCCTGAAATCCGTGAAGTCCTTCCTCATGAAAGAGCGTCGGAATGCCGAGGCGTGTTTCCTCAATCATCCATTTTTGGATTGCGTTCGTCAGAGCAACCGTTTCGCCTGGCGTGCGCGCCGATAACCGCCGGATGACCGTTGAGTCGTTCACGTCCTTGCGTTCTGTGGGTCCCTCAAGACCAATCGTGTCCTGCGGGCGTGCGATGCACCCGGCGCCATGGGGAAAGGCGGCTTTCATCTTCGATGGAGAAAAGTCGCCGTTTTCATCGAGAATTTTTGTTTTGTCCATCCAGATGCAGGTGATCTGGGCGAGCTTCTCCTCAAGCGTCATGCCCGCAATGATTTCCGAAATTGGTTGCAGGTCCGCAGACGGCGTTTCCGCATCGCCCCTCGACGTGTCGGAGGCGGCCGAGCAACTGACCAACGCAAGGCCGATGGCGGCGATGCGACTAATAATTTCTGTCGTCGAGCTCATAGACCCCTCCCGTTACGCAAGCGCGCGGTTGACGATGCTTTCAAGATATTCCTGCCGGCCGGAGCGGTGATGTCCGTCCAACTTGCGGGCCGCTGCATCGTCAGCGATGGCGTCAAGACTTGCGTCTTCGCAAAGCATTCGGCGCCCGCTTTTCGTCTCCCAGCCCGCATAACGCTCGCGCTTAAAGTCGGCGAGGGCGCCGTCATTGATCAATTTTTCAGCGCTTAAAAGCGCCCGCGCTAGAGCGTCAATGCCGCCCACATGGGCGTAAAAGAGATCGCAGAGGTCGCTGCTCTGACGGCGGACCTTGGCGTCGAAGTTAAAGCCGCCGGTGTCGAGCCCGCCTGAAGGCAGCAATTCGATTAACGCTTGCGTGATATCGCGGATGTCAAGATTGAACTGATCCGTATCCCATCCATTTTGCACATTTCCACAATTAATATCGATCGACCCCATAACGCCGAGCGATACGGCCTGTGCGATTTCGTGCGCAAAACTATGCCCGGCGAGCGTCGCGTGATTAGGCTCGATATTAACGTGGACTTCGCCGACGAGATCGAAGCACTTCAGAAATCCGTAAACCGTGGCCGTGTCAAAATCATATTGATGATACATCGGCTCGTGCGGTTTCGGCTCGATCAGGATCTTTCCGCAAAATCCGATTTTGTGCTTGTGCTCCACCACCATGGTGAGGAACCGCCCGAAATTTTCCAGCTCGCGCGAAAGGTCCGTATTCAATAGGGTGTCATAGCCCTCGCGTCCGCCCCAAAGGACATAGTTGGCCCCGCCGAGGGTATGGGTTGCGTTCAAGCAATCCCTGATCTGACGGATGGCGCATGCGGCGATTTCCGGATCAGGATTTGTGAGGCCGCCGGCCGCATAGCGCGGATTGCTGAACAGATTGGCCGTGCCCCAAAGCAATTTTTTGCCAGAGCGCTCTTGATGCGCCGCCAGATGATCAACGGCGCGCTTCAAGTTATTCGATAATTGGTCGGGTGTCGGCGACGGCTCGACAACATCCACATCATGGAAGCAATAAAACGGAACGTCGAGCTTTTCGATAAACTCAAACGCCGCCGCCATTTTCTGATCAGCCGCTTCGCGTTCGTTGGTCGCCGCATACCATGGCCGATTGAAAACGCCTGCGCCGAAAATATCAAAACCGTCCCAACAGAAACTGTGCCAGTAGCAGACCGCAAGCCGCAGATGGTCCGCCATGGTTTTCCCCAACACCGTCCGGGTCTTGTCATAATAGCGGTAGGCGAGGGGCGTTTCAGTATCAGGTCCTTCAAAACGAATTGTCTCAATGTCGGGAAAGAATTCGCCGTGGTGACGGATGTTGTCATTCTCAGGCATACGAGGCTCCATCGAATAGCGGTTTCAGGGTTCGGTAGAGAGCGGCGAATTGAGCGCGTTTCTCCGCATAATGATTGCTCAACGTGGGGTCGGGCTCGATTTCGCGTAAGACAGGCGGGGGTGCGAATGTGTCGGCCATGTCGCCGCCGAGAACGCCATAGGCCGCGAGACGCGCGGCCCCAAGCGCAGGCCCCACGTCGGCGCCGTCGCGATAGATGAGGCGCTTTCCGAGCGCAGCGGCGAGCACCTTTCCCCAATGGGCTGACTGTGCGCCGCCGCCGATAACTGTGAGCGCATCAATGTGAGCGTCCGCTGCGCTTAGCGCGTCAACGCCGTCGGCCAAAGCAAATGCGACGCCTTCCATAATTGCTTGCGCTATTTGGGCCGGGCCCGTGTCATGGGAGAGACCGAAAAAGGCGCCGCGTGCATGCGGGTTATTATGCGGCGTCCTTTCGCCAGAGAGGTAAGGGAGGAAGATCGGCGTGGTGTCGGTGGGCGCTCGCGTTTCAGCGGGTCTTATAAACTCAGTGACCGACTGGTTTCCTGTAATGCGCCGGCCCCATTCAAGGCAACTGGCGGCGCTTAAGATCACGGACATCAAATGCCAACGCTCCGGGAGCGCATGGCAAAAAGAGTGAACGGCCGAGGCGGGGTTTGCGCGATACGTCTCGGTCGCTGTGAAGATGACGCCGGATGTTCCAAGCGAAAGTAGGGACTGGCCGGCGTCGACGGCGCCCACCGCAACCGCGCCGGCGGCGTTATCGCCGCCGCCAGCGACAATGGGCGTGGGCTTCATACCAAGCGATTGTGCGACGTCCACCCGCATTTGACCGGTTTGCTCGACGCCCTCGTAAAGTCGCGGCATCTGCGACAGGTTGAGCCCGCAAGCCGCGAGCAAATCTTCCGCCCACGCGCGCTTGCCCACATCGAGCCATAAGGTCCCCGCGCTGTCAGACATATCTGACGCGAAATCGCCGCAGAGGCGATAGCGAACATAGTCTTTAGGCAGAAGGACTTTATCGATTTTACCGAAGATATCCGGCTCATGGCGCCGCACCCACTCGACTTTTGGCGCTGTGAAGCCCGGCATCACCAAATTGCCGGTCTTTTCGAGAAACGCCGGATAGCGCGTTTGGAGATCCCGGCCTTCGGTTACGCTACGCCCGTCATTCCACAGGATTGCAGGCCGTAAGACGCGCCCATCGCGCTCTAGGAACGTTGCGCCGTGCATCTGCCCGGAAAGGCCGACGCCTTGAATAGCGCTGCGCGTTTTGGCGGAAAGCTTTAAGATCGTGTCTTGCGTTGCGCGCCACCAGTCCGACGGGTCTTGTTCCGACCAGTTTTCATTCGGGCGAGAAATCGCAAGCGCCGTCGTCGCGGTTTCTGCGACCACGCCATCGGCGGTCATGGCGACCGCCTTCACCCCGGACGTGCCGATGTCAATGCCAAGAAACAAAAGGCCCTCCGGCTTTGTGGTCACTTAATTCAGCCCGAGTGAACGCATATCGGCCGGGCTATTGCGGCGTATTGAG
>JBCAXE010000062.1:0-13376 GCA_038534195.1 Pseudomonadota bacterium
CCAAAACCGCGCCCTCTCCACTCCGATTCCACCACTACCAGCCGCTAATCTTTACCAGCTGTTAACCATCATGGGCCGTATTGGATTTCGGGGGATGCAATCGCAGGAGATCCGCCATGAAGGACCTTGAATATATTTTCAGTCTCGGCTTTTCCGGCACCGATATCTGGCGCGCGGTCTTGCTTTCGTTTCTGCTGGCGATGTTCGTTTCAAAAAAGCGCCCCCTCTGGATGCTGGCGTTCTGGGGGCTTGTGATTGACCGCGTGATCTGGCCGATCGGCGGACAAGCGGCGGCGGGCGCGGATATTCACTCGATCTACGCCTCGATCGGCGCTCTTTTTCAGACGTTCCTCGCCGATCTCGGGCTCTATCTTGTGCGCTATCTCGGCATTGCCGCCATGATGGGCGTCTTCGTGTTCATCCGCTTACGGATTCATAAGCCATTCGCGAGCAAAGACAAGGCCGCGGCCTGACATAAAAAAGCGCTCCCGCGGGAGCGCTCTTCTATTCGGATCATCAACGCAGTTTATTTCGGCGCATAGACCATATCGAGCGTCAACTCGGCGCCGCCCTTCACGGAAATGCGGGTTTCTTCAAAGGTCGGCGGGCGCTGCATCGACAGGTCCCCTGACATCGCCCATCCGTCGAGCGGTATGCCGTATTCATTGCGATCAAAGACGCCGTCGCCGTCAATATCGTGCCAGACGGACACGGAATAGTCCCCGTCTTCCACATCGGCGATGATCACCGAGGTTGCGCCAGCCTTCGGGTCGTCAAGTTTTTCCCCGTACGCCGCTTCTTCCAGCATGAATTGCTCTTCCGTCTGCAGGCTCACATAGAGCGGCCCTGACGCCTTCTCCACGCCCATAAGCGTCACGGTCACATCGCCCGCGAGCGCCACGCCCGCCGTCGCCATCATGGCCGTCAGCGCGGCGCCGGTGACCAACATGCGTTTAAGGCTCGTTCCCTTTGTCGTGCCCATATCCAGCTCCTTTCGATCTTACTACTTATGAATGACAATTACTTTATATTTTAAAGTGCTTTGTCCGTCAAGAGCATTTTTCAAGGTTTTTGCCAATCGGGTGAAGCCGCCCGCGCGCGGCGAATGAAAGCGTTAGCGCACGCCCCCGGCCATGGAGCGGCGCCAAAGATCGTCAAAATCGTCGGCGTCCTCGCCAGCGTGCGTTTTCACGAAGGGCTGGATGTCGGCTTTGGCGGTGATGGACGCAAAGCTTGTGTGCTCGTCGCCGATAAAGCCAAGCTTATGGAGCCATTTCGCCGACCGCCCTGTCGCCACCCAGGAACGGTGCCACGGCAAGGCGCCGGGGAACGCATCGTTGACGGCCTTCGCCAGCTCATTGGTGCAGTTTGAGTGGAGCGTGTTGTAAAAGCGCGGCCGCGTCGCGAGATCGTTCGTTCGCTGAACAAAATGGTCAAAGATGATCATCGCCTTGTCGCGGTCGAGATCGAGCTTGTAAGCGTAAAGCGGATGATCGAGCTTCACGGCGATACGCGTCAGAATATCTTTTTCCGTCGACCACACATAAAGCAGCTCATAGGTGCGGAAGGCGCCTTTCACCGCCGAATAAGGCTCGTTGGCTTCCTTGCGCGCTTCGACGGAGACGCTCAACGTCTGACGCACGCCCGCTTCGTCTTCAAACACGAAGGAGAGAAAACTGTGCGCAAAAAGCGGATTGCCGGTGAACGGCTCTACGAAAAACCAAATTTCGCTTAGCTGTTCGGCGTTGACCTCTTGCGAAAGCCACGCCTTGCGAAGCGCGCCTTCGAGACCATATTCCCAGGCGCGAACGTTCTTCAGCTGATATTGGTAGGGCGCCGTTTCTTCAAAGACAGCGACCTCCGCCAGCGGCGGCGACCAGTCGCGGTCCGTACGCGGCTTTTTTGTAAAATGCCAAATCGTTAAACCGGCGAAGACGACGCCAAGCGCTACAAAAGCAATATTTATCATCTGACGCCTCTGCATGACCTTTCGATCCCCGGACCGTCAGCGTAGCCGCTGAAAGGTTAGAACAGCGTTTAAGCCCCCGAATGCGAAGGAATTGGAAATCGCTATATCGAGCGGGCGGGCGCGCGCCTCATTGGGCGTGACGTCAAGGTCGCACTCAGGGTCCGGCGCATCGAAATTCACCGTGGGCGGCGCGATCCCGTCGCGCAGCGCGAGGATCGACGCAATGGCCTCAACGCCGCCCGCCGCGCCCAGAAGATGCCCATGCATCGATTTCGTCGACGACACCGCCAGCTTGTCGGCGTCGGCGCCGAAGACAGCGCGGATCGCTTTCGTCTCGGTCGGGTCATTCAGGAGCGTGCCCGTGCCGTGGGCGTTCACATAGACCCGCGCCACATCGTCAATGGCGACGCCCTCAAGCGCGACCCGCATGGCGCCGGCGGCCCCGTCAGGGTCGGGATTGATCATGTCCTTGCCGTCGGCGTTCATGCCGAAGCCCACCAGCTCCGCATAGATATCGGCGCCGCGGCGCTTCGCGTGCCCATACTCCTCTAGCACCAAAAGTCCCGCGCCCTCGCCGATGACGAGCCCCTTGCGGTTCTTTGAAAACGGCCGGCACAACTCATCGGACATGATGTGCATCGCCTTCCAGGCTTCAAGCGCGCCATAGGTGAGGACCGCTTCCGACGCCCCAGCGAGCCCCACATCGGCCCTCCCCGCACGGATGATATCAGCGCACACGCCGATCGCATGCGCCCCCGAGGCGCACGCTGAAGAGACGGCGAACGCCGGGCCGCGCAATCCGTGGCGGATCGACACCTGGCTTGCCGCCGCATTGGGGATCGTCTTCAAAATCGTGAGCGGATGGGGCCGGCGTCCCTTGCTCAACATGCCCACATAGGCCGTGTCCATGGCGAGCTGACCGCCGATGCCGGTGCCGATGATCGCCGCCGCGCGCGGGCTCAGCACCTCATTGATTTCAAGGCCGCTGTCGGCGATCGCTTCATCGGCGGCGATCGCCGCGAACTGCGTGAAGTGATCCGCCCGCGCCATATCGCGGCCGAGGTCTTGCGCGCGCGACGCGAAATCTTTGATCGGCGCCATTGGACCGGTGTAGTCGAGCCCGTCGCCCGCCGACACAGTTTTGGTCTCAATGCCGCAAACGCCGTTTTGAAGATTTTCGCGGAATTCTGTGACCGAGCCGCCGCTGGCGCAGATCGCGCCCATGCCCGTTACGACGACGCGCCGGGTCACGCGCCTAGGCCTTTGACGCGAGATCTTTAACCGCGTCGATCAGATCGCCCACGGTCTTCATATCGCCAAGCGGGTTTTCGTTGGCGTTGAACGGCACCTCAATCGAGAGCTTTTCTTCGACCTCATAGATGATTTCGACGATCGCGAAAGAATCGATCCCAAGATCGCCGATGGGCGTCTCGCGGGACGGCTCGCCGGCCAGACCGACGGCGTGCTCCTTTATGATCTCCAGCAGGGTGGCGTCGATATCGGCCATGGCGTCTTCCTCTCTTGGCCTTCTGGTTAGCGCAGGTCGCCAAACGTGTCTATGAGCGGAAAGAAGTTGCGCGCCGGCGCCAGCGCCCCCTAAAGTTCGCCCATGCCGACACAAGCTGAACGCACGCGGCTCGCCACCGCCACGGTCTTGCGCGTATTAAAAATCATGGAGCCGGAAGTTCCCACCGCGCATGATCGCTTCCGGAGCAATCCGAGCGATATCGCAGCGCTTCATTTTATCGGCGACAATCCGGGCTGCCAGAGCAAGGCCCTCGCGAAAACCCTCGGCGTCGCCGCGACCACGATATCGAGCCTCACCGACCGACTCGTGAATTCCGGCCTTGCGCGCCGCGAGCGCCCCGCCGCAGACCGGCGATCAATCGCCCTCTTTCTGACCGACGAAGGTGAGGCGGCGCGGGCGCAGATCATCATCGAGGAACGCGAGACGGCCAAACGCATGCTGGACGCCCTGCCCCGCGACCAGCGCGAGACGTTTGTGTCGAACATGGAGACGATTGCGCAGATATTGGCGCGCGACGCTGATCTTGAATAATACGATTATCGTACTATACTTCATTCGTACTATTTAACGCGTCACGCGCATGGAGAATTCGATGGTCCGCCTCGCTAGCCTGTTCGCCGCTCTTTTCTTATCGACAAACGCCAGCGCCCAGCCAGCGCGCGACGCGGCCCTGCCTGAGGGATGGGACGGCGCGCGCCTTCTCGCTCTGATCGACGGCGACATGTCCGCCACCGCCTACGCCGACGGCAAGCTCTACCCCATCGGCGACGCAAAAGATCTCGTCGCGGTGATCGGCAAAGACGACGGCGGCGTGCGATATTCCCCCACGGCGGTTCCAAATACGGTGATGGGCTGGCCGGGCTCGATGGCCGTTTCAAACGACGGACGTCGCGCGTTTGTGATCTCCAGCCGCAAGGGCATGGCCCGCTCGGTCGACAAGGTCAAAGGCGGCGTCTTCGAAGCCTTCCCGCTCCATGACGCGCTCACCATCATTTCAACGCAAACCAGTGAAACGCTGAATGCCGCGCGCGTCTGCGAAAAGCCGCTTTCGATTGATTTATCGCCCGACAATAAATGGGCGCTGATCGCCTGCGGCGACGCCAAGGGCGAACTCGCGGTCGCGCCGATCACCGACGATGGGATCGGCGCCGTGCGCATTTTCGACCTTGCGGCGCCCACTTATACCGATGCGGAAAATGATGAAGGCGCGACCTATGCCGTGGTTCACCCCAGCGGCGCGGCCGCTGGCGTGGTTCTGAACAACCGCGCCGTCACGCTCGTGCGTTTCGATCTTGATACGGACGGTGTTCCTGTCGCCGCCAAAGCCGAAACGCCCACGCAGACCAAGAGCTGGCTGTCTGTGGCGCGTTGGACCGCGTCGGGCGCGTATCTTCTGGTCTCAGATGTAGCCTGGGGGCCGCGCCCGCTCGACGCGGTCTTTAACAAAGCGGGCGCCATCCTGTCGTTCGCCCTTGCGCCAGACGGCTCGGCGCGCGGCGTGACGTCGAAAGCGCGCGTGTCAAAAAGCCCGGAAGCATTTGACCTAAACCGCACTGGCGACTTGCTCGTCGCCGTTAACATGGAACGCACCTACCTGCCCGGCGGCGCCATGTCGATATTCCGTGGACGCAGCGCCTCGAGCCTGTCGCTCGTCTCCGTCGATCCTGCGACAGGCGCGCTCAAAACGCTCGGCAAGCCCGTCCGCTTTCGCGGCGTCCTGCCGGAAGACGCCGTCTTCGACGCCGACGGCGACCGCATCGCCGCGATCGTTTATCAGGACCACAATAAGCCGCGCTCGGACGGATGGATCACCTTCTTCCGGATCGACGGCGACGGCGATAACCGCCGCCTGACCGAGACCGGCGCGCGCATCCCCCTGCCCCGCGGCGGCCACGATCTCGCAGTGATTGATTGACGGCGACGCGCCGCTGGCCCATCAGTCCCGGAAATTTTTATATTGCAGGGGCTGGTCGATTTTGAGCCCCTTCAAAAACGCGATGACCGCCTGCAGGTCGTCGCGCTTTTTGCCTGTGACGCGCAGCTCCTCGCCCTGGATCGCCACCTGCACTTTGAATTTTTCGCTCTTGATTTTCTTCACCAGATCCTTGGCGAGGTCTTTCGCAATGCCCTCTTTCAGGAGCACGTTCTGGCGCACGGACTGACCGGCGGCCGGTTCTTCTTTCTGATAATCGAGCGAGCCCGGTTCAATGCCGCGCTTTTGCATATTGCCTTGGAGAATCTCATGCATCTGGCGCAGCTTCATATCATCATCGGCGTTGATCGTGATGACGCCGTCCTTGATTTCAACGTTCGACTTCGATCCCTTGAAATCATAGCGCGTGCCGATCTCGCGCATGACGTTTTGTACGGCGTTCTCGGCCTCGGCGAGATCGATTTCGGAAACCACGTCGAATGACGGCATTTTTTTCCTCCTTATACGGTCGGCTTATACGCTTCGACAAAACTCGGCGGCATCCGCACGGGCTTGCCTGACGCCATATCGATGGTAACAAAAAGCGTTTCGCCAGAGAAGCAAAGCGCGCCGTCGTCCGCGCGGCGCATTTCAAAACAGCGCGTGAGACGCAGCCGCCCGTCATTGCTCCCAATCCAGGTGGCGATCAACACTTCGTCGCCTTCCAGAACCGGCGCTTTATAATCGAAATTATGGTTCCACACGACGCACCCGACGCCGATCCGCTTATAGTCTTCCATCGTGAAGCCAAGCGCGTTTGAGTGCGCCCACGCCGTCTCCATCGCCCAATCGATATAGCGGACATTGTTCACATGATTGAAGTCGTCGATATCGGCGGCGACCGCCTTGCGCGGCTGCACGAACGGACGGGCCACAGGCCAGACAATCGACGGATCAGCAGTCATCGCGCGAAAGTAGGCTGACTTCACCGGACGCGCAAACACGGGCGTGACGACTGTTGGCTTGCGTGAGGAGGATTGTCGCCAATTGCCGACAGCTGATTCGCGGAATTGCACGTCCGCCCTACGGGCGGAACACGATGTTCCGTGCTTTAACTTCCATTCGGGATCGTTGTGCGCGGAAAGGTATGGGCGCAGAAATGGATCTATACGCCTTACACCTGTTACGACGTAACTGATGGCCGTTATGCGCGCGTGGACACTAATGTTGTTGATCCAGGTTCAGGACCCGGCAACTCAGCAAATCTCCTCAAGCCAGGCGAACGCCGCTATATTTACGTAAGCGGCAATAAATCTTTCCGGGCGGATTATTATAATGCGACCGACAAGACGTCGACGGGTTATGCGAATTTTGTCCGCTGCCTACAGGGTCTCGGGCCTGGCGCATGCCTTGATGACGATAAATGCTCTGATTAGGGATGCATGCAAAAAAAACATTGCGTCAGCCTCGCGTCTCAAAAGATGGTAAGCATACGAATGGCGCTCAAATAACGCTATTGACCATTTTTAAGATGACGAATTCTGATGATCTCCGGTAACAGGCAATTAGTTCCGACACCTGATCGGCGGAAACACAGGCAGAAGCAGCCGTAAAGTTCGAGTGATAATAGGAATACGCTCGACATGCCCTAATCTCGAGAAGATAATTGCGGGCGAACAATTGAGACTGCGGGCTGGACAACCCTCAGGCCGTCCGTCATCATCTCCCGGTTTCGGGGATCAAAGGGGATTTGAGGGGCATGTTTCGGCGCTTTCGCTTGATTGCGGGTCTGGCCTCTGCGCTCTTGACGACAGGGTGCGCGTTCTATTTGCCGGACAGAATCCATTACACATGGAATGAGAAAGCCGCCGTCGCCTCCGATACGTCCGCCAAAGTTGAATTTGAAAAACCGGAAGTTGTCGGCGTCGCCCTTTCAGGCGGTGGATCGCGTGCGTCCGTGTTCGGCGCAGCAGCGCTTGAGGTTCTCGCCGAAGCCGGCGTGATGCAGCAGGCGACATATTTATCGAGCGTTTCGGGCGGCGGGTTCGCCGCCGCCTATTACGCCCTCAAAAAGCCGACGCCCTGCGCGCCGACCGATCCTGCCCAACCATGTTCCAGCGAAAGCTTCACCGCTTTCAAGACGGCCATGCGGCACAATTTTCTGAAAGGCATGACGTTTCGGCAGATCGGCAAACCGGGGCGGATTTCAAGTCCGACCCGTCGTTTGTCATCTCTTCAAGACGCCCTGGATGACAAGATTATCGACGGCGCCGTATTTGGCGACTTGCCGCCATCGCCCATTTTGTTGATCAACGGGGCCCGTTACGACGACGGCCGGCGCTTCGTTTTTTCAAATGTCGCGATCCCTGAAGAAGAAAGCGACGTCCAACAGTTTTCTAACGAAACGCTTCGTACAGCGACATTTTCTCAGCCGGGATGCACGCGTCCTGTGCCCTCGGATTTTTCCGTCGCGCTCGCTGTTGCGATATCAGCAGGCTTCCCGCCCCTGCTCGGACCCGCCACATTTGAAATGCCGGGCGGATGCGCCAGCGGCGACCCGCAATATTGGCACCTTGGTGACGGCGGCATCCTGGATAACACAGGCGTGGAGACAATCGAGGATTTTGCGCTACGGGCGGATACCAACGGCGTCGAGATAGAACGCGTCGTCATCTTCTCAATCGACGCCGGGAGAAGCACGCCGACGACATCCATGATGCAACTGCGCAACCTGAAACTCTGGACGACCGACCCCGGCCGCGTTGTCGATATCGTCGGCAAACGCGCTCAGGCTTACCGAGAGGTTGCGCTTAACAAGCTCCGCGGAGACGCCGACATCGACTTCTTGACCATAAAAATAACGTATACTGACGCAATAATCGACGATTGGCCGGCCGCTTGCGGCGCGCGCGACGGCGGACGGGCCGCCATCAGCGAGCATCTCCGGAATATTCCGACCAATCTGAAAATCACCGATTGCGACGCGGAACTTCTGGAAGTCGCCGCACGAGACGTTGCAAACCGGGCGCTAAACGAGAAGCGTGTTGAGTTGGAGAAGTACGGCGTCAACCTGGCGCCGTTGCTCAATTAACTGCGTTTGCTCTGCTGGCGCTTTATGTTGCGTCGCTGGAGCCGAAAGGTCCGTCATTTAAAGGCCACGCCCCGCGTTCTTTCGATCATTGCTTTTCGCAAGCTTTGCCGTTTCCTCGATTGTCGGTGATGCGCGCAAAAGGCGACATTAGATATTGGGGTGTGACCTGGCAATTCTTGGCCCTTAATGGACATAAGGATTTCGCCGGTGAACGTCCGATTTGTAGAGAGATTATGCCTTTAACTTTGCCGTTTAAACTCGCGAGGGATTGTTCTTGTATTTTCGATTAGCGAGCCTGCCGCTTAATAGCGTACCGAGACTTGAAATATAAAAGATCGCAGGCCGTCAAAGTTATTCACGCTGCTGAATGTCGCGTTGAAACGTTCATTGATTGGTACACTCACGCTTGATGTGAGGCTCCATGGCTGGTCTATGGATTGTGCCAGTAAAACATTGGCGTTACTCGGCCCTATGACCGTTGTAAGTTCTGTTTCACGGTCAATCTCGATATAGGTTGAGCCTAGAGCGAGGTTTAAATCTTTGCCAAATAGCTTTTGTTGGCGGATGAAAGAGAAATTTGCCGTTATTGTTTGGGTATCAATCGCGCTAAGGTCAGCAAACCCAAATTGTGCGCTTGCTCGTGCGATAACGGGCGTGTTCCCGATTTTTGCGATTGGCACATAAACAGCGGCGCCAGTGTTAAAACCGAAGCCATCACTCTCAACTTCACTGTTTACAGTAAGGTCAAAGTCGCCTTCAAAGAGCAGTGCATCCTCAGAGAATGTCCCGGCCAATTGTATCTCACTATTTGATTGTGTTGTGACGTAGCTACCACTCGCCGATATCTCAAGAAATGGTAAGACGAAATATCTTGCCGATACGCCGAATGCGGTATTCGATATGTCGACCTCGTCACCGATAGAGACATCAAGAGAGTCCACAAAAGGGGCATCTGGAACATCAACGTCAATAGAGTCAATACGTACGGGCGTATTGGTGACCGAGACGAATGTTGATAACGACAGGCGTTTGCGCTCTTCTTTCTCTCCTTCGGCGTGAGCGGTTTGCACTAAGACGGGTGTTGAAACAAATATAAGGGTACACAGAGCATATAGACGCATTTTGACGATTCCTTCATCAAGAATAGAGTGAACAATCAGATGTTTTTCAGTGATTTTTTGAAGGCGGTGCGATCATGATGATTGCCCGCTGTGTTAAGTGCTAATTGCATTTCAGCCCTTAGGCTGAATTATCTTTTGGTAGGCGCACAGGTCCCTGGTAAGAAGTACCGTTCTCAAGTCGTAAGACTTGCACTTTCCCAAAGAGGTCGGCCTGCCAAGTACCAGACAATACGAACTCTTGTATGGTCCAATCTTGTGGTAACTCAGGGTCAAGTGAAGTAACTTCGACCGGCCTATTAACGCGGATGAAGGCTTCGCCCGCTGGCGACAGGAGAACAGAAATAACCTGACCCTGATCAAATTGAAGTCGGTGATACTTTGTGACGATGGCTGCTTTCACCTTACGATTGTCACCATAAGTTGGGACGATTTGCGAGATGTCGGCAATATGAAAGAAAGTACGACCGAACTGAGTTTGATAGGTAAACTGGCCATCCTCATCGCATGATGGTGAGCGCAAGACAGAAGTCTTAGTCGCAAACCCCACACGGGGCTCATTCTTGGTCCAACCAGGCGAAGCAAGACCTGGCGAGAAATTTGAATAATCCTCAAGGGTCCAATCTGTGGTAACCCATGCTTGCCGGCGCAATACGTCAATCAATTCAAAGCCAATATTTTGTCCAGCGAGTTCAGGGGGTTGGTTTACACAAACCTCTTTACTCTCTGGTTTGGTGGCCGCCATCGCCCCAATCGCAATGATTGCGAACGGCAGCAAAAGAAAGAGGGCAATCTTCATTTTCATTTGTTAACTCCTTTGCCCTTACTCAGCCGGAATTTGTTTTAAGGCTGTGCTCGTGTCTTGGTGTGCTCCTGGACGGCCAAACGCCGCGGTGAGGACTCCCTTCACTGTCCGCTCTTGTCTTACATCGCGGAATAACTTTCCCCACTCAGTAAACAGAATAACAAAGGGATTTTTGGAATGAATGGGCTCCGTTAAACCATAACGCATGTCTACTGACGGTACTTCCGCCGCATAGGTTCCGAACAGGTGATCGAAAATCATCAACACGCCGCCAAAATTTTTATCGAGATATTCTGGTCGAGAACTGTGATGCACTCGATGGTTTGATGGTGTATTGAAAATCCATTCCAGCGGTCCCAATCGACCGACGAGCTCTGTGTGCAGAAAAAACTGAAAACGAAGGTTCAAAGACATTAAAGTAACGATCATTACTGGGTGCACCCCTAAAAAGGCCTGCGGGATTAAGATCAACCAGCTGCCCGCTATGAGCGATGTCCACCCAAGGCGAAAGGCTGATGGCAACGCAATTTCATTAGGGGAATGATGCACTGCATGGTTTGCCCACATCCAACGAATGGTATGCCCCCAGCGGTGTTGCCAATAATAGGTGAACTCCACGATGAAAAATGCGATGGCCCAATGTTGCCAGTTACCGAGATCCATTTGGAAGGGGGAAACGGCATAAGCTGCAAAGAGTAATGCCCCTGTTAGGGCATAGGTCATAAGCGGATTTAGAATCTGCTGTCCAACCATGATGAAGAGCGACGCGCCCATGGCGCTGAAATCATATCCCGCCCCTGATCGCCGTCTTAAGACAATCTCGATCAGAACAGAAATTGCGACAATCCCAAAAAATAGGAGCATACCTTTAGGCTCTGGCATGTCTATGCTCCTTGAGTGTTAGCTTTTGCGGATAGGGCGTTGACCAATGCTTGCAATTCTACTTGGCCATCATTGTCACTGTCAGCTGTTTTGAAATTTTCCAAAGCAGGCCCGGAGAATTCCTGAAATGTAAGGCTCCCGTCTTTATTGGCATCTCTTTCAGCCATAATTGGATTAATCTTGGATTGGAACTTACCGCGTGCGAATTTTGGAGCATCTGACATGTTAACCACGCCATCATCATTTCGATCGATACGCTCAAACCGTACCTTAAGCGCCGTTGAAAGTTCCGCTTGGGCTAGAATACCATCACCATTGACGTCTGACGTTTGCAGAAACTCTATCTGTTTTGCGACCATTTCTGCGGTTGGCTGGCCTGCGTTTGCATGGGTGGAAATCATGGCCAGCATAATAAAGCCCAAAGTCGAGTAATTTCGGGTTATTCTGTATGGCATCTTGTAGTTCCTTTTGTGTTTAATGTATTCGCGACTGGCAGTATGCCAGGGTGTTGATGATGAAAATGAGGGACAGATTTTTCGGACGTTTGTCGGGAGGGAGGAGTTTTTTTACGGTTTGTTACAATCGATAGTCGGCTTGCAAATTTGGGTGATGAATCCCCTAAAACTCCGCTCTCGCTGACACAAATTGAAAAGAAACGACTATTTTCGTACGGGGCGCGCTTCGCTAATATTATCAGATGGATACACCGCAGATTCTCGTCGTCGATGATGAACAAAAGACCGTTGAGCTCGTTGCTGAGTTGCTCGAGCGCCATCATATGCGCGTATACTCTGCCAATTCAGTGAGCGCGGCTGAAGCAAGTCTTAACGAGCATCAAATTGACCTCATCGTTCTTGATGTGATGATGCCGGGTGAAGATGGCGTGAGCTTTTGTCGTCGCTTGCGCCAGGATTCCACTATCCCCATTTTTATGCTCTCAGCTATGGGGGATGACATTGATCGCATTATTGGTCTTGAAATGGGTGCAGATGATTATTTGGTAAAACCATTCAACCCACGAGAGCTTATTGCGCGTATCCGAACGATATTGAGGCGCGCACCCTCAGTTGAGCAAATCGCACAACATGACAAACAAGTCTCTTATGCTTTCAACCAATTCACCCTCAATCCAGACACGCGAACCCTTCAAGAGGATGGTTCCATAGTTGAGCTTACCTCCGGTGAGTTCGCTGTCTTGCTGGCGCTGGTAGAGCGTGCTCCGCGCATTCTCAGCCGTGACCAATTATTAGAATATTCGCGCGGTGCCGCCGCGAACCCTTTTGATCGCAGTATTGATACGCATATAAGTCGTCTGCGAAGTAAATTAGAGAACAATACGCGTCGCCCTGAGCTCATTAAAACAGTGCGCAATCTTGGCTATGCCTTTGCTGCAACGGTAGAAAAGGTATCGGAATGATGCGATTGAATTCTCTGCTCCAGCGGTCCCTTTTTCTGCAGGTGTCGTTGATACTTGCAACATCTCTCTTTCTATTCATTGTTCTGATGCAATTCATGCTACAAACATCGTTGGTGTTTCGGCTGTTTCCATCAGTTATGGAACCTCATGCGCGCGCGACGTCTGAATTGGTCTTTTTACTGGAAAACAGTACTGAAGAAAGCATAACACCTATTTTGTTATCGTCATTTTCAAGCTCTAGTCGCAAAGCATTGATCAGGGAAAAATTTCCCGAGACGTCAACGCCTTCAAGACTACTTGGCCGACCTTTTGTCACGAAAGTCCCATCGCAATATTTCATTGGAGAACGCGATATCCGTTTTCGTATGATTGGCATCAGAGAGCTTTACAGGATCACTCAGCGTGATCACCTTAAACCAATGACAGGGATTTCTGCTCTGGAGATCTCGGTTCGAATGGAAGACGGGTCTATCTTATCGGTGTTATCATCGCCAGTCGCGATTTTTGGTGCTTCCAGTAGTGCTTTGTTGATGATTGCGATAGGGTTATCCTTGCTCACCAGCATTTTGGGTATACGTCTCGCATTTAGACCATTGCATCGCCTTGAAACAGCGGCGCATTCCGTTGGCCTAACCAGCAAACCATTCATCGTAG
>JBCAXE010000063.1:0-12823 GCA_038534195.1 Pseudomonadota bacterium
GCTTCATATATTAAATTTGTTTAAGCGCCTTACACGCTCTCTTACACACTTTTTTGTCTGTTTAAATTTATCGAATTATATCAATGGCTTAATTTGTTGCGGCGAGGACTTAAAATCTGTCGAGGGTAACCTCGTGCCGGTTCAAGTCCGGCCGTCCGCACCAATTTTTTCAATGACGCGTCAAACGAGCGCGACGCGTTTCAAAGTCTTTCTGAACATTTCGATCAGCAGGGTGAAAAAGCGCGACTGCGTGTCGACCGGTCAGGCCGCCCCATCGGAGGCATGAGCGAAGCGAATTGTCGGGATGTATTATAAATGGCGGAGGGGGAGGGATTCGAACCCCCGGGACCGTGAAGCCCAACGGTTTTCAAGACCGCCGCATTCGACCACTCTGCCACCCCTCCGGGAGTGGGCAGACTTAAGGCCCGCCGCGCCAAATGACAAGCGCTTCCGGCGGAGGGGGCCGGAGCGTTCGCTTGAATGCCGGACCGAATTTGCTCATAGCTAGGGGATGAAACGCCCTGTGTTGTCCATCGCCGAATTTCCGCGCCGAGACCGGCGCGGTTGGGCGATTTCTCTTCTTTTGAGCCTTATTCTCGTGACCGGCTGCTCTACGGCGCCGCCGGCGGCCAAGCCGAGCCCGCATTTCAAAATCGGCGCGCCCTATAAGATTAAGGGGCGTTGGTACACGCCGGCGGTCGATCCCGATTATCGCGAAGTGGGCGTCGCCTCCTGGTACGGGTCGCAGTTCCACGGCAAGCCGACCGCCAACGGCGAGATATTCGACCGGCGGCTTCTCTCAGCCGCGCACAAGACGTTGCCCTTGCCGTCGCTCGTATTGGTGGAGAATCTCGAAAACGGCAGAAGTCTCACTTTGCGCGTGAACGATCGCGGTCCCTTCGCGGATGATCGCATCATCGACCTTTCGCAGGCGGCGGCGCGTACGCTCGGATTTGAAGAACAGGGCCTGGCGCGCGTGCGGGTTAGTTACGTCGATCGCGCGCCGTTGACGGCGAAAGCGGAAAAGCCAGGCGCCCGCCAGGCGGTGACACGGACCGCCCGCGATCGCCCGGCCCCGACCCCTCAAGTTACGACGCCGCAACCGCCGGACAATGACCTGATCGCGGACCTCATCAATCGTCAACAGAGCGGCGCGTCGCAGAATGTCGATATACCTAAGGGACACTGGGTGCGCGTCGATGAATTCGACGACCGCAACCTGGCGCAGGCGGTCCAATTCGATTTGTCCGATATCGGCGCCTCACGAATCGATACGGTCTGGGACGGCGAGCGGGAGCGCCACGCCGTTCTCTTTGGGCCGTTTGACGATGAAATCACGGCGGACGCCTGGCGTGCGGCCATTCTGGACGCGGGCTATCCGAATGCTAAACTCGCTTCAGCGGTCCGATGATGCAGGCCGCTGTTCTTGTAACAGAGTTAAAGACTGACCCATGAAAACGCACCCGATTATCGTTTTTCTTTTAGCGCTCTTCCTCGCGGCGAGCGGCGCCCATGCGCAGCCGATTTCCTCGCCGGCGAAATATGCGCTCATCATGGACTACGCCACGGGCGAAATTCTCTATGAGAAGAACGCAGAAGTCCCGACGGCGCCTGCGTCCATGAGCAAGCTCATGACCGTGGCGATTGTCTTTGAGAAGCTGAAGTCCGGCGAGTTGAGTCCTGATGACGAATTTTTCGTGAGCGAAAAAGCATGGCGGATGGAAGGCTCCAAAATGTGGGTGCGCGTCGACACGAAAATTCCGCTGAGGGACTTGCTGAAGGGCGTGATTGTTCAATCCGGCAACGATGCTTGCATCGTCATCGCAGAGAATATCGCCGGCACGGAAGAAGCCTTCGCCGATTTGATGACGAAGAAAGCGCGCGAGTGGGGCATGAAAGACTCCACTTTCGCGAACGCCTCCGGTTGGCCGGATCCGGGTCACAAGATGAGTATGCGCGATCTGGCGGTGCTCACGCGCAAAGTCATCAAGGACTATCCGGAGTATTATGCGATTTTCAAAGAGCGCGAATTCACCTGGGAGAATATCCGTCAGTCGAACCGTAATCCGTTGCTTGACGCATTCGACGGCGCCGACGGGTTGAAAACGGGCCATACGGAGGAATCCGGCTTTGGCCTTGTGGGCTCGGCGGTGAAAGACGGCGCACGGCGCATCGTTGTGTTAAATGGTCTCGACTCGAACAAAGCGCGCACCCAGGAGGCGCGCCGGATGATGCAACTCTCCTTCAACGATTTTGCAAAGAAATCGGTATTCGAAGCGGGCGATATCGTCGGCGAAGCGAGGGTGTTCGGCGGGAAGGCGCCGACCGTGCCGCTGATCACGCGCGACGCGGTTTCGATGATCGTTCACCGTTCCGAACTTGACACTATAAAGACGACCTTCGTCTATGAGGGGCCGGTAGCGGCGCCCGTCGTTGAGGCGCAACAGATTGGCTATCTCAAGGTCGAACGCGGGAACGGCGAGACGAAAGAATATCCGCTCTTTGCCGGGCGCCGTGTGAGCGAAACGGGCGTGTTCGGCCGTATCGGCCTCGCCGCCAGTCGTTTGTTCGGTAAACCGTCCCCAAAGAGCGCGCAGACGGAAGCGGGAGCCGGTGTCGCGGCCAATTAGCCATGGAAGAAAACGAAGGCGCGAGACGCGGACTTTTCATCACGTTCGAGGGGGGCGACGGCGTCGGCAAGTCAACGCAAGTCCAGCGCCTGGCCGACGCATTGAAAGGTCGCGGTCGCAGCGTCGTGGCGACGCGCGAGCCGGGCGGCGCGCCAGGCGCAGAGGCGATCCGCGAACTTCTCGTCACTGGGGCGGCGGACCGTTGGACGCCCATGGCTGAAGCGCTGATGATGTATGCGGCGCGGGCGGAGCATCTGGAAAAGACGATCAAGCCTGCGCTAGAGCGCGGCGATATTGTTCTGTGTGATCGCTTTATCGACTCCACCATGGCCTATCAGGGATATGCGGGCGCGCTCGGTAAGGCGAATGTCGCTGCTTTACGCGCGCTTGTGGTTCCCAATCATTTATTGCCCGATGTCACTTTTGTTTTAAGCGCGGAGAAGGGCGCCGGCATTGAACGTGCCCGCGCGCGCAATGATCTTGAAAGCCGGTTTGAAGATAAGGGCGCAGACTATCAGACGCGCGTTGAAAACGCATTTCTTGATATTGCGCGCGATAATCCCGAGCGATGCGTCGTCATTGATGCGAACCAGACGATCGACGCTGTCGCAGCAGCGATCCTTGACGCCTTGGCGGCGAAATTTCCTGAGATTGGCGAGGGGCGGGGCGCATGACTTTCCCGGCGCCCCATGAACGTTTTGATTGGATCGGTGATCCATCGCTCGAGGAAACGATCCGGACCGCGATCAATGCGCGGACATTCTCACACGGATGGATGCTGACGGGCGCCGCCGGCATTGGCAAAGCAACCCTTGCGTACCGGGTCGCCCGCGCGGTTCTGGCGCCGCAGGCCTTGGCGGCCGGCGACACATTGGACGCCGACCCGTCGGACAAGGCGGTGCGCCTGGTGACATCGCGCGCGCACCCGGATCTCTTCGTCGCCGAGCGCCGCTGGGATGAGAAAAAAGGACGTTTTGAAGCGGAAATCACTGTCGATACGATACGCACGCTCACCGCGTTTCTGCAAAGAACGCCGGCCATGGGCGGATGGCGGGTTGCGATTATCGACAGCGCCGATGAGCTGAACCGGAACGCCTCAAATGCGCTTCTAAAAGTGCTGGAAGAGCCGCCTTCAAACACTGTCTTGTTGCTGGTCTGCAATGCGCCCGGCCGGCTCATTCCCACGATTAGGTCGCGTTGCCGCCGCCTTGACTTGCGGCCGGTTGGCATTGAGGCGGTGCAAGGGTTTCTTGAAAAAGAAGGCTACGGACAAACGGAGGAAATTAGCGCGTTTGCGCGCGCCGCAAAAGGTCGCCCGGGTTATGCGCTGACGCTCGCCGCCGGCGAGGGCGGCGAGGCGATTGCGGCCCTCGACGATTTTTTCCGCGCTGTCACATCCCGCGCCGACATTTCAACGGTGATTAGAGCCTTGAGTGGCAAGGCGGGCGACGATCGCTGGCGCATTTTCAAGGCGCTCGTTCTTGAGGCGTTGACGGACCAGGCGCGCGCGAAGGCCTCGGGCGAGGCGCATGACGGGCCGTTGTCGCATCTATCAGAAAACGCCGTGCTCGACATTTGGTCAGAGCTCCGGGCCATTCTGGATCGCGGCGATGCGTTAAACCTGGATCGCGGGCACATGCTGCAGCACATGTTCCGAACGATCAGCAAAGCCGCGTGACGCCATGCTCGTCGACAGTCACGTTAATCTGCATTCTGAAAAGTACGCCGAGGACATGCGCGAGGTCATCGAAAAGGCGCGCGAGTCGGGTGTCGCCGCCATGCTCACCATTTCGGATCAGTTGAGCTCTACCGAAGCGATCAAGGAAATTTCGGGTCGCTATGATTTTATCTGGCGCTCGGTCGGCGTTCATCCGCACTATGCTAAAGACGCTGGCGCGCTCACTGCGGAAGAGTTGGCGGCGTTAGCGCAGGACGACGATGTGGTCGGCATCGGCGAATGCGGCCTCGATTTTTATTACGAATATTCCGACCGGGAATTGCAATCGCAAGTGTTTCAGGAACATATCCGCGCCGCTCAGATCACCGGGCTGCCCTTGATTATCCACACGCGCGATGCAGACGATGAAATGCGCGCGATGATCGAGGCGGCGCACGAACAAAAGCCCTTTACGCCGCTTTTGCATTGTTACACGGGCGGTCCTGACTTGGCGGCGCGCGCGGTCGCGCTTGGCGGCTATGTGGCGTTTTCCGGGATCATCACCTTTAAGAACGCTGTCGATGTGCGCCGCGTCGCGGAGTTGACGCCGCTGGAACGCATTATCATTGAAACCGATTGCCCGTATCTGGCGCCGACGCCCATGCGCGGGCGGCGCAATGAGCCGGCCTATTTGCCTTATGTGGCCGAGAAACTTGCGGAAATCAAAGGCGTCTCCTTCGACGACGTCGCGGAAGTCACTACGCGGAATTTTTTCGACCTTTTTCCCAAAGCTGTTTTTAAAGAGCCCGCCCCGTGACGAACGCGCTTCGCGTCACCATTCTTGGCTGCGGGTCGTCAGGCGGCGTGCCGCGCTTCGGCGGCGCCGATGGGGCGGGCGACTGGGGCGCGTGCGACCCGTCTGAGCCGCGCAATCGCCGGACGCGATGTTCGATCCTTGTGCAGAAAGAACATGCCGATCACCAATTCGACCATCGACACGTCACATCAGCGCTGGTGGACACCTCGCCGGATATGCGCCAGCAGTTACTGGATGCGCGCTGTTCGCGGCTTGATGCGGCGATTTACACCCACGACCACGCGGATCAAGCACACGGGCTCGATGATTTGCGCGTCTTTGCGATTGCGCAGCGCCGGCGCATCCCGGTCTACATCGATGATGAAACGGCGGGCGATCTCGTCCACCGCTTCGCCTATTGTTTTCGCCAGAAAGAGGGTAGTCCGTACCCCGCTATTCTGGACAAGCGCGCCATTCCGATGGACTGGTCGGCGTTCGCGGTGGAGGGGCCGAGTGGGGCGTTATCCGTTCAGCCGTTCCTGCAACATCATGGATCGGTTAACTCGCTCGGTTTTCGGTTCGGCGATCTCGCTTATTCAAGCGATGTGGTGGGCTTGCCGGAGGAAAGCTTTGAAATCCTGGCGGGCGTCAAAACCTGGATCGTCGATGCGCTCCAATACAAGCCGCACGCGACGCATGCGCATCTCGATCTGGCGCTGGAATGGATCGCACGGGTTAAACCGGAACACGCAATTTTAACGAATCTGCATGTGACGATGGACTATAAAACGCTCGCCGAGCGCCTGCCGGAGGGCGTCGAGCCGGCCTATGACGGCATGGTAATCGCCGCCGAAGGTTAATTCCGGCGCCATTCATCGCCGATTATCGTTCGTTTAACTCGGCGTGTTGTAAACTATTTTTGCGATTTGGCGATGAAAGCGGCGCGCAAGATGATGTCCACAAGCGGAAAGCAGGCGATTAGCCGCCGGCGGCAGAAAGTCCGGCTGATCAACTTCAATGATACGATCATCGAAGGATACGTCTTCCTGGCGTATAATCAGCGTGTTTCCGATCTCCTGAACGACGACCGCGACTTCCTGCCGGTCGCTACGGATGCGGGCGAAATGCGCGTGATGTCGAAGCGCGCGATTATGGAAATCGAAGTCATTGAAGACGATAGCGAACGCAACCGGCGAAAAGAAGACCGGAGTGAAGAAGTCGTGCAGCTCATGTCGGGCAATGCGTACGATATTCTCGGCGCGCAACAGAACGCCGACGACGCCACGATCCGTGCGATCTATCTCGACAAAATCGCGTCGGTCGATCCGACGAAAGTCCTCGAGGCGTTCAATAACTCAGAACTCGCGCAGGCCGCCGAACAACTCGCAAATCGGTACTCAACCGCATACGACGCGATCACGCACACACGCCAGATCGAAGCCATCGCTGAAGCGGTGAAAGCAACACAACCAAAACGCCGCCGGTTTGGGGATTAGCGGTAAATCTTTTTAAGGGTCAGGGTACAATCCACATCGCAGTTAAGTCGGCGGAGGGTTACGCTGGATAAGCGTAATATGTCCGATAATTGTTATTAACGGTCATATTGCTATCACCCGTGAATCAGGCGCTTTTGGGCTATATGGCTCAAAAAGCGCGCACCAAAAGCTCCGCCAAAAACGCCGCGAAAACCGCCCCGGCGCCCATTCTCGACTCGCTGGAGACGATTGGCGATCCGCATCGTCAGGCGGCGTTTCCGGTGGATCATCATTTCAGCGGCGCCGTTGTCGATGGCGCAAGCGCTGACTATGAAGCGGTCGTCAAATTTCTCTTCAGCTACAATGGCAGCCCGTCGACGGTGTCCGCTTATCGGCGTGAGCTTGAACGGCTGCTTCAATGGTCATGGCGCGTTCGCCGCAACTCGATTTTAGCGCTGAAACGCGAAGATATTGAGGATTATATCCGTTTCTCGATCGATCCGCCGGCGGCCTGGATCGGCGTTAAAAACGTCGCCCGGTTCGTAACGCACGATGGCGACAGAATTCCCAATCCCGATTGGCGCCCGTTCGTGATTTCGGCGAAATCGACGCAAAAAAACGCCGGCAAAGCGCACTATACGCCGTCGCAAGCAAGCATTCGCCTGGCGTTCGCGGTGCTCTCGTCGTTCTACGATTATCTCTGTCAAGAAACGATTGTTTCGGTGAACCCGGTGGCGTTGATCCGTCAAAAGAGCAAATTTCTGCGCAAGGATCACGATCTAGCGCCCGTGCGGCGGATCAGTAATCTGCAATGGGATTATGTGATCGAAACGGCCGAATTGCTGGCGGAAAAAGATCCGGACCAACATGAGCGCACGCTCTTCATCATGAATTGCCTCCTTGGCATGTATTTGCGCATTTCAGAGCTTGTGGCGGATGCGCGCTCGACGCCGGTCATGAGTGATTTCCGCAAAGACCAGGACGGCCGATGGTGGTTTCATGTCACCGGAAAAGGCAACAAGAACCGGACCGTCACCGTCTCTGATCAAATGCTCGAGGCGCTCAAGCGATATCGGGCATTTCGCCGTCTGCCGCCGCTGCCGACCATCGATGAACAGGCGCCGCTTGTCTCCAAGCTCAAAGGCGCCGGCGCGGTTTCCAGCACGCGCCAGATAAGGCGCATCGTCCAGATCTGTTTTGATGAGAGTTACGAGCGCATGAAACGCGACGGCCTCGCAAACGATGCGCAGGAATTGCGCACCGCCACCGTTCACTGGCTTCGTCACACTGGGATATCGGAAGACGTCAAAGTCCGCCCGCGCGAACATGTGCGCGACGATGCGGGCCATGCGTCGATGGTCACCACGGACCGGTACATCGAAAGCGACCGGCGCGAGCGGCATTCGTCCGGAAAAGGAAAATTGCTGAAGGATTTGTAGCGCGCTTGGCGCCAGCCGCACGACCAAACGCCGCTTATCCAGTCGTCTTTGCCTGGTCTCTCTTACGTAGTTTCTCGTCGACTTCGACGAGCGTCTGCACGGTGGCAAGCTCAAATCCACGCGCCGGCGCAGACGTCAGCCACGGCCCCAACACGTCGATGGTTTCCTTACGCGGATGACAAATCGCGACCACATATCCGGTTTCAAGCGCGATCCGTTCGACCAGTTCCAATTGTCTGAAAATCGTCGCACGATCTTTGTCCGGGTCAAGAAAGACGTCGCGCCGAAAAATCGGAAGGTCAACTGAAAGGCCTGCTTTCGTGACCGCGCTTTTTGAGGTTGTCAGCGAGTCCAAAAAGAACACGCCCTCGGCTTTGAGAACCGACAGAACGGTTTTCATCACGGCCAGATCGCTGGTGAAGGCCGACCCCATGTGATTATTTACCCCAATATAGCCGCCGAACTGATCGAGGTTCCACGACAAGGTGGAGAGAAGTTCCGTCCCCGCCATGCTTCTTGTCAGAGCGCGCGGTCCGGGATCAATATCGCTCACGGGCTCCATCGGCAGATGCAGCATGATTGCGTCCCCGCGTCCCCGCGCCCTATCCACTTGCCGCTGGATATCGTCAGCATAGGGAAGGAATGATAGCGTTACCGGACCCGGAAGGTTCATCACAGCATTAAAGGCCGATTTGTCGACGCCCATATCGTCAAAAATGATGATTATTTTCGGACGGTCCTGAACAAAAACCGGCGGTTTCAACCGCTGTTCCGAGCGCAGCTTGAAGCCGGATTGGCCAAACCCGGCTTGAGCCGAGCGGTCGATCAGTTGCTCCACATAACGCGCGCGGGCGGCGAAAGCTGAAGCGGGCCCCGGCAGAACAGCGTCGCGCAAGGGCGGAGCCGCAACCGTCGTTCGTTCCGCCCTCACCGCCGCCCCCTGGCCGCCGAGAAAGACGCAAAACGCGCCGATAAAGACGCCACTCACCGCCATCGCGATGGACGCCAAAAGACCGGCCCGCCCGGCATGGGCGCGCACTGGTTTTGCGGCGGACCGGCGATCCCTCGTCCGTCTTAGCGGCTTTGCTCTCCTGGCCAAAAATTCCCCGTCAAATCAATCTTTTCTGAGACTCGCGCAAACACGCCTTTATGTTGCGATTGGCTAAGCCTTGTCTATGGTGCCCTTTATCCATGATTCTGCCGCTCACGTCTTAAGGGTTGAAAGCAAAAGCGCTGATGATCTTGCTGATCGATAATTACGACAGTTTCACCTACAATCTGGCGCATCTGATCGCGGCGAACGGCTATGCGCTCGACGTGAAAAGAAACGACGCGATCAGCGTTCAGGACGCTTTGGACTTGGGTCCCGAAGCGATTGTTCTTTCGCCAGGGCCGTCGATGCCTGAAAACGCGGGGATTTGTCTTGATCTGGTCACGGCGGCGGATAAGGCGCGCACGCCCTTGTTCGGCGTTTGCCTCGGGTTGCAGTCAATCGCGCAAGCGTTCGGCGGCGCTGTCGTCCGCGCGGAGCATCTGATGCATGGCAAGACGAGCGCAATTAATCACGAAGGCCGGGGGATTTTCAGCGGCCTTCCCTCGCCCTTTGAAGGGACGCGCTATCATTCATTGATCGCCGCCCGTGATCGATTGCCGTCAAGTTTGAGTGTAACCGCGAGCAGCGCCGGCGATGATGAGATCATGGCGGTTGAACATCGCGAACGCCCGATCGCCGCGGTGCAATTCCACCCTGAAAGCATCGCATCCGAACATGGGCTCGCGCTGTTCGCCAATTTCATGACATGGGCGGCGGCGCGGCGATGAACGACGCTTTCAAACCATTATTGGCGCAGGCGGTTTCCGGCGCGCCGCTCGACGGCGCGGAAATGACCGCGGCCATGGAGATGTTGCTCGCGGGCGACGTCAGCGACATTCAGGCCGCGGCGTTCCTCACAGCGCTGAGGGTTCGCGGCGAGACCATCGACGAGATCAGCGCGGCCGCGAAAGTCATGCGCGCGAAAGCGTTACGGGTAGACGCGCCGGAATATGCGATCGACACCTGCGGGACCGGCGGCGCGGGAAAAGGCAATTTGAACGTGTCGACCGCGGCGGCGCTGGTGGCGGCCGGGTGCGGCGTTCCAATCGCCAAACATGGCAACAAGGCCGTCAGTTCCAAGTCCGGCGCGGCGGATGTTCTGGAACGCCTCGGCGTCAATCTGCACGCCAGCCCGGCTCAGATTTCGCGGAGCATTGAAAAGGCCAATATCGGGTTCATGTTTGCACGCCTGCACCATCAGGCAGTGGCGAATGTGGCGGCGGTCCGCGCGGGGCTCGGCGTACGCACTATTTTCAATCTGCTCGGTCCCCTCTCCAATCCCGCCGGCGCGAAACGGCAGGTGATGGGCGTTTTCGATAAGGCGTTGATTCGGCCGCTCGCCGAAGCGCTGATGAATTTGGGCGCGGAGCGCGCCTGGGTCGTGCATGGCGCCGACGGTCTTGATGAACTGACGACCACAACCCATTCATACGTATCCGAAATCCGAAACGGCGCCGTCCGCGATTTCACTGTGTCGCCGGAAGGGGCGGGCTTGCCGTTGGCGCGCGAGGAAGACCTGAAGGGCGGCGATCCGGCGTTCAACGCGAATGCAATCGGCGCTCTTCTGGACGGCGAGCAAGGTCCCTTTCGCGACATTGTGGTGCTGAACGCGGCCGCAGCGGTCATTGTCGCCGGACGCGCCGAGACATTGCGCGAGGCCGCTGCAATCGCTCAAAAATCCATCGACGACGGCGCGGCGAAAACCGCGCTCGCCGCGCTCATTCGCTATTCCAACGCCGAGCAAATAAACACCGCACCATGAGTATTCTGGACGATATCATCGCCTACAAGAGAGAAGAGGTTCGCGCCGCCAAATCCCGGGAGTCGCTTGCGTCGCTGGAAGCAGTTGTCGCCGAGGCGCCCCCTCCCCGCGGGTTTTTCACCGCGCTTCAGGAGAAATCGGAAGAAGGTTTCGCGTTGATCGCCGAGATCAAAAAGGCGAGCCCGTCCAAAGGGTTGATCCGCGAAGATTTCCGCCCCGATGACATTGCGCGGGCCTATGCGGCGGGCGGTGCGGCGTGTCTTTCAGTGTTGACGGACGGTCCAAGCTTTCAGGGCGATCCCGCTTATCTGGGGCAAGCGCGCGAAGCGGCGCCGTTGCCCGTCTTGCGCAAGGATTTCATGGTCGATCCCTATCAGGTTTACGAGGCGCGGGCGTGGGGCGCCGATTGCATTCTCTTGATCATGGCCTGTCTTGAGGAACCGCTCGCGCTTGAACTCGAAGACGCTGCGCAACGCCTGAGCCTCGATGTCCTGGTGGAGTGCCATGATCTCAACGATCTGGAGAAAGCGCTCAATCTTAAGACCAAGCTTATTGGCGTAAACAACCGTAATCTAAAAACATTTGAGACCTCTCTTGCAACGACGGCTGAATTGGCGAAAGCGCTGCCGGGCGACCGGTTTCTGGTGAGTGAGAGCGGGATCGCCACGCATAGTGATCTTGAAAAATTAGCCGCTGACGGCGCGCGGGCCTTTCTCGTGGGCGAGAGCCTGATGCGCCACGACGACGTCGCCGCGGCGACGCGCCAACTCCTCACCGGTTTCCCTTCCTAAACCCCTTCAACTGCTTGGGGAAAACATCTTGACCGCGTTTTAGAACAATCATAGAACGTTTTTGATTTGTTCCTTCCCGTTTCGGACGCAGAAACATGAAGCGTCTGTAATGAAAAGCGGGCCGGATCGGCCTCGGTTTGCGCCAGCGCACAATTGCGGCGCGCAAAAGATGGCGGAGGCGCAGAAGTTGAGAGGAAAAAACCAATGCTGACAAAGAAGCAGCAGCAATTGCTGAGTTTCATCGACAAGCGGGTCTCGGAGAGCGGCGTCTCCCCCTCTTTTGAGGAAATGAAAGAGGCGCTGGGGCTGAAGTCGAAATCCGGCATCCACCGGCTGATCACCGCGCTGGAAGAACGCGGGTTCATTCGACGGCTGCCCCATCGGGCGCGCGCTTTGGAAGTAATCCGATCGCCGAGCGCCGAAGTCGGCAAGGGCGCGAAGAGCGCCGCGATCGTCAAACCGGATTTTGCAAAACGCTCAGCGGCGGGCAAAGGCGCGCCGGTCGCCGGTGACGTGGCCGAATTGCCGGTGCTCGGCCGCATCGCAGCCGGCACGCCCATTGAGGCGATCCAGCATGAGGTGGATCGCGTGGCCGCGCCGCTCGCCCTACTCGGCGCCGGCGAACACTACATACTCGAAGTGCAGGGCGAGTCGATGATCGACGCCGGTATCCATGACGGCGACATGGCGATCATCCAACGCAAAGACGATGCGAACACGGGCGACGTTGTGGTCGCGCTTGTGGACGGCGAAGAAGCGACGCTGAAGCGGCTGCGCAAAAAAGGCGCATCCGTTGCGTTAGAAGCAGCGAACCCGGAATTCGAGACGCGCATATACGGCTCTGACCGCGTCTCTATTCAGGGGCGGCTCGTGGGGTTGATGCGGCGGTATTAGGGCTAGCACCCGCCGCGTGTTCTTTACGACGATTGCCGCGCTCTCGCATCCAATGTGATTTTTATAGGATTATAATGCTAATTTAGGTCAGCATAAAGAATATATTTTATTACTGGAATCTTTGTTAACGACACGAATATCAATAATAAATTCATCCTCATCCTTGAGGAGCGCGAAGCGCGTCTCGAAGGATCGGCCCCACAGGGCGAATCACTTCATTCCCGTCCAGGGCCGCGCGCCGCGGCCGCTTAAAACATTTCTCACATATCGTCGCTCGCCGCCGGCG
>JBCAXE010000064.1:0-12561 GCA_038534195.1 Pseudomonadota bacterium
GAAATTGCGCGCGCGCGTGATGAAGCGTTGGCGCGCGAGTTAGAGATTTTCACTGAACTCGGCCAGGATGTGGGCGCGCGGGCCGGCGACATTGCTGCGCTCGCAGAGGCCGCCGCGCAAATCGATGTAGCCGCTGGTGGCGCGCAACTGGCGATCGAAGAAAAATACGTCAGGCCTGTGATTGACGACGGCGTCACGTTCCGGATCGAGGCCGGACGCCACCCGGTGGTGGAGCAAGCCGTTGCGGGCGCCGGCGACGCGCAGCGCTTCGTCGCCAATGATTGTGCGCTGTCAGAAGAGGAGGCGGCGTTATTGTGGCTCGTCACCGGACCGAACATGGCCGGCAAGTCGACCTTTCTGCGTCAGAATGCGCTGATCGCGATCCTTGCGCAGGCGGGCTGTTTCGTGCCCGCCGCGAGCGCCCATATCGGCGTTTGCGACCGCGTCTTCAGCCGGGTCGGCGCGGCGGATGATCTGGCGAAGGGCCGGTCCACTTTTATGGTGGAGATGGTGGAGACCGCCGCCATTCTTAATCAGGCGACGGAACGTTCTCTCGTCATTCTCGATGAGATCGGGCGCGGGACGGCGACCTTCGACGGCATGTCCATCGCCTGGGCGGCGGTTGAGCATTTGCATAACGCCAACAAATGCCGCGGCTTGTTCGCGACGCACTATCACGAATTAACGGCGCTTTCCGAAACATTGTCGCGCTTGAAGAATGCGTCCATGCGCGTGCGCGAATGGAAGGGCGACGTTATCTTCCTCCATGAAGTGGCCGATGGTCCGGCGGACCGCTCTTATGGCGTCGCCGTGGCGCGCCTCGCCGGGTTGCCGCCAAGCGTCATCGCGCGCGCCGGCGACGTTCTCGCCATGCTGGAAAGCCAGAAAAGCGCCGGCGACAGCATCGACGCCCTGCCTCTGTTCGCAGCGCTTCATGACCAAAGCAGCCCCGCGCCGCAAGAGACAGAAGACGATCCGCTGAAGGCGGCGCTTGCCGTGCTCGACCCGGACGCGATGACGCCGCGCGAGGCCATGGACGCGCTTTACCGATTGAAGTCAGTCGTCGACGACGCCTGACGTTTATTAAAGGACACGATCATGCTCCGTTGGTTTTTCGCCGCCGCTCTTCTGGCTTCATCCTGCACGACCGCTGAGATCGCGAGCGCGCCGTCGGAGGAGGGCGTGCGCGCTTATCGCGACAAGGACTATGAAACGGCGTGGGGAATGCTCGCGCCGTTGGCGGCGAAAGGCCACTATCGTGCGCAACGCTATCAGGCTTTCATGTTGCTGGAAGGAAATGCGCCGATTGAATGCGGGCCTGAGGGCTGTGAACGCCAGGCGGTCGCGCTCTTGCTCGACGGCGCGCGTCGCGGCGACAATAATTCGTTGATTGTTCTGGAGGCGATGCGCGCGTCGGACGCGAGTTATGCGCCAACTGACGCCGACTTGCTCGCCATTGAGCTGGAGCGCGCGGGCACCGGCGATCCCATGACTGCATGGCGGCTCGTAAAGCGCTACCAGACAGGCGCAGGCGTTGAACAATCCGCCGAACAAGCGTTGCGCTGGTTGAAGGTTACCGCAGCAGGCGATCCGACGACCTATTCGTATGCGCCTGAAGCGGCCTTTCAGGTTTGCCAGGCCTACGTGACCGGGGACGGCATTGAGGAAAATATTTCCGTTGGCCGGCGATGGTGCAAAAAAGCGGCGAACCAGGGTCATAATGGCGCGGTGATCGCGCTCTCGCAATTGGATCGCGCGCGCCGACAGCGCTAGCCGGCGCGCCACAGGGGCTCTTTCGTGACGCAAAACGCGCAGAACACCGCTTCGCCCTCGTCGTTAACGACGGCGATTGCGCGCGCCTGCGATGAACAGAGCGCTGGGCAGTCTTATGGCGCGCTCAGCCTGTTGTTAAAGGCGGAATTCGGCGCCGCGCGCGAGCGTGCGCTCGGCGCGTCAAGAAACGGAGAAATCATTGGCAATCGCCTCTCGGCGTTCGCCAACAGCGTCATTCGCGCGCTTCACGATCAGGCGTGGGCCCGCGCGCCGCGCGCTGGCGAGGGCGTGGCGATCTGCGCGGTGGGCGGTTTCGGCCGGGATTGCCTGGCGCCGTATTCCGATATTGATTTGTTATTTCTTCATCAGTTTAAGGATGAAAACCGGATCAAACCGTTTCTCGATTTTATCCTTTATCCTCTGTTCGATGCTGGCGCGATCCTCGGGCACAGCGTGCACACGCCGCAAAGCGCGATCGCCTTCGCCAAGGAGGACATGACAGCGCGGACAAGTTATCTGGATGCGCGGCTGATCGCCGGCAACAAAAAGACATTCAAGGATTTTTCCGGCCGCTTCGACCGGTTGCGCCTCACGACCAAAACGCCGTTCATCAAAGCCAAACTCGTCGAGCAGGAGGCGCGTCACGACCGCTCCGATCAATCGCGTTATCTCGCTGAACCGGATGTAAAGGAGGGCAAAGGCGGCTTGCGCGATCTCCACACGCTGCGGTGGCTCTATCGTTATGCGTATGACGGCGAGATTGACGACCCGTCGCCGAAGAAAAAGATTCTGACGCCCGCTGATGTGAAGGCGTTTCAAAAGGCCGAGCGGTTTTTGTGGTCCGTGCGGTGCCAGCTTCATGCGTTGCGCGGGCGGGCCGACGAAAGGCTCACCTTCGATGTGCAGCCGGCGATGGCTGAACGGTTGCGTTATCGCACCGGAGCGGCGACGGCGCCCGTCGAACGGTTCATGAAGCACTATTTTCTGAACGCGACCGAAGTAGGGCGGCTGACCCGTATTTTCTGCGCCAAACTGGAGGAAGAGCAAAACCGGCTGAAGCCGCGCGCGCCGACGCTTCCGCCCGCGGCGCTTGCAGAAGATGAAGCGCCGGGTAAACCGAACTTGCGCATCAAAAACGGACGGCTCGCTTTTCAAAGCCCGGCGGCGGCGCGGAAGAATCCACGCGATTTCTTCCGCCTATTCCGCGCCTTCGCGAAGAAACCGCGCCTTGATTTTAGCCCAGACGCGCTTGCTCTGATCACCCAGAACGCCGCGGCGATCACGACCGAGGTGCGCCGCGACCGGATCAACACAAGGCTGTTCCTGGCGTCGGTGACCACGGCCCGCGATCCGGTGAAAATGCTGCGTGTGATGGGCGAGACCGGCCTGCTTGTCAAAATGCTTCCATTCTTCGCAACCATCTCCGGAAAGGTCCAGTACGGATTATATCGGCGCTATACGATCGATGAACATGTATTCCAGGCTGTCGGGGTGTTGACGGACATCCGCGCCGGCAAGAGCGGTGACGAGCACCCAATCACATCGGCGTTGATGAAAACCGAAAAGCGACCGGAAGTCATTTATCTGACACTCCTCCTTTATGAGTCGCGCCATTCGATCGCCGATTTTACGGTTGAAAAAAGCGAGCGGCTTATTCGCCGTGTGGCGTCCAGGTTTCTCGATGACGAGAGCGAGATTGAAGATGTCGTGTGGGCGGTGTCGCGCTTCGGGCAAATGATTGAAGTCGCCAAGCGCCGCAATCTTTCTGATACGCAAATTATTAAGCGGTTCACGGAAGAAACACGAACGCAAAGACGGCTGGACCTATCCCTGATCCTGTCTGTTTGCCATTTGCGTGTCGTCGGTGCGCATACCTGGGACAAATGGACCCGCCGTCAGCTCGCCGACGTTTATGAAGCGGCGAGCGCGTGGCTCAATGACGGCGCGCAGGGCGTGGAGGCCTGGCTTGCAGGGCGCGCGGACGCCGTGAGGCGCGAGGCTGCGACCAATCTGGCCCATTGGTTCGACGCAGAGCGCGACACGTTCCTGGAGCAAGCGCCGACCGATATCGTGCGCGCTCTCGATGCGGCGCAGCTTGCGCAATTCGCCTCACTGTCGCGTGCGGCTCAGCTTGAAGGGGCGGACGCCGCTGTCGATGCGCAACTGAAAGACGGGGTCATCGAAGCGATGGTTTACGCCCATGATCGGCCGGGTCTCCTCGCCGATCTTGCAGGCGCCATCGCCGGGGCCGGCGCGTCGGTGCGCGCCGTGCAAGTGCTGACGACGGCTGATGACCGCGCGCTCGACATTTTCACGATCCAGGCGCGGGACGGTGCGCCGATTGAAGAGCCCGATCTTGTGCGCCGCCTTCATCAGGCGTTGTTGACGGTGGCGCGCGCTGCGCCGAAGAAACCGCCGAACCTGGCGCGGCGTCTCGGGGACCGCAGGAAGATTTTTGACGTCCCGTCCGAAGTGCGCCTCGATCTTGAAGCGTCGGAAGAATGCGTGGTGGTGGAGGCCGAAGGGCGCGACCGCCCGGGGCTCCTCTATCAACTGGCGGCGGCGCTTAACGAAATCGGGGTCACGATCAAATCCGCCCACATTGCGACCTATGGCGAACGCGCCGTCGACACATTCTATCTGCAAGATGCGCCCGGCTATAAGATCACCAATAAGCGCCGTCTGCAGTCCATCGAACGCCGGCTCATGAATGTCCTGAACGCGAAAGATTAGCGTTTTAACCGAACACCCATACTTTCCCTGAAGAACAAACAGTCCACGAAGTCGAAACTGAAAGAAAAGCCAACCATGAGCGCGGGCGGCATTCTGAAATCCCTGGCGACCGTGAGCGGCATGACGATGCTCAGCCGGCTCCTCGGCTTTGTTCGTCAGGTGCTCATCGCCGGCGTGGTGGGTGCAGGCGGCAATCCGGTCGCGGATGCATTCTGGGCGGCGTTCCGCCTGCCGAACATGTTTCGCCGTCTGTTCGCTGAGGGCGCTTTTCATGCGGCGTTTATCCCGCTCTTTCAGGGCAAGCAAATCGAGGGCGCCGAGGAGGCGAAACGCTTCGCTGAAGAAACGCTCGCAGGTATGGTCTTTATTCTGACCTTATTGACCGCGCTCGTGGAAATCGCCGCGCCAGCGTTTGTCTATCTTCTGGTGTCCGGCTTTGAGGATGATCCGGAGAAATTCAAACTCGCCACTTTCTACTCGCGGATCATGTTCCCTTATCTCGCCTGCATGTCGCTGGTTGGGCTGTTGAGCGGGATCCTGAATTCCCTCGGCCGGTTTGCAATTTCGGCAGGGGCGCCGCTCGCGTTGAACATCTGTATGATCACGGCGCTGATTGTTTTTGCGAATGCTGAAAAAGAAGCGGTGGGCGAGGCGCTCGCCTGGTCGGTGTTCGCGGGCGGCCTCATTCAGTTGGCGCTGCTCGCTTACGGCGCCGCGCGGCAGGATTATTTCCCGAAATTTCGCATGCCGCGGATGACGCCCGGGGTCAGGCGCCTGCTTGTGTTGGGCGCGCCCGGCTTTATCGGCGCCGGCGCCATGCAGATCAATCTCATCATCGGCACCAATATCGCGAGCCAGGAGCCGGGCGCCGTCTCGTGGCTAATGAATGCGGATCAACTTTATCAATTGCCGCTTGCGGTGATCGGGATCGCGCTCGGCGTCGTCTTGTTGCCGCTGCTCGCCAAGCGCGTAAAAGAGGGCGACGAGGCTGGCGCCGCGTCGGCGCTTAATCGGTCGCTGGAGCTCTCCGCGCTTCTTGTGTTTCCCGCGGCGGCGGCCTTCATTGTTATGGGCGCGCCGATATGTGAGGCGTTGTTTCGCGGGCTCGCCGGCGATGCGCTTTCGCTGTTTGGCGGACGCCAGTCTGCATTCAATGAAGAAGACGTGATCAAGACCGGCGCCGCGCTCGCCCTGTTTGGTTGGGGGTTGCCCGCCTTCGTTTGGCATAAGGTTTTCTCGCCGGCGTTCTATGCGCGCGAGGATACAAAAACGCCGATGCAATTCGCGCTCGTCGCCATCGCCGTCAATACGGGGTTGGCGCTTGCGCTGTTCCCGATCTTCGGATTTCTCGCCGTCGCTTTCGCTACGTCCGTCGCGACCTGGGTTCAGGTGGCGTTGCTCGCCGGCAAACTTTATCGCCAGGATCAGTTCAAACCGTCGGCGCGCCTTTTAAGCCGCCTTGCGCGCATTGCGCTCGCCAGCGCCGGTCTCGCCGGATTTCTCGCCTTTGCTTTGCCGTATACGGATCAGGTCGCGGAATTCTTCCTGGGGCGCGCCTGGATCGCGACCATCGCTATCGCTGTCGCAGGCCTTGTCGTTTACGGCGTCCTGACGCTGGCGGTTGGCGCGGCCCGGCTTTCGGACTACAAGGCCATCTCTGGCGCGAACTAGGCGAGACTTATGACTGACTATCAAGGCCCGGAACGGGTTCTTTCCGGCATTCAGCCGTCCGGCGACATGCATCTCGGCAATTATCTCGGCGCGATCCGCAAATTTGTGGACCTGCAGACCCGCTATGATTGTCTGTTCTGCGTGGTCGATATGCATGCCATCACGGTCTGGCAGGAACCGGACAAGCTGCGCGAGCAAACCCGGCATATCGCGGCGTCCTATATCGCCGCCGGCGTCGATCCGGCGTCGGCGATTATCTTCCATCAGTCCGGCGTTCACGCCCACGCCGAACTCGCGTGGATTTTTAACTGCGTGGCGCGCCTTGGCTGGCTCGACCGTATGACGCAATTCAAGGACAAGGCGGGCAAGGACAAGCAGCGCGCGTCCATCGGGCTTTACACTTACCCTGCGCTCATGGCCGCGGATATCCTCGTCTACAAGGCGACGCATGTGCCCGTGGGCGACGATCAAAAGCAGCATCTGGAGTTGTCGCGCGACATCGCCGGAAAATTCAATCACGATTACAAGCGTGAAGGGTTTTTCCCGTTGCCTGAACCCCTGATCAAGGGACCGGGCGCACGCGTCATGTCGCTGCGTGACGGATCGGCGAAAATGTCGAAATCCGATGGCTCTGAAAACGCCTGCATTTTCTTGCGCGATGATCCGGACGCGATCAGCAAAAAGATCAAGAAAGCGAAGACCGACCCGGAGCCGTTGCCGTCTGAACCGGAGGGGCTTGAAGGGCGCCCTGAGGCGGCGAACCTTGTGGGGATTTACGCAGCGCTTGCAGGGACCAGCGACGCGGATGTTTTAAAAACATTCGGTGGGGAGGGCTTTGGTAAATTTAAACCAGCGCTCGCCGAACTGCTTGTCGAGAAGCTTGCGCCCATCAACGCCGAACTTTTGCGTCTCGAAGCGGCGACGGATTTTCTGGAAGACACATTAAAGCAAGGCGCTGAAAAAGCCGCCGCCATCGCCGATCCGATTGTGGCCGAAGTGAAAGAGGTGATCGGCTTCGTGGTTTGACCCGCCGCTGGTTGCTTCCTTTACGCGGCGCGATCACTCGCCCGGACGATATGTATCGATGTCGATCGGCGCGGCGTAGACTTGTAGAATACGACCCTCATTACCGTCATCCGGGCGGTCGGATGTGAAGATAATCGTCTTGCCGTCAGGTGTCAGGCGCGCCCCGAATTCTTCCGCGGGAGAATTCACCGGCGCGCCCAGATTCACCGGTTCGCTCCATAGACCATCGCTCTGAAAGGAGACGAAAAGGTCCGCGCCGCCTTCGCCGCCGCGCGCATTATAGGTGAGCAGCATGATGGTTTCGTCGGTGTTTACCCAGACGCCGTCGTCGCGTTGGGGCGAATTGATCGGACCGGCGACGGGCGTCGCTGTGCCGTAAGAGCCGTCCGCACGCATGCGCGCCACATAAATATCGCGCTCGCCGACGCCGTCCGGGCGTTCCGTCATGAAGTAAAGAGCGCCGCTGCGCGTGAGCGATGGATAAGCCTCATTATGCATGTAGCGCAGTGTTTTCAGGCCGCCCGCCCGCGGACGATTGATATCCCCGGTGTCGATAGGCCGTGGCTTCGTCCCATTGGTCGTAATATCCAGCGTGTACAGATCGAAATTCTCGGCGATATCGAGCGTTGCCAAATCAGGCCGAGTCGCAGACCAGGAAAAGATCAACGTACTCCCATCAGGCGACACCGCCGGCCAGTCGGCGCGCGCCTCTGCGCCCAGATCGACAGCCGCCGGCGTGCTCCAGCCCTTGTCGCCGAGCGTCGAGCGTTTGAGCGTTTGCGGGCATTCCCAGATCGGCGAGCAGTCCGATTGCGCAAAATAAATTGTTCGCCCGTCAGGTGAAAAGCCGGGCGATAGGGTGATGCGCCCCTCCTGTTGCAACGCCTCGGGGAAAAACCGTTTCGGCGTTTCGGCAATTGCGGCGCCCGCAAGGGCGGCGTGGAAACAGGCGGTCAGAATTAACGCACGCATCCGGAAGCTCCCAATGATCGGTCGCCATGTCTTACGGCGCGCGTGGTTGAGCGGATTGCAAAGCGGATCGCCGGGTGGCGCTTTATGAGGGCTTCGATTATCGTTGGGCTCCATTCTTGAGGAAACCCGTTCATGCCCAGAAGTCTCGTCGCGATCCTTTCCATTCTTCTCGCCGCGCCTGCGTTCGCCCAGGAAGGCGAAGCGCCGCCACAGCCTGATCCGAAGGCGGAAACGTCGTCCGCTGACGAAAAGGAAGAGGAAGAAAAGTGGGACGTAAACGCCCCGCCCATGGAGACGACGACGTTCACGATTGATGTTGACGAGGGTACGTGGATGAGCGTCGATGTGAGCCCGGACGGTCAAACCATCGCTTTCGACATGCTCGGCGATCTCTACACCTTGCCGATCGCCGGCGGGACCGCGACGAATATCTCTTCGGGGCTCGCTTATGACTATCACCCGCGATTTTCACCTGACGGCGCCCATATCGCCTTCACGTCCGACCGCGCCGGCGGCGATAATATCTGGATCATGAAACCGGACGGCTCCGACAAGCGCCAGGTGACAAAGGAAACGTTCCGTCTGTTGAACAACCCCACCTGGTCGCCGGACGGCCGCTATATCGCCGCCAAGAAACATTTCACCACCGGACGCTCGCTCGGCACCGGTGAAATCTGGATGTATCATCTGGGCGGCGGCGACGGCATCAAGCTCGTAGCGCGTCCCAATGAGCAGCACCAGAAAGAGCTTGGCGAACCAATCTTCTCCCCTGACGGGAAGGCGATCTACTTTACACGGAACGTTTCACCGGGCGGTACGTTCATTTACGCGCAAGATTCCAACCAGTCGCTCTTTGAGATTGAAAAATACGATCTCGCCACGGGCGAGCGCACAACGGCGGTGTCGGGCCCCGGCGGCTCGGTGCGCCCAGCCCCTTCGCCCGACGGGAAAATGATCGCGTTTGTCCGCCGTGAACGCGGCAAGTCAAAGCTTTACGTGAAAGACCTCAATAGCGGCGCCGAGCGTAAGATCTATGACGCGCTCGATCAGGATATGCAGGAGACCTGGGGCGTTCAGGGGCTTTATCCGAACATGGATTGGACGCCGGACAGCGCGTCGATCGTTTTCTGGGCGGGCGGCAAGATCTGGCGCGTCGATGTCGCTGACGGCGCCGCCAGTGAAATCCCGTTCCGCGTCACGGACACGCGCGCGGTCGTTGACCCGCCGCGCCCGCAAATCGATGTGGCGCCGGACACGTTCGAGACGAAGATGCCGCGTTTCGCCGCCGTTTCGCCGAACGGACGTCAGGTCGTCTTCGAAAGCCTCGGTAAACTCTACATCAAGGCGTTGCCGAATGGCGCGCCGCGGCGCCTGACGCGCGGCGCTGTCGATGAGTTTCAATTGTTTCCGTCCTGGTCGCGGGACGGTACGAAGATTGTATTTGTCGGATGGAACGATGAGACGCTCGGCACGATACGGACCGTTTCCAACACAGGCGGCGCCATGCGCGCGGTGACGGCCGAGCCCGGCCATTATCGCCGCCCGCGCTTTTCGCCCGACGGCGCGACCATTGTCTTTGAAAAGGGAAGCGGCGGCTATTTGACCTCGGGCGAATGGTCCGAGACGACCGGCGTCTATCGCGTCGCGGCGAGCGGCGGGCGCGAGATTTCGCGCGTCACGGCGTCAGGCGCGCATCCCCATTTCGGCGCCGATAATGATCGCATTTTCATGACGAAGAGCGGCGACGGCAAGCAGATGCTGGTGAGCGTCGATCTCAACGGCGAGGCCGAACGCGAACACGCCTCGGCCGATCTCGTCACGGAATATCAGGTGTCGCCCTCCGGCGCGCATGCGGCATTCCGAGAGGACTACGCCGCTTATGTCATGCCCTTGGCGCCGGGCCCGCAGAAGATCGGCGCCGGTAAAGGCGGCAAAGCCGCGCCGGTTGTGAAAGCGAGCGGTGACGGTGCGCTCTATATCCACTGGTCAGGCGGCGGCGATGCGCTTCATTGGTCGCTCGGGCCAACGCTCTATTCCGCTGCTACCGACGACCTCATCCCGGCGCTGCCGAAAGCGGAAGATGACGAGAGCGAAGGCTACGAGGCGCCGACGGACGGCGTGTCGCTCGCCCGCACGATCGCCGCGGACAAACCGGACGGCGTCGTCGCCATCACCGGCGCGCGCATTATCACGATGACGGGCGCCGACGGCGGCGTCATTGAAGACGGAACCATCGTCATCGAAGACAACCGGATCACGGCGGTCGGCGCCGACGTCGCTGTCCCGGCCGGCGCGAAAACTGTCGACGCAGCGGGTAAGACAATCATCCCCGGACTGATCGATGCGCACGCTCATGGCGCGCAAGGGCAGGGCGATATCATCCCGCAACAAAACTGGCTGGCGATCGCGCATCTGGCCTTTGGCGTCACCACGGTTCACGACCCGTCGAATGTGGCGAGCCACATTTTCGCCGCTGCCGAGATGCAGCGGGCGGGCGACTATCTGGCGCCGCGGATCTATTCAACGGGTGAGATTGTCTATGGCGCCAAAGCGCCCGGCTATTTCGCTGATATCAACGACATTGATGATGCGCGCGCTCATGTGAAACGGCTCAAAGCGCAAGGCGCCCATTCAATCAAGAACTATAATCAGCCGCGCCGCGACCAGCGTCAGCAAGTGGTCGCCGCCGCCAAAGAAGAAGGGATCGCCGTCGTGCCCGAAGGCGGGTCGCTCTTCCATATGGACATGTCGCTGATCGCCGACGGCAACACCACCGTGGAGCACAATATTCCGCAGGCGAAGCTCTATGAAGATGTCCTGTCGTTCTATGCAGCGTCAGGCGTCGCTTATACGCCGACGCTCGTCGTTACCTATGGCGGTCTCGCAGGCGATCCCTATTGGCGTTACAAGACCGATGTCTGGACCCATCCGCTTCTCTCCAAGCATGTTCCGCCGCATGTGCTGCAACCCAAATCAGTGCGGTCGACAAAGGCGCCTGAAGAGGATTTCGCCGATCAATATGCGGCGGCGGCGGCGAAAGATCTCGCCGACCGCGGCGTTAAGGTCTCGATCGGCGCCCATGGTCAAGAGGAAGGTCTCGCCGCTCACTGGGAAATCTGGTCCTTCGCGCGTGGCGGCATGAGCCCGCTGGAGGCGTTGCGCACCGCGACCACCTCGCCGGCGGCGGCCCTTGGCTTCGACAAGGATATCGGCACGCTGGAACCCGGCAAGCTCGCCGATCTCGTCATTCTGAACGAGAATCCGCTCAAGGACATTCGCAACACGGATAAAATCGATCGTGTGATGCTTAACGGCCGGCTTTATGACGCGATCACCATGAACGAGGTTGTCACCGGCGACGCCGTGCGCAAACCCTATTACTGGGAGTAGCTAGCGGCGGCGTTTCCGCCTGCGCTAATGGCGCCGACGCGGAAACGTTGCGCCGCCTTACTGGGCGAAATAATCCTCCCAGGAAAAACCAAATGTCACCGGCGTCGGGGCGCCGGCGGTTTCGAGCGCTGGGTCGGCGACCTGAAAGCTCGCACCAGCGTCTCCCGAAAGCGATCCGTCCAGATCATAAATAAGTCCGCGCGCCTCGCGCTTACCCTTGTCGTCGCCCCGCCGGACGAGCCTGCGCGTCACATAGATCGGCTGCGCCGTGTCCACGGTCTCCAGACCTGACAAGGTCAGAAGAAAGTCTTCGTTCATGCGGGCGTCCCAGTAGAAGCAGGCGGGAAGGTTGACGCAGGTGACGTTCTCTATGCGCTGATCGCTGATCCGCCGGAAGCCGGGCTGGCGGGAGAACATAACGCCGCCACGCGATTTTTGCGGATGCGCCATATCATTCGTGCGCTGTCTTACCCTGCCGCGCCGCTCATAGGTCGTCGTATAGGTGTCGCCGAAAGTGTTTTCGCTTTGGCCGACAATTGTCACGTTTCGGATCACCGGGCCGCCGACAACGCCGAAATGGCTGTCGGAAAAGACGCCGCCGTCGAGGAAGCCGCCGCTCTCAAGCCAGGCCCCGCCAAATTGTGTTTTGTAAGCGGTGAAATTTCGGATCGTGCAGAAAGGGCGAATATCCAACTTGGTGTAAATCGTGTCTTCGGCGAAGACGCCGAAACCTTTGGCGCGCGGTCCGTAAAGGTCCGGGCTTCCGAGCCTGCGGAAGATAGAGTGCGCGGCGTTATTGTTGAAGGCGCACACTTCGCCGCCGGTCGCTTGCGCCTGGTAGGCCGCGAGTTCGACGCCGCGGCGTGTCTTATCAAGGAAAAATCCGTTGCCCCGATCGGACCCCGCGACACGGTTGTTCTCGATCCGGTTGAAGAAATTCGTCCCCCAGAAATGCGATGCGCGCGGCTCTTCCTGTTCAAAGCGTCCGCCGCCCGT
>JBCAXE010000065.1:0-12192 GCA_038534195.1 Pseudomonadota bacterium
CTGCGCCAATCCCTACGCGGCTGCCTATGGGCTTCACATTACTTGATGAAATTAGTCCCCGGCTTCTGTTGCCAGGCCCGCCCGCGAAGGCGGGCTTTGCTTAAGAACGGCGCCTGCGCCAATCCCTACGCGGCTGCCTATGGGCTTCACATTACTTGATGAAATTAGTCCCCGGCTTCTGTTGCCAGGCGCCGGGGGGCCCCGCCTGGCCTTGGAAAGAGGCCAGGACTTTAATGCGAAATCACTCGCACTGCGTTACGCAGCGAGAGCGAAATCTTCCGAGTAGTTGTCATTTGCAACTATTCAAGTTTCGCCAAATAACGGAGGCGAACCGGGCGAAAACGTCGTCTTTACACGCTCGTCGATCCTATTTCGGCCCCGCCGAAGACCCCGCGCGCGCCGCGTCAGGGGATTTGGTGGAGCCGCCGGGTACCGCCCCCGGGTCCGAACCGCTTATTACACGGGTCTTTTATCGCCATAGCCGACTTGCGCCAGCATCCCCTATGTAGGCGGAAATCGTTACGATTTGAAGGCCGGGCGCAGCCGGTGGAAGCAAAATCGCGTTTCAGGGGGATGAAAAAACGCGCTGTTTGTCAGATAGTTGTAACAAATGTGCGCTATGTGCGCATTGGGAAGAGAAACCGCGCGAGGCGGCAAGGGGAAGACGATGGAGCCGTCAGATTTCAAAAAGTGGCGCAGATCGCTCAATCTCTCGCAAAAAGAAGCGGCCCACGCGCTGGGGCTGAAGCGCCGCATGATCCAGTATTACGAAAAAGGCGAAAGAGACGGGGAAAAAGTGACGATCCCTCAGTCGGTTAGGCTGGCTTGTTACGCTATCGCTGACGGCGTCGCCGATTATAACGGACCCACCCGCAAAGTGGTTTTGCGCAAAGACTAAGCGGCGCCGGCGTTTTTCACTCAGGCGTTTTGGCCGCCGGCTCATCGCGGGCCGGGTTATCGACCGGGTTGAGCGGCAGGGCCATCGGACCGTCCGTCTCAACTGCGTTCGGCGCTTCGGCGCGCGCCGGTTCCGCGGCGGCGTTTTCATAATCCCATGGGGTGGCGGCGGCGAGGGCGCGCGCCGCGCCGCGCCGGATTGTCTCCGCATCCGGATGATCGGCGAGGGCCGCCAGGTCACGCAGCGCCGCATCCCCATGTCGGCCAAGCTTGAATTTCAGGTACCCGAAATCAAAGTCTTCGGCGGGCGGCGCGCCATTAAGAAGGCGTTTCGTCTGTTGGCGCGCGGACAGCGCCCACGGATCGGCGAGGGGGCTCGCGAGGACCAGAAACGCCATCGCCCAGACCGCCGCCATCGCCATATTGAACGGCGCCAGCAACGGCATCCAGCGCTCGCCGCGCCGGTTAAGCGCGCCGACGAGGCTGACGGCGGCGCCGAGACTGTAAAGAAGGGCGCCGCCTGCGACGACAATGAGAATGGTGCGCTCCGGCGTTAGACCGGTCCCGCCCACTTGATAGGCGAGCCCATAGACCGCAATAGCGAGCAGGATTGGCGCCGTAACCGCGCTCGCCATCACCGAGACCCGGAGCCACGCCGCCGGCGCACCCGCCTCGCCATTTTGATAAACGCCGTTAAGCGCGAAGAGGCCCGCAAGACCGTAAGCCGTGAGCGCTGCGGCCCCAAACTCGGTATCGAGCACCAATCGCAAGCCGCCGCCCGCTATTGCAACCAGCAAAACGATATTCACGACGGCGATGGCGGGCATGACGAACCGGCTCAGCAACAACAGAAAGAACCTCAAGCCGCCCACAAAGCCCTGGCGGCTCCGTATAAAGACAATCGAAAAGCCTGCGAGTGCGCCGAGCGCCGGCAATAACACCCATGGTTTTTGAACGGCGGCCGGGGCGCCGGCGATCCCAAAATTTTCAAGCATAAACGCGCCGGCCAGCAACAAGGCGACGCCAGCGAAGGAAAAGAGCGCCGCGCAAAGAGCGACAAGCGGCTGCGTCAGGCCGTACATAAAAACCGGGTCATATTTGCGAGATGAATTCTCTGCAAAGAAAAGTCCCGAAGCTAGGCTCGCCAGAAGATAGGCGCATAAAGGCCCAGCGATCGCGAACCAGAAATAGACCGGGAATTCGGCGATCCGTTGCATCGGGTCGGTGGCGGCGCGCGCCATATGGAAGGTCGACGGCGTCAAAATGAGCGCGATGACGGCGGCGCAGAGCGCGCTCTGCAAAACGCGCCCGCGCGCAGCGAGGAAGAAGAACGACAAAGCGCCCATGGCGAGCGCATAGAGCAGGGTCACCGCGAGCACCGGCCGCGGGCTTTGCGCCGCCCAGAATTGCATGGCCCCATAGGCGAGGAGGCCGGCGATCAGACCGACCAGCGCGGCGGCGAGCGCGTCGCCCCAATGTCCTTTTTCCCCAGCCTTGTTCACGGTCGTTGACCCCATGGCCCGTAGCCCTGCATGTCCTTTACGCGGGGCTATTCTATTGGATTTGCCCGCCGGAGATAGTGCAGCGGCGCACCGGCGCCTTCGCGAAATATGTGACACTGGCATGGGCGATTGATAAAAGATCGCCGAATAGGAGAGTCGGGCCTTAGATGAAGCAGTATTTGGATTTGTTGCGCCGCGCGTATGAAACGGGAACCGACCGGGGCGATCGCACCGGAACCGGCGTGCGGGCGGTTTTCGGTCATCAAATGCGGTTCGATCTGTCGGATGGTTTCCCGCTCCTGACCACCAAGAAGCTGCATTTAAAGTCGATCATCCATGAGCTGCTGTGGTTCCTCTCCGGCGATACGAACATTCGTTATCTGAAAGAAAACGGCGTTTCGATCTGGGATGAGTGGGCCGATGAAAATGGCGAGCTCGGTCCGGTCTATGGGCGTCAGTGGCGTTCGTGGACGGGCGCTGACGGAAAGACCGTCGATCAGATTTCCTGGGTCGTCAACGAGATCAAAACCAATCCCAATTCACGCCGGCTTGTGGTCAGCGCGTGGAACCCCTCGCAAATTGAGGACATGGCGCTGCCGCCCTGTCACTGCCTGTTTCAGTTTTTCGTGGCGGACGGGCGTCTTTCCTGTCAGCTCTATCAACGCTCCGGCGATATTTTTCTCGGCGTGCCTTTCAATATCGCCTCGTACGCTTTGCTGACAGCGATGATGGCGCAGGCGACCGGGCTGAATCCGGGCGAGTTTATTCACACGCTTGGCGACGCTCATCTTTATGCGAACCATTTTGAGCAGGCCGCGTTGCAATTGCAGCGCACGCCGACCGCGCCGCCGAGATTGACGTTAAACCCAGCGGTGACCGACATCTTCGCCTTCACCTATGACGACATTAAAATCGAGGATTATCAGGCGGCGCCGCACATCAAGGCGGCGGTGGCGGTATGATCACCGCGGACAAGGAAGGCCCCTTTCTCGCGATCGTGGTCGCGGTTGCGGAAAATGGCGTCATCGGCGCCGATGGCGGGCTCGCCTGGAAGCTCTCCGACGATCTGAAATGGTTCAAGCGGATCACGCTCGGCAAGCCGGTGATTATGGGCCGCAAAACATTCGAGAGCATCGGCAAGCCCTTGCCGGGCAGGGACAACATCATCGTCTCGCGCCAGACGGGTTATGATCCGGAGGGCGCGTTCGCAGCCCCCGACCTTCACGCGGCGGAGGCGATCGCGCGCACCTCGGCGGCGGCGCTTGATTCGCTCGAAATGTGCGTCATCGGCGGCGGTGCGATTTACGAGCAGGTGTTGCCGGAGGCCGACCGCATTTATTTCACGAAAGTTAACGCCATTGTCGACGGCGACGTCTTTTTCCCGGAGTTCGATCCTGACGATTGGCGCAAGGTGCGCGTCGGCGGCGCGGAGAAATCGGCCAAAAACGATCATTCCTGCGAGTTTTTGATCCTGGACCGGGTGCGCGGCCACCGCGCAAGCCCCTGATTGCGCGTATAAACGCTCGTTAAGTCGCCGAATCTAAACAATCTGTTTATCATAAACGCCGATACTCACCCGTGTAATGGAGACGAAGCGCCGGCCTTATTTTGCGGCGTGACGGAGGGGACCGATGCAGTCAACAAAAACAACCGCTCAAACAGTGATCATCCTGTCAATCATTCTTGCCGGAGGGGCGGCGGGCGGCGCAGCCCATGCGCAAACCCAGACCTGCACCAACGGCGGTGACGTGCGTACGCTGGAAGTGTTGAAGCCGGGCGTTGTCGGTAAAGCGTGCGATTTGCGCTACACGTACAATAACGGCCAGACCGTCAAGACGCCGTTTCACGCCAATAACTCAAGCGGTTTCTGTGCGGAAAAAGCCGGCGGCATTGTCGCTGATCTGCAAGCGCGAGGCTTTTCCTGCGTCGGGGCGTCGACTGTCGCCGTCGCCCCTGCGTCTGAGCCAGCCCCCGCGCAGCAAGCTGCGCCTCAACCGGCGATCAATCCATCGCCCGCAACAGCTGCGGCGCCCGAGCCCGTAATCGCTGAAGCCGATACGCAGTCAGCGGAGGATGTGATTGACGAAGTGGCGAGCACGCTCGCCGAGACTCGCGCTGAAGCTGCGTCCGCGCCAGCTTCCGCTGCGCCGCCTGCGGAAAAAGTTCTCTCGGAAATCGCCATCGAACAGGCTGCGCCTGAACCCGCTGCTGCGCCAGAACCCGCTGCAGCGAGCGGCGCGCCGGTGACGCTCACCTCCGCCGCGCCGATGCCGGAAAAAGCGCCGGCGCCGCGCAAGTCAGCGGCCGGCCGTCTCGTCGGTGCGACGCCTGAAGCGGCGCCTGATCCTGTGAAAATCGCCCAGGCGGCGGCGAGCCCTGCGCCAGCGCCCGCAACGCCGGCGCCAGCGTCGGAAGAACGGCTTGCCCCGGCCGCCGCGCCAGTCAAAGCTGTTGAGGAACCGTATACGGAGAAAGCGGAGCCAAAGAAGAAAAAATCCTCAAAACTTCGCCCCGCGGCGGAGATCATTCGCGGCGTTCTTGCGGCGCAATCGGCGGCCTGGAACGAAGGCGATCTCGAAGCCTTCATGGCCGGCTATTGGAAAAGTCCCGACTTGCGGTTCGTCTCCGACACCGAGGTCACCAGCGGCTGGTCGCAAACGCTGAAACGGTACCAGAAACGCTATGGCGACGGCGGCGACCTCGGGCAATTGTCGTTCAAAAAGCTCGACGTTGAAATGGTCACCGACGATGTGGCGATCGTTGTCGGCCGGTTTTTCCTGGAGCGCGACGCAGCCACGAACACAGGCGTCTTTACGCTCGTTATGAAACAGATCGACGGGCGCTGGCGCATCGTGCATGATCATACAGCCGCCGAAAAAACGGCGTCTGCGGAATAAGGCGCGCCTCGCCGACGGGCTTGGCGGTGCGTTCCTTCTCCTGTAAATTCTTGGCGTATCCGCTCTTGCCCGAACTGGATTAGACGATGCTGATCAGCCGGGTCGCCGCCGCCCTTAAGCGTCAGGACTGGGCCGTTGTCGCCATCGAATTCGCCCTTGTCATTTTCGGCGTTCTCACCGCCTTGCAGGTCAATAACTGGAACGCGGCGCGCGCGGACAGGGCGGGGGCCGCAAGCGCGCTTAATCGATTGCATATCGAAGTGAACGCCAATATCGCGGCCGCGGACGATCGCCTCGCGGCGATCGAAGGCTCGGCGGATGTCCGCCGCGCGGGCGTGACAGCGCTGCTTTCCTGCGACAGTTCGCCGGAGGCGACCAAGGCGCTGGGTGAGGCGTTAGGCAATCTCACTGGCGACATCATACCGTCATTCGTGGACAACACGCTGCGCGAGCTCGCCCGCCAGGATCGCTACCTTGATCTGTTATCGGAGGAATTCCGCGTGGCGCTAAGCGTCTATAGCGGCCGCCTCAGCGACGAACGCGAACAGTTGAAAATCAATTTCGGGCTCATGTGGGACCGGCACGCGATTAATCACCCGCTTGTCGGTATTGAGATGCCGGACGGCGATGCTCTCGCGTCGCAATTCGCCTTCAGCGAGCCGATGGAGGCGATGTGCAAAGACACAGAATTTCGCCGCAAACTCATTATGACCGAAGGGTTCCATCAATCGACCGTGCTCCGACTAAAGCGGTTCAAGGAATGGAGCGCCGAGTTCATGACAACAGTGGAAGCCGAGCAGGCGGCGTTCCGGTAGGCGGTCTCACCCCGCCATACGCTCCATGATCTTCCGTGCAAGCGCGTTAATCGCTTCGGCGGCGGGGCCTTCTTTTGTTGCTGTGACCGGCGCGCCGGCGTCGCTTGCTTGGCGTAAGTCCGGGTAGAGGGGCAGGGCGCCGAGGAAGGGCGCGTCGAGTGCGCGGGCGGCTTCTTGCGCGCCGCCTTCGCCGAAGAGATGGAGCCGTTCGCCGCCGGGCTGGTCGAGCCAGGCCATATTCTCGATCACGCCGAGAATCGGAACAGTCACCTTACGGAACAATTCAACGCCGCGGCGCACGTCGGCGAGCGCCATTTCCTGTGGTGTGGAGACGATAACGGCGCCGGTGAGGCGCTTGGTCTGGGCGAGCGACAGGTGGACGTCGCCGGTGCCGGGCGGCGTGTCGATGACGAGGACGTCAAGCGCGCCCCACGCCACATCGTTCATGAGCTGGCGCACCGCGCCCATCACCATCGGCCCGCGCCAGGCGAGCGCCTGGTCAGCGTTGACGAGGAGACCGATCGACATGACCGCCACCCCGTGCGCCTCGATCGGGACGATAAGCCCGTCGCGCATCTGGGGCTTTCCTGAGAGGCCGAACAGCGTCGGCGCGGAGGGGCCGTAAATGTCGGCGTCCATCAATCCGGTCCGCAGCCCGCCCTGCGCGAAGGCGACGGCGAGATTGGCCGCAAGGGTCGATTTGCCGACGCCGCCTTTGCCGGAAGCGACGGCGATCACGTTCTTTACGCCCGGCAAGATATCCTCAGTCGCCGGTCGCGCTTCTTTGCCGGCGAGGCCCATTGGGTTGTCGTGGGCGGAGGCGGGCCCAGATCCGGAAGGAGGGCGGGCGCCTGCTGTGTGGCGTGTCGCCACAGCTGAGACCTCGGCGACGCCGCCGACGGCTCGAACCGCCTTTTTCGCCGCCTCCAAAAGCGTTAGCGCCGCTTTTTCATCCAGCGCCCCAGTTTCCAGCGCGAACCGCACTGCGCCGCCCGCATCGGCGCTCAGCCCCGAAATCGCACCCGACGCGATGACATTGCGCCCGCTTTGCGGATCGTCGATCGACTGGAGCGCCGCTCGGACGCGCATCAAAAGAGAATCGTCGGCCATTTACCGTTGCTTATCATTGCACCAGGAGAATCCATTGACATATATACGTCACGCAAGGCGGCGCCAGCTTTTCAGGCGCTGAAGAAAAAAGGATTTCAATGCCCTGGTCAGATAATTCCGGAAACGGCAACGGCTCCAACGGCGGGCGCGGACCCACGCGCGGACCCTGGGGACAACAGCCCCGCAATAATGGCGGCGGCAATCGCGGCGGCGGCGAGCCGCCGGATTTGGAAGAATTGCTGCAAGCCTCCCGCCAGCGCCTGAAGCGCGCTTTTCCAGGCGGGCGCGGCGGCCGCGGCGGCGGCGGACGCGGCTTTGAACTGAACGCGGCGACAACAGGATTGATCGCGGTAGGCGTTCTCGCCCTGTGGGGCATTAGCGGCTTTTATCAGGTGGAAGCGCAAGAGCGCGGCGTCGTGACCACCTTCGGCAAATTCACGAATGTGACGACCCCGGGCCTGCACTGGCATGTGCCGGCGCCGGTTCAGGCGGTTGAAAAGGTCGTCGTAACCGCGGAGCGCAGAACCCAGGTGCCGCTGAGCCAAGGCCAGCGTGGTCCGACCTCTGGCAGCCTGATGCTCACCGGAGACAAGAACATCGTTGATGTGGAAATGACCGTGCAGTGGGCGGTGAAGCTCGATGATCCGGAAGGCGGAATGCCGGGCCCGGCGCGCTTCGCCTTCAACATTGACGATCAGCAAAATCTCGTGGTGACTGTCGGTGAGGCGGCGATCCGCGAAGTCGTCGGGCGCAACACGCTCGACTTTGTTCAGACCACGGGCCGTTCCGCCGTACAGGAACAAACCCAGGCGTTGATGCAGGCGACGCTTGATCTGCAGGATTCCGGCGTCGAAATACAAAGCGTCAACCTGGAGAAGACCGAACCGCCCACAACTGAAGTCAATGAGGCCTTCCTCGACGTGGAGGCGGCCAAACAAGATAAAGAACAGTATATCAACCAGGCGCGCGCCTACGCCAATCGCATCGTGCCGGAAGCGCGCGGTCAGGCGCAACGCATTCTTGAAGATGCGCGCGCTTATCAGGCGCAGGTTACCGCCGAGGCGCGCGGTCAGGCCAGTCGCTTCGACGCGATCTTCGCCGAATATGAAAAAGCGCCGGAAGTGACGCGCCAGCGCATGTATCTTGAAACCGTGGAAAAAGTGCTCGGCGATATGAACAAGATTATCGTTGAAGATGATGCGGGTTCCGGCGTTGTGCCTTATCTTCCGCTCAATGAGCTTTCTAAGCAGGGAGGTCAGTAATGAACCGCGCCCTTATCCCCCTGGTCATGATCGGCGCCTTTATCGCGATCATTATTCTTTCATCGGCGGCCTTTGTTGTGCCGGAGACGAAATCCGCCATCGTGTTGCGCTTCGGTAATCCGAAAAATGTCTACGAAGAGGCGGGCCTGCGCTTCAAAGTGCCGATCGCCGAGAGCGTTAAATATTTCGACAAGCGCAATCGGGAGCTTGACCAGCCGGAGCTGGAGATTATTGCCAGCAATCAGGAACGGCTCATTGTCGACGCGTTTGCGCGGTACAGGATCGTCGATCCGCAGCAATTCTACCAAACCGCCGGCGATGAGACGGGCGGCACGCGCCAGCTTACGACGCTGATGGACCAGACAGTGCGGCGTGTTCTCGGCGAGGTGAGCGTCGATGATATCGTTTCGACGCAGCGTGCCTCGCTGATGATCCGTATACGCGATTTGCTCGGAGAAAGCGCGCGGCGTTTCGGCGTAGAAATCATCGACGTGAAAATCCGCCGCGCGGACCTGCCGGCCCAGAACTCGCAAGCGGTGTTTCAGCGGATGATCACCGAGCGTAAGCAGCTCGCCCAGCAAATTCGCGCTGAAGGCAATGAGACTGCGCAGCAGATCCAGGCTCAGGCCGACCGCCAGGCGACCGAAATTCGCGCGATGGCGGAAGAGGAATCGCAAAAGCTGCGTGGGTCGGCTGACGGCGAACGTAACGCCGTTTTCGCCGCCGCCTACAACAAGGATCCTGAGTTTTTCGCGTTCTATCGCTCGCTTCTCGCTTATGAGGAAGCGCTGCAAAAAGGCGACACCACAATCCTGTTGTCACCAGATAGCGAATTTTTCAGGTATTTCAACAACTTGGAAGGGCGTCGCAATTAGCGGCGCGGCTTCCCGCCATAGGCTCTGACGGCGCGTTTGCGCGCGCCGATATTTACGCTACCTTTGACGCATCATTAGTTGGCGGGGCGGTAAATAGAGGCTTGAAAATGGTGCGCAAAAGTTTGTTGGCGGCGGCGGCCGCCGTTGCATTTCTTTCTGTAGACGCGAGCGTTACGGTTGTTGAGGCGCGCGGCGCGGCGCCGGTTCTCGCCGATCTCGTCGAAGATTTGTCCCCTGCGGTGGTGAATATCTCGTCATCGCAACGCGTAAATGGCGCGGGCGCCACTGGCGAGCTTGCGCCGCTCGCCCGCAAATTTAACCGCAAAGCGGTTTCCCTCGGGTCGGGGTTCGTCATCGACGCGGCCGGCGTCGTGGTCACGAATAACCATGTGATCGACAATGCAGACGACATCACGGTGACGCTGAATGACGGGCGCGAATTCAGCGCCACGGTGCGCGGCCGCGATCGCGAGACTGACCTTGCGGTTCTTCAGCTAGACACGGGCGGCGTGAAGCTGCCTTTCGTGAAGTTCGGTGATGTGGACAAAGCGCGCGTGGGCGATGATGTCTTCGCCATCGGCAACCCGTTCGGCCTCAACAGCTCGGTGACGAAGGGGATCATCTCTGCGCGGAACAGAAATATCGATTCCGGCGATTTCGACGACTTCATTCAAACGGACGCGGCGATCAACCGCGGCAATTCCGGCGGCCCGCTCTTTGACATGAGTGGCCGCGTGATCGGCGTAAACACGGCGATCTTCTCCCAGACAGGCGGCTCAGTGGGCGTCGGGTTTGCGGTCCCGGCCGACCTTGCGGAACTCGTCACCGATCAGCTGCGTGAATTCGGCGAAACGCGCCGCGGCTGGCTCGGCGTCAGCATTGATGATGTGACGCAAGCGGTGGCCCGTCAAAATGGCCTTGAACGTCCGCGCGGCGCACTCGTTTCCGTCGTGCGTCCGAACAGCCCGGCGCTGAAAGCAGGCGTCAAGCCCAAAGACATCATCATCACATTCAATAAGCGTCCGATTAACTCCGTGCGCGATCTAACCCGCGCGGTGGCCGAAACGCCGATCGGTTCGACTGCGCCGATGGTGGTCTTGCGCGAAAAGCAGCGCGTGACGCTCCAGGTGAAGGTCGATCGGCGCGAAACGCAATTGCTCGCGTCCGCCGAAGCGTTGAACGCGCTTCCCGCCGGCGCTTTGAAAGGCTCCGGCCTGACGCTTCAAAAGCCGACCCGCGAAGTGCAGGAAGCGTTCGGTCTTGCGCCTGGCACGGAAGGCGTCGTCGTTACGGCGATTGATCCGGACAGCCCAGCGGCGATCGTGCTGAAGCCGGGCGACGTTATCCTCGAGATCGGCTGGGAGCGCATGACGCGCCCTGAAGCCGCCGTCGACAAGCTCGCAAAATTGCGCAATCTCAATAGCGGGCCTGTGCAGATTTACGTGCAACGCGGCGACATGCAATTCTACGAGTCGCTGCGCCCGTAAGCGCTCTTGCGCGGCGGCGGGCCGGGCGCTAGCTCATCGGCCCATGCGCGTAGACGAATTCGACTTTGACCTGCCTGAAGCGCTGATCGCGCTCGCCCCGACGCCTGAACGCGACGGCGGGCGCCTTCTGCATGTGGCGGGCGGGCGCCTCGCCGACCGCATGGTGCGCGAACTGCCCGCGCTGGTGCGCCCCGGCGATGTGCTCGTTCTCAACGATACTGCGGTTATTCCCGCGCAATTGGCCGGCGTGCGCGCCGCGCGCGATGCGTCAGGCCGCGACATCGCGGTTGATGTCACCTTGCACAAACGGAGCGCGGGCGACGAAGCGACCGGCGCCGGATGGGACGCGTTCGTGCGTCCTGGCAAACGCATCCGCGAAGGCGACCGGCTCACATTCGCTCATGATTTTTATGCCGGCGTTCTCGCTCGCGACGGCGCTGAGGCGCGCCTACGGTTCAATGTGGGCGGGGCGGCGTTCGACGCCGCGCTGGCGGCGACCGGCGCGCCGCCATTGCCGCCTTACATTGCGCGCAAGCGTGCGCTCAACGCCGCGGACGCCGCGCGCTATCAGACCGTTTACGCTGACGCCAAAGGGTCAGTCGCCGCGCCCACGGCGGGGCTGCACTTCACGGACGATTTGCTGGCGCGCGTTGAAGCGTCGGGCGCGAGCATAGAGCGCGTCACCCTCCATGTGGGGGCCGGCACGTTTTTGCCCGTGACCGCGAGCGACACAGGCGACCACAAGATGCACGCCGAGTGGGGCGAAATCACCGCGGACGCCGCCGCCGCCATAAACGCCGCGCGCGCCCGCGGCGGCCGGATCATCGCCGTCGGCACCACCAGCCTGCGGCTTCTGGAAAGCGCCACCGATGATGACGGCGTCATCCATCCGTTTACCGATGAAACAGATATTTTCATCACGCCCGGTTATCGGTTCAAGGCGGTTGACGCGCTGATGACCAATTTTCATCTGCCGAAATCGACGCTCTTCATGCTCGTGGCCGCGCTCGCCGGAACCGCCGCAATGAAAGCCGCTTACGCCCACGCAATCAAAGAGCGTTACCGCTTCTATTCTTATGGCGATGCGTGTTTCCTGGAGCGGTCGGCTTAGCGGGTCGCGGTAGGCGCCCTCTGAAACCCCCACGCCCATACTGCCGCCGGCGCTTGCCCCGCGCGCCGTTCAGCGGCACGATTGCGGGAAGGGAGCGAAAAGCGGAGAGAGCAGTGGGCGACAATCGTCAGGCGCAAGACAAGAAAAAGCATATCCTGAAAGCGACCACGAAGATCCTCAATGAGAAGGGGCTGCAGGCGCTGTCCTTTGAAACGGTCGCGCAGAAGGCGGGCCTC
>JBCAXE010000066.1:0-11037 GCA_038534195.1 Pseudomonadota bacterium
GCGCACAGAGGATTACCGATATAACAATGAGGGCAGCTACGCGTTTAGCGCCATGCAGGGCGCAGCGGCGAGCGCGCGCGCCCACCGCGATTCTTATGTGCAAACGGTGAACGAATCGACGAGAGCACGCGCTGTCTTTGAAGGCGCGGAGAATACCTACTGGTCGGTGATGTCGAACGTGCAAAATACCTGGGCGCGGATCAATGAGCGTTTGAATTAGAGCGCAGGACCGCGCCGTGCCGCTTTGATGAATGCAGAAGAAAGACCAACAAGTTGATCGGGTGGCATTGCGCCTGGTCAGCGACCAGATTCAAAAAGCCGCAGACGGAGCGTCTGCGGCTTTTTGAATTGGAGATTACTCCGCGCTTAGCGCAGCGGCGATCTGTTCGGCGCGAGGAACGACGGGGTGTCGTTCGGCTGGGCGGGCGCGGCGTCCTGCTCGGGCATGGCGCCGTTATTCTGTGTGGTCACCGGCGCGGACTGCGGCGGCGCGGAGACCGGGCGCTGCTTGCGGAAGTCGCGCGAGGACGCTTCCGACAATGGGTCATCAGAGTGGCGGCAGGCGCCTTCGAAATGCGCGCCGTTCTCAACCGCGAGGGAGGAGTGGACGATATCGCCGAGAATGTGCGCAGTGGCTGCGAGCGCCACTTGCTTGGCGCGGATGCCGCCTTCGACCTTGCCGCGGATTGTGACGCGGTCGCACATGATCTCGCCTTTGACGGAGGCTTTCTCGCCGATGATCAGCGTGGCGGCTTTGATGTCGCCTTCCAGCGATCCGTCGAACTGAACTTCGCCGCTGGCGTTGATATTACCGTGCATGACCACGTCGGAGGAAATGATCGACGGTACGCCCATCGACTGTTTCGCCGGCGCCGAACGTTTCGGCTGGTTCATGAGATTATTGGATTGCGCCGGCGCTTTTTCCGGCGCCGAAATGCTCACCTGAGCTTCCGCTGCGTTTTTGTCTTTAGCTTTCGAAAACATATCTGCCTGCCTCTATAAAGCGCTGCGGATTTTTCGGCTTACCCTTGTAGAGGATTTCATAGTGGACGTGAGGGCCTGTGCTCCGTCCGCTATTGCCCAACTCACCGATCTTGTCGTGCAGCTTTACTTTTTGCCCCTTTTTCACCGTGTAGCGATTGAGATGCGCATAGCGGGTGACGAACCCGTTGCCATGGTCAATTTCGACGACGCGTCCGAACCCGGAGCGCACGCCGGCGAATTTGACTGTCCCAGTCGCTGTCGCCGTCACCGGCGAAGCCCATGCCGCCGCAAAATCAATGCCATAATGGTTTGAGCGGCGGCCATTGATGGGATCGCGCCGCACGCCGTAGCCGCTGGTGAAGCGGCGGCTGACAGTGAGGGGCGAGGACAGCGGAATGCTGTCGATGACGTTCTGCATCGCGGTCAGCTCTTCAACGAGTGCGCCCGCGCGATTCGCATGGCGGAAGAAGGCAGAGTCCGCGGACGCCATATTGTCAGCGTCGATAAAGGGGCCGCCTTGCGCCAGCGCCACATTGCGAATTTTTGCGGGGCTGACGAACGTGTCGGTGCTGAGACCGGTGCTGGCCATGACCATTTTCAGTTCTTTGGCGGTGTCGACAGCTTTTTCTTCAAGCGAGGCCAGGAGAAGCATTTGCTCCACCAGCAAATCGGCGGAGGCGCGCTCCATCTCTTCAATGGCGCCGGCGGCGGGGCTTGTCGGCGGGACAAGATCAGACCGGTTTAGCGCTGCTTCTTCCATGGCGCGGCGGCGCAGGACCGAAAGGCGCGACTGGCGCGGGGTCGGCTCGGCGGGGCGCACGTCGATCATGATGCGGTTGCCGTTCGCCGGCTTCTGGCCATTGGGCGCGCCGGCCTCGGATAATTCGTCGGAAAGGGCGTCAAGGCTCTTAGAAACGGAGGCAGAGCGCTCAACCATGTTTTTTAAGGTTTGATGGCGGCTGGTGATTTCCGACATCGTCGCATCAAACTCCGATTGCATCACCTTGTTAAGGGTGTCGATCTCGGCGTAGGCCTGCTGTTGTTTGACGATTTTGCGGCTGTAGTCCTGCTCCATGCGACGCGAATCGCGCTCCTTGGCGACGATGATTTGTTCTTTGAAGACCACGTTCACCGATGCGTAAGCAACCCATAACAAGGCGGCTCCGACCACTGTCGCCAGGGCGATCTGGGTCTTTGTGGACATGGAAATAAAATGAACGACGCCGTCGCTGCGATGATAAATCTGCCGCTCTTTGAAGAACTGGCTGACAATACGCTTTACTTGGCCGGACTTGCGGCTCATGCACTTACGCCCCTTTAACACGTCCCCGCGTTATATACCTGCACCCCTTAACATATTGCAGCCCATCTAAGATGATTTCGCAACACTTATGTGATGTAGTAACCATACTTTTTCCACATTGCGTTAAGAATTGCGGCGATCGGCGCCGCGCGCGTTCTCCTCTTCCGTGCAATCGAGGTAATACGCTTCCGGCAGCCCAGCTTGCGTGCGGGCCGGTTTGTTGAAGGGCGGTTTCAGATCGCCCGCAAAACGATCCCTGACGAGCGCCTGAAAGGTCGGCTGCGGATCAAGGCCTCTAGCCGCGCAAACCCGCTGAAACCAACGCCGTCCGGCGGCGACATGGCCGATTTCGTCTTCATAGATGACCTGCAGCACGGCGGCGCTCTCCTCATCGCCGGCGGCGCGCAGCTTCTCTATCATCGCGGGCGTCACATCGAGCCCGCGCGCTTCGAGCACCATCGGCGCGATGGCGAGCCGCGCCAGAACGTCGTCGGCGGTCGATTGCGCTGCTTCCCACAGGCCGTCATGGGCGGGCAGGTCGCCGTAATCCGCGCCGAGCGCGTTCAATCGCGCGCGGACCAGCCCGAAATGGCGCGCTTCGTCGCCGCCGACGCTATACCAGTCGCTGACAAACGCCGCTGCGTCGAGGCCCATCGCGCTGATATCGGCGGCGAATCGCGCCGCCATGTCAAAGGCGAGATCAATGGCGTTGAACTCGATATGCGCGACCGCGTGGAGAAGCGCGACCCGGCCTGATTGTGAGGAAAGACGCCGGCGCGGCATGTGCGCCGGGTCTGCAAGCGGCGGGCGGGCCGGCCGCGCGGGGCGATCGGGAAGCGAAGTCTTGTCAAAGGCCCCGCCGTCGCTGAAGTCATCTTCGCTGGGCCACGCCGCACGCGCCGCCTCAGCCGCCGCCGCTTTTTGCGCCGGCTCGGCGGTCGTCAGAACCGCGCGGGCGGCGGCGAGGGCGGCGTCCGCCATCAGAGCGCTTTGACGGCGTCCAGCACCGCTTCCACATGGCCGGGCACGCGCACCTTGCGCCAGATATTCCGGATCACGCCTTTTTCGTCGATCAGAAACGTCGACCGCTCGATCCCCATATACTTCTTGCCATACATGCTTTTCTCGACCCAGACGCCGTATTTCTCAAGGATCTTGCCGTCTTCGTCCGAGCCCAGCGTGATTTTCAGATCATGCTTGTCTTTGAATTTGTCATGCTTGGCGACGCTGTCTTTCGACACGCCGACAACGCGCGCGCCGGCCTTTTCAAAGTCCTTCAGCGCAGCGGTGAAGCCGATCGCCTGTTTGGTGCAGCCGGACGTATCGTCCTTCGGATAGAAATAGAGAACGACTTTCTCGCCTTTCAGGTCTTTGAGCGCAATTTTGCCGTCGCCGTCGGTGGCCATGGTGAAGGCTGGCGCTTTTGAGCCTTCTTTGAGCGGTCCCGCCATAATTTTAACTCCCTCGTCAGTCAGTGTTGAGCTTGTTGGATAACGCAGCGTCGTCCGTCGTGAAAACGATCTTTTCATTGATGAGCGGCAATTGTACGAGTGTCATACGGCGTCGCGCGTTTGTCAGATGCGCGCCGCCTGCGTTACAGGGCGGCGTCGAAGGACTTTATGAAACCCCGGATACTTAAAGGCGCGGTTCTGGTCGTCGAAATTATCGGCGTCATTCTGGCTGTGGCCGCCGCCAGCGTCGGTTATCTCTTGTGGCGCGCCAATCAGGGACCGGTAGAGTTAGGGCTGGCGCGTCAGCCGATCATCAGCGCGGTCAATCGTCAGTTGCCGGATGGACACCGCACGGACATCGACCGGGTCATTCTCGTGCGGGACCGAGACGACGGCGCCTATGACGTCATTCTGGACGGGCTGACGATCTCCGACAGCGCCGGCGCGCCGCTCCTCCAGCTTGAAGCGGCGATTTTCAATATTACGGGCAAGGAGGTTTTCGCAGGCCGGCTGCGTCCGCGGCGCATCACGCTCGACCGCGCCGTTATTGAAATCAGGCGCGACGCCAATCGCCGCTTTCGCGTTGACTATGGCGCCCGTCGCGGACCGCGCCGGGGCGAGACCAATCTTTCACGCCTCCTAAAGAACAGCGCCTATTTCCAGACCGTGTTTGAAAGCGCGTCGTTAGAGAACGCGACGTTAAAATTCTTCGATGAGGTTACGGGCCGGCAGTGGCGCTCGACGCGGGCGCTCGCCAACGTCACGCGCAACGATAAGGGTTTCGAAGCGGAGGTGGACGCCGCGTTCGACACCGGCGCCGCCGACGCCACGATTAAACTGGACGTTGCGCTAAATCAGGAAACCGGAATTGTCGATGCGGCCATTGACGTGGTCGATGCGCCCGTCAGCGATATTCTTGAGGTCTTCTACGGTCCGCGCGCGCTCATCATGACAGCACCGGTGACGGGAGCGGCCAGGATCAAAATGCGCGAAAGCGGGGAGATCTTATCTTCCACCATCAGCGGTAGGGCTGCAGGCGGCGCGCTCCATCTCGGCGGCGGCGAAACAATGCTGAACGAGTTAGCGCTCGCCGCTTCCTTTGATCCCGTCACTGACGAATTTACGGTCGACCAATTCGTCATTGATAGCGACCGGATAAGCGCCGAAGCGAGCGGCGTTGTGGGCGTTGAATTTGGCGGCGGGATTGCAGCGCCCACGGCGGTGGGGTTCGACATTGAGACAAAGGCCCTGCGTATCGCAGAAAACGACATCCTCCAGGCGCCGTTGACGATCGATGCGCTGGCGCTCGCCGGGCGCTATGCTATCCCCGAGCGCAAACTGTCGGTCGCCGAAATCGACGCGCAAGTCCTTGATTTAACCGCGACCGGTTCGTTTGACTTTGAAAAGCCACGCGCCACGAACGGCGCTCCGGTCTCCGCCGGCATGCGCGCGGCGCTCGCCGTTGACGGGACGCTCGACCCGCCGCGGCTCTTACGCCTGTGGCCGACCACTGTGGGGCTCGGCGCGCGCGACTTCATCCGTGACCGGATTTCACAAGCGACTGTGACCGATATCAAGCTCGTCCTCGACGTGGCGCCGGGCGCGATTGATTCGGCGGGCGGGCTCCCCGATGAGGCGCTGGCGCTCACCTTCACGCTCAATGACGCAAATGTCGTCTACGCCCCCGGGATGACGCCGCTGACAAACGCGCGCGGGACGGCCGTCCTGAGCGGCAATCAGTTTCGTGTGGCGGCGAAAAGCGCCACCGTGGGCGACATCAAGCTGACGAACGGCGATGTTCATTTCACCGCGTTTAGGCCCCGCGGCGCGCCAAGTTATTTTCGGTTCGATGCGGACGGGCGCGCGCGCGAAATCCTGACGCTCCTCGATCAAAAACCGCTGGAGCTTTTGAAAAACGTGGACATCGATCCGGCGAGCTTCAGCGGCCGCGCGAAAGCCAAGATCGAGATCATGCGGCCCAACCGCCGGGACGTGCCGCGTAACGCTTATGAGTATCGCGGCAAAGCGACTTTCGATGGGCTCGATATCGATGACTTGTTTTCCGGGCTTAGCGTCAGCGATGCGGCGGGTGAGATTAATCTTGCGCCAGACCAGATGAGGGTCACCGCGAACGCCAGGATGAATGATGCGCCGATCAAGATTAACTGGTTGCAGAAATTCTTTGCAGCGAAAGATCGATTGCAGTTTGAAGTCAGCGGCGCGTTCGATTCTGCGACGGGGGACATTTTCGGCGTCGCGACGCGCCAATTCCTGCGCGGCTCCGTCGCTTTTAACGCCCGCGCTGTGGGCGATCTGGGCGCAATCCGAACCATTGATCTTCAGACGGACTTCACAGACGCGATCTTGTTGTTTGAACCGATCGGATGGGCCAAGCCGCGCGGCGCGCCGGCCGCGGGCGATCTCGCATTGAATTTTACGGAGGCCGGCGTCCAGTTGCGCGACATCGCCATCACAGGCGAGGGATTGTCAATCGCGGGCGATCTCCTGTTTTCCGAGAGCGGCAGGTTAGAGGGCGGCGCCATCAATCAGCTCTTTCTTGAAAACACGGCAAACCTTAACTTGCGCGCAGACCGGTCGGCGGCGGGCGCGCTCGATCTGGTTCTGCTTGGCGAATATCTGAACGCCGGCCCGCTTCTGGAGGCGTTTTCTTCTGGCGGTGGGGGCGGCGCTGCGGGCGGCGCGTCTGCGAACGATGGCGAGGCGATTGATTTCGCAGCGATCGATTGGGGCGGCGGCGTTTCGGTGAAAAGCAGGCTCGACCGGTTGGAGCTGCGCAATAATGTTCAGTATAGCGACGTGGACCTTGAGTTCTGGCGCGACGCTGAACGCATCCAGACGCTCTCGGTGTCTGCGCGCGATCAAAGCGGTGAACCTCTGTCTGTGGCCTTGTTGATGACCGGAGAGGCGTCGGGCAAGCGCCAGACCGTCGAAGCGCGGTCCGACGATATCGGCGCGTTGCTTTCTGGTTTATTCGGTATGCGCTCCATTATCGGCGGTCAGGGCGTTCTTGATTTCTTTGTCCGCACTGGCGCCGCCGCGGGAAGTGAGAAGGAAACATTCACCGGACTCACCGGCATTCTGGAGGCGCGTCAGATCAAGATTGTCCGCATGCCGTTGCTTGCACAAATCTTCGCCGCCGGATCGTTTACGGGTCTTTCGAACCTGTTGAACGGCGACGGCATCGATATCTCGCAGGCCTTTGCTGAATTCGGCTTCCAGGACGGCGCGCTCATTCTCCGCGACTTGCGCGCCGCGGGTCCCTCCATCGGGCTATCGGCGGAAGGACGCATTGCGGGCGAGGCCGCCGGCGGGCTTGACCTCAACGGCGCCATCGCGCCGGTCTATCAGGTGAATTCGTTTCTCGGCAAAACGCCGATCCTTGGCGAGCTATTCGTCAACAAGGAAGGCGAGGGCGTCGTCGCGCTTTCCTACAAAGTCTCCGGCGCGCCGTCCGCGCCTGTGGTCGCCGTGAACCCGCTTTCAGCGTTGACGCCCGGTTTCCTGCGCCGCCTGTTCGAGCCGGAGCGTCCCTCCATCGAAGAAATGATGGAAGAGCCGCCTGAGGAAAACGCGGAGCCGAATTAGCTTGCCGGAGCGACCGCCGCCGGGCGGTCTTCGGTGCGTTATCGATGTACGGTTTTCTTTCTTCCCCATAGATATGCGTACGAATAAAAATTGTGCAATTGCATTTTGCGATTGCGCATAATGTGATCAGCGCTGTTGATAGAGATCAATGAGCGCTGGCCATGCCTCACACAGATTAAATCTCGAACCTGGATCGAAACGATTAAGAAGGGTGTAAGAGGCGATGGCTAATGCTGAGCGCGAACAATCAGAAGAAAACTGGGACGTCATTATCATTGGTTCGGGGATGGGCGGCATGTCGACAGCGAGCGCGCTCTCGCAGCTCGGCCATAAAGTGTTGCTTCTTGAACAATACAGCGCGCTTGGCGGTCAGACTCATAGTTTCTCGCGCGACGGCTTTCGGTGGGATGCAGGCGTTCACTATTTGAGCGGCTTCGCCCCGGGGGAGCCGGAACGCAAGTTGCTCGACTGGCTTAGCGATACGCCGATTGAGCTGGCGCCCATGGGCGCCGTCTTTGATTACCTTCACATCGGCGAGGCTGAACCTCTGCCTTTGTCGCGCCCCTATGAAGCGCAGGCGCTCGATATGAAAGAGCGCTTTCCGGATGATGCCGCGGCGATCGACGCCTGGTTCGACGCCGTTCATAAAGCGCGCGAGGCCGTCTATGCAGTCCTGCAGACACGGGCGATGCCGCAGCCATTCGGTGAGATCATCGAGTGGTGGAAACGCGGCGCGATCAAAAAATGGTGCGGACGGACGACCGCGGAAGTGGCGGCGGAAATTACCGATAACCGCCAGCTCATCGACGCGCTGGTGGCGCAGTGGGGCGACCATGGCGGCCGCCCGAGCATCGCAAGCTTTGCGATCCACGCGCTTATCGCGCATTCCTATCTCGAATGCGGCGCATGGTATCCGCTCGGCGGCGCCGCCGCGATCGCCGAACACATCCTGCCCGTGATCACAAAAGCAGGCGGCGAGGCGCGCGCAGGCGTGCGCGTTGAAGAACTGTTGATGGAGAAAGGCCACGTCGTCGGTGTACGGACGACGGATGGCGATGACATCTACGCCGACACGGTCGTATCGACGATCGGGGCGCGCGAGACTGTCGATCAATTATTGCCTGACGGTCACGGCGAAGAGGAGTGGGTGCGCGAAATCCGCGCCTTTGGCCCGAGCATCTGTCATTTTTCCTTGTTCCTCGGATTTGAAGGCGACATCGAGGCGGCCGGCGCCACCAAGGCCAATCACTGGCTCTATCCCACGGGCGAAGTTGATGCTGTTTGGATAAACGCCCCGAACGGAGCGCCGCCCAGCATGTTCGCCTCATTCGCGTCACTAAAGGACCCTTTGCATGAACCAGGTCCTGAGCAACGCCATTCAGGCGAGCTAATCGCATGGGCGGACTGGTCCGCAGTCGATCGATGGGCGGGGACCGCGCCGGGCGAACGGGGCGAGGATTACGCCGCCTTCAAAGTGCAAGTGGAGGAGCGCATGTTCGAACAGTTCCGGAATTATTTTCCGGAACTCGCCGACTTGGTGGTCTTCAAAGAATTGGCGACGCCGCTTTCCACCACGGCCATAACGGGCCATCGGCAAGGCGCGTTCTACGGCATTGAAGTCACGCCCGCGCGCATGCTGTCCGACGCGTTGCGGATGAAAACCCCCATCGAGGGGCTTTTCCTTTCCGGTCAGGATACGGCCACGCCCGGCGTGCCTGGCGCCATGTGGGCCGGCATTTTGTGCGCGGCGAGCATCGACCCGAAAATGTTCCGCCATATGCGCGGCGTCACCACCTGAACGAAAAACGAGAACGACGCGGGTGCGGCGCGTAAAGGTCTAGTCCGTTTTCACGAGCGCATGTTTTTTTTTGCCGATGGAAAGCTTGATGGCTCCGTCCTGCAGGTCGCTTCGGGTGAGCGCGCGTTCGTCGCGCAAGGGCGCGCCGTTCACTTTGAGCGCGCCTGCTTTCATGTGGCGGCGGCCTTCGCCCTTGGAGGCGATGAGGCCGGCTTCGAGAAACGGATCGAGTAAGGGAACCCCGCCCGCGAGGGCATCGGCGCTGACGGAGACGGTCGGCAAGCCTTCCGCCGACGCGCCCTGTTCGAAGGTCTGGCGCGCAGTCTCCGCGGCCTGTTCGGCGGCGGCGCGGCCGTGCAACAGGGCGGTTACTTCGGTCGCCAGAATTTTCTTCGCCTCATTAATCTCCGCACCCTGAAGAGATGAGAGGCGGCGCACCTCGTCCATGGACAAGACGGTGAACCGCGACAGCATGGTCGCAACGTCCGCATCTTCGGTGTTGCGCCAATATTGCCAATAATCATAAGGCGAGAAGAGATCAGCGTTCAGCCACACGGCGCCGCTTTCGGTCTTGCCCATCTTCTTACCGGACGCCGTGGTTAGGAGCGGCGTCGTGACGCCGAACACTTCTGCGCCGTCCTTGCGGCGGACAAGCTCAACGCCGTTGACAATGTTGCCCCATTGATCCGAACCGCCAAGCTGCAGGACGCAATTATGGCGATTATAGAGCTCGTGGAAATCATAGGCCTGCATCAACATGTAGTTGAATTCGAGAAACGTCATTGGGCTTTCGCGTTCGAGCCGAAGTTTGACACTGTCAAATGTCAGCATACGGTTGATGGTGAAGTGAACGCCATAGTCGCGCAGAAAATCGATATAGTTGAGCGTCGCCAGCCAGTCTGCGTTGTTGATCATCAGCGCGTCCGTAGGGCCGTCGCCGAAGGTGAGAAAGTTATCGAAGACGCCTTTGATCGAGGCGATATTGGCGTCGATGTCGGCGTCGGTGAGAAGCTGGCGCTGGCTGTCCTTGCCGGAGGGATCGCCCACCTTGGTGGTGCCGCCGCCCATAAGCGCGATCGGGCGGTGTCCGGTTTGCTGGAGCCAGTGCAGCATCATGATCTGGATGAGGCTGCCCGCGTGAAGCGACGTTGCGGTTGCGTCAAATCCGATATAGGCGGTGAGCGTTTCCTTCGCCGCGCGCGCGTCGAGCCCCTCCAGGTTTGTGCCCTGGTGGATGAAGCCGCGCTCGTCGAGCACGTTCAGAAAATCGGATTGGTAGGCGGTCATAGCGATGGATGTCTTTCACTGCGCCGCCGCGGATCGGCGGGCCCGCCGTTAAAGCCTGACTTAGGACTCTTTTTCAAGAGTGATGTCTGAGCCATAGCTATACGCCGCAACAGGATGTTTCATACGTGATCGGGAAGTCGTGACCCGAACGCTACAATTGCTCAGCGGATGATAATGGTTTCCAGTTCTGGCCGTGGGGCGATTTCAAATCTGTGCTTTTCTCTGATGACGAGACCCGGCCCGGCGGATCCGTAGGGATCGGTGGACGCGTCCAGGAAATAATCGATATTGGTGAAAAGGCGCCGCCAAGCATACCCGTTTAGTCCGGTGTCGTCGCCCATTGTCGGGCGCCGAAAATAGTTACCGCGCGTAATATGAATGTGGCAGGATTCTGATTTTGGTTCGTCATCGAAAAGCGTATTCATCTCTAATGGAACGTCGCGCGGTAAGCCGTTAAAGCGCTGCGGATAGCGGCCCGTTGCAATGACCGCTCTGGTTTTGGCGGCGAGCGCTGGATCAAAGGTCCACAGTACCGGTTCGTACCCGCTTACGATGACGTTGAATGCGTCGAATGCCGCGAGAAGGTCGGGATCGACGCCGATGATGGC
>JBCAXE010000067.1:0-10995 GCA_038534195.1 Pseudomonadota bacterium
GCACCCGCGCAGCAGCTTAAGGCCGAATTTGGTTTTGTATTTCGGTTTAAATTGGGGTGGTTCCAATGAAAAAATATCTTTCAATCGCTTTGGCGCTGGCGGTTTCCTTCGCAGCGCCCGCGCAAGCAGCTCTCATCGACTTCGTGGCTGAGGCTGCGGGCAATGAACGGGGCGTCGCGGACGGCGCGACACTGACGTTCAACGGCGTCAATATCACATTTTCGTCAGGCGGCGCCGAAGGCGATTTCGCTTACTTCGATGATCTCTTGGGTACGCGCCCGGCCGGGCTCGGTGTCTGCGGCGCGCTTTTGAACGGACCAGGCTCCGAATGCGCCAATCCGGGCGACGACAACATTCAAAACGGTGAAGCGGTTACGCTGACGTTTGACGCAGCCATGACGTTGAGCGCGCACTCCTTCACCGACCAAAACCACAATGATCTGAACGGCAACGGCACCAACACGCTGCTTATCGCCATCAATGATCCTGATGACTTTCAGCAATTCACATTCGCCGAAGCGGTCAACCTCATCGTTATGGGCGTGGAGTTAATCCGCTACGCTTACGACCCTTCAGCAACCGGCCTTGCTTTTTACATCAACAGCTTTGAAGCGGTTGACGAATTCGCAGCGCCCCTCCCCGCCGCCGCGCCTCTGCTTCTTTTCGGCATTGGCGGATTGGCCTTCGCCGCGCGTAAGCGGCGCCGCGCCTAGACACGTAATAAAATTACTGGAAAGAGCCGCCCTCGGGCGGCTTTTTTGTCGCGACGATCGCGCGCCGCTTAAGAGGACCGCCCGCGCAGGGCGCGCGCCGCACGTGCTTCCGCGGCCTGGTGGCTTAGAAACGCCGGCCCCAGCGCCATGCGCCGCTTTGCAGGGCGGCCATCGGCTAACCGAAAGAGATTTTTGTAAAAGAACGCCATCGACCCGAACCCGTTGAGCGCTTTGATCAGGGATATCTTCGACCCTTGTCCAAGAAATCCGGGTCCGAGCGCCAATTCCTTTTCCCAGGACGGCGCGGCTTCGATGTCCCGCGCGAGCAATTGCGCAGGAATATCAGGATCGACGCACGTAGGACGGCCGATACCGATAATATCAGCCGCGCCGGAAGCGATTGCGTCATCCATGGCCGTGCGCGAGCGAAATCCGCCGGTCACCATCAACGGCGTTTCGGTGACGTCGGCCACTTTCTCCGCATAAGTGATGAAGTAGGCTTCGCGGGCCTTCGTCGATTCACTGAGCCCCTGCTCGAACGCCGGCTCCATACCCTCAAGTCCCATCATTTTAGGCTGCTCGTAGGAGCCGCCCGAAATTTCCAGGAGATCAATGTCTTTAGCGCTAAGCCACTTCACGACCTGTAAACATTCATCAAACGAAAACCCGCCCTTTTGAAAATCCGATGAATTGAGTTTGACGGAAACGGGAAAAGCCGGGCCCACCGCATCGCGAACCGCCGCAACGGTTTGCAACAACAGCCTTGCGCGCCCTTCAAGGGACCCGCCCCAATCGTCGGTGCGCTGGTTCGTAATCGGATTTAAGAATTCAGAAATCAGATATCCGTGCGCGGCGTGAACCTGAACGCCGGAAAACCCCGTATCTTTCGCGACGCGAGCTGCATGAGCGAAACGTCCAATGACGTCCTCTATTTCAGCGCCGTTCAGGGCCCGCGGCGTTGCGAACTGACCGCCCGGCAAATCGACCCGCACCGCCGACGGGCCAACCGGCGCGCTCGCCACGATTTTCGGCGATTGGCGCCCGGCGTGAGAGAGCTGCATCCACACATGCGTCTCATTCGCCGTTGCGTCAGCGGCCCATGCCGAAAGGCGCGAGAGCTGCTCGTTAGACTGCGGTCCGTCAATCGCCACATTACCGGGACGCTCCAGATAACGCCTGTCGACCATGACGTTACCGGTGATCAGAAGGCCGGCGCCGCCTTCCGCCCACTGTTTGTACAGCGTGCGATGGCGCTCCGTCGCCTGATTGAGCGCATCGCCAAGGCCTTCAGTCATGGCCGCTTTCGCGAGGCGGTTTTTCAAGGTCGCTCCGCAAGGGAGCGTTAAAGGTTTTTCAATCGCCATGAATGAGCGCCAACATTTGCGGTGATGATAAAGCTATCGCTGATCGCCCACGTCAACAAGGACACTGCGAGCGATTAAATAAAAAGGAGCGCGCGCAAGAGATAGGCGACGCCAGCGACGATAAGTCCGCTCCCGATCGACAAAGCAGCGAACCAGATCACCTTACGCAAGATTGGCGTTTTTTGTGCGGCGCCTGCCGCTGGACCGTCAGGTCTGAACAGATCAGGCATGATAGCCGTCGCCTTCCTTCACCTTGCCCCAGAACAGGCTGTAAACATACGCCGTATAAAGAAGGATAATCGGCAACATAATTCCGGCGCCGACAAGCATTAGGCCGAGGGCGTTGTCGCGCGCCGCAGTCTCCCAGACCGTGCGCTCGAACGGCACGAGATACGGGAACAAGCTGACAGCAAGGCCGACATATCCGGCGGCGAAGACGCCTGCCGCTAACAAGTAAGGGCGCCAATCGGGCGCGCCCTTCGGGACCGCCGCGATATCGCGCCACAACCAGATGATCAAAGCCAAAGCCGCCAGCGGGATCGGCGCCACAAAAATGAACTTGGTGAAATCGATTGCAGCCATCGAGACGCCCCAGCGCGCCGTAACGCGCGGATCGATCGAAAGTGTTGCGAGGCTGACCGTGGCCATGGCCACGGCTACGCCGATAAGAGCGCGCCGCGCCCATGTGCGCGCCCGGGCCTGCAGCACGCCTTCCGTTTTCAAGATCAGCCAGCAGGCGCCAAGCAGAATATAACCGATAGCGACCGCGGCCCCGACCATCAGACTAAATGGAGACAACCAATCGAACGGTCCGCCCGCATAAGATCGCGCCTCAACTGTGACGCCCTGGACAAAGGCGCCGAGGATAACGCCCTGACTAATTGCAGCCGCGAGCGAGCCGCCGAAGAAGGCGCCGTTCCAGAATTTTTTGGTCGTCGCCCGCACAGCCTTGTGCCGAAACTCGAACGCGACGCCGCGAAAAATCAGCGCGGCGAGCATAATCAGGATCGGGAGATAGAAAGCGGGCATCAAGATCGCGTACGCCAGCGGAAACGCCGCGAATAATCCGCCGCCGCCCAAGATCAGCCACGTCTCGTTGCCATCCCAGACAGGTTCGATCGTCGCGGTCATCATCGAGCGTTCCTGTTCTGAGGTCGCCACCCCAGTGAGTATGCCGACGCCCAAATCAAATCCGTCGAGCAAGACGTAAAGCATTACTGCAAGAGCGATTAATAAAGACCAGATCAATGGAAGATCCATGGCGCGTCTCCTATTCCGCCGGCGCCAACGCGCCGCCGGCTTCTGCGGGATCGTCCACTGCGCCGAGCGGCGAGCCGGGCGCGCGCCGTTTCTCTTCGGGAGGCGGCATCGGATGATCGTCAAAACCACGAATGGCGATCCGCGCCATATAAACGACGCCAGCTGTGAAGATGATTGCGTAAACAATCATAAAGACGAGCAACGACGTCGCGACCTGTCCGGCGCTGACAGGCGCCAAACTCTCTGACGTACGCAGTGCGCCATACACCGTAAACGGCTGGCGGCCAACTTCTGCCGTAATCCAACCCGTCAGTACAGCGATAAAGCCCAGCGAACCGCCGGGAACCGCGAGCCAGTGAAACAGACCCGGCGTCTCAAGTTTTCCGCGTCGCCACAGCCATAACGCCCAAAAGCCAATGACAAGCAGACCAAGGCCTGCGCCGACCATGATGCGGAAGCTCCAAAAGGTGATGAAAACCGGCGGGCGGTCCTCCTTGGGAAAGGCGTCGAGGCCTTTAAGCGGCTTCTCGCCGCCAACGACGATATCGCCGAGACCCGGAATGCCTATCTCGGCGATATTGCGCTCTTTTTCCTGGTCGGGAATGGCGAATAAGATTGTTGGCTGGCCTTCTTTTGTCTCCCACCAGCCTTCCATCGCCGCAACTTTTGCCGGCTGGTGATGGTGAGCGACTTCGCCGGACCAATGACCTGCCCATATCTGGAGCGGCATTAACACCGCAAGCGTCCCCGCCGCCATCCGCATTTGATATTTGGTGGGCGTCGCGATCCGCCCGCGGATGACCTGCCATGCGCCAGCCGCCATCACGACCGCCGCGGTCGAGATGAAAGCCGCAAGCATCATATGCACATATCGCGACGGAAAACTGGGGTTGAAAATTACTTCGATCCAGTTGGTCGCATAGAAACGTCCATCAGCGTCCACCGCATAACCAGCGGGCGTTTGCATCCAGCTGTTTGCGGACAGAATCCAGAATGCGGATATCATCGTGCCAACTGCGACAGCGCAGGTGGCGATAAAATGGAGGCGGTTTCCGACGCGGCTCCAGCCAAACAGCATCACGCCTAGAAAGGTCGCCTCCAGAAAAAAGGCGGTCAGCACTTCATAACCGAGCAACGGCCCGAGCACATTGCCGGTCTTATCCGCGAAGACGCTCCAGTTGGTGCCGAACTGGTAACTCATGACCACGCCGGAAACGACACCCATGGCGAATGCGAGCGCGAATATCTTCACCCAATGCAGGTAGAGACGTTTGAAAACTTCCCGCCCGGTTCGCAGCCAAAGCCCCTCGCAAACGGCCAGAAACGCAGCGAGCCCAATGGTGAATGACGGAAATAAGATATGGAACGCAATGACGAAGGCGAACTGCAAGCGAGAGAGTAAAAGCGCGTCAAATTCCATGTCGCAATCCTTGTCTACTGCGACGGATGTAATCGTCTTTCAATAGCTTTCACCGCGCCGCGGCGTCACTGGGGCAACCGGTCGCAATGAAGAAAAACGGCGCCGGTTTCCCGGCGCCGCTGATCGCTTGGTATTCGCAGCCGCCCTACTCGGCGGTCGGCGGCAATCGGCCTGCGAACTCTTCGAGACCCTCTAATTGGCCGCGGACGGTATCGAGCGGACCGACGACCACGAGGCTCATATCGTCAATCTGCAGATGGGTTTTGGCCGCGTTCTGCAAATCACCTGCTGACAGCGACTGCACCTCGTCCACATACCCTTCCAGATATTCCGTACCGAGATCATGAAGATCCACGAAAGACAGTTGGTTGGCCATTCCGCCCCGCGATGCGAGACGGATAACGAAAATGCCGTTCATGTAATTCTTGATCCCGTCGATTTCTTTCTGCGACGGGGCTTCGTCCTGCAACAGGCGGATTTCCTTCATGATCTCCGTGAGCGACGCGCCCGTCGCCTCGGAAGTAACGTCCGCATTCTGTTGCCAGTTGGACGCGTCCACCCGGTTAGCGAGGATGGAGCGCGGCGAATAGGTGTATCCCTTGTCCTCACGGATGTTCCGCGTGATGCGGGAAGAGAAATACCCGCCGAGCAAGGTGTCAGCCGCCGCTAGGTCAAGGTCGGTCGAGATCGGCGGCACACGTTTGCCGAGCCGGATTGTCGATTGCGGTGCGCCCGGCCGGTCTATCAACGCGACCGTCGTTTCCTCGTTGGCGGCCGAGGTCAACAAGAGCGGCGCAGGACCCTCCTCCCATTTCCCAAATGATTTCCGGATCTGGCGCTTGACTGCGCGTCGGTTGAACCCGCCGACCACATAGAGGTGGGTGCGCTGTCCGCCAAAGTTCGCCTCGTGGAACGTTTTCACGCCATCAAGAGTGTAGGCTTCGAGCTGCCCGTCATCGGGCAGCGTATCACCGTAAGGGTGGTCCGGATAAAGCGCCGCCGCGAAAGCTTCGTTCGCCAAGGCGCCCGGTTGCGTCCGCGCAATCGAGACATTGCGGATCAGGTCGTCCTTGACCTTCTGCAATTCAGTTTCAGGCAGGTTCGGGCGTTGCAGAACGTCAGCGAGCAGGCTGACCGCATCCGGCGCGCTCTCGCTGAGGACGTCCATCACCGCGAATGTCTGATCAAGGCCGACGCCGATATTCAAATCGCCGCCCATACCCGCCGCAAGCTGCGCCAGTTCAGACGCCGATTTTCCGCCAGCGCCTTTCTTCATCATCTCGGCGGTAAGATCGGCGATCCACGTCTGTTCGCCATCGTTGAGATTACCCACGCGCACGACAGCACGCACTGTGGCCTTCGGTACGCGACCGTAAGGCACAAGCGTAACGTCGACGCCGTTGCGCAACGAATAAGTTTCAATTTTCGGCAGCGAAAAGCCTTTGGGCTCCGAACCGACCGGCGGTTGCTCTTTCGCCGGCGCCGCTTCTTGCGCAGTGGCGAGCCCCGTGACCGCCGCTGCGGCGATCGACAATGCAAGACCGAGTTTTGATATGTTTTTCATTTTCTCTCTCCTCGTCCTACTGCGTCGCCGCCTGGCCGGCGCCAGGTTTCAACGTGATTAGTGAACGGTTGCCCGGGCGCAGATAGTCCTGCGCCGTTTTCCGGATCAGTTCCGGGGTCACCACATCAAATTCTGACTCCAGACGATTAATGCGCGACGGATCGTCGTCGAACAGGGCGAACGCCGCCAGGAGATCGACAAGCCCGATGCGATTGCCATCGCCAAGCGTGTCATAGAGCGACGAACGCGCTTTGGTCATGGCGCGCGCCATCTCCTCTTCGCTGACGAGATTGGTTTGTAAATCTTCAATAATGGCGTCCAGATCAGCGACGATCGCGTCTGGCGCATGTTCCGCGCCATGAATCATGAATGCGGACCACAGCATCGGCCCGTCGTAATTGTATATGTTGCCGAGCGGCCAATTAACGCCGCCGGTTACGAAGCCGCCATAGGCCTTTTCCTGCACCAGTTTCTGATGCAAGCGGCTGTCTTCGCCCTGCACCATCATCAGATCGAGCATCACCATGGCGTACCATTCGGGCGTTCCGCGCTCCGGCACATGATATCCCCAAGCGATCGCCGGTTGCGGCGCGAGCGCATCGGTTTTTTCAAGACGCTTTTCGTCTTCCTGACGCGGCTCGGAAACATCTGGGAACGTTAAATTCTCAGAGGCCGGAATATCGCCGAAATATTTTTCGATCCACGCAAGCGTTTCCTTCGGATCAATATCCCCGGCGACGACGACCACCGCATTGTTCGGCGCGTAGAAATCTTTGAAGAATTGATCGACGTCTTCAAGCGTCGCCGCATCGAGATCTTCAAGATCGCCATAAAAATTGTGGGCGTTGAACCAGTTCTCGTTTGCGAGCTGCGGCAGATCAAGCCATGGGAAGCCGCCATAGGGCTGGTTCAGAACGTTGACCTTCACTTCATTTTTCACAACGCCCTGCTGGTTGGTGAGGTTCTCCTGGGTGATATCAAGACCGCGCATGCGATCGGCTTCCGCCCAGATAAAGGTCTCCGTTTTGTGCGACGGAACAACTTCAAAATAGTTGGTGAAGTCGAAGCGGGTCGATCCGTTCAGGACGCCGCCGTTGGAGTTTACGAGCGCGATGAACTCAGCCTTGCCGAGGTTCCGCGACCCCTGAAACATCATATGTTCAAATAGGTGCGCAAAACCGGTGCGGTCGCGCGGTTCGATGCGAAAACCAATCCCGTAATAAACGGCGATCGTGGATGTCGGCACCGTGTGATCTTCTGACAAAACGACTTTCAGGCCGTTATCAAGCTTGTGATACTCGACCGGAACTTCAAAGTCCGCGGCGTGCGCGCTCGGCGCCGCCATTATTGCGACGGAGCCTGATAGCGCGCTAAAGGCGAGCGCGGCGCCCATCGCCGGCGCGGCCAACGCCGCGCCTAAGCGTTTAAACATACCCATGGATTTCACCCCTTCAATTATGCCCGGAGGCTGGATGGCGGGGAGAATTAACCTTTTTGAAAGAAACGTCTAATCGCCGGAGATAAACTGTTGTTAAGGCGCGACGAAGCGAGGCGCGGCGCATGCGCCGCGTGAAAATCAAACGTTTTCAACGAGAACCACCGGGTCAGGTGGTCTTTTCCACCTGACCGAATTCCAGCTCGACCGGCGTCGCCCGTCCGAAGATCGACACGGCGACTTTAAGCCGGGCCGTGTCTTCATCCACATCTTCGACCACGCCTGAGAAGGACGCGAACGGCCCATCGGTGACGCGAACATTTTCGCCGATTTCAAAGGTGATTGTCGGACGCGGACGCTCGGCGCCGTCTTCCATCACACCGCGGATCTGATCGACTTCCTTTTGGCTCACCGGCAACGGCTTATTGCCGGAACCAAGAAAGCCCGTCACCTTCGGCGTATCTTTAATCAGGTGATAAAGGTCGTCCGTAAGCACCATTTTAACAAGAACGTAGCCCGGGAAAAAACGCCGTTCGGTATTGATCTTGCGGCCGCGGCGAACTTCGGTGACTTCTTCGGTGGGCACAAAGACTTCTTCCAAGTAGTCGGAGAGCCCTTTATCTTCAGCGGCTTGCTCGATCGCCTCTGCGACTTTTTTCTCGAAATTCGAGTAGGCGTGAACGATGTACCATTTGTGTTCCATGGTTTTTATTCCGTATTTTTCGCGTTTCGCCTAAATCGACGTTGCGCCGATCGATAACAAATTGCCGACGCCAAAGCGCAAGATCTGGTCGACAAGGAAGAAAAAGAGCGACATGATCATCACCATAATCAGCACCATGACAGTTGAGACCATGGTCTCGTTCCTTGATGTCCAGGTGACTTTTTCGCCTTCGTTCCTAACCTGCTGAAGAAACTCAAACGGCCCCACCGATTTCTTCTTCGGCGCATCGGCTTTCGCCTCAATGGTCGGGCTCTCTGGCTCAGCAGCGGGGCTGTCGGGCGCTGCTTTCTTTTTCTTTTTTCGGACGCCTGGCTTTTTTGACCCCGGATTGTGCTTTTTCGCCATAGTGGTTCGCCTTTAAGACATGTCGCCGCGTTTTCAGACAGTCCCTCGCGAACGCTGAATGCGTGTATCGGATGCCTGATTGTTCTGGAAAGTTGCCTGTACGTAAGACATTTAGCCTGTCAGTCAAGCGCAAATCGGCGACTGGGCGCCTCGCCGCTCGGCGATGAACGGACTCTGCTCTTCTGCAATTCGTAATTCGCCCAAAAAATTGATGTTGGCGCGCACCGTATCGTTTGCGGCGCGAATTCAACGCTCTGCGCCCAGTGTTAACCAAAACCCTGTAAATAGTGGCAAAAAATCCGGATTGACAAAGAACGGAGGTACGTTACCGATTAGTTAGATTTGAGTTGTTGGGGAATTCAATCGTGACCATCCAAAATTTGTCGCCGCTCGTCGCTCTCAACCGAGGCGCACGCGCCTTCATCCGCTTTTTGGGCGTTTGGCTCGTCTTGTTCACGAGCGCCGCCTCGGCCCAGTTCACTCTCCAAAACAGCGATAATGCTAACCGGACAAATCCGCAGCCGGTGGCGGGGGCGCAGCTTTCCGGCGATATCCGGGTCTTCATTTCACCGGATCAAGGGGTCCGAAACGTCCGGTTTTTCCTCGACGACCCGGACATGTCCGCGGCGCCGATCAGAATTGAAAATGTCGCCCCCTTCGACTTCGGCGGCACTGGCGCGCTTCTGTCGGCCCAGCCGTTCGACACGAGCGGCCTCAGCGACGGCCCCCATAACATAACCGCATTGGTCAATCTGAATTCTGGCGGCTCGCAGATCGTCTCCGCAGATTTCAGCATCGATAATGGCGGCGGGACCCCGCCTCCGCCGCCACCACCACCTCCACCGCCCCCTCCAACCGGATCGGCCTACAGCCTGATCAATAGCGGCGCGCAGGATCGCACCGGCGGGGTTGATCTTGACGGCGCGCAGGTGTCAGGCGGCCTCCATATTTTTACCAGCCCCGATACGGATGTTCGCCGCGTCAGATTTTATCTTGACGATCCGTCTCGCACGGGCGCGCCGTTCCGGACCGAAAACGTGCCGCCGTTTGACTTCGCCGGCACAGGCCCGGGTTCGACCGCCTTTACTTTCGACAGCACGACCTTGAGCGACGGCTCTCACAATGTCACCGCGGAATTAACACTGACGAATGGCCAACTGGAAATCGCCACCGCCACCTTTAACGTCAATAATAATGGCGGCGGCGGAAATATCTCGCCTACGGCGAATTTCTCCTTTTCCTGCGACGGCGTCGATTGCACCTTCGACGGCACGCCCAGCAATGATCCCGACGGATCGATCGCGGATTATCAGTGGGATTTTGGCGACGGCGCGTCCGCGTCCGGCGCAACCACATCTCACAGCTATCCAGCGCCGGGCGTCTATACGGCGACGCTAACCGTCATCGATAATGATGGCGCAAGCGACGAGGCATCACGTTCGGTCAGCGCAAACGGCAATGCGCCGCCCACCGCGTCGTTCACCTTCTCCTGCGATCAGCTCGAATGTTTCTTTAACGGCTCAGGAAGCAGCGACAGCGACGGCTTTATCGACAGCTACGCCTGGGACTTCGGCGACGGCAACACGAACGTCGATGTCAATGCGATCAATACCTACGCAAACCCGGGAACATACGACGTCTCGCTAACAGTCACGGACGACGATGGCGCGACAGACACTCAGACCGAAACCGTCACCGTCGGCACGAGCGCCGGATGCACCTTCATTTCGACACTCGATTGCCAGATGGTTCGGCTCAATGGCGACATTACGCTTACCTTCGACGCGAGCGCTGGCGGCCTCGTCGATCGCGACGGCGTCGGCACCGGCTTCACCATGGTCGATCCGCCTTCGAACGCTGCGACGCCGGCGTCCGATGCGCGCGCGCCGGGCTATCGGCCGAACAATATCGACGTTGATACAAGCGCCGGCGCTTTGAGGATAACCACAACCTCAGGCATTCAGTTCAGCAGTGTAAACTCACAAGAAAACGCGCTCGGCTTCGGTCTCAATGTGCCAAGCGCGGAAGTGACAATCAGCACACGCCTTGTGGATATTCCAGCGCCCGAAGGGGGCTTCGCTCAGGCTGGCCTCTGGTACGGCGCGGCGCAGGATTTTGGCCGCGGCACGGCGGAAGATAATTATGTGAAGCTCGTCATTATTTCCACGGG
>JBCAXE010000068.1:0-10085 GCA_038534195.1 Pseudomonadota bacterium
ACAAGGTGTTTATCAGCGTGTTAAAACGCTCGATATATGAAGCTTGCGATATTTCTGACGGCTCAACTTGGATGGAAATGGGCGAGACGCCGCGCGGCGCGCCGAAAAGCGTCTTGGCCTCTGACGCGGTAAATCCGGCGAATTGAGTGGCTTCAAAATAGGCCGACGTGCGATCCGCTCGCTTTATCAACTTTTCAACAGCGTCCGGCAAATTCGCCGGCAACCCGAAGCGAAGATGAACCGCCTGTTGAAGGCCATGCTCAATGCGTTTGTAGCTTTCGCCGATCGCTGATTTGAATGGACTGATCATGTCGCCGATGACGAACTCCGGCGCATCGTGGAGCAGGGCGGCCAATCGCCATTTTGTAGGCCAGTCAGGTTTCAGCTCCCCGCAAAATTGTTCCACGAGGACTGAATGCTGCGCCACTGAGAAAGGAAGCGGCCCTTCAGTTTGACCATTCCAGCGTGCGACGCGCGCAAGACCATGCGCAATGTCTTCGATTTCAATGTCTATTGGAGATGGATCGAGCAGGTCGAGGCGCCGCCCAGACAGCATTCGTTGCCAGGCGCGGGGCGTGTTCGGCGACGTCGACGGTCGTTTGGTTTTGGGCTGGCCGCTGCTCAACGATACCGCCATTGTTGGTTCAGGAAAGCCTGTGTGGCTATCAAACGCGCGCATACTTCGCAAGATGAAAGATAGGCGCCGCCAAGGGGCTTTCGAATTAGACGGACTGTGGCGCGAATGCGATGAACCGTATTGAACGATTTTCGCGAAAAAGTGACGATGAGAACGTGATCGGGCGCGTATTGCTCACTGTTATTCCAAAAACGCAAGGGGCGATGTTATGGCGACTACAGATTATCAACTTGATGGAAGAACAAGATCGGGCGGCGGTGTTTGGTTCGCCTTTGTTTTGGTTGTAATTCTTCTTGCAGGCGGTGTGTTATCGTTTCTGGCTTATCAGCAAAACGATTTGTCGATGGTTGAAGCGATTGCGGCTGGATTCGCCGGCGTCGGCGCGCTTTTTATCGGCTTAATCACGGCGGCCGTTGGCCTTGTACTTGGGCTGATCGGCGCGGTGATCGGTATTATTGCGACCGGCGGCGCGTTGGCCTTGACCGCATTTCTTGTCGGTTCGCCGATTATCGCAATAATTCTATTCGTGCTTCTTATGCGCCGGGACAAAGGATGCCCTGATCCATCGGCGCATGGTGATTTTTAGCGAACGTGATTAACAGCGGGGGAGTTTGGGCGCGGTCCTTTTGAGCGCGCCCTCAATCCGCTCTTTTGACGTATTCCAGCGTTTCTGTGTTTACGACGATCCGTTCGCCAACGGTCATATAGGGCGGCACCATGATGCGAAGCCCATTTTCAACCATCGATGGTTTGTAGGATGACGACGCTGTCTGGCCTTTAACGGTCGGCTCTGTTTCGGTGATCTCGAGCGTTACGTGCTCCGGCAACTTAACGCCGATCGGCGTTCCTTCGTGACTCTCAACAATCACCTGCATGCCGTCCTGAAGGAATGCGGTACGGTCTCCGATCATGTCTTTTGGAATATTGATCTGCTCGAAGGATTCGGCGTCCATAAACACCAAAACGTCGCCTTCTTCGTACAAATAGGTATGATCCTTTTGTTCAAGCCGGACGCGTTCAACAGTTTCCGACGCGCGGAAACGCTCATTGAGTTTTGATCCGGTCAAAAGGTTTTTAAGCTCAACTTGCGCGTATGCAGGCCCTTTTCCGGGTTTCACTGCATTGATCTTAACAGCGACCCAGAGCGCGTCCTGATGTTGGATGACATTTCCAGGTCGAATTTCATTACCGTTGATTTTCATCGGCCGTACCCAATTGCTGAAATTTTGACGGCTCTAGCAGGGGCGAGGCGAGGGGGCAACAGGCGCTCGCCAGACCGGTTATCGCCGAAATGTATAGCCTAACCGGATCGAGCCGCCGGTCGCCTGTGAACGATAGGACTGGGGGAAGTTTTCGCGCTGGATCAATGCGCCATGCGCCAAAGATACGAACATTTCCCTTGTCGGTCGCGGTTCCCAGCTAAAACGGCTGAAAACCGATAATGCCTCTGAGATATTGTCATACTGAATTTCGGTGCGCAGCGTCATGTCTGGCGTGAAGGCGATCGTTTTCTCGATCGAAGCGATATGCACGCCAAGCCGCCCGCCAGGGAGATCGAAGTCGGTAAACTCATAATTTCCCTCAAATCGGAAAAAACGATTTGGCTTCAGCACCACCGACCCTTCGACACTTGTGAAACTTCCGCCGAATGCTCCGCCGACCTCAAGCTCGGCGCCAACCGCTAGGGGCCTTGCATCGCTCGTCTCCGCAAAGATTTCCACTTCGTTAAAGCGATACTCCCCGATCGGTATCGGGATTTCACCGGCGAGATCAAACGGCTCTCTGATATCGAGAAAACCATTTCTGTATTCGACGCCTGCTTCGTCACCATCATTGCTTTCGGCGTCTGCGAATACGCCGATAAATCGGTCGAGTTGCTCGTCATCAAGGTCAGTAACGATATTGCCGAATACGCCAGTATTGATTTTACGGACAAAGCTTTGACCAGGACGATAGCTTTTTCGGAAGCTGCCGCGGTATCTGCGAATGCCAGTACGATTAGAAAAGCCGAGCTGCGGAGAGTAATTTTCACCAATGTGTTCGCCGCGAAAATTAAATCCCCAGAGGTCGTCGGTGAAATCAACCGTTAAGCCGCCATACTGGTCCGAAACGTTATCTTCGATGCTGCGCAGATAAGCAGCGTCAATGATAAATTGGCCCGCGCCGATCAGTGTGGAATTTCGGTACTGAAAATCAACGCCGGCGACGGTGTTTCTTGTTTCTCCAGTTGGGTCCCCATGCGTTGCGATCAACCCAACCTTTGATTCGCGAAGCACATTTGCTGAGACGCGGACGGCGGAAAGCGTTTGACCGTCAAACTCCTCCGTCGCCCCTGTTCGCGCCGAAATTGCGCCAATGTTGAATAGTCCAGATTTACCGGAGACCTTTGCGCCGGCGATAATATCGACGGGCCCGCCATCGACGATCCCAATATTGCGGGAGAAGAACGGCAGTCCGTTAGGCGACCGCCTGAAGAGCAGGCCGCCAAACTCAAACGACGCTGAGTCCTGTAAAAAGAAGTCGCGCGTTTCGGGAAAGAAGAGCGAAAACCGACCCGTATTGACTTGTCTTGAATCAAGCGGCGCATCGGCAAAGTCGGTGTTGAATGTCAGTGACCCTGTCAGCGACGGCGTGACCTTGTAAAAAATGTTGGCGCTGGGATCGAGCGTGAGGCTGGTCTCTTGAAGTTCGTGATCGCGAGACACGCCGCCTGCTACAAATAATTGTCCCTCAAGGCCGATCCCGGACGTCACATTTTCAATGCCGCTAATAAGACCGGGGTTCGTCATATCAATTCGACCGCGTGATCGGTTGATATTCGACCAGCGAATCTCTTCATTGTTGCGTCGGATCGTTCGAATGATTTGTAACCCCCACTGATCAAGACTTGGATCGAAGGAAATCGACTGGAAGGGGATCGCAAATTCCGCAATCCAGCCGTCATCGACAATTCGCGCTTTCGCGCGCCAAATCGTATTCCACTCGTCGCGAAAGTTGTTTCCGTTTTCCGTTAGCGCATCGCTCCGCGCACCATTCGGGTTAAGGCCGAAAAAGAAGCTGTCGCGGAATGTGCCGAACGGGTCGATCAAAACGCGAACGGCGTCATCTTCCTGAAGCCGCGGATCGCGCTCCATTTGAGAACGCTGTATTTTTTCAGGCTCTGTATCGTAGGCGTAGATCCCGACGAAAAGCGTGCGCTCATTATACATGATCAGCGCCTTGGTCTTTTGGCTCGGCGGTCCCTCTTGAGGTTCAACTTGATAGAAATCGGTGATCGCGGTTGCGTCTGACCATGCTGGGTCAGACAAGTCGCCATCGATTACGGGCGCGGCGTCCCTGGTGATCCTTGCCGCCTCAATGGCTGGCGTATAAGTGGAAAAAACCGGTGGTTGTGCAAACGCGGACGTCATCGTCATAACGATGAACAGGCACGCTGTTACAACCGCAATAAACCGCATTCAGGAAAAGCCCCGCGAAAATTCTATTCACAGGGCTTAATACGGCTTCCAGGTTTAAGAAAGCCTGCAGGATTGCGATGGATTAACGGTTCGCTCGCTTTTTGCCGAGTTTTATTGTCTCGCCATTAACAATTACCACGCCGTTTCGGCCGGATGTTGTGAGGCTTCCAGTGTTCTTTTCGACCTCAACGGAGCCAGAACCAATTATGGAGACGTCAAGGTTGGTGGAAGCGCCGCCATGATTCACGCTTCCCGAACCAGCGATGGAAACGCTCAAGTCTTTGGCGAGACCGCCGCCAATCTCCACGTCTCCGTTCCCGGCAATGTTGACGTCCGTTTTTCCGTTGACCGACTTTAGAGTCATGTCGCCGGACCCCGCGATTGAAATGCGCGCGCCGCCGCCAACGTCGCGTACGTCCATGTCGCCGGAGCCTGAAATTTCTGCAATTAACCGTTCTTGAATTTCGCCGGCATTCAAGTCGCCCGATCCGCTAATGCGAAAAACCGCGGCCTCTCTAACCTCGCCCACATCGATACTGCCTGATCCGCTAATCGAAAGATCCGCTGCGCCGACATCAAGCGCCGTGAAATCACCGGATCCATTAACCCCGACAACAAGCTCATCGGCGACGTTTCCCAAGGCGATGTCTCCTGAAGCGTTAATTTCAATATCAGCAGAGCCGACATCGCCAAAAGTTCCTTCGACATATCCTCGATCGATTTCAAGCGCAGCGAGACCATCGCTACCGATCGCTTTTGTGATCACTTCATCAAAACGAAGCTTCGCGTTTTTTGGCAGATTGATCTTTAGAACCGGATAATCGGTGAGATATGTGTCGAGGGCGTTGCTATGGTTTTTTCGCCAGTTAATCTCTTTATAGAGACGGAAATTCTTTGGCCGTTCCTCGCCTGAAATTCGAAGTAGAGCGCCTTCTGCGACAAAGGCCACAGGGTAGGATCTCTTTCCCTTAGACATAATGACGGCTGCGTCATCGTCGCTCACAACAACTTCAATTCGGCCCGTAAAGTCTTCGATGTCGATATTTCGAACTTCTGGGAAGGCGCGGGAAAAATCATCCACTGCTTCGTATTTTTCATCCGATCCAGCAGATGCGTATGACGAGATACCAAAGGCGGCGGTCGCAAAAACGGCGATACGAGCTTTTTTCATGATGTCCCCTAATGACGAGTTGGGCGGCAGCCTATAGTGTTACAAAAGTAACATCAAATCCGTTCGCCGCAAATGACGCTCGTTCCGCCGTGGTCCGGTTGAGGAATTTCGTTGTTTTAAGCCGACGCGGCCTTATGAAATTTAACGGTTTCTAAAATCCAAGTTAACCCATTCGGCTTACGGTGACGCGGATATTCTCAGAATTTCCTTGGTCGCTCGGTGATTGAATTTGTTGAAAAAACAAAGCCGTTGGTGAAAATGGCTCCTTCCGACGCCCTGCGCGCCGTGATGCGAACGCAATTTGGACGGTATATTCTGATCACGGCCTGGGCGGCCGCGCTTTTCCCTATTATTGGCGTTCGTGCGACGGTGATCTGGTATGCCGCGACTCTGCTCGCGGGCGCCGTTCGCACGATGATAGAGCGCAGTCTAAATCGAGAGCAAAAAGCAAACGCGTTTATGCGCAGCCGCTCGTATCCTTATTTCGCAATGCTTTCGAATGCGTTTTGGGCGTTGGCGCCGGCTTTATGTTTATTGTCAGGTCATCCCCAAGGGAGCGAAATCGCATTGATCTTGATCGCCATGGGGTACCTCCTCGTGGTGGCGCAATTTAATGCGACGCCGAAGCGATTACTGATCGCCTCGGCGCCCTATACGATCGTTTTGGCCTGGATGCTTGCGAGACAATGGGGAACGGATGGATTCGGGCCGCTCTTGATATCGACGCCGTTGATTGCGCTCTCTGTTTATATGGCCACCTATTTGGGGTATGTGCGTCATGGTCAATTCAGCAAAGGCGAGCAGGAGAGAAATCGGCTGATCGCAGAGCTCGACGAAGCGCGGCTTGAAGCGGAGCGGGCGTCTAAGGCGAAATCCATGTTTTTGGCGAATATGAGCCATGAAATCCGTACGCCCATGAACGGCGTCCTAGGCATGGCTGAACTCCTGATGAATACGCCGATGGAAGAGCGGCAACGGTTGTACGCGGAGACGATCCACAAATCGGGAGGCGCATTGCTCTCCATCATCAATGATATTCTCGATTTGTCCAAGATTGAGGCTGGACGCCTTGAGCTGGAGGAGACGCCGTTCAACTTGAAGACGTCGGTAGAGGACGTCGCGGCGTTGCTGGCGGGGAGCGCTCGCGAAAAAGGGGTCGAGCTCATTGTTCGCGTGCATCCGGACCTTCCGGAAGAGTTCATTGGCGACGACAGCCGATTGCGGCAGGTGCTGACGAACCTTGTCAGTAACGCGATTAAGTTCACAAACAAAGGATACGTGGCGGTGAATGTTTCCGGCGGCGTTGACGACCACGACACGCCATTGACCATCGATGTAAAAGACACGGGCATTGGCATCGCCCACGACAAGCTCTCCAAGATCTTTGACTCGTTCCAGCAGGCCGATAGTTCGACCACGCGGCAGTATGGCGGAACGGGGCTCGGGCTTTCGATTTCGAAATTGCTCGTTGAGGAGATGGGCGGATCGATCTCGGCGCGCTCTTCTGTCGGTGAGGGCTCGACGTTCACGATTTCGCTGCCCTTGCGCGTGGGTGAGACGAAGCCTTCGCAGGCGGCTCTTGATGGGGCCGCAGGGGCGAGGGTTCTAATCGTGGACGACATTGAGGTGAACCGCACGATCCTGATCGAGCAGTGCGCGGCTTGGCGACACAAGAGCGTTGCGGTCGATAGCGCGGCCGCTGCGTTGACCGCGTTGCGGGACGCGGCGGCGGACGGCGCTCCCTTTGATCTTGTGATCACCGACTTCCAGATGCCGATGAGGGACGGCGCGTCGCTGGCGCGCGACATCCGCGCCGACGCGGCGCTGGCGGCGACGCCCATCGTGATGCTGACCTCCGTCGATGAGGGCATGCGCAAGAGCGACATTGAGGAGGTGGGCATTGACGCGTACCTCGTCAAGCCAGCGCGGTCGGGCGTGTTGCGGGATACGATTGTTGCGATACTGAACAAAGCGCCGTTGGATGCGGCGGTGACGACAGAAGAGACGGCGGAGGGCGCCGGGGAAGAAGAAGGGGCGGCGATTATGGCGAGCGATAAAATCAGAGTGCTTCTGGCCGAAGACAATGAGGTGAACCAGTTGGTGGTGAAGCATATGCTGAGCGCCAACCGGTACGATCTCACCATCGCCAACAACGGCCGCGAGGCGGTAGAGGCGTTCCGCTCGTCCCCCGCTTTTCATTTCATCCTCATGGACGTCTCGATGCCGGAGCTCGACGGCTATGAGGCGACCGCCGAAATCCGCGCGATCGAGGCGGCGCAGGAGACCGAGCGCACGCCGATCATTTGCCTTTCCGCCCACGTCATGACCCAGGACGTGGAGCGCAGCCAGGACGCCGGCATGGACGACTTTCTCGCCAAGCCCGTCAATCTCGACAAGCTTGAAGCCGTCGCCGCCCGCTGGACGCCCGCCGATAAGACCGACCGCAAAAGCGCCTGAAGTCTAAGCCGCGCGCATCCAAACCCTCAGCCCGCCAGCCGCTCCATCTCTTCATCGGACAGTTCAAAATTCGCATAGACATTTTGAACGTCGTCGCACTCTTCAAGCGCATTCATCAGCTTCATGAGCGTTTCCGCCGGCCCGCCGGAAATATCGATCGTATTCTGCGGCTTCCAGATCAGCTTGGCAGCCGTCGCCTCGCCGAATTTTTCTTCCAGCGCGCCCGCCACTTCCGCCAGAGCGTCGCCGGCGCAGAAAATCTCGTGAGACTCCTCCGATGACTGAACATCGTCCGCGCCGCACTCAATCGCCGCCTCCAGCATCTCATCTTCCGACGCCTTGTCGCCCGGATATTCAATCGCGCCCACCCGGTCGAACAGGAACGAGACGGACCCGGTCTCGCCGAGATTACCGCCATTTTTGGAAAAACTCGTGCGCACTTCGCTCGCCGCGCGGTTGCGGTTGTCGGTCAGCGCCTCAACGATGATCCCGATCCCGCCGGGCCCGAAGCCTTCATAACGGATTTCTTCGTAACTGGCCTCGTCGCTCGCGCTCGACTTCTTGATGGCGCGCTCAATATTGTCCTTCGGCATGGACTGCGCTTTCGCGGCCTGAATGGCGAGGCGCAGGCGCGGATTAAATTCCGGGTCCGGCGCGCCCATGCGCGCGGCGACCGTGATCTCCTTGGAAAGCCGCGAGAATATTTTCGACCGCTTGGCGTCCTGGCGCCCTTTGCGGTGTTGAATATTCGCCCATTTGGAGTGTCCAGCCATCGCGCAAACCCTTATCTCTTCAGCCCTGTAACGCTCGGGGTGTAGCGCGAGCGGCCCCCCAGCCGCAAGTATGCGCGGGCCCTTGCGGTCCCGGCGCGCGCCTCTGTAAGAAGAGCCATGGACGCGCTTCAAGACAAAACCATTCTGATCACGGGCGCCTCGCGCGGCATCGGCGCAGCGACGGCGCGGCTCTGCGCGGAAAAAGGCGCGCGTCTCATTCTCCACGCGAGCGGCGAGAGCGAGGCGATGGCCGGCCTCGCGCAAGACCTCGGCCTCGGGCTCGATCAGGTGCTCCTTGAAGATCTCGCCGCGCCCGGCGCCGGCGCCCGGCTTGTGGCGCGCGCGCTGGAAGGGGGCAGGGCTCTCGACGGCGTCGTCAACAACGCCGGCATTTATCTCGAAACTGCGCTGATCGGCGACGCCGCGGCGTGGGACGAAAACTGGGCCGCGACCATGGCCGTCAACGTCAAAGCGCCGGCTGATATCTGCCGCGCCGCCATCGCCCATTTCCGCGAGCGCGGCGGCGGGCGCATTATCAATGTGGCGAGCCGCGCGGCCTATCGCGGCGACGGGCCGGATTTCGCCGCCTACGCCGCGTCCAAAGCCGCGCTCAACGCCATGACCAAAACGTGGGCGCGGGGCCTTTCCGGCGAAAACATCCTCTTCTACGCGATCGCGCCCGGCTGGGTCGAAACGCGCATGGCCCCGCGCGACATCGAAGCGCGCAAAGCGGCGGTAAAAGACATCCCGCTTGGCCGCGTCGCCGACCCAAAAGAAGTGGGCGCAATGATCGCGTTCCTCCTCAGCGACGCCTGCGTCTCCGCCACAGGGTCCACATTCGATATTAACGGCGCGTCTTACGTGCGCTAGCGGTCGTCCGTAGACGGTGAATTCAGGATCAAAGGTCATAGGCTTACGGCGGTGAAAAGAAACGCCGCCGCCCGAAGACAGGCCCGAACACCGGTTTGTTGTTATCGGATGTGTCGCCGCGAACGCCGACGTCGCGTTCAGCCACACCGGCTTCCAAAATCTCCGACTCCCCACGGCTCGGCCGCAAAGGCGGCCGAATCTTGAAAAAGCGCGCCTTCGCGCGCGACCGTGGGGTCGATCTTTCGTCCGGGGATTGCTCTCTCGATCGCGTTTCGTCTGCCGCATTCTCTCCTGACGCCGGCATGGACGCCATGCCCGCGCGCGAAGGCGCGCTTGCTCTTAAGGAGGCCGCCTTCGCGGCCGGGCCATGGCGAGTCGGAGTTTGTTTGCTGGCGCCAAAATCATCCGCCATCAGATCGTCCTCCGCCAGCGCGTCAATCACCGCGCCAAGTCCGCGCCCGTCATCATTAATGCTGTCGATCAACGCGGCTTCGCCGGCGTCAAGCATGTCGATCCGAACGCCATTACCTCTTTCAACCTCACCATTCACCACACCCGACTCCCCACGGCTCGGTCGATTGAATTCAATCGACGGGGTCCATCTTTCGTCCGGGCGCGGCTCTGGCGATCGCGTTTCGTCCGCCGCATTCTCCCCTGACGCGAGCATGGACGCCATGCCCGCGCGCGAAGGCGGCTGAATCTTGAAAAAGCGCGCCTTC
>JBCAXE010000069.1:0-10078 GCA_038534195.1 Pseudomonadota bacterium
ATCAGGAATTGGCGTCCACGCGGCGCCGGCGGCAAATGTATTTGTCGTGAACGAATTGCTCACGCCGTTGCCGTCCGTTGAGTAGTCAGAATATCGGAACGCGCCGTTGATTGAGAGCTCTTCAGCGAATGTAGCGCCTTCGATGAGCGGAATCTGAGTTTCAAAGAAGAGTTCTGTAACAGCAACTTCGCCGTTTACTGGGAGCGTACCGCCGCCAACACCGGTCAAACCAAGACCACCGGGGATCCTGGAAAGCTCATCCGGCAACCGATCGAGGTCATCGCGACGATATTCGATACCCACGAGCGCCTGAATATTCGTTTCAGAAGCGCCGAAATTAATACCTGTGTCGCCGCCGATTGTTCCGCCAAGGACAATCTGATTTGTTGTTGCCCGCACAAGACCATCACCCTGCAACGAAAGAGCAACGTCACGAGGAATGGCCTGGGAACCTGGGTTCGTTGAGAACAGGTTGATTGGCGTACAGCCCGTAAAGCCGTCACGACATGCAACGCCACCTGCTCCATCATCAACGGCGAATAGAGCATCCTGCACACGTTGGAAGTTAAAGTCGCCTGACGACGCCGTATTCAAAGTGCTTCGCGAGAACTGACCGAAGACATCCCAGTTCCAACGCTCTGCGAAGGTGCCACGGAAACCACCAACCATGCGGAATGTTTGAACACCGACGAAAGAACTCCGCGGGTCACCGTTCACATTCCGGAAGCCTGGTCCAGCCAAGCCACCGAAATTAACATCAGCCGGTGTGCCGTCTGTGTTAAGACCTGTAGCAATTTGATCCGGGGTACATCCGAGAGCGGCGTCGGCTACAGTACCACCACCGGGAACTGCAGCTTGCAGGAATGGATTGTCACAGTTGATTTGGAAGTTCCGGAAGAAAGTCCCCGTAAATGCAATCTGCGAGTCAGTCGTATTTTCAACAAAACCAAGATCCAGATAGGCTTCTATGTCGTTTGTGACGTCATATCGACCGAAAGCAGCGATATTGAAGCGCTCATTGTTACGCTGAATGAAGTTATCAGGCGCAAAGTTGAAGAGCTGATCTGGGGAACCCGTGAACGGAACCAGGGTACCGTCTTCCTCCAAGAACAAACCTGCCGGAAAGTTAGGGTTAGAATTCGACAGGCCGATCCGACGGAAAGTTGAAGAACCGGCGCAGGTTACGCCGCCGACAGCACGCGGGTCAGATGAAGAAGTACCAAACGCACACGCGGAGTAATCACGCGCTGCCTGACGGATTTCATTTTGATCTTGATACTGCAGGAATGCCGTAACATTACCACGCCCATCTGGGGTATTTGCACCAAATGTCGCACTAACATTTACGCCACGCCCATCCAACTGAGCGCCTGGCTGAGGTTGGCCGAAGTTTGCGAGCAACTCATTAGAGAAGTCGTCACCATTACCGTCCTGGAAGAAACCAACCTGGCCGTCCAGTTCAAGACCTTCAAAGTCTTTTTTGAGTACGAAGTTGACGACGCCAGCAATAGCATCTGAACCATAAACAGCCGAGGCGCCGCCCGTGACGATATCCGTGCGCTCAACAAGTTGCGCAGGAATAAAGTCAAGGTTGGCGCCAACACCGGTTCCGAGACCGATCCCGTATGGAAGGCGCTTACCATCAAGAAGCACGAGTGTTCTGTTGGCGCCGAGGCCGCGAAGATCAACCGTTGATGTACCGGTAGCGCCGTTCGCGAGGCTTGAGACCTGCGCCGGCAGCGATTGCGGAAGGATGTTGATAAGGTCCTCGATGCGCGTCACACCGCGGCTGTCGATTTCAGCGGCGTCGACTTGGAAGACCGGGCTTGATGACTGAAGGTTCGCTTGGTTGAGGCGCGAACCGGTGACGATCACCACATCTTCTTCTTCGTCCTGCGCGATCGCAGGCATGGCGACAGCCGCCATGGCGCCTGTCAGGACTGTTGTGCGTAGCAGGCGCGACGCAAAGCGAGAGCTTTTCATTTGGATATCCCTCCGGTTAGAACACATGTCGCCCAGCAGCGTAATAGCGCCGCCAAGCTCGGTTTCCGCAAATGCGGGCATCTGCGCACACAAGGCCACGCAGTTAACCAAAACCTATGAGTGCATGCGCTTCCCGGTCAAATGGTTAATTCCGCGATTCGTCGATCCGGATTGAGGCGTACCATAAAAGCCACAGAATTCGAACGTATCTTAAGAAGCTGATAATTTGCGTTAATGACATGTTAACGCCGCTCGGCCGGTTAATCCCAATCAGCGGCGAAATACGGCTGGCGACAAACGAATCTACGCGGTCGGGTGGAAATCAGCCGCAATTGTCAATCTTGAGGAATTCCCCCCGAAAGGAACTGTGCCGTGCCACATATAGGAGGGAAACAAGACGAGCACACCTGGTTCTGGCTTCAGGATTAATTCCGGTTCAATTTCAGGTTGCGTCGCCACGCCTGGCTCGCCGAATTTCAAGCTACCAGCATGAGGACTATCAGGTTCCGCAGAAGAAGCACGCAAATGACAAGCTGAAGATATCCACCCTTCCGGATGGACGTGATTGATGTGAAACCCATTTGCCGGAAGCCGGATCGACCAGGCGCTAAAAAGATGAAATGCGCCATGGTTTCTCCGCCGTAACGGGTCGCTGCCTTCGCCTAATCGCTCAAGATACCGCGCGACAGGACCATGAGCCGCTTCTTCAAATGCCTTTAACGCAGGATACGGCGCAGTTGTAATCGATGAAATCTGACTGCCATGCTTTACCGATTGCGCGAATGGATGCGCCTCGAAACAGTGCATGGCGTCGAGCGCTTCAATCAAATCGGAAACGTATCCCTCTAGCGTATTCCATCCTTTGGGCGTGTCGAGCGGCGACGGTTGAACGAAGCGCTCATAATCCATCAAGTCATAATACCGGGCGTCACCGGCAAGCCGCCAAACCGTCGCCTGAAGGGCGATGAACAATTGGTTCAGAGGCTGACGATCGCGCAACTGATTAATGACGGCCGCAGACTCTTCAAGTTCTCCATTGGCGAGGAGCGCGCACACATAGGCCGTTTGCGCGCCATCGTCCGTTGGCGCCGCTGTCGCCGCTCTCCGCCCATGAGCGAGAGCGCCGTTGAAATCATTTATCGCCAATGCAGCGTTGCAGGCGGCCGTCTCGAGGACAGCCGCGCCGCCGCTTCGCTTCGCAAGCTCGGCGAGTACTGCGTACGACGTCTGGGGATCACCGGTTTGCCCGAAAATCTTGGCGCGCGTTATATGAAGGCCCCAATCATTCGGGTTTCGTTCAATCGCGCGATTTAAATAAACCAGTGCTTCGTTCTGGTCGCCGGTACGCATCCAGATCAACTGCGCCAGATCGCGGTGACCGTCTGGATCCGACGGCCTCAAAGCGAGCAGCTTTAAGAATGCCTCTTGCGCAGCGTCCAAGGCGTTTACGCCGGCCTGGGCGCGCGCATAAACAAGCCAGCTCTCGGGGGCGTTCAGGCCTTTTGCAAATCCAGTGTTGAGAACATCAATGGCTTCACGGTGCCGCCCAAGGTCGCCGAGACACGCCGCGTAATTGTGCAGGACTGCTACATTATTCGGCGCACCGCGGGCGATATCACGCAAGATCTCCAGCGCTTCAGCGTATCGGCCTTGGCGTTTTAGCTGTTCGGCTTGTTGCGTGCGTTCAGTAATCGTTATCGACAAAGCGGCGTTCTCAATTCAGTAATGCATGGTATCGCCGCGAACACATACGCTCAAACCCTCCATCCGAAAAGGAAGGCTGACCTTACGATGTTTGAAGACCGTTTCACGACCACCGCCGACGGATTGCGGCTTAACGTGCGCGCCTATTCCGGCGGCGACGGGACGCCTGTTTTTTGCGTGCCGGGATTAACGCGCAACGCCGCCGACTTCGAGGCGCTTGCGCCGGCGCTCGCCGAGACCGCGCGGCCTGTGTTCGCGATCTCGCTGCGCGGACGGGCGCGCTCAGATTATGCGCCGGATTTTCGCACCTACCATCCGCTCGTTTACCGCGATGACGTGCTGACGGCTCTTGATCAATTGGGCCTGGACCGCGCGATTTTCATCGGCACCTCGCTCGGCGGCATGGTCTCGATGCTGCTTCATAAGGCGGCGCCCGATCGGATCGCCGGCGTGGTCATCAATGATATCGGCCCCGACCTTGCGCCGGAAGGGCTCGCCCGGATCGCCGGCTATGTGGGCAAAACCAGATCGCGCGTCACATCTTGGGAAGAGGCGGCGGACCAGATCCGCGCGATCAATGAGGTCGCGTTCCCCGGACAGGACGAGGCGTTCTGGCGGACATTCGCGATGCGTACATTCCGCGAAGAAGACGGCGCATACCTCCTTGACTACGATGCTGCGATCGCGCGCGCCTTTGCAGAAGGCGATCCGCCGCCGGACCTTTGGGGCCCATTCGAGACTCTGCGCGAGAAACCAACGCTTCTTGTGCGTGGAGAAATTAGCGATCTTCTCAACGCGCCGATTGTCGACAAAATGCGCGTAGCGCATCCGAACTTCAACTATTGCGAAGTCGCCGGCGTGGGACATGCGCCCACGCTCACCGAACCGGAAGCCTTAGCGGCGATCAAGACATTTATTAGCGATCTCGACTGATCGTCGCCAGGTTATTTTGCGAGCATGTGAATGCCGCACTCGGTTTTGGCCGCGCCCCGCCAGCGGCCGGCCCGCGGATCCTCGTCGCCGCTTGCAGGATGCGTGCACGGCCAACAGCCGATCGACGGATACCCCTGCGCCACCAAAGGATGCGCCGGGAGATCATGTTCTGCGATATAGGCGTCCACGTCAGCCTTCGCCCAGCGCACAATCGGATTGACTTTGATATGCGGCGCCGACGCTTCGAATACCGGCAATTGCGCGCGGCCGCCGCCGTGAAATTGCTTTCGCCCCGTGATCCAGGCGTCGAATTCGCCAAGCGCGCTGCTTAAAGGCCGCACCTTGCGAAGCGTACAGCACGCGTCGGGGTCGGATCGCCATAAATCGCCATTCGCATCTTTATCGCTGAGTTCACCCGCATCTGGCGTAATGTCACGCATATTGGTGAGACCAAGATCGCGGGCCAATTTTTTCCGATAGCTGACGGTTTGTGCAAAATGCTTGCCCGTCTCCAGAAATATAACAGGGATGTCAGAATCCACTGACGCAACCAGATGAAGAAGCGTCACGGACTCAGCGCCAAACGATGAAACAAGTGCAATCCTGCCGGGAAATTGATGGAAGATCGCCTCGCGTAAGACCGCTCGCGGATCTTCGGATCCGAATTGCGCGGAAAGGCGCAACGCCTGCGCGGTCAGAGCGGCTTCGTCCGGCGCCGCGATAGGGGTTTCAGAGCGAGCGGCCGCGGTTGCAATCAGAGTTTTTGTCATAGTGTACGCCTCGGGTTAATTAGGCGGCGATCGCCCGCTCTCGACGCAATCGCCAAACTGGCTCAACCCTATCAGCCGCATGCTGATAAAATAATGAAAACTCCCGTGAGGCGTCTTCAAATGCGCGTGACAAATCTGAAGGAACCTCAAAGACATTTACGCCCGCACGCAGCATGAAGAGCACCTGATCGCGCGCGATATCGCCGCACGCCGCAATGTCGCCGCGAAAACCGTACTGATCGCGCAATCGGCGCGCCTGACTATAAGCGCGACCGTCCTTAAAGGTGGGAAACTCAAGGATAATCGTTTCAAATGCGGAAAAATCAGCATCAAGATCACCCAAATCTTGATGATTTGGGATCACCAAGGCGTTCGCACTATTCAAATACCCGTTATCGCGCCACTCTTCAAAACTGATGGTTAACCCGGCGACGCCGTGAGCAGCGAAACCTTCGGCTTCGATAAACGATCCATTCTCAAACTTAAGCAGTTTCATATAGAGCATCCTTAAACTTTTCCGCGCCGATTCGGCGGTACGCATCGAGAAACCGTTCCTGGCCGCGTCGATTATCTTTGTAAAAATCAATAAGCTTCTCGACGGCGTTCACCACCTCGTCTGAGGAGAGCCCGCGGCCGACAATTTCACCAAGGCTGGCGTCCTCGGCGGCCGATCCGCCGAGCGTAATCTGGTAGAATTCGTCGCCTTTTTTATCGACGCCCAAGACGCCGATATGCCCCACATGATGGTGCCCGCAGGCGTTGATGCAGCCTGAGATTTTCACCTTCAGCTCGCCGAGCGCCTCCTCGCCGCCACGCGCCGCTACGTTTTCCGCGAGGCGTTGCGCGATGGGGATCGAGCGCGCATTCGCAAGCGTGCAATAATCAAGTCCCGGACACGCGATGATGTCGCTCGCAAGGCCAATATTGGCGGTGGCGAGTTGCGCGTCATTGACCGCCGTCCACACCGCATGAAGATCGGCCTCGCGCACGTGGGGCAGGCACAGATTCTGTTCATGCGTGGCGCGGACCTCATCGAATGAGTACCGCTCGGCGAGATTTGCGACGATACGCATCTGCGCGTCGGTAATGTCGCCCGGCGCGCCGCCGATGGGTTTCAGCGAAATATTGACGATGCGATAGCCTGGTTTCTTGTGGGCGACCGTGTTGACCCGCAGCCATTGATCAAGCGCTGGATTCTCCTTCGCCTGGTCGCTGAGCGCACTATCAGTGCTGGGCGCCGCGTCGAATTGCGGCTCAGAAAAATAGGCTTTGATGCGCGCAATTTCCTCTTCAGGAATGTCAATTGATTTGTCACGGATGCGACGCCATTCGGCTTCGACGCGCTCGCGGAAACGATCAATACCAAGCGCATTGACCAGAATTTTGATCCGCGCCTTATACATATTATCGCGCCGGCCTTCTTCGTTATAAATGCGAAGGATCGCCTCCAGATAGGATAAGAGGTGGGCCTTGGGGAGAAATCTGCGAACGGTCTGACCAATAAAAGGAGAACGCCCGAGCCCGCCGCCGACAATCACCTCAAAGCCGATATCGCCGTTTTCGTCGCGCCGCATTTGTAACCCGATATCGTGCACGCGCACAGCGGCGCGATCATTCTCGCTGGCGGTAACCGCGATCTTGAATTTTCGCGGCAAAAAAGAAAATTCCGGGTGAAAGGTCGACCACTGACGAATGATTTCACACCATGGGCGCGGATCCTCGATCTCGTCCGCCGCCGCGCCTGCATATTGATCGGAAGTCACATTGCGTATGCAATTGCCTGACGTCTGGATCGCATGCATTTCCACGTCCGCCAGTGCATCCAGAATATCAGGCACATCCACAAGCGCGGGCCAGTTAAACTGCACATTTTGGCGCGTCGTGATATGCCCATAGCCTTTGTCGTACTTCTCGGCAATGTCGGCGAGCGCACGAAATTGCCGTGATGAAAGCGTTCCGTAAGGCACCGCGACACGCAGCATGTAAGCGTGGAGCTGAAGATAGAGCCCATTCATCAACCGCAGGGGCTTGAACTGATCTTCGGTCAAATCGCCCGCGAGGCGGCGCGCCACCTGGCCGCGAAACTGATCGACGCGCTCGCGAACGATCGTCGCGTCAAATTCATCGTACCGATACATTAACGCGCTCCATAGGGCTCGACGCCGAGGTCATGTTCGACCCGGGCGATCCATTCTTTGATTTTCTGAAACGGGGCTAAGTCAAAGCCGCCTTCGTGGGCGGCGCGGGTGTAGGGAACCAAAACGATATCGGCCGCGGTGATCCGATCACCAACAAGATAAGACGCGCCGCTCAGCGCCAGCTCCATCCGGTCCAGCGCCGAAACGCCGCGCGGCAACCATTCCGCATCAATTTGTTCGTCATTTTGCTTAAGGTAGGCTTTGCGAAAACGGCGGCCCGCAATGTAGGGCTCATGGGAATTCTGTTCCCAGAACATCCACTCATAGACCTTACCGCGCTTCGCACCATCTGCGGGAAGAAGCTTGTCGCCTGCGCTTTCCGCAAAGTGAAGGACGATTGCATTCGATTGGCTGAGCGCGCGACCGTCTTGAAACACGACGCATGGCGCCTGACCAAACGGGTTAAGCTTCAAAAATTCTTCCGTACGGGATTCCTTTTTGAGAATATCGATCTCGAGCCACTCATAATCAAGACCGAGATAGTCGGCCGTCCATTTCACTTTCAGGCAATTTCCGCTGATCGGGTCGCCATAAATCTTGAACGCGCTCATGATCAGGGCCGCCCCGCCTGTTTGCCGAGGTCGGCGCGCACTGTCGGTCCCGCATTGCGAATAGCCTCGCGTAGGCGCGCCCGGCCAGCAGGGACGCCGTCCTCCACATCGACAAGATAAGCATCTGCGATCTCATTTGCGCGGGCTGCGACCGCTGCGAGCGCTGTCTCCGCCTCCTCCGCATCAAACCGCGCCGCATCCTGAATGCGCACCGTAAAATCGTCGTCCGCGCCAAGATAAGCGACGCGACCGTCGCGCAAGAGATTGACCGTCACCGCTTTCATGCGCTTAGCCTTTCTGACGATAATGTCGCCTCGCAAAGCGCATCATCCGCCAACGCCGCAACTTCCCCGACGACCAGAAGGGCCGGTCCCTTTACGCCGTGATCGCTCACGAGCGCGCCAAGTCCGTCAAGCCGTCCCTTCAGAACACGTTGATCAGAACGCGTCCCATTCTCGATGACTGCTACCGGCGTCGCTTGACTGCGCCCAGCGCTTACTAATTTCTCCGCGATACCGCGCGCTTTCGTGACGCCCATATAGATCACAAGCGTATGCTCAAGCGCTGCAAGCGACGCCCAATCGAAGTCTGGTTCGTCGTCGCCTTTCGCATGCCCAGTGACGAAGGTCAGCGCCTGCGCGTAATCGCGGTGCGTGAGCGCCATGCCGCTCGCGGCCGCGCAGCCCGTGGCCGCCGTAACGCCCGGCGTGATATAGGCCGAAACGCCAGCGCCTCGCAGGACATCCAACTCTTCGCCGCCGCGGCCAAAAACAAACGGATCACCGCCTTTGAGACGCACGACAGTCTTGCCGTCATGCGCCAGACGCACAAGTAACGCGCCGATTTCTTCCTGAGGCATGGTGTGATCGGCTTTGGATTTACCGACGAAAATCCGATCAGCGTCGCGGCGCGCCAACGCCATAATCTCTTTACTGACGAGTTTGTCATAGACAATCACGTCCGCTTCCTGGAGCAACCGATGGGCCCGCAGGGTCAGCAATTCCGGATCGCCGGGACCCGCGCCCACAATGTGCACGACGCCCTGACGGTTTTGCGCCTGCGGCTTGTTGATCGCCGCGATCATGTCTTCGCGCGCGCCCGCCTCATCGCCCGCAACAAACTTGGCGGCGATGGGACCGTCAAAAACCGACGCCCAAAAAGCGCGCCGCTGGTCCGCCGGCACGGAAGCTTTAACAGCGGTGCGGAACGATTTTGCAAACGCCGCGAGGTCGCCAAGATTGTTCGGGGCAAGCGCTTCGATTTTTCCACGCAGCTTTTGCCCCAACACCGGCGCAACGCCGCCTGTTGAAATCGCAATGGTGATGTCGCCGCGATCAATAATCGACGGCGTCGTGAAATCGCAAAGCGAAGGACGGTCCACGGCGTTCACAAGCGCCCCGAGGCTGCGCGCCCAAGCGGCGTATTTCTCCGCTGTCGCATCGTCCACATCGGCGATGACAGCGATGGCGGCGCCGTAAAAATCATGGCGCGTCACCGATGCGTCCACGATCTTGACGCGACCGGCCAATTCGTCACGCACGTCGTCTTCAATGGTCGGCGCGATCATGGTGATATCGGCGCCTGCGCTCACATAAAGCCGCGCCTTGCGAAGGGCTTCCGCGCCGCCGCCGACGATGACGACCTTGCGTCCCTTTAGATCCAAGAATGCGGGAAAACTTTTCATGGTGATAGTTTTTCTAATTGAAGAGCGCGCCTGCGCGCAGAAAACATGGTTTGTGGACTCGACACCTAGGCGGGCGGCGGCCCCAGGGGAAACGATTATTTTTGGCGAATGGCGAAGATTTTCTATTTTGATCGGAGAAACCTCCGATATGCGCCTGCTTGTGCGCTAACCCTTTCTTCATCTCACCGGTTTGTGAACATCTGGACCTGAGAGAGCAGGTCACCTTCAATATCTGTAGACATCGGAGGCCCCATC
>JBCAXE010000070.1:0-9971 GCA_038534195.1 Pseudomonadota bacterium
CGTCAACATTCATGGCCCCCATCATAAAGGCGCCGCAAAGGGGGGAAGATAAGTTTCCCACAAATTGTCCAGTATCTCATTGAAACCCGCTAACGGCGCGGGGTTCAGGAAAACGGATTTTCGAGAAAAACGGTTGAGTGCGAAACTTTTTTCTCCACCGACGGATGAAAAACATCCGCAGCCCACGCCGTCACCCCGGACTTGATCCGGGATCCAGGGGTAGGAGCCGCGATGGTGCGGCGACGACGTACTTTAAAGCTTCACTTGCGATCCGCCGCCCTGGATCCTGACTTTCGTCAGGATGACGGCGTAACGGGCGCTCGCGATGAAAAATTGCTTGAATTATACGAAAACGGCGGCGCTTGCCCCCGTCAGCCCGCTCGCCTTGCGGGACCAGGTGCGGCCAGTGTCCGACGAAACATAGACATTTCCCGCTTGATCAATGATCGCCGCATTCGCGCCGCTGGCCGTCATGCAGGCCGTATCGACAACGCCGGAAGTCCATCGGGGAAACCCGCCGCCTACCGGCGCAAATGGTCCAGTTCCGCCCAGTGGTCTGCGGTAGACTGCTCCTATTTCTGAAAAAGGGTGTTCGGAGGATGACACAAACACCTCGTCGCCGATAAAGGCGACGGCCAAACAATGGGGTTCGTGAAGTCCGTCCGTTTCAATGACCCAATTCTCGCCCGCATCGCGACTAATGCACAATCCGACAGCGGCGGCGGCTGCGACAATAGTTGAGTCATAAGGTGAGCAGGCCACCTGATGGACGTCCGTCTCTATGTCAATTGTCGGGCGCCACGAGACGCTCCGATCCGTCGACTTTGGTATGCCGCCGACATGGACATTCGCGAACAGAGCCGAACCGTCATTCGTGGCGCTCATGGAGCGAACGCCGAGCGGCGGCCCCACAACCTCGCCATCAACGATCGCCGTTCCCGCATACCAACTTTCGCGTCCGGGCGCATCATCGAAACTTTTAACAGCCTCAAGGCGTCCATCCACAAGGCGCATCAGTCCGGCATTGTCATCAGTGCCGACGAAAGTCTCACCCCATGAGATTAAACACACGGATAACGCGGTGTCGGATCGGGCCAGTTCATTCCAGGCGCCGTCACTCGTCCGTCGGCCAATGGTATTGCCGTCCAGAATGGCGATCACGCAGCCCTTATCTGTTGCAGTCAGGCCTCGAACGCTATGGCCAGCCAGTTCATGTGACGTCACGTCCCCATCGAGGATATAAAGTCCGTCCTGCCATGTTGAGATGAGGAGTGCCATCTAAGAAAGATAGCATAGTCGTCGCCCTGTTGAAAACAGGAAGCATTCCAGATGCTCAATGTCACGCTGCCGCCGTTTCTAAGCCAGATTTAGATCAACTATTATCGAACCCGTTAATCGGTATACGACAGGTAGAGCGAGATTCACTCCGTAGGTACGGCGTTCGGCGGCGCCTTGCGGAGTAGTGGGCTAAAATCTAAAATAATCGGTACACATAAAAAATTTATCGGCCCATCTCTGACGCGCGCATGGGCATGGCGTCGATCAGGTCAAAAATATCCTGCGCGGGTACGGGAGCCGTTTCGCGCAATTTGACGCCGCCGTCTTTGCCGATCAGCAAGAATGTGAAGGGCGCAGCCGTATCAATTTCGAGCGCTTCAATCATGCGGCCAGCGGGCGGCGCGGTATCATCGCCAAAGAGCGGGATGGATCGGCCGTCGCTGATCTGGATCACGACCATATGACGGTCGCTCATGGCCGCTTCCTCGCCGCTGAAATAATCAAGCTGGGTCACAAGTGCGTCGGCGCTGCGCTCGCTTGCGATGACGAGGACGCGCTTTTCCCATTTGTAATCGTCAAGCGTACGCGACGTTCCGGCGGCCGGCGTGAGGCCGAGCATGGTTTGAAACATGGCGGCGGCTGCAATGACCGCGCGAAGGAGAGGCGGGCGGGAGAGCGGCATGGTCGGTTCCACAAATGGCTTCGAAATTCGGTACGTTCGAAGTCTGCGGAGGGATCGGTTTTGTTGCAGAAAGGCCCGTCGACGCCCGTTGCGGTTTGGCGTAAGCTTACCGAAAAGGGGCGTCATCATGAAAATCAAACTTATCCTATTGCTTTCATTCTTTGCGGGCGCGGCGGGCGCTGAGCCAGTCTTTCTCACCGCCGACCGCCTGATCGATCCTGTCTCGGGGCGCGTCATCGAGAACCCGGCGCTCATAATCGAAGACGGCGCCATCGTTGCGCGCGGCCAACAAGGCGCCTTGAGTGCGCCGGCCGATGCGCGCTCAATCGATCTCGCCGGCAAGACGCTGACGCCCGGCCTGATTGATATGCACACGCATCTTTCCAGCTCCGCCACCAAGGGCCGCGGCTATGCAGGATTGGGGCTCGCCCGCGCGCGCAATGTAATCTGGGCGGTGAAAAACGCCGAGAAGACCCTGCAGGCGGGGTTCACGACCGCGCGCAATGTGGGCTCGGAGGGCTATGAGATGGTCGCGCTGCGCGATGCGATCAATGAAGGCGAAGTGGCGGGGCCGCGCCTATTCGTGGCGGGACCGCCTGTCGGGATCGTGGGCGGCCATTGCTCGGACAATAATCTTCTGCCGCCGGAATATGAAGCGGAAGGCGAGGGCGTCGCCACGGGGCCGTGGGAGATGCGCGCGAAAGTGCGCAAGAACATCAAATATGGCGTCGATCTCATCAAGACCTGTTCCACGGGCGGGGTCTTTTCAAAAGGCACAAGCCTCGGCGCGGCGCAGGGCACCGTTGAGGAATTGACAGCCATTGTTGAAGAGGCGCATGCGCGCGGGCTCAAAGTGGCGAGCCATGCGCATGGGACCGTCGGCATCAAGAACGCGATCCGCGCCGGCGTCGACACGATCGAACATGCAAGCTTCCTCGACGATGAAGCGATCCGGATGGCGAAACGCGCGGGCGTCTATTTGTCGATGGATATCTACAACACGGAATATACGCTCACTGAGGGAGAAAAGCTCGGCGTGCGCGAGGAGGCGTTGGAGAAGGAGCGGTCGGTGGGGACCGTCCAGCGCGAGAGTTTTTCCAAAGCGGTGAAAGCCGGCGCGTTGGTCGTCCTCGGCACGGACGCCGCGATCTTTCCCCATGGCGATAACGCCAAACAGCTTTCGCGGATGGTCGAGTTCGGGATGACCCCGATGCAGGCGTTACGCGCCGCGACCAGCGTCGCGGCCGACGCCCTCGGTCAGACGGGAACGCTCGGCTGCCTCGATGCGGGTTGCGCGGCGGACATCATCGCCGTTTCCGGAGACCCGATGCGCGACATCGCCGCCCTCGAAACCGTCGACTTCGTGATGAAGGAAGGCGTTGTGCACAAGGAGTAGGCGCGCCTACTCCGATCCGGCGGCCGGCGCACTAACGCCCTCCGGCGGCTCTCTCTGCGGCGATCGGGAAGCGCTTAACAGCAGGCGCCCGACACCGCGGCTTCCGGCGAGGCTTCGCCGAACGGCGCCGGCGTGCCGCATCCGGGGAAGATACCATAATGGGTGGACCAGTCACCGATGAAATCGAAGTACGCCGCGAAGCGCGATTCATTCAGCATGCGATAGGTGTTCCCGCAAACCGGGAAAATGCGGCCCGCTTCGATCATGTGGTGATTGTCGAGGGCGAAGACCGTTTCCGCATGAGCGAGGCCGCCTTTGTAGACGACGGCCTGGCCGTAGTCCTCACAGGCCGGCTCCAGCCCGTCGATGCGGAAGAGGCGATAGGTCGCTGAATAGAACTGCGCCGGGGCGAGGAGGTCTTTCAGATCCGCCGATCCGATGGCGAGGGGACGGTCGGTGACGAGGCGCGGATCCGCAAAGCCGCACAATTTGGCGAGGTTCAGGAAATCATTCCAGTAGAGCGCGCCGGAAAGGCACTCGCCATGCGCTTTAGGATGGTTGCGCAAGTCTTCCGGCACGCGCCGGTCGGCGTAGACGTCGGAAAAATAAAATTCGCCGCCGGGCTTCAGGAGCGCATGGGCGGCTTCGAAAACAGCGCGTTTGTCGGTGCAAAGATTAATAACGCAGTTTGAGACGATAACGTCGAAGCTCGCGGGCTCAAGCCCCAGATCGCCAAGCTTTTCGATGTCGCCTTCAAGGAACGCCACATTCGACGCCGCATAGCCGTAACGCTCTGCGTGCCAGTCACGATGTTCGCGGGCGACGGCGAGCTGTTCCGGCGTCATGTCGACGCCGACCACGGACCCGCTCTCGCCCACAAGCCTGGAAAGCGCGTATGCGTCCTGACCGGCGCCGGACCCGAGATCAAGAACGCGCGCGCCTTCAAGAGCCAGCGGCGCAATGAGCCCGCAGCCATAATAGCGCGAGGAGACGTCGGGATGGATATCGGCGAGCAGGGCGCGCACATGCGCCGGCGTGTCCTCAAGCGTGCAGCAAGCGTCCGTCGCGAGATCCTTCGAGCTCTGCAGCGTCTTGCCGTAATATTCTTTGACGTTAGCCTGGATATTCATGAGGTCTTGTCCCTTCGTCGCCCCGCGGTCCGCCCGCTACCAAAAAGAAGGAGCAAAATGAAAGATTTGCCCTGCGGCCGCAACGGGATTATGGGTTCGCCCACCATTTTGTGAATGAAGCCAATGACCGAAATAACGCCTGAGATTGTCGCCGAGCATGGGCTCAGCCCTGAGGAATTTGAGCAGATCAAGGGCCATCTCGGCCGTGAGCCGAACCTCCTGGAGCTCGGCATCTTCTCGGTCATGTGGTCAGAGCACTGTTCCTACAAATCATCGCGCAAGCATTTGAAGAAGCTCCCCACGTCGGCGCCGTGGGTGATTTGCGGGCCCGGCGAGAACGCCGGCGTGATTGATATCGGCGAGGGTCTCGCCGCCATCTTCAAGATGGAAAGCCACAACCATCCGAGCTTTATCGAGCCCTATCAGGGCGCGGCCACCGGCGTCGGCGGCATCATGCGCGACGTCTTCACGATGGGCGCGCGCCCCGTCGCCAACATGAACGCGCTGCGCTTCGGCGCGTGGGACCATCCGAAGACGCGCCACCTCGTTTCCGGCGTGGTCGCGGGGATCGGCGGTTACGGCAACTGCATGGGCGTGCCGACGGTGGGCGGCGAGACAAACTTCCATGCCGGCTATAACGGCAATATCCTCGTCAACGCGATGACGGTGGGCGTCGCCGATAAGAACAAAATCTTCTATTCCGCCGCGCGCGGCGCCGGAAATCCGGTCGTCTATGTGGGCTCGAAAACCGGGCGCGATGGTATCCACGGGGCCACGATGGCGTCCGCTGAATTCGACGACGCGTCGGAGGAAAAACGCCCCACGGTGCAGGTAGGCGATCCGTTTACGGAAAAACTCCTCCTGGAGGCGTGCCTTGAACTGATGGCGTCTGACGCCATCATCGCCATTCAGGATATGGGCGCGGCGGGCCTGACCTCGTCGTCGGTGGAAATGGCGGCCAAGGGCGGGCGCGGCTTCGAGCTTGATCTCGATCAGGTGCCCCAGCGCGAAGAGAACATGACCGCCTATGAGATGATGCTCTCTGAAAGCCAGGAGCGCATGTTGATGGTCCTGCGCCCGGACCGGGAAGCGGACGCCAAGGCGATCTTCGACAAATGGGGGCTCGATTTCGCCGTTATCGGCCACACCACTGAGACCGGCTTCCTCACGATCAAACATCAGGGCGAGGTGTGCGCGCAATTGCCGGTCAAACCGCTCGCTGACGCCGCGCCCGAATATGACCGCCCGACGAGCCCGGTTGAAAAACCGGCGCCGCTTGACGATCCGCATGTGACCGTGCGCGAAGCGATGGTGACGCTGACCGGCGCGGGGAAAACGCAAGCCGAGATGGAAAGCATCGCCGCGGCTTTCGTGGACGATCGGATCGCGACGCTGGAAGGCGCTGACGGCGCCGGCTGGTCGGCGATGGACGGCGAGGCGAAAATCTATGTGCGCATGGCGCCGGACGCGACGCCGGAGATCACGTCGCTGGAAGAAGCCGCGCGCAATCTGAAAGAAACCGGTGTTATCATCGACGCCCATGTGGAGACCCATGACGAGGAAGTGGACGTCGCTGACCGTCCCGGCGCCGACTCCCAATTAACGGCGCTCAGCCTGCTGATGGAATCGCCGGACCTTTGCTCGCGCCGCTGGATTTGGGAGCGATATGATCACACCGTCATGGGCGATACGGTGATCGCGCCGGGCGGCGACGCGGCGCTTGTGCGCGTCCATGACACCAACCGCGCGCTCGCGGTCTCCACGGACGTGACGCCGCGTTATGTGAAGGCCGACCCCCATGAGGGCGGCAAGCAGGCGGTGGCCGAGACCTATCGCAATATTTGCGCGACGGGTGCGGCGCCCCTCGCCATCACCAATTGCCTCAATTTCGGCAATCCGGAACGTCCGGAAATCATGGCGCAGTTTGTCGGCGCCGTTGAGGGGATCGCTGAGGCGTGCGAGGCGCTCAACTATCCCGTCATCTCCGGCAATGTGTCGCTCTACAATGAGACAAACGGCCAGGCGATCCCGCCGACCCCGGCCATCGGCGGCGTCGGCGTCCTTGAAGACGTGGGCAAGACCGTGCGCATGGGCGGCGCAGTGGCCGGCGACGAGCTGATCGCGATCGGCGTGACGCGCGGGCATCTAGGCCAGTCGCTTTACCTGCGCGAGCTCTTCGGGCGCGAAGAAGGCCCGCCGCCGCCGGTGGATCTTGAGGTCGAGCGCAAGAATGGCGAGTTAATCCGTAAGTTGATCAATGAAGGGCTGATCACCGCCTGCCACGACGTGTCGGACGGTGGGATTTTGGTGGCGGCCGCGGAAATGGCGCTCGCTTCCGGCGAAGGGCTGGAGCTGACGACGCCGGTGAAACAGCGCCGCGCCGCCTTCTGGTTCGGCGAGGATCAGGGGCGCTATCTGATCGCCGTTGCGCCAGGCGCGGCCGACACGCTCCTGTTGAAAGCGGCGATGGCGGGCGTTCAGGCCTCCAAGATCGGCCGCTTCGGCGGACAGTTCCTGCGCCTCGACGCTGATGACGCGATCGGTCTGATCGATCTTTCAACCCTTACCGAGGCCGCCCTGCCTGACTATATGAACGCCGAGTTTGAAACGGAGACAAGCCCCATGCCCATGGCCGCCGACGACATCAAGAAAATGGTTCTGGACGCGATGCCCGACGCCGATGTGGAGATCGAAGACCTCGCGGGCGACGGTGACCACTATCGCGCCCGCATCGTCTCCTCCGCCTTCAATGGCAAGACCCGCGTGCAACAACATCAGTTGGTGTACAGAGCGCTCAAGGGCAAGATGGGCGGTGAGCTGCACGCGCTGGCGCTGGAGACTGAAGCGCGGGAGTAGGGATTTGCCAATTCTCGCCGTCATCCTGGCGAAAGTCAGGATGACGATGAAATGTATGGTAGCAAGTGCATTGCGCCGAGGTATCCTTTTTTTCCTTCGAGGCCGATCTGCGATCGGCGCCTCAGGGTGAGGACCTTTTTCAATTGCACTCCATACCGGACCTCATCCTGAGGTGCGAACGAAATGAGCCTCGAAGGATGGCCATATATTGCCGGTCTGTAAGCGGATTAATATTCCCCACTATACCCGACTCCCCGCGGCTTGACCGCGGGGTCCATGGCGCAACGGGCACTGGCGGTCATTAGTTTAAGGGTCAGAACGGACGCGCCGCAGCAAAGGTTTCTCCAAACACCCACCGCGTCCCGCGCCGCCCTGGATCCCGGATCAAGTCCGGGATGACGCCCGTGGCGCCATCAATGTCCTGTCGTCAGACCCAACACCAAAATCGCTGCAATCGCCAGCGGGGCGGCGAAGCGGATGATCGCGCGCCATAGACTGAACATGGCGCCGTTGACGCCGGCGAGTTCGCCGCGCATCGCGTCGGGCGCGGCGATCCATCCGGCGAACACCGAAACGAGGAACGCGCCGATGGGCATCATTATCTGACCGGCGGCGAAGTCGATCATCTCGCTTAACGCCGGCCAGAAAATGCTGGCGGCGCCGATGGCCCAGGCGAGCGCCCCGAGGCCGAGCGTGGCCGTGCGCCGTGTAAGGCCGAATTGCTCTTCGCCAACGACGACCGAAATCATCAGCATGGCGATCGAAGAGGAAAGCGCGGCCACAAAGGCGAGGAAAAAGAAGGCGCCGCCGATGAGCCCACCGAAGGGCATCGCCGCGAAGGCCGCAGGCATGGCGTTAAAGATCAGCCCCATTCCAGCGGCGGGGTCGAGGTCGAAGCGGAAGACGATTGGGAAAATCATCAGCCCCGCGACGAGCGCCACGAGCGTGTCGGCGCCGACGATCACCGCGCCATTAGAAGCGAGGTCTTCGTCAGGGCTGAGGAACGCGCCGTAGGTCAACATCGCGGCGCCGCCGACGGCGACGGAAAAAAACGCCTGTCCCATGGCGGCGAGAACCACGGGCGGCGTGATCTCGGAAAAGCGCGGCGCAAAAAGATAGCGGACCGTTTCCGCCGCTGCGCCGGACGCGAGCGCATAGACGCTGAGCCCTACGAGCATCACGAAAAACAGCGGCATCAGAATGACGCTGAACCGCTCGATTCCGTCGCGAAGGCCGCGCGCGACGATCGCTATCGTGAGCCCCATGAACACCGACTGCCAGAAAAACGCCTGCAGCGGTCCGGCGTGGATCGACTGCGCGTCCGTCCAGACGAGACCCGCGAACGAGCTGACGGAGTAAGCGAGCACCTTGCCCGCGATCACGCCATAGATCGTCAGAACCGAATAGGTGGCGACGACGCCCACCAGCCCAACAACGCCCCACGAGGCAGGCCGCCCGGCGTCGCGCGCAAGCCTCGCCGTTGATCCGACCGCGGAGAGACCGCCGCGCCGGCCGATCGCCAATTCCGCGGTCAGCACGGGAAAGGCGAGGAGGGCGATGCACAGGAGATAGACGAGAACGAACGCCGACCCGCCATTCTCCCCCGCCTGAAACGGAAAGCGCCAGAGATTGCCGAGACCCACCGCCGCGCCGATAGACGCCATGAGGAAGGCGAAGCGCGAGGTCCATTGGCGTTTGGTTTTTGTTTGCGCACTCATCGTCGGGTCCCCGTCGAATATGGTTTTTTATCGCGGTTTTTTAGTCACCGATGTGTCGCCGATCACATAACGCGGTCCCGGGCCGCGGGCCGCCGCGCGATCGTCAGGATTATAGAGCACGCACTTTTTGAGTGATAGACATCCGCAGCCGATACAGCCGTCCAGATTATCGCGTAGCCGCGTCAACATGTCGATGCGCGCGTTCAGGGTCTGGCGCATTTGCCGGCTGATACGGGTCCAGTCCTTCTGTGTCGGCGTGCGTTCTTTCGGCAGCGCCTTCAGGTGTGTCTTAATATCGTTGATGGTGAGCCCCAATTGCTGGGCGATCATAATAAATGAGAGCCGGCGGATGTCGGAACGCAGAAACCGCCGCTGGCCGCCCGCATTGCGCATCGGTGCGATCAGGCCTTTTTCTTCGTAGAAGCGAATGGCGGAAACGGAAAGGCCGGTTCGTCTCGCAAGCTCGCCGATGGGCAGGAGATCATGGGCGCGCATAAAAGCTCCAGATAATACCTTGACCTCAACTTAGGTTGAGGAATTAGATTTCGCAAATCAGAAATCAAGCGAGGAGACAGGCCATGACGGACGCTGCAATTGAACATGTCAACATAACCGTCAGCGATCCCGCAAAAACCGCGCAGATGCTTTGCGAGATATTCGGCTGGCGCGTGCGGTGGGAAGGGCCCTCCAAGATGGGCGGCCGCACGGTCCATGTGGGAACGGAAAAGGATTATCTGGCGGTTTATACTTACGACGCCGTTCAAAAGACGCAAAATTCATCCTATAGCGTGACGGGCGGGTTGAACCATGTGGGCGTCGTCGTCGATGATCTTGAGGCGGTGGAGGCGCGCGTTAAAGCGGCCGGGCATGAACCGTTCAATCACGGAGAGTATGAACCGGGCCGCCGCTTT
>JBCAXE010000071.1:0-8973 GCA_038534195.1 Pseudomonadota bacterium
CTTATCGATTGAAGCACACGGCCAAAATATAGGCGCCAACCGAGATGTTTTGACCACTGTTTTTGCGAATATCGTTCCTTTCATTAAATGTGTCTTCGGAGATCACGGACAGTTCCTGCGACAAGAGCGTATTTAGATTTTGTATCTCGACTTTAATTTTGTCAGCTAATTTTTGCGCCTCAGACTTATCCGCTTTTCGCGCCAACGGAGAAATTGACGCAACCGTTTTCCAAAACGTTTTCTTAGTAGCCGGAACAACAGCTGCATTCTCGAGCCATTCAACGAACGCTGAAAATGTCTCGATAAGGATGCTCAGAAGCAAATCTGGGTAGATATGTCCTTTAAATTTCTCCATATCGACAAACGCCGACGGAGTACGCGACACGAGGTTTTCAGCATGAATTTTGTTCAGGAGGCTGGATTTTCCAGAGCCTCGTCGTCCAAATACAATATGATGTCGTCTCGACTTCGCACGAGAAAGCACACCCGGTGCTGGTTCGATGAAATATTTCGAAGTAATTTGGCTCGCTCTCGTTGACTCCTCGATTAGGGTGATCAGTGCCTGAACATTGTCATCGAACAGTTGTTCTTTCATTGTTTTCCAGCCTATCCACACCGTTCAGATCAAAGATGTTCGAAGAAAAGCCTATCACCGATTCGCTGGGAAGCCACCCGTTCGCGAAGAATCCTTTGGTGTCGATCTTGGCATCATGAATAGTTTGGACGGTGTAACCTGTAGGAGATTGAGTACGTGGCTGCTAATGTCTTTTGCGCGCATTGCCGCCTACTCAAAAATACGCTCACTCTCGCGTTCAGCCGCGCCCTTCGTAGGGCGGGTTTTAACCCGCCATCTTTCAATGCTGGTGTTGCGGGGCGGCGGGGGCAAACCCCGCCCGTTTTTTGAGTGAAACTGACCGAGTTATTTTTTCAATAAAATTAGAAAATAGAAGAATAGAAGAAAAAATAACACACCTAACCATCCGCACCAGTCGGTTACTGCGCCAATCAAACTAACTGCAATGGCAAAACTGGCGATAATATCTCTGCCGACGCTCTTGTCACTGAAACTGCCATCGGACACAGTTCGATGAATAATCGGCATCAAGAAGGTTATTAGAATTAATGCAAAAAACCCACGTTCTGGGATGGCGAGAAAATGTGGTAGCGGTTTTTTAATCAAGGGAGCGGCGAAGCCAAGTAAGACGGCGATTTGATAGATGAGAACTGTATCTAAAATCTCGAAGAAGAATCGCCTAGCGGCCGCCGGAAGTGTCGAATCCTGGCCCGAAAACTGTCCTTCTACAAATTGGCTGGCGAAAAATAGTAAGGCGAAAAGGCCAGCAAATAGCAAGAATGGTTCATCCGGATCGACGTTCTCAAGATATCCAAAGAGCAGCACGCCGAGGACTGCGGGGTAAAGCAGCCCAAACATCAGGATGTCCAGCCTATGTTTGTGAGGTTCCGTCATCGGCGTTTTGTGTTCTGCCATTTGCTAACCCAAGAGTTTAGGCAGCGGTAAGCATCAGTACTAGTGGACTATGCTGAAGTTCTGACCCGCCATCGTTCTAATCACCGGGCTCTTCATTGAGGCGTGAGATAATCTGCAGAAACTGCGCTTTTTCACGGTGCGTGAGCGGCTCGAAGATATGTTCGATAACGTCGGCGAGGGCATTTTGTATGCTCTCCAATTGCCGGCGTCCCGTCGGCGTCAGGACGAGAACGATTTCGCGCGCGTCCTCGTCATTGCGATGTTTTTTTAGAAGACCCTTCCGTTCGAGGCTTTGGATCAGGCGGGTGATTTGCGACTTATCCCGGCCCATCTTCGCGATTATCGTCTGTAACTCCACGGGTTCGGCTTCCCCGATTGTAAGCAGCATCATGCCGCCGATGGGGCCTACGCCTTCGTAATCGAACTCTTTCGCCTGAGGGTGCAAATCCGCGTTTATTCTTCGCATCAGGCGGTCGATCTGGAGGGCGAGGGTTACGGAGGACGTCGTTATTTTTTTATTAGTTGACATTATCAACAAAAAGTTTTTACCGTTTCTGGCGCAATCCGATATGAGGTGCTCAAATGTCCAAGAGTCAAGCAACAGCGCTAAAGGTAGCGGCGGGGCTTTGGGTTATCTGGGGGCTCATTCATGTGCTCGCCGGCGTCATTGTTATCCCGAGCGATGCAAGCGGCGGCTTTGCGGCGATTGCGGACGCGGTCGACCCGGCGCTGCTGGAGGCCGATTATCATCCGGCCGTTAATGGTATTTTGGACCAGCATGGATGGAATTTGCTCTGGGGCGGTTTGGCGACGATTGTCGGCGCCGTTTTCATCTGGCGGCAGAATTTGACCGCGATTTGGGTGACGGGTATGGTCGGCGGGCTGCTTGATCTCGGCTATCTGGTTTTTGTGGATATCCCCGGCTTCGTCAACTTCGTACCCGGAACGTTGATGACACTGGTTTCCGGCTCCGCGATCGCTTTGAGCTTCTGGGTTTGGCTGACCAATCGGTCAAAACCGGTCATCGCCTAACGCTGTACGATGGCGCGGGCGCCGTTCTATCCGACGTCCGGCACGATCTCTTTCAACCGCCCGCCGCAGCGGATGGCGTCGGCGCGGACGGCGAGGCCGGTGGCGTCGTCGGTTTCCACGTAGAGCCCGCACAGCGTTGCGTCGCCGGAGGCGGGGGTCATGCGCCCTGACGGGATTTTGGTGACGAAGCGGTGGAGCGGCTCTGATTTTTCCATGCCGATGACGCTGTCATAATCGCCGCTCATGCCGAGGTCGGCCATGAACGCCGTCCCTTTATTGAGGATCTGATCGTCCGCGGTCGGCACATGGGTGTGGGTGCCGACGACGGCGCTGACGCGGCCGTCGAGATGGTGGCCCATGGAATATTTCTCCGAGGTGGCCTCGGCGTGGAAATCGACGATGACGGCGTCGGCCTCGCGCCCAAGCGTCACGCCGTCAAGCTCCTTGTCGACCGCCGCACACGGATCATCCACGGGCGGCATGCCGCGCTGGCCCATGGGGTGGATCACGAGCACATGGCGGCTGTCATGGGTTTTGAAAAGCCCGGCGCCGCGGCCCGGATTGGCGGGCGGATAATTGACCGGGCGCAGGAGCCTTTCTTCCTCGTCGAAGAGGCGCAATTCCTCACGCTGATCAAAGGCGTGGTTGCCGGTGGTGAGGACGTCTGCGCCGGCGTTCAGAAGCTCGTCCACGATGCGCGTGGTGACGCCGAAGCCGCCAGCGGCGTTCTCCGCATTCAGCACCACAAAGTCGAGGGCGAGGCGGCGGCGAATGCGGGGCAAATGCTCCGTCACCGCCCGGCGGCCCGAGCGGCCGACCACGTCGCCGAAAATTCCGATCCGCATTGCGTGAGGCCGCCTTCCTAACTCGTCTTGACCGCGCCGCGTTCGGTGACGATCCAATCGAGGGGCTGGTCTAGGCGGGAGAGAGGGATGGCGTCAACTTCCTGCGCGCCATAGGCGTAGCCGACGGCGATGATGTCGCGCTCGCCGCTTCGTCCGCGCAGCGCGGCGAGGGTGCGGTCGTAAAAGCCGCCGCCATAGCCGAGGCGCCCGCCCCGCCGGTCAAAGCCGAGGAGGGGCGCAACGATAATATCCGGGTCGATGGGGCCGGCGGTCTCTTCCGGGGCCTCGACGCCGAAGGGCCCGCGCACGAGCGGCGTGTCCTCCCGCCAGACGCGGAAGACGAGGGCGCTCTTCTTGCCGGTGACGACGGGCAGGGCGAGCGTATGTCCGCGGGTCCGCAGCTCCTTTGCGAGCGGGGCGGTGTCGAGCTCCGACTTGATGGGGTGGTAGAGGGCGAGGCTTGCGTCCGGCGCGAGCGGGATGTGGGCGAGGAAATTGCGCGCGGCGTGGATGGCGGCGTCCGGCCGGTCATGCGCGGCGGCCTTGCGTTCGCGTTCCAGCGACAGCCGCAGCATCGCCTTCCGGTCGAACATGGGCGCCATAAACTTGATCATGGATGGTGTGCTTCCCGCCAGCCGCTGATGAGAAAACGCCGCCCTGGCCGTCGGACTTTTATTCGCCCTGGACCCTAAGGACCAGGTGGGCGCCACGTAATGAGGACCAAGGGTCCAGACCAGAGGCGGCTCCCATATAGAAATGTAAGGCCCCGGGGAATGTCGTCCTGACGGGCCGGGCAGCCAGACCAAAATAGGGACGCCGTCCGCCCGCGGCAAGGCTGGTTGTTCCGGGTGACGCTCGCTAAGGTGCGTCGATGGCGAAAGTGACCCTGGAAGAGCTGAGAGATATCGCCGCCGCCGGCGACGCCCGGGCGCAATATGCGTTGGCGGGCCTCCTCAGCATGCGCGGCGAGGCGGCGGAGGCGAACAAGTGGCTGGAGGCCGCCGCGGCGCAAGAAGAGCCCGATGCGCTCTACACCATGGCGACGCGGACTTTCTTCACGCGCGAGACTATCGCCGAGGCCCTACCGCAGTTGGAGAAGTCCGCCGCTAACGGCTCGACCGCGGGCGCGCGGCTGATGGCGGCGCTGAAAGTGGAAGGCGCACACACGAGCGCCGACTGGAAGGGCGCGATCGATCTCGTCATCGGCGCGGCTAAAGCGGGCGATGCAGCGGCGAAACGCGAGATCGCCATGACGCTCTTCGCATCGGATCCCGGCGATAAAGACGGCGCGGTCCTCCTCCATGAGGCCGCCAAGGCCGATGCGGCCGCAGCCGCGATCACCGTGTGCAGGCTCATCGAGGGCCGTGCGTATACGAATCATGGTGAGGCCGACGCCGCGCTGCAGCGGCTTGAGGCAGCGCGCTATCCGAACGCCGCGGCGCTGCGGGCGGCGTTCCCGGATGCGCCGTCCAGCGCTGACGACGCCCCCGCGGCGGTCGATTGGGTTGCCGTCAAGGCGCGCCTTGCTGAGCCGCCGCAATCCGGGATCGCGCCGCTGGAGCAGGCCCTCCAGACTCCGGATGTGCGGCAGGCCCGGGGCGCCTTCACTCGCGAGGAATGCGAATATCTGATCGCCGCGAGCGTGCGGCTCCTCGCGCCGTCGATGATCGTCGACCCCGCCACGGGCCAGTCCCGCGCCGATCCGCACCGCACCTCCCTGACCGCGATCTTAGGCCCCGTCGATTATGAGCTGACGCTCGTGCGCCTGAGTCAGCGCATTGCGCAGTACGCCGATCAATCGGAAGAAACAGGCGAGTTCCTTTCTGTTCTGCGCTACGCGTCCGGCCAGGAATACCGCCCGCATTTCGACTGGCTGCCTGAGGGGAGCGAGCACGCCCGCAGCGGCCAGCGCGTCGCCACGGCGCTTGTCTATCTCAACGATGATTATGAAGGCGGCGAGACGCACTTCCTGACACCGGACACCAAGCTGCGCCCCGCCGCCGGCGATCTCATCCTCTTCCGCAATGTCGACGAGACTGGCGCGCCCGACCAGACGAGCCGCCATGCGGGCCTGCCGGTCACAGCCGGCGCCAAATGGCTGGCGTCAAAATGGTTCCGTGAACGGATGTATGAGTTTTGACGACACTCCGTTCAAGTGGGAGGCCCTGCACTTCAAGCCTCACAGCGAGCATGAGAGTGGACTGACAAGTCGGGCGCGGCTTCCGACTAAATTTGACCAATTCCAAGCGCCGGGGCTTTTCGCTAAAATAGACCCATTTCCGTGCTAGATTGTGAGAAATATCACAGTGATGAAACGGTATGGGTATACGATCAAAAGAAACGGAGTTTCAATTTTGAAATCGTGCTTCTACGCATATTCGCGTCAAAGGCAGCATTCGTTGAAATGCCTGTCTGTATCGATACTCGCCTTGCAAGGTGCGGCTTGCGCTGCGCCGCAGGACGCCGCCGAAACCCAACCAAAAACAGCGACAACAGTGAGCGAACCATTGAAATCAAAAGCAGTCGTGGGCGTTCCTTCCCCGTTGCATGAGGCGGTGCGCCGTAAAGATCTGTTAGAAGCGGAGCGCCTTTTGAATTCCGGAGCCAATCCTGCGGCGCGCGATGCGCTCGGGCGTACGGCGCTCCACTACGCAGCCGCCCTTAAGGACCATGATATGGTCGCGTTACTAATCAAATTTGGTTCGGATGCTGATGCGCGCGATAATGACGGATATTCACCATTGCATCGATCCGTCCAACAAGGGGACTTGGAGATCACGCGGAAACTCCTCGAAGCAGGCGCTGATCCGCACGCTAAGGCAAAGTCGGATGCGACGCCGATTTCAATCGCGAAAGAGAATTCTCGTAATGATCTAGAGGAGGTGTTGAAGGGAAAAAATCCGTAGAGAAATTACCGGTTAGTCAATGGTTACTTAATCAGCGCAGCCACTATCTGTACGGCCAGGCGCAATTTTATCTCAGGGGGAGATCATGATTACCAGACTATGTTTGTTCACGACTATCGTCGCCTTGATTTCAACATCCGCGTTTGCCGCGGGTGTTGGCCAGGGCGGTCGCGATGTCTATCATACGCCGATGTCATGGTGCGCTGTCGCCGGAAGCCCGGCCGCTGACAGCCCAAACATCACGCCTGAAGGATCAACAACCGCAGATACCAATACGGACGCCATTCTATGGCGGCGGCACGAACGGCCGACAGACAACATCTTTTTACCGCAAACCGACATTACCCTGCGCTCGGCGATCAATGACGCTTGGGGTTCTTTGAATTTCCCGATCATTGCGGACCCGGACACGTCAACTGGCACGCCGGGCGACGTGCGCGGTGAAGCTAATACAGCCTTGGGCGCCGGCTCAGAATATCAGGATGTCCTTACAGCTTGCGAAGACGCGTGGGCCGATTTGGGCCGCGCCGGCATTGGCATCACGGCTGTAAACATCAACATGTTCACCGATGGAAATGGCGATTACATCAACGCCGCCGGACAGGGTTTTCCGATCGGTTGGGGCGGATGCGTCCGTCCGGTTGGCAGCACCGATTGCAGCGAGCCCTATGACGGCACGATCATGGTGATTGATAACACTTATCTTTACCCGACGGTCGCAGACCGAACCTTTCGCCCGTCGCCAAATGATCCGGGAGGAACGCTTGCTTGGGTCGTAACTGATCCGCTTGATCAACTTGTTGGTCACGAGGTTGGTCATGCGCTCGGGTTGCCGCACCGGGATACGGACTCAAATAACTTGATGTTCTTTCAAACGAGCGACAATAGCGGCGACGGCCGCGCGGACAATGTCGGTATCAATGGCGCCGAGACGACGATCACGCGCGATAATGCCGACGACGTGGGCGGCGTGCAAATTGATCCGCCTAATCAGATTAACCCAGGCGATTTCGCGGCCATGGCGCTCGTTGATAAAGAACTGCGCACTGAAGGCTTCGCGGCGCACGAAGATGCTACTGTCGCCAAGTTGATGCTCAATAAGAAGACTGGATTGCTTTATATCAGCCTTCGAATGCGCGGCGTTATGCAAGAAGAAAATATTGATCCGCGCAATATTCTGATCGGCGTGAATGCGCGCGACGGCCAGCAATTTTCCTTTGATCAGCGAACAAACGATATGGACCCCCTTGCCGGTATGGAAGGAATGGATTCGATCTTTATCGTGCAAGCTTCGACCGACTCCGTTCAAGGCACTGCAGTCGCTATCGCAAACAACGAAACGTCGTTGTTAACAGAAGTGACGGACTTTTCATTGCGCCGACTGACAATGTATCCGCACTACGCCCAAGTAAAAGGGCAGCAGGGAAATCTCACGCAGCCGTCGAACTCCTTTGATATCGCCGACATTGTTACAATCGCCGTCCCCGCTGATCGTGTCGGCGTTGTTATGAATGAACCGTTTCGAGTGAACATAGCGTCTATACGTTCAGATGGCGCCATTGATTTTCTAGAAACAGAAGAAACCGGACGCGATCTGACATTCGTTATGGAAGACGCAATTCTGCCGAAATGCTTTGCGCAGCAGCCTGCCCCTCCCGGCGGCGCCGCCCAAATTCGTGTTGAAGGATTGACGCCGTCCGCGCCAATACATGCTCTAGTTGGTCCGATTGAGGTTTATAAGGGCGCGACCGACGCTTCCGGTGACGCCGTCTTTAACCTGCCTATCCCGTCAGATGCGCGGGAAGGGCTGCATCTCGTCACGGTTGGCGTCGACGACACTGCATTTACGGCTGACTGCGTCGTTGATGTTGATAAGGACGCACCGGGCGTCGGTAGCCCGGTGATTGATGACAAACATGAGCGTGATGGCGCATGTTGCTACGAGCATTATCTTTTTTACATCATCTTTGGACTGATCTTGATCGTAATTCTTCTGATTATCTTGATCGCCTTGAAGTGGCGTCGGTAGAGAAACGGCAATACGAGCGCCCGCCGGGCGCTCGTATTACCAACCCTTCATTTCCTGTTGTAAACGCTTTACGCCAGACGCCGCCTTTTTCTCCTGCGTCGCGCATTCGTCGCATTTAAGCGCTTCCGCGAACCCTCTGCGCGTCCCTAGGGGTTCGGCGTGTCTTCCCTTGACCGTGGTCCTTTGCCTATTTTGCGGCAAACGAGGAGGAAATTGTTATGGTTTCATCGATTAATCCGTCGGTCACGCCGCAGATTCAACCGAATACGTCGTTTGCTGTCGATGATGCGCAGCATGTTGCGCAAGCGACGCAGAGTTCGAACTATAATCCGCTTGGAAATCACAATCCCTTGTCGCTCGACGACGAACGGTTGCTCCGGTTGGGGCCGAACGATTTCAGCGCGCAAGGCGCGCGCGCCTTTTTTTACGGTCTCGCAGAACGCGGCGTCGAATTGGGCCAAACGGCGTTAAAACTGCCGAAGGCGTTCTTGTCGTCGAACCCGGTTTTGAGGGCGGCGGCAGGCGGCGCCTTCAACTGGTTGGAAAACCAAACTCTTGGCCGCCTTGAGCGCGAGCTAAGTGAAAGAGTGTTACCGAATACGCTGGACCCGATGCGCGCCTTTGAAGGCATAAAGGAGGCTGCGACGGAATTTGAGGACTCGTCCCTCGCGA
>JBCAXE010000072.1:0-8823 GCA_038534195.1 Pseudomonadota bacterium
TCGCTGTTTTCGCAGGCGACATTCGGCGGCGGCGTCGAGGCGCAGGCTGCAAGCGCGCAGCAGAGGCCGGCGGCGGCGGCTTTCGAAGCAGCGGCCGCGAAAAACGAAGTGCGCATCAGGGAGGTCCTCCAAATTGTTCTTTCAAAAAGTACATCATGGCCGCCGCGGCGGGGTCAATCGACGGGGCGCTCACGGTCCGGGGAGCGGCCCGGCCGGGACGGCGAAAATCCCGGAAAAACGCTCGAAAAAAGCGGGTTTTTCACGAATTAGGGCCGCTCTTGTGACGCACGTCACAGGGGCCCGCGGCGTTCTCCCCTATCTAGAGGATGCAGACGGAAAGACGCCCTGGGGAAGGAGAGAAAAAGATGTCCACTTTACGCACAATCGCCGCGGCCCTGATTATCGCCCTTGGCGCCGCGAACTACGCGATGGCGGGCGCTCTTTGCTCCCATGCGCCGTCGACTGCCCAAACGGTTCATGCTGACGCCGAATGAGGAGATGACAAGATTGGTTCGCGCCGACTGGGAGATGCCATGACCCTCCGGCGAACCGCCCTGCCGAGGTTCCTCGCCCCGGAACCTCAAACCAGACCGCCGATCAAAGGGGAGAGTGATCGATATGTCTGGCGCGGCGCGAGCCATAGGCTGGCGATTGCGGATTGACCCGACGACCGCAGCGCGAAACAGCCGAAAAGAGCGCGAGTTCCACCTTCTAGGGGGAGAGAACTCGCGCTCTTTTTCTTTGCGGGCGTCTTTTTGAGTGCGGACAGCGTTTGTGAAACCGCGAACGCTTTGTAGACTGGTCGAAACCACAAGGAGGGTCGCGCCCGTGTTTCGACGTTCGCTTTTCGCCATCATTACGATTTTCGCCGCTGTTCCGGCGCTCGCGGCGCCGTCCGATGAATTGTCGGCGCTCTTTGACGCCTATTGGGCGTTTGAAATGCGCGAGGATCCGTTCGCGGCGACGAGCGCGGGCGTTTTCGCGCACAATCATGAAGTGCCCGCTGTGGCGCCGGCGGATTATGCGCGGCGAACCAAGCAGCGCGAAGCCTTTATGGCGGAGCTGGGCGCCATCGATCTTGCGGCGGTGAGCGATGATGAGCGGCTGAGCGCGGACCTCCTGCGCTTTATCCTGAAACACGATATCGCCCGCGCGCCGTTCAAGGCGTGGCGCATTCCGATTCTCGCCGATACCGGGTTTCACTCCAATATCGGCTATACGGTGGGGGCGACGCCGTTCCGCACCCGGAAGGATTTTGAGGATTATCTGAAGCGCCTGGAAGCGTTTCCCGCTTATCTCGATCAGAATGTGGAGAATATGCGCGCCGGTCTCGCGGACGGGTTCACGCAGCCGAAGGAAATTCTGCCGCTGATATTACCGTCCTTCGAGGCGCAAGTGACCGCCGATGCGGCGTCTCATCCGCTCTACGCCCCGCTTGACGACATGCCGGACACGGTCGGCAAGCGGCGGCAAAAAGCGTTGCGCAAGGCGGGCGCCAAAATCATTAAAGACGAGATCATTCCCGCCTATGCCCGCGCGCTCGCTTTCATGAAGGACGACTATATTCCGGGCGCGGTTGACAAGCTCGGCGCCGCGAACCTGCCCGACGGCCCGGCCTATTATGAAGCGCTCGTGCGCTATTACACGACGCTTGACGATGCGACGGCCGAGGAAATCCATCAGGTCGGCTTAAAGGAAGTGGCGCGCATTCGCGCTGAGATGATGGAGGTGATCGAAGAAACCGGGTTCGACGGCGACTTCGCGGCGTTTCTCGACTTTCTGCGTACGGACAGGCAATTCTATGCGGACAGCCCCGAAGAGCTGCTGAAAGAAGCGTCCTACATCTCCAAGGATATTGACGGGCGTCTGCCGGCCTATTTCGGCAAGCTGCCGCGTCAGCCCTATTCGGTGGAGCCGGTGCCGGCGAATATTGCGGAAAACTACACCAACGCCCGCTATGTGGGCGCCTCGCTCGACGCCGACCGCGGCGGGCAATTCTGGGTGAACACCTATAATCATGAAATCCGCCCGCTCTATCAATTGACGGCCATGGCGCTTCATGAGGCCGTGCCGGGTCATCATCTCCAGAGCGCGCTGAGCCTAGAAATCGAAAATGCGCCGGCGTTCCGCACGAATTTTTACCCGCATGCTTATGGCGAAGGGTGGGGGCTCTATTCGGAAAAGCTTGGCGTTGAAATGGGCGTCTACAAGACGCCGTACGATCATTTCGGGCGGCTGACCTGGGAGATGTGGCGCGCCTGCCGTCTTGTGATCGACACGGGGTTGCATTCAAAGGGGTGGACGCGCGATCAGGCGATTGAGTATCTGGCGTCAAACACCGCACTGTCGCTCCATAATGTTCGTACAGAGATTGACCGCTATATCTCCTGGCCGGGCCAGGCGCTCGCCTACAAGATGGGGGAGCTGACACTGTGGGAGTTGCGCGCCAAGGCGGAAAAGGAGCTCGGCGACAAGTTTGACATCCGCGATTTTCACGATGCCGTGTTGACGGGCGGCGGCTTGCCGCTGGAATTGCTCCGTGACCGCATCGATCAGATGATCGCGGCCGAAAAAGCAGCGGACTAAGCGGCCACCACAGGCTCCGGCGCGCGCGCGGCGGCGGCGCGGCGCAGCACCTCTTCCAGCGTCTCCAGTGTAATGGGTTTCGCCAAAAAGTCAGAAAAGCCGGCGGCGATCAAGGCGTCGCGTTCGCCGGTCATCGCGTCCGCGGTGCAGGCGATGATAGGCAATGCGGCGCGGGCGTCGGGCAAGGCGCGGATCGCGGCGGTGGCGGCCATGCCGTCCATCACCGGCATGTGTTTGTCCATCAAGATGACGTCGATCTCTTCAGCTTCAAGCGCATCGAGGCATTCTTTTCCGTTCGCCGCGACGGTGGTGGTCACGTCAAGATTATCCAGGAATTTCTGCGCCACCATCTGATTGATGGCATTGTCTTCCACCAGAAGCACGCGCAATCCGTTGAGATTTACATCCTTTGGAGGCGGCGCTGGGGCGGTTGGCGTCGGCGCATGCGGTTCCTGAATAATTGCTTTTACAGGCAGGGCGAGACGGAAAACGGAGCCTTCGCCCGGCGTTGACTGCACGCTGATCGAGCCGGACATCAGGGTCGCGAGGCGCCGGCAAATGGAAAGCCCAAGCCCGGTGCCGCCGCGCCGCCGCGCGATGCTGTTTTCAGCCTGCTCAAAGGCGTGAAAAATCCGTTCCTGTACAGAGCGGTCGATGCCTTCGCCCGTGTCGCGTACGGCAATTTCCAATTCCAAAGTGTCATCGTCCTGCGCCGTCGTTGTGAGCGACAGATCGATAAAGCCATTGTCGGTGAACTTTACCGCGTTGGAGACGAGGTTTGAGACAATCTGGCGGATGCGCAAATCGTCGCCCAGCAATATGGCCGGCGTTGCTTCGTCCACATGGGTATTGAAGGCGAGATTTTTCGCGGTAGCGGATTCGCGCCAGGTGTCGGCGATTTCCCGAACGAGCGCGCGCGGATCAAACGGCATCGGCGTCGTTTCAAGTTTGCCGGCGTCGATTTTGGAAAGGTCGAGAATATCGTTGAGGATCAACATAAGCGAGCGCCCGGACGAATGCACCGCGCCCATCAGGCGCGTTTGCTCCGGATCGAGATCGGTTTTGGACAGAGCGTCTGTGAGGCCGAGAACGCCGTTTAGCGGCGTGCGCAATTCATGGCTCATTGACGCGAGGAAATCCGACTTCGCGGCTTCGGCTTTTTGTGCGCGTTTGATATTGGCCTCGAGCAGGCCGAAGGTGTGGAAGATACTGGCGCTGATTACAGCAGCGATGCCTGTCACCATGATCACCGCAAAGGTCGCTTGCAAGGCGCGCTGAAGATTGCGCGGCCCGTAATAGGGGGACGCGACGTCGAGATGCGTCGCCGAACACCAGTAAAGAACGGCGATGATCGCCAGCGACGCGGCGCCGGTGACGAGGCCGGAACGGGGTCCCGCGATAAAACTTGTCAGCACAGGCGTCATTACCAACAGAGGCAGCAAGGCCGAGTTGACGCCGGTGTGGTCCGGCAGCGCTGACGCGAGGACGCCCGCCGAACAAAGAAAGAATATCGCCGCCGCATAAACGCCGAAATTCTTATAAAACCGCAGACCGTGAATAGCGGTCAGGATCACGAGCGAGACAACAACCGCAATGGTGTGATCGCCTGTCCAGCTTCGGTAAGTGAAGGTCATCCCTGCGAGATTGAGCATTTGTATAAAGACGAAAAGCCAGCCGAAGCCGTAAAGGGCGCGGAGACGAACGAGCTCGCCCACTGGCGCGTTTCGCTCAATACGAAGAAACGCCTCATAGCGTTGACGCAAACGGTCCAACATTGGCTCTCCCAACCAAGTGACGAACAAACACTCTTGCTGCGTGACCCCTTTTAGGGCTCTTTCACGTAATTCCTTTGGAACAATACCAATGTTCAGTTAATAAAAAAGTCGCGCATTGTTGTGTCAAAGCGGGACAATCTGCTTTCAAAATTATTAAACTTTTTCACCGATAGTTTTCCACCAAACAGGGCGCCAATCAGGGTGGATGAAATGATTACGATATTTGACATGTATGCGTTGGCGTTGCTGGTGGCGTCGATGGCGCTGTTCGTGATGCGGTATCTGCGGCAGGACCCGCCGGTTTATCCCTATCTGATTATTGCGACCACTTGCCTTGTTGCGAACTGGCTCGGCAATGCGGGCGGCGGCCTCCCGGCGATCGCGCTGCTGATTGCGGCCTCGTTTTCGTTTCTCGGGTGCCTGCTTTATCCGAGCTGGCGGAATATGAAGTCCTAATCGGTCGCGAACGCGTCCTTGTAAGCTTCGCGAAGCGCGGCTTTTTGCACTTTGCCCATGGCGTTGCGCGGCAGGGCGTCGATCCAGATCAATTTGCGCGGCCTTTTGAAGGACGCAAGCGCGCTGAGCGCGGCGCGAACCTTTTCTTCACTCTCTTCTTTCGCGAGCGCGCCGTCGCCAGTGCCGGCGGCGAGAACAGCGACGACGCCTTCGCCCATGTCGGGGTGCGGCGCGCCGATGACCGCGCATTCGCCGACGCCCGTCACGGCCCCGATCACATCCTCGATTTCTTTTGGATAAATATTGTAGCCGCCGGCGATGATGAGGTCAGTGGACCGCCCTGAAAGCGTCAACCGGCCTTCATCATCGAGCGCGCCAAGGTCGCCGGTGACGAACCAGCCGTCCCTGAATTCCGTCGCGGTCTTTTCCGGGCGCAGCCAATAACCCTGGAAGATGTTCGGTCCTCTGACGTCAACCGAGCCGACGACGCCCGGCGAACTGGGTGCGCCGGTTTCATCCGTAATACGAATATTGACGCCGGGCAGAGCGAAGCCGACCGTTCCGGCGACGCGTGCGCCATGCAAGGGATTGGAGGCGATCATGCCCGCTTCCGACATGCCGTAGCGTTCCAGAATAGCGTGGCCGGTGCGCGCCTCGAACGCGCGGTGCGTCTCCGCCGTCAGCGGCGCCGAGCCGGAGATGAAGAGGCGCATCGAAGCGCAATCTGCAGCGCCAAATGCCTCATCGGCGAGGAGGCGCGTATAGAAAGTCGGTACGCCCATCATGATTGTGGCGCGTGCCAGCGCCTCTTTCACTGCCGCGACGCTGAAGCGGGGCAGGAACAAGACTTCCGAACCGTTCAGCATCGCTGTGTGCAAGGCGACGAAGAGCCCGTGAATGTGGAAGATCGGCAGCGCATGGAGCAGAACGTCGCCGGGCGCAAATCCCCAGATCTCATGAAGCGTCGTCGCATTAGTGGCCAGGTTGCGGTGGCTCAACATCGCACCTTTCGAGCGCCCGGTCGTCCCGGAGGTGTAGAGGATGACGGCGAGATCATCTTCGTGGCGCACCGCGATTGCGGGCGCCGGTTTCGCCTTTTGCGCGGCGGTCATGAGCGAACCGCCGCCGTCAGCGCCGAGGGTGAAAACCGCTGTTGCGGATACCTCTTCTGCGCGCGCCGGGTCGCAGACAAACGCCGCGGGGTCGCAGTCGCTGAGGAAGTATCGGATCTCCTCGCGCGTATAAGCGGTGTTGAGCGGCGTATAGACAAGACCGAAACGAAGCGCCGCCAGATAGAGCGCCACATTTTCCGCGCTCTTTTCCACCTGAACGCAAATCCGGTCGCCGGGTTTTAAGCCCGCTTCCGCAAAGACGCAGGCGAAGCGGGCCGAGAGGGCGTCAATCGCGCCGTAAGACCAGGCGGGTCCGCCGGGCGGCGTGAGGAAAGGGCTGTCCGGGTTTTGAAACCCGCATTCATGGAGCGTACGGAAGAAATTCTGGTTGCTTGCGTTACTCACCATGCGTCTAAGTCCGACCGCCGTCTTAATGGAGGCGGATTAATGTACGTGGCCTGTGCGCGCCATCAGGGTGTGGCGGGCGCTGTGTTTTCTGACGCCGCCGCCGCATCAGGCGCATCTGGCGCACCCCAGGCCGCCGCTAACTGTGTCGGCAGATCGCGCAGAAGCGTGACGTCCGCGCGCCGCGGAAAGATGATTTCAACCGCCGGATCGAGCGCCGGCTGAAACCGCTGAAGGAATGTCTTGATGTAAGCGAGGCGGCGATCATCGTCGCGGCGCGACAGACGGTAGTCGTCGGCGAGGCCGGTGGCGTTGACCCGCAGCGATATCAGCCTCTTTTCGCCGTTGCTCGCCGCCATTTGGTCGTAACATTGTTTTTCTTCGGCGTTTTTATAGCCGATGGGATTTTCTTCGAACTCCGTGCGGGTCAGCGCGCAAATTTTTCGCGAGCGCGTTCCCCAGGCGAAGTCACCGAGATAGTTTACCTTGCCCGGCGTCAGCTCAAAGGCGAGGGTCGCCGCCGCCATTGAAAATACTTTCTGGGTTCCTTCTGCTTCGTAAAGTTGGCCAGCCTTGTCGGCCTCCGTGACCACGTAAACACCCGGCTCAAAAAGAAAGGCCTCGATGATCATGCCGCGCTGAAACTCTTCATAGCCGGCGTTGCGCATATGACGGCGCAAACCGCCGCGCCCGCTCATGCTCAGATTGAGCCGCGTGGTCGATAATTCCTCTCCGGTCTCGGGATCGATCCGCGACAGACGGAACGACGGGGCGGAGATCGCGCCGGTGATGCGCCGATAGGTGAAAACGACGAACGCCTTTTCGTCGCCCGGCGCGTACTCGGTGTTTTTTCTCGCGTATTTGTAGTCCGCCGCGCTGGCGCCGCCAGCGCTCACCAACATCAAAATGGCCGCCAGGAATTGTTGTAGAAAACGCAATTTCGCCCCTCCGAATGATCGCGGCAGCATGCCCAAACTGGCCGGGCATGACAATGGCGGCGGGGCTCTCGCCAAAGCGCCGGCGCGTTGCTAAGACACCTCGAATTGCGTCGATTGGGCCAATATCTGCGTCGGTAGGGAAAGTCATGTTTGAGGGTGAGGGCGCGCCGCGCCGGTCGAATTTCGATAATCAGATCACGGGCGCGATTAACGCCAGCGCCGAATGGCTGGCCAAACGCCAGAAGCCGGAAGGCTATTGGGTTGGTCAACTGGAATCGAATTCCTGCATGGAGGCGCAATGGATTCTGTGTCTGTGGGTGATCCGTCAGGATGATCACCCGTTGCGCCAGCGTCTAGCGCAATCGCTTCTTGACCAGCAGCGCGAGGACGGGTCGTGGGAGGTGTTTTACAACGCCCCGGCCGGCGACATTAATACGACGGTGGAGGCCTATGCTGCTCTGAGGTCTATGGGGATGAGCGCAGATGACCCAGCGCTGATGAAAGCGCGCGAGTGGATTTTCGCAAAAGGCGGTCTCAGAAACGTTCGTGTTTTCACGCGCTACTGGCTGGCGTTGATCGGCGAATGGCCATGGAAGAAAACGCCCAACATCCCGCCGGAGGTGATCCGCTTCCCCACCTGGTTCCCGTTTTCGATTTACAATTTCGCGCAATGGGCGCGCGCCACGCTGATGCCGATCGCGGTTCTGTCCACCTCGCGCCCGTCGCGGCCCTTGCCTGCGGACCGGCGGCTTGACGAGTTGTTCCCATCGGGGCGCGGCGCGTTCGATTATACGTTGCCAAAAAAAGCGGGCGCCGATTTCTGGGACGGGTTCTTCCGCGGCGCTGACAAAGTGCTGCATAAACTGCAGGACTGGGGCGCTACGCCGAACCGGCGCGGCTCCATCGAACAGGCCATGGGCTGGATCTTGCAACATCAGGATGCGGACGGCGTTTGGGGCGGCATTCAACCGCCCTGGGTCTACTCGATCATGGCGATGCATTTTCAAGGCTATCCGCCCGATCACCCGGCGATGAAAGCGGCGGTGGGCGCGCTTGATGATCCGCGCTGGCGGGTCGATGTGGGCGAGGCCACCTATATACAAGCATCCGTTTCCCCGGTCTGGGACACGGTGTTGGCGCTTCTGGCCTATGACGATTGCGGGCTTGAAGAGACGTATAAGGTTGAAATCGAAAAGGCGGTCGGCTGGGTCCTCGATCAACAGGTCCTGCGCAAGGGCGACTGGTCAGTGAAGCTGCCGGAGACGGCGCCCGGCGGCTGGGCCTTCGAATACGCCAACACATTTTATCCAGACACGGACGATACCGCGGTCGCGCTGATCGTTCTGTCCCAGTTTCGCGATGATCCTATGTGGAAGGGGCGCGGCATCGATCAGGCGATAGAGAAAGGCGTCAACTGGCTGATCGACATGCAGTGCAAAGGCGGCGGTTGGGGCGCGTTCGACAAGGACAATGACCGCGAAATTGTCACCAAGATTCCGTTCTGCGATTTCGGTGAAGCCCTCGACCCGCCGTCGGTGGACGTCACCGCGC
>JBCAXE010000073.1:0-7836 GCA_038534195.1 Pseudomonadota bacterium
GGCGGCGCTGGCCGAGCGCTATCGGCGCTTGTCGCTGTTGACGCTTAATCTCGCCGAGGAAGCGGGTGCGGCCGCGGTTAACTTTTCTCTCGTGGACACGAAGGGCGTGCGGCCCGCGTTTTTTGACAGACGACCCGCGCGCGAAGGCGCGCATTCTTTAGATTTGGCCGCCTTCGCGGCCAGGGCGATGACGCGGGCGATTTGGGCGCATCGCGTGATTGAACGGTTGCGGGGTCGCCCCACTGCGAAGGCGGCGACTCTAAAGTGTGGCGCGAAGGCGGTGCGGGAGGACGATGCGTGGCGCGCGATGAAATTAACAGAGCGGTGTCCGGACGATGGATGGACCCCACGGTCGCGCGCGAAGGCGCGCTTCTTCAATGTTCGGCCGCCTTCGCGGTCGAGCCGTGGGGAGTCGGATTTGGCTAGCAGCGCGGATGAACAGAAAGATGGCGTTTGGATCGACACGCTTGGCGCCGCCGAAAACCCGCTGAACGACCGAACTGATCTCTCGAGATATGCGCAAAGTTTAAGCAACCAATCTCCGACTCGCCATGGCTCGACCATGGCGTCCATGTCGGCGGCGGGAAAGAACGCCGCAGATTGTGCTCCAACGCTCGAAGCGGATTTGGACGATAGATGGACCCCGAGGCCGCACACGAACGCGGCAAATCCAAGAAGCGCTGCGAAGGCGGCGGCGCGCGGCGCGCAATCGACGCGGCCGTTCCCAGACGAGAGATGGACCCCACGGTCAAGCCGAGGGGAGTCGTATGTTTTGGGCGATGAGGCTGAACGAAAGGCCGTCAACCTATCTCCGACTCGACATAGCTTGATCATGGCGTCCATGGCAGCATCAGGAGAGAACGCGGCAGACGATACGCAATCGACAGAACAGCGCCCGGACGAGAAATGGACCCTACGCCCGGCCGCGAAGGCGGCTTACAAAAAAGATTGCGCGAAGGCGCGCTTTTTCGAAGTTCGGCCGCCTTTGCGGCCGGGCCGTGGGGAGTCGGGTGCGGCGATTGGTGGGGAGTCGGATTTGGCTAGCGGCGCGGACAATCGGAACGGCGAACACGACGCGGTTAACGATGGCGCGGCGACTGAAACTCTCACATCCGCCTCCCAGCCTTCCCCTTTAACCAAACGCGTCCCGGTTTGCGCCGCGGGCGCGGCGATCGAACGGCGCGTTAACGATGGGCGGCGGGCCGCGCCGCCGTAAGCGTCTTTCCGCACATAAGGTTCCCCTTTTTCGGCCAAGTTTTTGCTTGAATTCTCTTCCAAGCTGTCTCAACCAATTGCAGCGCAACAAGAGAATGGGGAGCGTCCCGGCCATGTGCGGTATCGTAGGCGTTTTGGGAAAAGGCGACGTCGCTCCGGCGATTGTTGAAGGGCTGAAGCGTCTTGAATATCGCGGATATGATTCCGCCGGCGTCGCCACCCTTCACGGCGGCGCGCTCGACAGGCGGCGCGCAGCGGGCAAGCTTTCGGCGTTAACGAAAACTCTCGCCGACAATCCGCTGGCCGGCGCGATCGGCATCGGCCACACGCGCTGGGCGACCCATGGCGCGGCCAACGAGCGCAACGCCCATCCGCACGCGACGGACCGCGTTTCGGTCGTCCATAACGGCATTATCGAGAATTTCGCGGAATTGCGCCGCGAGTTGCAGGAGAAAGGCTACGCGTTTCAGTCCGACACCGACGCCGAAGTGTGTCCGCAGCTGATCACTTACTATCTCGAGAATGAAAATCTCGGGCCCGCGCAAGCGTTTCACAAAGCGATTTCGCGGCTCACCGGCGCCTTCGCCTTTGTGGCGATTTTCACCGGCGAGGAAGATCTGATGATCGGCGCGCGCAAGGGCTCGCCGCTGGCGGTGGGGCGCGGCGACGGGGAGATGTTCCTCGGGTCGGACGCCTACGCGCTAGCGCCGTTCACCAATCGCGTCACCTATCTCGACGAGGGCGACTGGGCGGTGTTGCGGCGCGACGGGTTCAAGGTCTTCAACGCGGCCGGCGAAAAAGTCGACCGGCCGGAGACGATCTCCTCGGCCGCCGACGCCATGGTCGACAAGGACGGCCATCGCCATTTTATGGCGAAGGAGATTTATGAGCAGCCGGAAGTGATCGCGCACACGCTGTCCCGCTACATCGATCCGGCGACGCAGACGGTCCGCTTGCCCGAGGGCGCGTTCGATTTCGCAGCGCTCAGTAGGCTGACGATCTCTGCCTGCGGTACGGCTTACTATGCGGGGCTGATCTCGAAATACTGGTTCGAGAAATGGGCGGGGCTGCCGGTCGAGATCGACATCGCGTCGGAGTTACGCTACCGCGATGTTCCCTATGCGGAGGGCGGCGGCGCGATTTATATCTCCCAGTCGGGAGAGACCGCCGATACGCTGGCGGCGCTGCGCGATGCGCGCGACCACGGCCAGAAGATCGCTGCGGTCGTCAATGTGGCCGAAAGCTCGATTGCGCGCGAGGCCGACGTCATCTTCCCGATGGCCGCAGGGCCGGAGATCGGCGTCGCCTCAACGAAGGCGTTCACCTGTCAGCTCGCCTCCCTCGCCTGCATCGCCATCGCCGCCGGCCGCCAGCGCGGGACGGTCTCCGAGGCGGAAGAGCGCGCCCTTGTCGGCGAACTCCTGAAGACGCCGCGCCTCCTCGGCGAAGCGCTGAGCGAAGCCGACGCCATCGAAGCGATCGCCAAAGACATCGCGAAGGCGAGCGACATCCTCTACATCGGCCGCGGCGTCAGCTTCCCCCTCGCCATGGAAGGCGCGCTGAAGCTGAAGGAAATCTCCTACATCCACGCCGAGGGCTACGCGGCGGGCGAGTTGAAGCACGGACCGATCGCCCTGATCGACAAGACGTTGCCCATCGTCGTTATCGCCCCGCGCGACAGGCATTTTGAAAAAACCCTCTCCAACATGCACGAAGTGATGGCCCGCGACGGCAAGGCGCTGATCATCTCAGACGCGCATGGCGTGCGCGAGGCGGGCGAGAAAGTCTGGGCGGCGATCACAGCGCCGCCGACGCATCCGATGTTCGCGCCCATCGTCTACGCCGCCCCGATCCAGCTCCTTGCCTATTTCACCGCCACCGCCAAAGGCACCGACGTCGACCAGCCGCGTAACCTGGCGAAGTCGGTCACGGTGGAATAGTCGGCGTCCGGTGTCCCAGTATCGCATCCAACCCGTGATCATGTCAGGCGGCGCCGGCACGCGCCTGTGGCCCCTTTCACGCCAAGCGACGCCGAAGCAACTCCTGCCGCTCGTATCGGCGCGGACCATGCTGCAGGAAACTGCGCTGCGCCTATCCGGCGACGCCTATGCGCCGCCGCTGATTATCTGCGGCGCTGCGCATACGGAGCAAATTCGCGAACAACTGTGGGCGATCGACCTGCCGCCGGCCGCGATCATCACCGAGCCTGTGGCGCGCAACACCGCCGCCGTCGCAGCCGTCGCCGCCGCCTGGGCCGCCGAACACAACGCAAGCGCCCAGATTTTGCTGGCGCCGGCGGATCACGTCATCTCTGACGCGCCCGCCTTTCGTCGCGCGGTCGCTGCTGGGGCGGAGGCGGCGCGAGACGGCGCCATCGTCACCTTCGGGATCAAGGCGGACCGCCCGCACACCGGCTATGGCTACATCCGCCAAGGCGCGCCGCTCAGCGACGCAGTCTTCAAGATCGACGCATTCTTGGAAAAGCCCGACCGCGACACCGCCGAGAAATACCTGGGGTCTGGCGAATACTTCTGGAATGCGGGCATTTTTCTATTCACGGCAGGCGCAATGGTCCGTGAGCTACAGCGCTTTAATGCGCCCATCCTTGACTTCGCGCAGCGGGCCCTTCGGTCCGGCGTTTGCAATGACGGTGTCATCGCTCTCGATCGGTCCGAATTTGCACAATGCCCCGCTATCTCAATCGATTACGCCGTCATGGAAAAGACTGACAAAGCCGCCGTGGTCGCGCCGGTCGATGCGGGCTGGAGCGATATTGGCTCATGGACGGAGCTGCCGGTGGAGACAACCGCCGCAAATGGCGGCGCTGTGGCCGCGATCGATTGCGCAGGCACCACAGTGAAGACGGACGGGATTTTCGTGGGCGCAATCGGTCTTGAAGACATGATTGTCGTCGCCACGAAAGACGCTATCCTGATTGCGCCGCGTGACCGCGCGCAAGATGTGAAGCAGATCGTTGACCGCCTGAAAGAAGACGGCCGCGACGATCTTCTCTAAGGACGAACGATTCCATGGCTGAACGCACCATCGTCACTGGCGGCGCCGGCTATATCGGCAGCCATGTGTGCGTCGAGCTCTTGAACGCTGGGCGCGACGTTCTTGTCATTGACAATTTTGATAACTCGTCGTCGGAAGCCCTTGTCCGCGTTCAGGAGATCACCGGCAAATCACTGCAGTCTATTGAAGCAAGTCTGGGCGCACCTGGCGATCAGGACCGCATCATCGAAGCCGTCACCGTATTTCGGGCCGACAGCGCGATTCATCTCGCGGGGCTAAAGGCTGTCGGCGAATCCGTCGCCGAACCGATTCGATATTACGAGACGAATATCGGCGCGACATTCACTTTGTTGAAAGCAATGGATGCGGTGGGGGCGAAGACACTCGTCTTTTCATCGTCGGCGACCGTCTACGGCGACCTCAACGAAAGCCCCGTCGATGAGAACGGTAAGACCGGTCCAACCAACCCTTACGGGCGCACCAAATTTCTCATCGAGGAAATGCTGCGCGATCATGTGGTTGCTCATCCCGACTGGCGCATCGTTAATTTGCGCTACTTCAATCCGGTGGGCGCGCATCCTTCAGGACGCATTGGCGAAGACCCTGACGGCCCGCCCAACAACCTTTTTCCTTACATAGCGCAGGTCGCGGTCGGGCGCCGCGAAAAGCTCGCCGTCTACGGGAATGATTATCCGACTCCGGACGGTACAGGCGTGCGCGACTATATTCACGTGAGTGATCTAGCGCGCGGGCATCTTGATGCCCTCGATTATCTTGCAAATAAATCGGGCGGCGGCGCAGAGAATATCAATCTCGGTACGGGCGTCGGTTATTCCGTGCTGGATGCGATCGCCGCCTTCAAGCGGGCATCAAACCGCGACATTCCATATGAAATTGCACCGCGCCGCGATGGCGACGTGGCGACGATTTACGCCAAGCCCGATCGCGCGAAGGCGAAACTCGGCTGGCGCGCCACCAAAACCCTTGACGAGATGTGCGCTGACACATGGCGATGGCAGCGCGAAAATCCGCGCGGATATGACAACGACTGACGCCGAGAGTTGCCCGATCAGGCGGCGAGCTTTCTGATCACATAATGCAGAATGCCGCCATTGCGGAAATAATCGAGCTCATCAGCCGTATCAATACGTATACGGAGCGTTACGTCTTTTGTGTCGCCGTTCGCGAATGTGATCGTCGCGCCAAGCGTTCCGCGCGGCTCAATCGCATCCACATCGTGAATTGAGACCTGCTCATCGCCGGTGAGACCGAGCTTCTGCCAGCCCTCGCCGTCATCAAACTGCAAGGGAAGAACGCCCATGCCAATGAGGTTTGACCGGTGGATGCGCTCAAAGCTTTTCGCAACAACGGCGCGCACGCCAAGAAGATTTGTGCCTTTCGCGGCCCAGTCGCGGGACGAACCCGTGCCGTATTGCTCGCCTGCCAGAACAACGAGCGGTGTGCCCGCCTCCTTATAGACCATCGCCGCATCGTAAATCGGCATTTGCTCACCTGACGGGACGTGCTTTGTGTAGCCGCCTTCAACACCGTCGAGCATCTGATTCTTGATGCGAATGTTCGCAAACGTGCCGCGCATCATCACGTCATGATTGCCGCGGCGCGATCCGTAGGAATTGAATTCAGAGACCGGCACCTGGAAGGATTTGAGATAGTCGCCCGCAGGACTGTCTTCGGCGATCGATCCGGCTGGAGAAATGTGATCTGTCGTAATGGACTCACCAAAGAGCCCGAGAATACGGGCGCCGTTGATCGGCTTGACGGCTTCAGGCTCTTTCTTCATGCCCTCAAAGAAGGGCGGCTTAGCCACATAGGTCGATGTGGGCCAGGAGTAAGTCTGATCATCGCCTGCGTCGATCGCCTGCCATTGCTCGTCCCCTTTGAACACGTCAGCGTAGCGGCTTGCGAACATTTGCGCGGTGACGTTCTCGCGCACGATTTCAGCAATTTCTTGATTGGTCGGCCAAATGTCTTTCAAGAAAACATCATTGCCGTCCTGATCCTGCGCAATCGGGTCAGTACGCAAATTGATATTGAGCGAACCGGCGATCGCATAAGCGACCACTAGCGGCGGCGAGGCAAGGAAGTTTGCGCGTACGTCCGGTGAAACCCGTCCTTCAAAGTTCCGATTGCCGGAAAGTACGGAGCAAACTGCGAGATCATGTTCATGCACCGCCTCGGAGATCGCCGGGGGCAGCGGACCGGAATTACCGATGCAGGTCGTGCAGCCATAGCCCACAAGATTAAACCCAAGCGCATCAAGATCGTCCGAGAGCCCGGCGCTGTTCAAATAGTCAGTGACCACCTGACTGCCCGGCGCCAGTGAGGTTTTCACCCATGGCTTAACGGAAACGCCGCGCGCGCGCGCATTGCGCGCCACAAGGCCCGCAGCGATCAACACTGACGGGTTCGATGTGTTTGTACACGACGTAATCGCGGCGATCGTCACATCGCCATGCCCGAGATCGAAATCTTCGCCTTTTACCGGCACGCGCTTACCGTTCTGGCCGCCCATGCCATATTCCTTGTCGAGCGCCGTTTCGAAACAGGCCGGCGCTTCTTCCAGGACGACGCGGTCTTGCGGGCGCTTCGGCCCCGCGAGCGATGCGGTGACCGACCCAAGATCAAGCTCGAGCGTATCGGTGAAAACCGGGTCCGGCGTCGATGCGTCGCGCCACATACCTTGTTCTTTGGCGTACGCCTCGACGAGCGCAACACGCTCTTCAGACCGGCCCGTCGCTTTCAGATACCGGATCGCTTCTTCGTCAACGGGGAAGAACCCGCAGGTCGCGCCATATTCCGGCGCCATATTGGCGATGGTCGCCTGATCTTCCAGGGACAAATGATCGAGGCCGGGGCCGTAGAATTCGACGAACTTTCCGACCACGCCTTTTTTGCGCAGCATTTCCACAATCGTCAGCACAAGGTCTGTCGCCGTTGTTCCTTCCGGAAGCCTATTGGTGAGTTTGAAACCGATAACCTCAGGGATCAACATGGAGATCGGCTGACCCAGCATCGCCGCTTCGGCTTCAATGCCGCCGACGCCCCACCCCAGAACAGCGAGGCCGTTCACCATCGTCGTGTGGCTGTCAGTGCCGACAAGGGTGTCCGGATAGGCGTAGGTTTCGCCATTATGGTCGGCGGTCCAAACCGTCTGCGCCAGATATTCAAGGTTCACTTGGTGACAAATGCCCGTGCCCGGCGGAACAACCCGGAAATTATCAAAGGCGCCCTGTCCCCATTTCAGAAATTTGTAGCGCTCGCCATTGCGTTCGTATTCGCGGTCCACGTTTTTCTCGAACGCGTTCGGCCCGCCGAAATAATCGACCATGACAGAGTGATCGATTACGAGGTCTACGGGCGCCAACGGATTAATTTTCTCCGGGTCTTCGCCGAGATCTTTCATGGCGTCGCGCATCGCCGCGAGGTCGACGACCGCCGGCACGCCGGTGAAGTCCTGCATCAAGACGCGCGCCGGGCGATAGGCGATTTCCCGCTTCGTCTTTCCATTTTTTAGCCAATCGGCGAACGCCTTGATATCATCCACATTCACAGAGCGGTCGTCTTCAAACCGCAGGAGGTTTTCCA
>JBCAXE010000074.1:0-6936 GCA_038534195.1 Pseudomonadota bacterium
CTGCGCTGATACCGATCCGCCCCGACAAGCCGGTCGGCTTCAGCGTCCAGCAAATCATTGATCGTTTGTTCGACCGTCGAGCGTACGATCCGATCAAGATGGCCGCGAACCTGGCCCTCATCGATCTTGATCACATTCGATACGGGCGCTTCAGTCGAATCCATGTTATCTTCATTCATGGCAGTTTCCTTCTTTCCTGAGTGGTTGCCTTGGTCGGAAACCACTCAAGACCGAGTCGGGAGCTGCCAGCTCAAAATACAATTTGCGAAAGAAAGACTACGTTATCCTCCATAAAACCATGTTTCCGGGCGGCGGATCGTTCTTGCGATCAAGGTAACCGCCGAGGCGAGCAATTTTCCTGATATAATCAGCAAGCGTTCTTTTTGAGGATGCGTTTTTATTGTCTACAACAAGATCAAGGATTTGCATTTCTGCGCTTGTCAACGCGGTCTGCGCCTCTGCACTTTTTTGGACCCTGTTGTCGACTTTCCGCCAGCCGATCAACGCAAGTCCGTACGAGAAACTTTGTTCCCAACTCTTCGGCAAGGCAAAATAATTCGTAGATATCGCTTTCGCGATCGCCGATATGTACTAATCGATGCGGCGCGCCCAGTAGTTCGGTTGATTGGCGAACACCGTCGAGCCAACGCATGCTTTCCTTCTTTTCGATCGGAACCCGCGTCGGACAAGTCTTTTTCTTCAGTGAGTTTGTCCCTTTGAACTTTTTGCGCGTCCAAAACTTCGCCGCCGAAAGCCCGAGCGGTAAACCATCTGTGGTTACGGCGAGACTATCATGCAAAAGGAGGCCGCAAACCGTATGCAGTCTATAACGACCAGCCTTGTCTTTGCCGCTATTGATGATTGTCGTTGAACCAATCGCTTCCGGGTTTTCGCGTTGGTAAGAAAACTCCGTCGTATCGTGCAGCACCAGGACCTGGCCGGTCGTTTGCGAATACCGCCGCTGTGTCGCCTCGAAATGACCCTGGAGAGTATCGCTTTCGTCAAAACGGTCATTATCAAAAAATCGATAGGCGGCCTTCGTCGAGGCCCAATCCTCACAGGCTTGCGGTATTGGCGTTCCCACAGAGCCGCTCATCTGTGAAACAAGACCGTAAAGGCGTTCGCCCAACCGTGCGTCCGGCAATACGAAATCGCGTAATTCTTCGTCAATCCAATCACGCTCAAGTCCATCCATCTGCGCCTCCCAAAAATGCGGCGCTGAAAGATGAATCACACGTCTACCAAATCACGCAAGCGGTATTTATGGGTAATTGAAAGGATCGCCGAACGCTTACGGCAATGCTACCTTAATAGGGTAATATTATGTTCAGCATCAAGAATAGATATTGTTTCATTGAAATTACTACGACTGCTAATATATAATAAGAATGGATAATCAGAAAACTCCTCTTCAGACCACTCTTGCGTGACAAAATCATAGTTCTTTTGAAGTATGATTTCATCTTCATTCTTGTTATCATAGCGATAGTAATCGCCACCTCTAAAGCTGCTTTCGTGTAGAGCAAAAACTATTCCAAGTTTTTTTTCTAATATACTAGCCGCTTTCTCAAGATTAGAAGAGTTAACGCCGAATAAGTTTGTTTGGTATTGTTTCATAGCTTTAATTTCCAACTGCAATGCTTGGTGCTTTTAATATCGCATCATCAGAATTTTGAAATATCATAAAGTTCACTGGGCGACCAGCTTGTTTGGACAGAGACGACTGCAAATTTGATAAACCTAATGTTTCAATATCACTTGCATTAAGTGGACCCGTACGTGTGCCTTTTGAACGTAATGGAATCCCGGCTGCTTTTGCAGCTTGGAAAATACCATCTCCTGCCAGAGCAATATCAAAATCACTAATTCTGTGAAGGTCAAAAGGTGAACCATCGCGAAAACTTCGGCCAGTGACCGAGCTACCTTGAAAAAAAGCTCTCGTATTTGAAAACCCTAAGTTATCCAACCCAGATTGGAGATTTCGTCCAAAGCTAGTAAAACTTTCTCGTGTTAAGAACCCTATGGGCGCTCCTGCAACGGCAGGACCTACAATAGGAGCCGATCCACTAAACTCTGCGATAGCTATATTCCCTACTGTACGCCCTGTGGCAGCGCCTTGAAACAGATACCTTGATGCGACGGCTCTTCCCAAGCCAACAGTGCCTGCCCCTGCAAGGAAAGGGGAAACATCCCTTAGAAAACTCAGAGTAGGGTCATTCTCGACCCGAGCAATGGATTCCTCAGGCGATACGTTCTCTGGGACGCAGAAAGAACACGGCAACAATCCCGTAGGATCTGTCAGGTTAATGGGATCATTGCCTGTATACGCATAGAGATTCATCCCATCTTCATACCCAATGGGGTCTGTCTGCATGAATCTGCCGTATGCGGCGTTATAGAAGCGGGCCTTGTAGTGATAGAGCCCAAGCTCGGGGATGAACTGCTGCCCGGTGTAGGAGAAGGTCCCGAGATTGTCCGGGCCCTGTTCTCCGTAAGGGCCGTAGGTGTTGCGCCCGACGACGTTTCTGTTTTCGTCCACATAGGCGACGATGGAGCCGCGCTCGTCGGCGAGCATCATGTACCATTCGTCGGTTCCGCCCGACGTGGCGCCGGGGACGCATTTCTGGTCAGCGGCGGTTCCGCCGTTGAAGCACATGATCGGCGCGTCGACGCCGGGCCCGTGCAGGTACCGGCGCAAGAGGCGGGTTCCGCCGTTTGAGTATTCGCCGATCATCGCCTCGCCGTCATAGAGCAGGCGGCGTTTGGCCCCACTGTCTACTTCCCACAGGCGGTCGCCCGCGTCGTAGCCGAGCGTAACCCCTTGCGAGGGCGAGCCGGTGAGACGGTTGATGGCGTCGTAGCTGTAGGTGTCAACCCCGTCATTCGTCATGTTGCCTCGCGGATCATAGGCAGGCTGGATGTTGCTGTTAATCTGCGTGTACTGATTGAGCCCGTTGGCGGGGTCGTAGGTGTCCGTCGCATCACCGTCAGGGAGCCAGAGATAATCGCCAGCGCCGGTGGTCTCAAAGACAGTGCGACGCAGGATCTGGCTGGCCGGATTATAGGACGGGAAGCCGAAGACGACGCCTTCGCCGCCAAGTCCGTCATGGCGCAGACTCGTCAGACGCGAGGCGCCATCATATCTATAAAAGGTGCTGCGGTTCGTATCTTCAGGATTTGACCACTCTGCGACGCGGCCAAGATCATCATATTCAATCTCGATCAAGCGCTCAGTATTGGCTGGACAGGTTGTTCTATTACCCGAAAAGAGACCGCAAATCCGGGTGAGGGCGCTGGTCGCATCGTAATCATAGGTGACGCGCACATCGTCCGGCCATTGCATGAAGGTGCGGCGGCCTGCTTCGTCATATCCATAGGAAACTTTGCCGATCCCTGTCTGGTCCTGTTCCAGCAAGCGACCGAGGGCGTCATAAGTGTTCTTGGTGACGCGAGCGTTGTTGCAGGCGCTGCCGAGAATGCTGGAATAGACGGCGCGATCGAGATTGTCATAGCAATACCGATTGTCCGGTTCGCCCCCAGGGAGATCGCGCAGGATGATGCGGCCAAGAGCGTCATACTGATAGGTGATGTTTTGGTTGTCGCCGTTCCTGCGACGACTTTCTCGTTCGATATTGCCAGCGGCGTCAAATTCCAAAACTTCAACGAAGTCAGTTGCTGAAGCGATGCTTTGTGCGTTGACACGATCCTTTGCTGGGAACCGCGTTTTCTTCAATCGGTCATAACCATCATATTCATAAAGCGTTAGGTTGCCTTCATAGAGGTTGGGGCTTGAATAGCTTTGTCCGTCCATTAGCCAACGGAGTTTACCATTTGTGGTGTAGCGACGTGAGCGGGCACGTTGTTCAAGCAATGTGCCGACGCCGATAAACGTGTCTTCCAGTTCACCAGCTGACGTATAGGTGTTTCTCGTAATTCGGTCCTGACCGTAAGGAGAGGTGACGCTTGCTTTCTGGGCGCAGGCGTTGGGAGCGTCTTCCGCGCTGTTGAAATCGTCTGCATCCATCCGGACCGCGACGCATTCAACAAGGCCGCGGCTGTCATAGCTTGTTTCCGTCATCGCCAGAACGCTGTCGGATGCGCCGTCAAAGACTTTTGTTCGAACGGCTTCAGCGCTTAGCGGATTATAGTCTGTGACGACCTTTTCCAGTGGTGTGAAAGCGCTAGAGCGCACGCCGTTGGTCTGATTGGGCATGGTGCCCTGTTCCACGCGCTCAGGCATGCCGTAAGGGTGGTAATACGTGCGCGTAGCGCGATGAAGAAGACCGCTGTTACCGTCCGGGTCAGGTCCAATCACGCCGATCTGGCGGCGTTGGTAGTCATACTGATAGACTGTCGTATCGCGCGTTCCGCTGATAGGACCATCGACGGACTCAACGTCGCCGCGGTTTGTATATTGTGTTTGCGTGATGACCGGATCGATATTCGTGTCGTCAGAGCGCACCGTCACGCGAATTGGCAGTAGGCGTGAGTCGCCAGAAGTTCCATATGCGGTTTCGGTAATGATTTTATCACCCGACGCACACTGGTCATCAGTCGCAGAAGTCGAGCCAGAGAGCATGACGCTATCTAGGATGGTTGAATCATCCGGAATACAAATTGGCATATCAGGCGGACAAGGACCGGTCGGCGGCGGCGGCGGCGGCGGCGGCGGCGGTGGTGGTGGCGGTGATTGCGTCGATGCGAAATTGTCCGAAACGCAAGCGGCTTCCGCTGTCGGTTTGTACAAGCTGCTCCCGTCAAAGGCGGTGAACCGACCATAGTCAAACCGCATCTCCGGGCGAACGCCATTTTTTAATTGAGGTCCGACCTTGTTGACGGAAGGTTTTTTGACGCTGAGAACGCCGCCATGAGCCGATGAGTAAGTATAGTTTGTTGTGAACCCACGTTCGTCGGTGACGCTGATCGGTTTGTTGCAGAGTTTATTGTTTGCGCATTCTACATTGTTTTGCTCAGGGTAAGTCGCCAGAACTTCGATCGTATTGCCTGCGCCAGTCGTGCTGACGTTAGGTTTTGGCGTTCGCGTAATTTTCTTTACATTCCCGCGAGCGTCATATTCGTATTCCGCAGAGTCTCCTTCGGGCATGGTGATTTTTCGCAGCCGGCCATTGGCGTTGCCGTTATATTGTTCTTCATAAAAATATTCGAATTCTGTGATGCGGGCTGGTTCGTTCGCGGCTCTATATAGTTCATCGCTGATGAGAGCATACCGTCCGACCGGCGCCTCCGGCGTACAATATCGAAGGCCGACCATATCATCGATATTTTGGTCGGCATTGCCATTAAGCTCATCGAAATGACGCCAAAATCTCACCCGACGCTTATTCGATTCAGGATCAGTGATTTCGGTGAAGTAAATGTCGGAAAATTTGTAATCATTGTCATTCGTACCGCTGTCGTTGCAAGCGACTAAGGAGGACGTTTGCGGATAGAGACGGCCGCCGTTAGCTCTTGGGAGCGACGACATCTCCACTTCTTCACCCGCACCATTAAAGTGAAATGTATCATAAGACCAGTTTCGACCACCAACCGTGACTGCATTAATTTGAAGGCCGGTGGACATCGATTCGACGTCGGGTTCGAAGTATCTGTCAGTTGAAGGATTTCCCCCAATACCACCAGAATCGGAGTATAGGCTCCGTGGTTGATACGTATACTGATATGCAATATTATCTACTGGGCTTCCGTTAAAGCGAATTGCGAGAAGCCGGTGTGCTACATTTTGAACTCTTGCAACGCTGACTGTCGCTCCACCTTCGTTGTAATCGAGAATAGCACTAACGGCGTCGTCGATTTGCTCATTCGGGCTTGAATTTGAATTTGTGAGGTCTAACGAATTGTTCGACCCAATCTGGAAAAAAATCTCATTTCCATACGAATAGGTCGTGACCTCATTGCCTCCGGCATTGGTCTCTCCCACACGCGCCGTGTGAATCGCGTAATAGTGACCCGTATACGTCTCAGTCGGCCAATTGCCCGGAGGCGAACAACTTGGCGCCATCGTATCGCATCGGTCGCTCTGGGAAATTAGATTGTTATTAAGCGCTGTCGCCTTGCGAAGATTAAACCACTTGAATGTTCCCGGCGATGACGTGGAGGTTTCATATTCAAGATGAATTTGATAGCCGTAGTTATTCGTAATCGATTGTAACCGATAATAATCGACACCTTGAACTCTCACATGCGCATAATGAAAACGGATATGTTCGCCGTCCGGTCGGATTATGTCAGTTATATTCGCACGATTGTGTTCAAACGGAAAAGTGTAGCGATCATCGTTGGAAGCGGAACGAATATCATCATTGAAAATAACTTCTGTTCCATCCCTTGCGGTAAAACGAAAGCGTCCATTCGCTATGTTTTCTAGTTTTTCTCCATTGTCCTGAACTTCGCTATAGGTCGGGTCATTATCGAAAAATACAGCGGACTGAGATCCATACTTCACATAAAAACGACCATCTCGCTCGGATACGCCACCGGTCAGATTATGATCCCAACGCGACAAACGTTGATCAGGGTTAAACGCTTTACCGCGATATATTCTGTTAAACGATAATCCGCCTTGGCCGGGAACGCCGATCGTAATGCCTTTCGTTTGAACAATCGGCTGACGCGTCGCCAAATCGACGCCACGCTCGTCAATGGATTGAGGCGCCATAAAGCCATCTACGGATATTGGCGATCCAACGGTGTCAGGGTCCCCTTCTTGCGCGAGGGCAGAGCCCGCCAATGTAAGACCTAATGATCCAAACAGGGGTAGGAGGATTGATTTTCTAACTTTTTTACTGAAAGTCATCTCTAAACCTTCGAAGAATGATGGTTTATCAGAACCAGGCTGGGATGGGTAAATTGAGCCGGTCGTACTTTCGAACTTGGAGAAATTCATGGATTAGTTCGTCCCTGTTAAGTCATAAACGC
>JBCAXE010000075.1:0-6736 GCA_038534195.1 Pseudomonadota bacterium
CTTTACGAGGACTTCTTCTATAATCATGTGCCAGGGACCGCATGGTTGTTTCGCGCGTCTTACGCGGCGACGCCCGGAGACCACCTTCTCTTTTCATCAAGGCTCGTTGTTTTCTTTGGATGGGTTCTATTTGGAGCGGCGGTCGCGTGGTTAACGTGGCGGCTCACGCGTTCGCGCCCGCTTACTTTGTTTGCGGCGCTTTCTCTTTTGGCAAACGATATGACGCTTGGCGTCGTCGGCATGACGGCCACCAACAATTTCCTGCCCGCCCCCTTTGCGTTTCTCGGACTGGGACTTTTCATTTTGGGTTTGCGGGGTGAGGGGTTGCGAGAAAACGGCGGCGGGACCGCAAAGGCGTCTGAGCCGCGCGCGCTCCCAATCGCCATCGCTGGCTTGTGTCTCTCAATCGCCGCGACACTGAAGGTCAGCGCCGGCGCTTTCATTCCGCCTGTGGCGCTCGCCGCTTTCGTGGCGCCGGCGGGTCTCGGTTTCATCGACCGCATAAAGAAAGTGGCGGCGCCTCTAGCAGCAGGCGGGGTGATCGGCGCAGCACCGTTGCTCGCCACGCTGGCGCGCGCGCCGGACATCTTTTTTGCGCATGTGCTTGGATTTCATACCGGGCCGCATGTGGCGTATTGGGCGGCGCAATCCGGCGCCGGCGGCGAAAGCGTGGCGATGTCACTCGGCGCAAAGCTCATGCTTGCGTTCGCCGTCTGGTTTTCCGGCGCAAACCTGATCCTGTTGTTTCTTGTTTTAGTGCTGCTGGCGTTGATGCTTGCGAACGCAGGCGGCGCAAACAAGACACTCTTTTCTGATCGGCCACTCTTACTGATACTTGCGATCGTCGCCTTTGTTCTTGTCTTGAGCTTTGCGCCGACACCATCGTTCCCGCAATATTTCGCGCCGCCGATTCTAATCCTGCCGCTCCTTCTCGCGTTGCTCTTTGGTCATCTGGCGGAGACGCAAAAACCCGTCATTAATATGGTCTTCGCGATGGGGGCGCTGACTTGCCTGGTGCTTGCAGCGCCCAGGCTTGCTCAACATGCACCGAAGGCGGCAACGCCTGACAAATGGACAGTGAACAAAGTGCATCGGGGCGGTCGTGATATCGCTGCGGCCATGGCGGCGGCTGGGATTGAGGGCAAAGTGGCGACCTTGCTGCCGGTTTATCCGCTTGAGGGCGGCCTGCCTGTATATGCCGAATTTGCGACCGGCCAATTTGCTTACCGGCTCGCCGACATTACCGAACCGTCGCTGGCGCAGTACTATAAGACGACGTCGCCCACACAAGTTGAAGCGCTTTTTCAAGCTGATCCGCCGGCGGCGATCCTCGTGGGCTTTGAGCCCGCCTTGGAGGCGCCTTTCGTACGCTTCGCCGAAAAGAACGGATATCGCCGGGTCGCCGATTTCGCCCTGAAAGACCGGTATGGGGACGGCGTCTTGTTCCTTAAGCCCTAAGGAAATTGCGTCATCCGGCGGCGCGCAACGGGTCCTGCGCCGATTGCGGGCGCGCATATTCAGCACGCCACGCCTGGAACATCAGGACCGCCCAAAGTTGAAAACGGAAATTGCGCGAGCCGTCCAAATGATCGCGCCAGCATTTCCTGATGGCGTCCGGTTTGAAATAGCCTTCTTCGCGCAGACGTTTTTCCGAAAGCAGGTCCTCCGCCCAGTCGCGTAGCTCTCCGCGCAGCCAGTGGTCCACCGGCGCGGCGAACCCCATTTTGGGACGGTCAATAATGCTTTTCGGCACATGCCGGTAAAGGACTTCGCGTAACGCCCATTTCGCTGTCCCGTCGCGCCGCTTTGAGGATTGCGGTAACGACCAGGCATGTTCAGCCACCAGATGATCAAGCAACGGCACGCGCGACTCCAAGGAGACAGCCATGCTCGCCCGGTCGACTTTCATCAAGATGTCTTCCGGCAAATAGGTGACGATATCCATATGCTGCATATAGTCGAGGAAGTCCGGGAACGCGCCGGCGATGTCCTCGTCGCAATGGGCGTCGTAGCCGCCGCCGCCATCGATCACTATGTCATCAGCGTCGGGCCACGCGCTTAACATGCCGCGATAAAGATCAGCCTGGCGGCCATGCAGCACATCAGCAAGTTTGTGCAGCCGGTCGCCGGACATCTCATATTTGTCTGAGAGAGAAGTTCCCTTCAGCACCTTGTCCCACGATTTGACTGGCAAGAGCCGCACGCCTGAGGCGGCGAGCCGCGCAAGCGGGGCTCGGGCGCCGCGCGTTAATTGCGCCAGCGATTGGGCCCGCGCGTAACGCTCATATCCGGCGAAAAATTCATCGCCGCCGTCGCCAGAAAGCGCGACCGTCACATGTTGGCGTGTCAACTTTGATAGAAGATACGTTGGGATCTGGGAGGGATCGCCCAGCGGCTCATCGAAGATGTCGGGCAATGACGGGACGATATCGCGCGCGTCTTTCTCCGTTACCGCCATTTCTGTGTGATCTGAGCCGATATGATCGGCGACAGCGCGAGCGTGTTCGGCCTCATTGAAGGCGTTTTCATTGAACGCAATCGTAAAGGTCTTAATCGCGCGGTCGCTGTTTTTTTGCATGAGAGCGGCGACCAATGATGAATCGACGCCGCCAGACAGAAATGCGCCGATGCTCACATCGGAAATCATGTGGCGCGAAACGGTGTCTGATAAAAGCGCTTCGAGGGTGTCCAGTTGTTCAGCATCCGACCGCCCGTCGGCGCCTCTTTGTGAAATGCCGTTTAGTGCTACAGTTTTCGCGGACCAATAAACCGTTTCGCGCGATGCGCCGTCCGCCCCAAAGGTCAGGAACGATCCTGGCCGCAACTTCTTTATGTCCCGCCAAATACTCTCTTCACCAGGAACATAACCGTAGCGCAGATAAGTGGTGAGCGATTTGCGGTTTACGTCGGGATCGATTTGGCCCGACGCCAGGAGCGCTTTTAATTCCGAGCCGAAGATGAGCTGATCGCCGGCCATCGTCCAATAAAGCGGCTTGATGCCCAGACGATCGCGACAGAGGGTTAATTGGCGTCGGCGCTTGTCCCATAATGCGAAGGCGAACATGCCGCGCATGCGCGCCACTGCGTCCTCAACGCCGAACTCCGCGCATGCCTCAACGATCGCTTCTGTATCCGAATGACCGCGAAAATTGCGACCGCGAGACTCAAGCTGTGTACGGATTTCCTGGGTATTATAGAGTTCACCATTATAGGCGATTACAAAGCGGCCGCATGACGACGCCATCGGTTGGCGGCCTGCGTCGCTGAGGTCAATGATGGAGAGCCGTTGATGCGCCAGCCCGATACCCGCTTCCGCATCGGCCCACACATCCTCGCCGTCAGGTCCCCGGCGCCGGATGGCGTGACCCATTTTGCGCGCAATTGCGCCGACATCTGAGTCGCCCGATGCGCCCTTTAAGCGCCAAATGCCTACAATACCGCACATCGATCTTTGGTCCTGCTCCCCGCTCGCATGCGGGTGGCGAAGCGCCCCCACCAACCAGTCATTCTTCCAATATCCGCTATGCGTCAATTATGCCACACATTAGCCCCCGAGCTTTTTGATAAGGTGTGATTTGCGTCATTCTGAGGTTCGAAAATTGCTAGTATCCAAGCGCCCGTGTGATATGTCTAAGAAGTAATGTTTCGCGTCCGGGCTCCCTTGTTGGCGATCAATTAAGGGGATGAGTGCGAGATTTTCGGGGGAAGATCAAGAATGCAGCTCTGGGTTGTGAGATAGGAGTTCCAAGTGTTAGACAGGGCGAACTATGACAGCGTCGGTGTAAGGCCCGATTGGCATGACGCGCCGAACCCTAGCGGCGCAGGTCTCTCGGACTTGCTGCGCGTTCTCCGCCGCCGGTCTACAGCCTTTGTTTGCTCTTTTCTGCTCCTCGCTTTTCTCACAACGGGATATGCGCTGCTCAAGCCCGTCACCTACACGGCGAACGCAGTCGTCATGGTCGAGCCAAAGATCGACGAGGATGTTTTCAGCGGCATGTCTGATCAGCGCTTAAGCGCTGCGGAAGAAATTAAGATCTCGACGGTCGTTGAGGTGATGAAGTCGCGAAATCTCGCAGAGAAAATCGCATTAGCTCTTTCGGACGATATTGGCGAACCGGGCGCGACGGACGGAACGTTCCTCGCGTCGGCGCGGGCGTCTGCTCAGTCGGCTTTTCAAGCGGTGTTCGGCGGCGGACAAGGCGCGAGCGGCTCGCTAAGCGAAGATGACCGTCGCTTCAAGGAAGCGACAGACAAAGTATTGGCGGACATCAAGGTGCGGCGAGTCTCAAGATCGCGCATTATTGAAATCGCCGCCTCCGCCGGTTCGCCCGATGACGCGGTTCGAAAAGCGAATGCGCAGATTGAAATCTATCTCGACACGATGCGTCGCGAACGCCATCAGGCCCGCAAAAAGCGGGTTGAAAATCTCGAAGGTCTCGTCGAGGAAGCGCGCCGTGAATTGCTGAACGCCGATCTGAATGTCGCAAAATATATGCGCGAGAATAATCTGATCAGCGCCAGTCAGGATGCGACCGTCCTTAACCGCATCGCCCGGCTGGAGTCAGCGCTGACTGAGGCGACGACGGAGAGTATTTCACGCTCTCTCAATCAGCTTTTGGAAGAAGAAGCGGAGATCAAGGAACGACTCGCTCGATTGTCCGTGATTTATGGACCTGGCTATCCGGAAATTGTCGATCTTCGCGAACAGCTTTTTTCCAAAGAGCTTGAGATTTCAACTGAGCGGCAACGGGTGATGACGCGGACCCGGAATGCGCGCGCGCAGATCGATGAAAGCGCAGCGGGTCTACAAAACGAAATTCGGTCCGTGCGCCGTCAGCATTTTGCGGCGCTGGAAGCTAACGCAGGTCTAAAGGAACTCGAGCGCGAGGCGCAAGCACGCCTTAGTCAGTCAAACGCGCTGTCGCAACAATTGCAGCGCGCTAGAAATGCGCTTTATCAGCACCGGGACGATATTAAGGTCATGGCGAAGCCGGTTGTTCCAGCGACCCCCGCGAACTCAGGCGCTGCTGGGCTGATCGCGATCGGTTCGGTCGGCTCACTATTCCTGTCAGCCTTGCTCGCCTTCGCACTGGAAGCGGTTGATACGAATGTGCGCTCCAGCGACCATGTCCGCGCGTTGATGGGCGCGCCGACGCTTTCCATGATCCCACGCGCGCCCGGCCGGAAGGTGCAAGTGGACAATATCCGCGAGTATTTGGCCGAAAATACGCAGTCTGATTTCACCGAGGCGATCCGAAATCTCTATCTTGAACTGATCTCCAGCGGCGTTTCTCACAATCCGCGTATCGTTGTTGTGACGTCAGTTTTGCCGGACGAGGGCAAATCAATCGTCGCGAACGGCCTGTCCGCGATGGCCGGCTTCTTTGACCAACGCGCAATTACGATCAATCTCGACAATGACGCCCGGGGCCGTCCGCCGGTCGCCAATCAATCGCAGCAAATGGAGGCGGGCGAATTACCTGCAGGCGAAAATGGTTCTTCTCTATATCCGGTCGAGGGGCCGCGCACCGTATCCCTTCGCGACTTGCCCGGTCAGTTAGAGGATTTGCGCGAGCGGTGGGACATCATCATTGTTGAGGCGCCGCCGATCCTGAAGGCGCGCGACGCCAAAGTGCTCGCTTCCTATGCGGATGACGTGCTCGTTGTGATGGAGTGGGCGAAAACGCCGGCGGGCGCCGTTAAGGCGGCGAAAGAAGTGTTCTCCGGCATCGATGTCGGCGTCATCCTGAACCGCGTGAATTTGATGACCCATGCGCGGCTCGCTTACGGCGACAGCGTTCAGTATGCGCAACAGTCTAAGAAGAACCGGTTTATCTAGCGGATTACCGTTTTCGCTGTTCTGCATAGGCGGCGTTAACGAGCGCATCCCACTGAGCCACGATTTTTTCGGTTCGATATTGGCGCGAGGCCTCGCGCGCATTGTCGCCAAGATGGTCGCGAAGGGATTGATCAGCTAATACTTCGGACAGGGCTCCGGCGAATGCGTGGGCGTCGCCGGTCGAAACCAACATCCCGCTTCGCCCATGGTCAAGGAGATCACCGGGACTATAGGGGCAGTCGGTGGAGACGATTGGCAGGCCCGCCGCCATCGCTTCAAGAATGACGTTCGCCCAACCCTCATAATCTGATGACAGGGCAAACACATCGGCGGTCTCGATCCATGCGCCCGGTTTCGGCGTTAATCCCGGCATTTTGATGCGCTCGGAAAGCCCCAACGCATCGCGCTGGGCTTCAAGCTTCGCTCGATCTTCGCCTTCGCCCCAGATTGTCAGCGTCCAATCTGAAAAATCATCCGCGATCTCGGCGAAAGCGTCGATGAGCACGTCAAAGCGCTTCTGTTCCGTTAGCCGCCCAACCGCCGTAAGGATCTTGCCGCCCCGCTGATTGCGCCAATCCTCCGGCAGGTTGATCGGGTTAGGGATAATTGTCGTCCGGGGGCGTTGCCGTTCTGGATAATACTCAGCGGCGCCCCGTGTCATTGTGACGAATGCGAAGGCGCGCGGATAGGTATGCGCACGCGCCGTTCGCCACATGCGATTAAATTGTTGCGCATTCGGATTATTACGCTCGGATATGATCACTGGTGCCTTTAGGCTCTTTGCGGCTTCGAGCGTCATAATATTGGTTTTCGTAAGAAAGCTGATGATCACGTCCGGCTTGTGGTCGGCGAATGTCTTACGAAGCGCCGTGATGCGCTCATTCGTTCGCTTGAGGG
>JBCAXE010000076.1:0-6284 GCA_038534195.1 Pseudomonadota bacterium
CCGGCGTAATCGCCGCCAGGCTCTCGGCCCATTTCAGGACGCCCTCAATGTCATAAGTAATGCCGTTACTCTTTGCCCGGATATTTGTCGGGGCAAGCCAGTGGAAATTGGAGAAATCGATGATCGATTCTTCCACGCGGTAGAAAGGTTCATCACCGAACCCGTAATACTCGCCAAGAATCCGCCACACACCAAGACTAAGCAAATCCGTATCTGTTGTCGGCGGCATTTCGCCATTCGCGAGATACTCAAGCACCTTGGATAGACGGATATCCTCAAGACTATAGGTCTCGACCCCGCCGACGAGCGCCGTTTCAAATGGCGCTCCTTCCGGATCAGCAACGGCGATTCCATCTTCGGTAACCAATTCAGACGCGGGCACTTCTATATTCATGTCCAAAATCAGATCAGACGTGACGGTAAAATCGATGTCGCCGCGTCGTACACCTTTTGTCGCCGAGAACGGCGCCCCGAAAACAATAGATGTCTTTTGACCCTGCATTTCGTATTTCGCTTTCGCCGACATGCCATAAGACGCTGTCGCATCAAAGCTGACGGCGCGGGCGAGGTGAGCCCATTCCTGAACGTAGGCCATCATCGATTGTTCTTGATCGCCTTCTTCAAGCGTCAGAACAATGGGCAATGGATGAAGCGTTAGTCCGTCAACGAATGTTCGCTCGATGCTCATTTCATATTCTTCTATATCATACTCGAACGCATCAGCGATCGCTGCGTCAGCGTCCTCGCCGACCGCATCAGTTGCGATGTCTTCGATTGCGCCCAGATAGGATTTCGTAATTCGATCCGTCGCTTCGCCTATTCCGAAATACGATATAGCATTCATCTCGATACGGTCGGCCACGCGAACGCCGGAGTCGAAATCGCCGGCCTCAAGCGCGGTGAACGCCGCCTCATCAGCGCCCCATATCTGCAGTTTTCCGATGCGTGCGCCAATTTCGTCATCCGTCAATAATGTCACCGTAACGTCTTTCGCGAATAGGCCGGCGTCATCTTGCTCAAAATCGCCATAAGCGACGGTCGCGAATTTACTTACCGCCTGCGCGAATGATTGATACGTCGCCTCATCGGCCACGGGCGAATTTGGCGTCGTCTCGCCGAGCGCTTTCAAAGCAGCGATCTGATCCGCCTGACCCGCAAACGCCGACAGCCCTGTCCTATCGCCGCCTTTTGAAAGCTGCGTGTACCCCCAATAGCCAGCCACGCCCGCCAAAAGAAGCGCTACGAGCGCAATAATTATTCGCATGGTGTGATGTCCTTACTTTCCCAGTGCTTTGCTGACGATCATGTCAGCCGTTCGAATGTTAAGCCCGCATTTTCCTGCAGCCTCTCTATCAGCGCCGTCCCCATCGCAGACGCAGGCGTCCAGAACCCGCCGCCTGGCATTCCCTTGTCCGCATCCAGAGCAAGACACGCGGCAGCCTCGGCGATCATCTTCGAGGTCGACCCGTATCCCGGATCACGGTCGCCGGTTACTTTAGCGCGGACGGTGTCGCCGCTTTGCGCGCGGCCGAAAAACCGTACGTCGAAATACCCTTCCTCACGCTGTCGCTTGTTTGGCCCTTCGCCCGGCGACGGCAAGACAAATTTCTCAAGCGCAAACCGCGACGGCGGGATCATGAGCGCGCCCACAAACGCCGCAAGGCCGCCCGCGATGGCGTTCGCGGCGACCGCGTTCGGCGCCATCATCATTTCGCTATAAAGGAAGGCGGGACCATAAGCGTATCCGAGCAGTTTGTTCGACCGGTGAATGTTGCGCAGGTTGATATCCGCCATCACGAACGGGGCCACCCAGGATTTCATATCCTTATCATAATGCGAGCGGCGCCCGGTCGGTTGACGCGGCCGCTCCACCGTATCGTCAGGGGCCAACGCGTAAGGGTCAGCCATCACCGCGCGTACGAATTTGTCTTTCTTGCCTGCATCAATCGTCGCTGAAAGGCTCGCGACAGTGCCGCCGGAAACATTACCTTTCATCGATTTCACGCGCGCTTTAACTTCCGTGCACGGCGCGCCGAATTCCCGCTGCGCTTCGTTCTGAAGAAAGAACACGCCAAGATCGAAGGGGATCGAATCAAATCCACAGGAATGCACAATTCGCGCGCCGGTTTCCTTGGCGCGACCGCCATAGCGATCGATCATCCGGCGCATCCACGCCGGCTCGCCCGAAAGGTCGACATAGTCGGTTCCAGCCTCAACACAGGCCGCCACAAGCGCCGTTCCGTATCTCTGGTAAGGCCCAACCGTCGTACAGACGACGCGTGTCTGTTCAACCATATCGCCGAGCGAATTAGGGTCAGCCGCATCAGCAAGTATAATGGGTTGGGAATCGGCGCCGATTTCTTCGGCGACTTTTTTGAGCTTTTCCGCCGAGCGTCCGGCCATCGCCCAGGAAAGACCGCCGTCAGCGCCGTAATGCTGATTGAGATATTCTGCGACCAGCCGCCCGGTGAATCCGGATGCGCCCCAGACGACCACATCAAATTTCTTGTTCTTCGCCATGCCACCGCGCTAGCACAAGCAGATTGATTCTGGTGAAAATTATGGGGGCGTCGCCAAGATCAGCGCGGCGTGTGTGGTGATTGAGCACCACAGGATCGAAAATACGGTCTAAATATTGCGCTTCACACTCACAAAGCGCATCCACGCATTGACGGTCACTCGGTCCGCGCGATATTTTTGATTTCAAGAAGTCGGCAAGAATACGTGTAGAGAGTTCCAGTCTTCCTTAAGATTTCCACTCTATTTCAACGTAAACCAGACGGCTCAAATAAATCTCCGGCGTGACGGGTGGGCCACGCCGTCGAGGTGAACCGGCGCAAGCGACGACGCTAAAGATGCCGGAGCAAATCAGAGGGGCGATTGCGGCCTTGGGGGGCCTAGTTTCCTTAACCCGCTCGCAGGGGACGCGAGCGGCTTTTTTTTAAATTTCCTGCAAGTCCGGCGGCGCCCACGCTTTACGCGCCTCAACCGAGAACAAGCGATCGCGGGTGTAAAAACTCAGCGGATAATCGCGCGCTGCGATCGGCGCCTGCAAAACTGCCGAAGCGAGCGCGCCTACTGGTGAAGCCAAACGTCCTTCGAGGAACTTGTTCAGCACCCGCAGATAAAAGAGCGTGATTGTGTGGTGATAGCCTTCGCTATCCGAATTCACGCCGCCGACAGCCTCATTATAAGCACGGATGGCGCCGGGCATCGTCGCCTCAGCGCCCTGAAGACCGAGCGTGCGCACCATCATCGTTCCTGCGCAAAGGTGAGCGCCGTGAGTCCACTCAACCTTCGGAAGGTCTTTTTCCAGCAGCCCGCGATAGATCCGGCGAACCGCGTCGTCGCTGACTTCGTCGCCGCAATGAACCGGTCGAAAATCCTGCACGCTCGCCCTCCTCGCCGCATAAGGCGCTCGTCAGAATAACGACAACGCCTGGACGATCAGGATGATCGCAAGCACCGAACCGGCAAGGTAGGTTCCCGCGGCGCCGACGAACTTCAACGCCGTCGGCTGATAGATGCTCTCACTGGTGATAATGCTCACCGCATGAATATAACGCGCGGCGACGGCGGCGATAATCAGGATGCTTGTCCAGGTGGGCAGGATCGGCGAGCGCAAACCAAGCGCCAGAATCATCAGGCTCAACATCGGCACATATTCAATACAATTGCCATGGGCGCGGATCGCCTTGCGCAAGCCGCTGGCCGGATCGGCTTCGGCCTCGTGCTGGGTCAGGATAACGGATCGGCGCTCGCGCGAAACATTTAACCCAAGCAGAAAAACCAAGAGGCCGAGGAGCCCAACAGAAAGTAATGCGATGGCCATGAGGATGTCCTTTTATGATCGAGCGCGTCTTAAGAAAATTTTGACCATCCGGCAAGGATCGGTTGCGCCCGAACCCCGCTCAAACCGGCGCAAATTAAGGCCTGTTAACCCAGTTTTTTAACGTCTCAATCATTTTATCCGCCCAATTTGCAACCATGATTTTTAACGTCTCTCATCTGCGGTTGCGGATCGTAGCGGCCGTGGCGGCTGCAGCGTTTCTTGGCGCTGCCCCCGGCGCGCAGGCGGAGACGTTTATCTTCACGGGCTCTGGTGGCGGCACAGTCGACGTTTTTGAGACGGCGCAGACAGGGCGGCAATTTTATAACTCCGTACGCCGATCAACGACGTTTGTACCGGCCAACGGCATTAACCTGTTCTTCCATCGCGACACCCGAAACGACACGCTTTCGGTGCTTTTATTGGCTGACCGATTTAACGATGGCACCGCAGGGTCGCTCAGCGGGTCATTTACGAATTTGACGCCTACAGCGACCGTGACGCGCTCCGATGACAATGGCGAGTTGCAGATTACGTCGCCCGGTGTTGCGGTGTTTAACTTCACCTTCAATGCGCGCGGCACGGACGGCGGCGTTATCAGCGGCCTCAATCCGCTCGACGTCGGATTTCAGTTCAGCATCAGCGGCGTCACCGGTCTTACGAGCGTCAATCTTGTGGGAACGAACGGCGTTACGACGCTCGGCGGCCCAAGCGCCGGTTTTTCGCTTGTGGCTAATAATCCGGAACCGGAAGCCTGGGCGCTTTTTATCATTTCCTTTTTTGGGGTGGCGGCCGCCATGAAACGCCGGCGGCCACAAATACTCGCCGCGGGCGACATCGCCGCCCCGCGCCACGCGATCTAGGCGCTTTTCTCGCCGCTGAGTGAGCGCCGCCGCAACGGCCTCACCTGCAATTGATGCTTCAACATGTAACTGACCCCGAGCACGGTCGGCAGCGCCCACAAGATGGGATTGAACGCGAGCGCAGGGATCGTGTTTACCGCGCCGAAGGCGAAGAAAGCCGTGTAAACTGAAATCCCGGCGCCGATGCCGCTACGGAAGTGTTGCACGAGCCATTCGCGCGGCGGGGGATTTTCTTGCATAATATAGATGCTGTTCAATGTCGCAGCGACGAGGCCGGGGACGGCGATCCCCACCATCAGATATTGTGAGATCAATAGTCCCTGCACAGCGCAGTTTGCTGCTGCCGCGCCCATCGCCAGTTGCAGGGCGAGATTGGTCCGGGTTCCGTAGGCGGCGCGATTCATCTTGTGGCGCGCCGCCACATAGCTGTGCCAGGCGAGCGCCACCGTCAGGACGCCGAGATAAAGCATGAGCCAGCCGAACAAGCCGCGGATCATGGGAACGTCGTCGGAAAATGTGTGGGTCTCAAGCGGATAGAAGAGCGAACACAAGCTGATGCCCACGGCGATCGCGCCTGTGGCGATCATCGCAAAGACGAAGACCCGCCCCCAGAATTGGTGGCGCAGGCTCCCCTTCTTGGTCACGACAGGCGCCCAGAGGCTGACAAGCCCCGTCGCCCCCGTCGCCACATGCGCCGCCACCAGACTTTCAAAAAGGACCATGCGCCTTCCTTCCGGTTCTCGCCATGATCCTAGTAAAGGCTGCTATTATTTCTCAAGTCTATTCGCGCTCACTGATTGAGTTATCGAATTCGTTCTCTGACCTGGTTGGAAGCCGACGGGGCAGCGCTTCACAACCCCTCATTCGCCTTTTTGACCGCTTCCGCCTCCAGATAGAGCGACGAGCCCATTTCCTTATATTTTTCGCTCATCTCGGCCATGCCTTTAGCGGACATTTCCGCGAGGTCTTTTTTCTCGTTATCGCTTAAGCCGTCCGCATAGTCGCGCACGTCCTGGGTGATCTTCATGGAACAGAATTTCGGCCCGCACATGGAACAGAAGTGGGCCACCTTGTGGGCTTCTTTCGGCAGGGTCTGGTCGTGGAAGTCGCGCGCTGTTTCCGGATCTAAGGCGAGGTTGAACTGATCCTCCCAGCGGAATTCAAACCGCGCGCGCGAGAGCGCGTCATCGCGCACCTGCGCGGCCGGGTGGCCCTTGGCGAGGTCGGCGGCGTGGGCGGCGAGCTTGTAGGTGATGACGCCGACTTTCACATCATCGCGGTCGGGCAGGCCCAAATGTTCCTTGGGCGTTACATAACAGAGCATCGCCGTGCCGAACCAGCCGATCATGGCCGCGCCGATGCCGCTTGTGATGTGATCGTAGCCGGGCGCGATGTCCGTCGTGAGCGGACCCAGCGTATAGAACGGCGCCTCGCCGCACTCTTTCAGTTGCTTGTCCATATTGATCTTGATCTTATGCATCGGGACATGGCCAGGTCCTTCGATCATGACCTGACACCCGTGGTCCCAGGCGACCTTCGTCAATTCGCCCAGCGTCTCCAGCTCGGCGAATTGGGCGCGGTCGTTAGCGTCG
>JBCAXE010000077.1:0-5776 GCA_038534195.1 Pseudomonadota bacterium
GCATCTTTCAAAAGGCTATGCGCCTTCGAATAGTCGGTCGAGATCATCGATAATTTTGCGAGATTTAAATATCCAAACGGCTTGCTCGGATTCCAGCGTATATTGTCCGCGGCGGTTTCTTTGGCGGCTTCAATTTGACCCAGATCAGACTGCACACTAACAATATTATTGAGCAAGACAGGAGATAGCGGGTCCAGAGCTCTTCCTTTTTGAAACGCGGCAAGCGCGGCTTCCGACTGCAGTATTCTCTGCAAAGCCCCTCCTAGTCTAAGATAGGCTTCGGCATGATTTGGATTAGCCGCGATAGCCTTGTTTGCGTAATCGATTGCGCTTTCTACGTCTTGTCGCGTCAAAGCCAGAAGCGACGCACTCGATAAGGCTTCAGCAGAAGTCGGCTCAAGCGCCAGGGCCTTGTCAATTATCGGGGCGGCTAGCTGCACTGCTTCCTCAGCATCCATGCCAGCATAGGTATCCATCAGCAAATAAGCATCGGCAAGACCTGAATAGGCAGGGGCAAACCCGCGATCAATCGCAATCACTTTCTTGTAATCTTCAACTGCTGCACGCAATGAGTCCGGGTGGCGTGTACGGACTTGCTCGCGGGCGCGAAAATACCGGTCATACGCTTCAAGCGAGGCAGTTCGGATAGACGGCGTTTCGGTATTCAAGACAAGTTTGCCCTTCAACTCCCTGACAATCGCTGCTGTGATTTCATCTTGCACGGCGAAAATATTCTCCGCCGTGAGCGGACGATCATATGTATCCGACCACAAATGCTGATCTGTCGCCGTTTCAATAAGCTGGGCGGTAATACGCAAGGTTTGGCCCGACTTGCGCACGCTGCCTTCGAGGACGTAGGAAACGTTCAACGCCTGCCCGATTTCCGCAATGCTGTTGCCCTTACCCTTGAGGGAAAAAGCCGATGTGCGCGAAGATACGCGCAGGCCGTTAATGCGCGACAAGACGTTCAACAATTCTTCCGAAATACCGTTCGCGAAATAATCCTGATCCTTGCCGGAGGAAAAGTCATCGAACGGGAGAACAGCAATTGATTGCGTAATATCTGCGTTTTCCGCAGAATTCGACTCAACTTGTGTTTGGACTGGTCGTCCCGGCGCAAAATTCTGCCACCCAAGCACAGCCAGAGATAACCCCAAGGCAATCATGAGGGCATAATTCAGCCCACGCACGGTTTGCGGGTTACCCTCGCCACTTTCGGTCGCTTTAGGTGTCGGCTTTACCCCGTCTGCGGTTAGTTCAAACGCCCATGCCAGAATAAGAGCAATCGGAAAGCCGATCAGCGTGACCACCGTAATAAATGTATCAAACCAGGAGGGTAAATTGAGCGCCCCTTCCAGTTGGGTCGAGAGCTGCATTAATAGCCAGCCGACGACCGCATAGACCATCGCGACGCGAAAAACGTTTCGGCGTTTGAGTTCTTTCAGCAGCGTGTTCAATCTATTCATAACACTGAGCGAAGAGTAGCATGTATCTGCGATTCTGTCGCGTGGAATTTAGGGCAGGACAACGTCCGATTTTGTCTGCTTTGAGTCTGTTTGGGTCGTTGCCGAAATTTACTGTAACCGTCGGCAAAGGGCTCGAACGATTCATCCGCCTTTCTTCACCGCCTTTTTTACAGTGATCGAGAATAGGCCCCCCTACTCGCCGGCGCCGACCAATATCCCCCGGCGGGGCTTCGATTTTTCGAGCGCCTCCGAGAGGCCGATGAAGATTGCTTCGGCCTGGCGTGTGAGGCCGCTTGACTGGGCGTAGCCGCCAATTTCGGCGCCGAGGAAATCGATCGCCTGTTGCGCTTCGGCGAATTTTGAATGGTGGAGCCGGCCGTCCACGTCGAGTTCCGACAGGTCCACCAGCTTGATGCCTTTAATGTCGCTGATCTTCGCTGCGTAGACATCGTCTTTGACGTCGATGGCGCCGAGGCGACCCACATTGCCCGCGAGCACCCGCGACAGCGAGAGCGCCTTATCGTCCGTTGACAGAAGAACGGTGATCTCGGGACGCTCGCGCCCAAGCGCGTTCACCTGGGCTTCGAAAACGTCAATATCGATATCGGGCGAGGCGAGAATGACGCTCTTTATCTTCGGGTCGAGCGCGCCCTTGCGGATCGCATATTGACGCAAGGCCTCCATCGTGATCCAGCCGCCCATGGAATGGGCGAAAACCGTGATGGTCTTGGTCTCGTCGCTCGCCGCGGCGATGCGTATAATTTGTTCGAGCGTGTCACGCGCAATGCTCGCGCTTTCGCGGTCATAAAGGTAGGAACCGAACGTGCCCCGCGAGGGCCAACTGAAGAGCACCGGCGCGGCGTCGATGTCGAGATCGTGGGCGAGCTGCGCCAGCCGCAACACGCCTTCGCCGTAGCGCGTGTTATAGCCGTGCGTGAAGATCAGAACGTGACCGTCGGTTTCCTGTTCGCGAAACCAGCCGCGCACGTCCGCATTCGTGGGCTCGGTGATATCAAGAACGGAAAACTCCGTCATCGGATCGCCCTTTTTCGGCCATTCGATATTGCCGGTCTCATGGCTCGGCGGGATGGCGACCGTGACGATTTTCGTGCTGGAGATCTCGCTGCGCTCGCCGGAATAGATGACGCCCGGCTCATCGCTTTCCTCGCGCGTTGAAATTGTGAAGACGCTCACCGTTTCCGCGCCGGCCGCTTGACCGGGTGTGGGGATGAGCCGCGCATCAGGGCGCGAGGCGCACGCGACGCAAAGGCTCATGACTGCGAAGATGACTGCCGCGCGCATCATCATGTGGCCGCAAACACGGGCGGCGTGCGGCCCCGCCAAGGCGCCGCCTCTTCGAGCTCATAGCCGAGCGCGAGCAGGCGTCCTTCGGCGCCCACGGGCGCGTTGAACAAGGTTCCGATGGGCAAACCATCCGCTGACTGACCAAGCGGCAAACATAAGGACGGCGCGCCGGCGATATTGGCGATGGACGTATACTGCGCATAAGCCAGGAGGCGTTCAATGGCCGTGTCATAGTCCAGCGTCGTGTCGAGATAGCCGATCTTCGGCGGCGGCGCCGTCAACGCGGGCGAGAGAAGAACATCCGTCTCCGCGAACATTTCACGATAGGTTGTGGCAAACCCAATCAGCGCCAGGATGGCCGCGCCGATATCCTTTTCGTTGGCGCGGAAATGCTCCTGCAGCCCGAGCGTCAACGGCTCGAAGACAGTGTCGTCGGCGGTTCGGCCCGTGGCTTGCTCCCACGACGTCACCACAAAGTTCGCAATCGACGCCCAATAGAGAAGAAAACTATCGCCGAGGCCGTTATCCGCGGGCGGCGCCATCTCGCGCATCTCGTGCCCGAGGGACCGGCAGAGCTCGACCGCCTCTTCGGTCCGCGCGCGCACCTCCGCGTCGACGGGCACGGCTGACGGCGCGTCGATGAAATAAGCGATCTTTAACCGCTCTTTGGACGGACCGGCCACAAGCCCAACCGGCGCCAGCGGTCCGTTCGCATCCTCAAGGGCGGCAAGGAACGCCGCCGTGTCGCGCACCGTCCGCGACTCGCACCCTTGCACAGAAATCCTGACCGGGATGCGGCTTTCATCGCGCGCCGGACGATAACGGTCATTGGAAACCTTCAACCCCACTGTCCCGCAGCAGGAAGCGGGAATGCGGATCGATCCGCCCCCGTCGCTCGCATGGGCGATGGGCGCAACGCCCGCGGCCACCAGGGCCGCCGCGCCGCCGGAAGATCCGCCCGTTGAATGATCCGTGTTCCAAGGATTACGCGTCACGCCCGAACTCAATGGCTCAGTGGTGGCGGTGAGGCCGAATTCCGGCGTCGAGCTTTTGCCGAGGCTGATCGCGCCGGTCGCCTCAAGATCGTCAATGAACGGGAATTGCGCCGTCGCCATATAACCGTCATAGGCGCGCGAGCCGTTGCCGGTGGGAAGGCCGATCACATCGTTCAAGTCTTTCACGAAAGTGGGCACGCCGGATAAGGGCCCGCTCGCCGGCGCGGCGGCGGCTTCGCGCGCCTTGTCGTAATTTTGCGAGACGATGGCGTTGATCGCCGGGTTGACCGCCTCGGCCCGATCGATCGCCGCATTGATCGCCTCAGCCGCGGTGATGTCGCCGGCCTTGATGCGCGCGGCGGTCTCGACCGCGTCCATCCTGTTGATGTCGGTCTCCGCCGGGTCGGGCGATTTCGAACAGGCGGCCATCGCCGCGAAGGCCCCGAGCCCGCCGGACATTTTCAGTGTTTCCCGTCGCGTCATCGCCATGCGTCTCAGCCTTCTATTTCGCCGCGTAATCGCGCATGATGAAGGGGCAAATCGCGCGCGCGATCAAGACCAGCGCGCACCCCCGCGGGAGAAAACGCCATGAAGAACCGGTTCGGAAGCTCAACGCACGCAAAGGCGATCGCCGCCGCCTCAATGTTCGCGCTCGCAGCATGCGGCGGCGAGAAAGAAACGGAAGCTGCGGACGCCTCCTATCAGGAGACGCTGATGACGCAATTGCTCGACGCCAAGCCGGGCGACGTCATCACCATCCCCGCCGGCCGATACGCTTTCGACCGCTCGCTCAGCCTCACGGTCGACGGCGTCACCATTCGCGGCGCGGGAATGAACGAGACCGTTCTCTCCTTCAAGGATCAGGTGGCGGGCGCGGAAGGGTTGCTCGTCACGGCCAGCGACTTCACGATCGAAGATCTCGCCATCGAAGACGCCAAGGGCGATGCGTTGAAAGTCAATGAAGGCGAAAACATCATCATCCGCCGCATTCGCACCGAATGGACCGGCGGGCCGAAAACAGAAAACGGCGCTTACGGCATCTACCCGGTGCAGACAAAAAACGTGTTGCTGGAGGAGAATGTGGCGATCGCCGCCGCCGACGCCGGCATCTATGTGGGCCAGTCGCAAAATGTCATCGTGCGCAACAATCGCGCGGAATATAATGTCGCGGGCATTGAGATTGAAAATACGTTTGATGCGGACGTTTACGGCAACACGACCATCAACAATACCGGCGGCGTTCTTGTTTTCAATATGCCCAACCTGAAGCAGCCGGGCGCACGCACGCGCGTGTTCGACAATGAGATCGTCGACAACAACACCAAAAATTTCGGCCATAAGGGCACGCCCGTGGCGAGCGTCCCCGCCGGTTCCGGCGTCGTGATCAATTCCAACGATCAGGTGGAGATTTTTAACAACCGGATCAAAAACAACCGCACCGCGAACATTATCGTCTCGTCAATTTACGCCTCAGGGATTTCGCAAGACGGCATGAGCGAGGATTTCGACGCCTACCCTGAGACGATCTACGTCTATGACAATGAGATGGAAGGCGGCGGCAAGAACCCGGACAGCGTTGAACTCACGGCGCTGAAGATCGCAAAGTTCGGTCCCATGGGCGCGCTGCCGGATGTCCTGTGGGACGGCTATATGAACCCGGAAAAACTTGTAGGCGGGGCCCTGCCCGACGCGTTGAAACTCTGCGTGCGCAATGGCGCCGCAAAAGTCTTAAACGCAGACGCACCGAATGATTTTAAAAATCCTGGGCTCGCCGCGGAAGGCGCCCACGATTGCGCGCACGACAAATTGCCGGCCGTGACGCTCACCGGCCCGCTCGCCGCGCTGACGAAAACCGCGGACGCCGGCGCCGCAACCCAGCAATAGAAGGGCCCCCGCTCTCTTGTTGAAAGGCGTCAAAACCGCGTTCGTCTTGATCCTTGCGCTTAGCGTCTTCGCTTGTGCGCAAGAGCGTGATGAAAATCGCCCGATCTTCCACGAGACTGGCTATCC
>JBCAXE010000078.1:0-5674 GCA_038534195.1 Pseudomonadota bacterium
CGGTCGGTCTCATGGCGGACCGCTTCGGTCCGCTGCGAGCCGGGGCCTTATCGCGCACGCCTGCCAGGGCCTGCGCGGCGGAGGGCGCGCTTTCCGAACCAGTCTCCGTAATCGAGGGAGACTGACGCGCGGCTGAAATCCTGACGAACCTCAGCCGCCGCAAAGGCGCGGGCCTACACGGGGCCGGATGTTCTCAAAAGAAAACATCCGCCTGCCGGCCTCCGCGCCGCCGTCAAACGGTCGACAACGCTCTCAGCGCGCGAAGGAGGGTCAGTATACGGGGGGCGCCAAGGGGGGAAGATAAGTTTCCCACAAATTGTCCAGTATCTCATTGAAACCCGCCAACGGCGGGGGTTTCAGAGTTTTAGATTTTCGAGAAAATCGGTTGAGCAGGAAATTTTTTTCTCCACCTGCGGATGAAAAGGCGTGATGTGTCTTTGTAGCGGCGTTTACCCCGCCGATATGGCGCCGCAAGCAGAGAAATGGACGCCATGGTCAAGCCATGGCGAGTCGGGTGTGGCGTCGGTGGTTCACTCATCGCCAAGACTGAATTTGTTGCACCGCTCTTTTTATTTATCCCCGCCAACTGTGCACACGGACGTTATCATGACACTCCGCTTTGCCATTTCTCTCCGACTCTCCTTGGCTTGACCGCGGGACCCATAGCGCAGCAAGTACAGCATTTAAGGGGGACACTGAATACGATTCACCCCCTCCAGACCCGGCCAACCGGCGTGCGGCGCCCTCAGCGAGGGCGGGGCAAACCCCGCCCTAGTTTTCAAGGTAACCAAAAAACACCCCCTCATCCTGAGGAGCGCGCAGCGCGTCACGAAGGATTGGCTGCGATCTCGGCGCCCGGCTGCTGATCCTTCGTCACGCACCCCCTACGGGTTGCTCCGCAGGATGAGGAGGTGTGTGCCTTGAGAAATAAAACCGTATAGGGAGCGTATCGGGATCGGGTCGTGAATTCTATGAGCTTCATCCCGATAAGCTCTCAAAGACAGACCCGCTAAAGCTCTTCCAATCGCGTGAACGCTGCTTTCAGCTTTTCGAGTTCTGTTTCCAGATCGGCGCGGCGGGTCTTTTGTTCTTCGACGACGGCAGGCGGCGCCTTGGCGACGAAATTTTCGTTTGCGAGTTTTTTGTCGATCCCCGCAATATCGCCTTCCGCTTTTGCGATTGCTTTTTGCAGCCGCCCTTTCTCTGCGCCGAGGTCAATCACATCCGCTAACGGCAGGGCGTATGTCATGCCGTCATGGATAATCTGAACAGCGCCTTTTGGCGCGGTAGTCGCGTGCTTAATGTCATCAAGGCGCGCGAGGCGCATCAGCGCTGTCTCGTTGGCGCTCAGTTTGTCTTTCGCACCTTCCGTCAGGTTGACCGCCAGCATTGAGATTTTGGCGCCGGCGGGCACGTTCATTTCAGCGCGCACCGAGCGGATTGCGGTGATAAGATCGATCGTCCACGTCATTTCCGCAGTGGCGGCGCTGCTTTCGAGCGCTTTGTCTTCGGTGGGCCATGCGGTGATGACGAGATGCTCATCCCTTGTCGCGAGGCCGCCCCATAGCTCTTCCGTGACGAACGGCATGAACGGATGCAAGAGCTTCAGGATCTGATCGAGCGCCCAGGCGATTGTTTTTTGCGTCTCGGCTTTCTCAGGACCGTCAGGCCCCTGCATGATCGGCTTGGCGATTTCCAGCGCCCAGTCGCAGAAGATATTCCACGTGAACTTATAGATCGCCGACGCGGCGTCATTAAAACGATACGCTTCAAGCTCGCGCGTAACAGCGCCCGCGCAGGCGTTCGCTTCGTGAACGATCCATTTGTTGAAGGTCGTCGTCACGGCGGCGGGATCAAAGGCCGGATCGACGGCGCACTCATTCATCTGCGTGAAGCGCGCCGCGTTCCAGAGCTTCGTTGAAAAATTCCGGTAGCCCTCAATGCGGCTTTCCGACAGACGGATATTGCGCCCCTGCGCCGCCATCGCCGCCAGGGTGAAGCGCAACGGGTCAGCGCCGTATTTATCGACGAGACCCAGCGGGTCGATGACATTGCCCTTGGACTTCGACATTTTCTGACCGTGCTCGTCGAGCACCAGCGCATGGATATAAACGTCCTTAAACGGAACGTCGTCCATGATGTAGAGCCCCTGCATCATCATGCGCGCGACCCAGAAGAAGATGATGTCGAAGGCGGTGACGAGAGTCGAGTTCGGGTAATGCTTTTTCAGCGCCGCCGTCTCGTCGGGCCAGCCGAGCGTCGAGAACGGCCACAGGCCAGAGGAGAACCAGGTGTCGAGGACGTCATGATCTTGACGATACGAGATCCTGCTGAGTTTTTTTTCATCACCGATTTTATCAAAAATGGGAAGCGCAATCTCCGCCAAATCTACCGTGACATCTGGATTGAACCTACCATAATACTCCATGATCTTCGCTTTGATTTCAGCGTGATTTTCGGCAACGAATTCGATTTCGTGACCGGTGGCGTTACCGGCCTCGTCTAACTCTGGCCCATACCAAGCCGGTATCCGGTGCCCCCACCAGAGCTGGCGGGAGATGCACCAGGGCTCGATATTCCGCATCCACTGGAAATAGGTCTTTTCCCAGTTGGACGGGATGAAGCGCGTCTCGCCCTTCTCTACCGCCTCGATCGCGCGGCGGGCGAGATGTTCGGCGTTCACGAACCATTGGTCCGTAAGCATGGGCTCAATGACGACGCCGGAGCGGTCGCCAAAGGGCTGCATGATTTTCTTGTCCTCAACGCGGATCATGAGACCGTCGGCGTCGATATCGGCGACGACGCGTTTGCGCGCTTCGAACCGGTCAAGGCCGCGATACTCGTCAGGCACAAGGTTGATGCCGTCCACAAATGCAGCGTCGGGGGCGCCGCCCTCTTCCACGATCTGCTTCGCTTTCGCCGCTTCGTCGGCGTAAGGCGCGCCGTCGGCGCGCATCTGCGCCTTCGTGTCCATCAACCGATAAAGCGGAATATTGTTGCGCTTTGCGACGTCATAGTCGTTCGTGTCGTGGGCGCCGGTGATCTTTACCGCGCCAGAGCCGAAATCCGGGTCCGGATAATCGTCGGTGATAATCGGGATCAGGCGGCGATGCGCCTTTGGGCCCACAGGGATTTCACAGAGCTTGCCGACAATCGGCGCGTAACGCTCGTCGGATGGATGCACCGCGACCGCCCCGTCGCCGAGCATGGTTTCAGGACGCGTCGTCGCAATTGAGATGTAGTCGCGGGTCTCGCGCAGCGTGACGTTTCCGTCTTCGTCTTTTTCCACATACTCGTAGGTCTCGCCGCCCGCCAGCGGATACTTGAAATGCCAGAATTGCCCGTCGACTTCCGAATTCTCCACTTCGAGATCGGAGATCGCTGTCTCGAATTTCGGGTCCCAGTTTACGAGGCGCTTGTCGCGATAGATGAGCCCGTCATTATAGAGTTTGACGAACGTCTTCATAACGGCGCGCACCATCTGATCGTCTGGGTCGCCGTTTTCGCCCATGGTGAAGCACTCGCGCGACCAGTCGCAGGAAGCGCCGAGGCGCTTGAGCTGATTGATGATCTGCCCGCCGCTCTCATGGCGCCATTCCCAGACCTTCGCGACGAACTCATCGCGGCTGAAGTCGGTGCGTTTTTGTTGATGTTCAGCGAGCTGGCGCTCCACCACCATTTGCGTGGCGATGCCGGCATGGTCCGTGCCCGGTTGCCAAAGAACCGCGCGTCCGCGCATGCGTTCGAACCGGCAGAGCACGTCTTGCAACGTGTTGTTGAGGGCGTGGCCCATATGGAGCGAGCCCGTCACATTCGGCGGCGGAATGACAATGGTGAACGGCTCGCCGTCCGGGTTCGCTTCGGGTTTGAAATAACCCTTCTCTTCCCATGCGGCGTAGAGCCTCGGCTCGGCCGACTTTGGATCGAATGATTTGTCGAGCATGGGACCGCCCCGCCTCAATAAACGTCAAAGGAACCGCGGGTTATATCGCAATTGCGAGAAAGGTCGAGACCGGTTGCGCGCTTGAAAAAAGAACCGCCGCCAGCGGAGGGGCGAGCTGGCGGCGGTTCAAGACCGGAAAGTCAAGGGATGGGAGGGAAGGGCTTTCCGGGGTTCGATCAGTTTTGCGCCTCCGCAAATGTGAGCGTCGGGCGAAGATTGTCGATTAACTGGCGCGCATCGTAAGCGTCTGGATTGTCGCTCGGTTTATCGCCGCGCGCGACCTGGATGATGGCGCCGGTGATGTAGCTTGTGCGCTCGCGCGTCGTGGACGTGACGCCGCCGAAGCCGCCTCTGCGGAACCCGCCGCCGTAGAAGAAGCCGCGCCGGCCGAACCCGCCGCCGCCGAACGTTGTGCCCGTCGTGCGGAACGAGCGCATCGCGTCCGTGCTTGAGTCAAGGATAATGAAATAGTCATTGCCGCTTTCAAGCGTCACTTCCGCGGCGCGGTAGAGCACGTAATTCTCGATCGTGGCGCGGTCCGTTGAGCTGTTGCCTTCAAACGTCACGCGAAACTTGTCGGCCTCAAGCTGCTGGCTTGTGTAGCCGGGGCGATTTTTCACGGCGGGGCCGTAAGGCGTGATGCTGGCGCAGGCCGAAAGGGCGAGCAACGCTAAAACAGCGAAGACTGATCGCGTGCGTCGCGGGGCATGTGAGACTTGATCGGCGTACCGCATAACTTTCTCCTGTGAGAATGAAACTATGCGAGACTGCGCGCACAAGCGAATAAACTTCGCTCACAGTCGCGTTAGCGCTTACGAAGAGCTTTAAACCCAGCGGCGCACGACTTTTTTGTAGTCCTCATACTCCTCGCCGAACTTGTCCGTGAGGTAGCGTTCTTCCGGAAGGATCACGAAAAAATGGAAAAGTAGGCCCGCAATTGCTGTCGTGAGGATAATCCAGAGATTGGACGTGGCGACGCCGAACCCTGCGCCGAAGAGCATCATGGCGAGATAAATCGGGTTACGCGAAAAGCGATACGGACCATTGATAAAAAGCTGCTTGGACGGCGTGTCGGGCTTTAAGGTTTCGCCGCCCGCCGCGAAGGCGGAGACCGCCGAGGTGATGATCCCGAGCGCGATGATGATCAGGAGACCGCCGAAGCCTTCAGCAAACGCGCGCGGCAAGGGCAGATTACCGCCGAGGAAAATGCGTGCGAGATAGCCTGCAACCAGCGCGATCATCATCACCGTCGGCGGATGCAGCCAGACGCTGGGGCGATCTTCAAACCGTTCTCCGCTCATTGGACCTCCTCATTCTCGCTTATCCGCGGTCCCGCAACAGCCGCTGCTTGTCCCGGTTCCAGTCGCGCTGTTTGACGGTGTCGCGCTTATCGTGGGCTTTCTTGCCGACGGCGAGACCGACCTCAAGCTTCACCAGCCCGCGTGCGTTGAAATATAGCTTGAGCGGCACAATGGTGTAGCCCTTGCGTTCCACAGCTTGCGTCAGCTTTGCGATCTCGCGCGCCTTTAAGAGCAGTTTGCGCGGCCGCTTCGGCGCATGGTTTTCGCGATTGCCGGCGGAATATTCCGGGATCGTCGCATTGATGAGATAAAGGCCGTCTTTTTCGGGCGATGCGTAAGCCTCGGCGATATTGGCCTGCCGCTCGTTCCGCCGCCGGACGCGGTAAAGGCGAGGGTGCGCAAAGTGCTTGAAGACCTGGCGCTGGTCGGC
>JBCAXE010000079.1:0-5663 GCA_038534195.1 Pseudomonadota bacterium
GTCGTAGAGAGGCCTGCGCGAGACGCGGGAACTTCTCTACGACGAAACGAACCCTCTCGCGGGAAGACCGCCCGCGGAGACGATGAAGGCTGGATAGAAGGAAGGAGGGCCGACGAGATGAGACTTTTTAAGAACGATGGCTGTCGTCGCGCGGTCGGCCATGACTCGCTCACGCTTTTGTCCCCAAGCGCCCAAGGAAAGACGCCGAACGGCACCACTGCACTTCGGGCGCTAAGGCGTTTCGCTGAGAGCGATCGCCGCCACGAGGACGATGAGCAGAAAGATCAGGACGCCGATATTGACGCGCGTTGCGCGTCCGGCGGAAACGCGCTCGAGCCACGTTCGCGGCCTGACGCCTTTGTAGGCGAAGATCGAGAGCGCTGCGAGATTGACGCAAACCACATTGACGGCCAGCAACATGGCCGCGCGGAACGCGCTTTCCAGATCGCCGCCGCCAAGATAGAGCCCGGCCGCCGCCGACGGCGGCAGGAGCGCCACCGCCACCATCACGCCGACGAGCGCGCTCGGCAGGCCAGCGGCGATGGAGAGCGCCGCCGCGCCGCCGGAAGCAAGCGCCAGCGCCACGGTATCAAGGCCGAGGATCGTACGCGCGGTGAGTTCGGGGCTTTCGAAATTGATCGGCAGGAAGGCGCCGAACAGAACCGAAAGCCCTGCCCCGATCGCAAGGCCCGACAGCGCTGTCCGTGCGGACTTGAACAGCAACGCGGCGTCGCCAAGCGCGGCGGCGAAGGCGAAAGCGAGCACCGGCCCCAGGAGCGGCGCAATCACCATGGCCCCGATCACCACCGCCACATTGTCCGTTGTCAGACCAATCGCCGCCACAATTGTCGAGAGCATGGTGAGAATGACAAAGTCTGGCGTCAACGCGGCGCCGCCAGAGACGTCATTGTAGATTTCCTCGCGGATCGCCACCGCCTTCTTGCGCCGCCGCTCCTTATCGCTGACCGCGGGCTCAACGCGCGGCGCCGTCGCCTCCACCGGCAACACAATAATGCGCCAGTCTTTTTCATCTTCAAAAAGCCCTTGCAGCGCATCGATGAATTCCTGCGCATCGGTGTTTTTGAAAACAGCGCGGAGGACGGCCCGTTTTGTTGAATCAGGATCGCCCAGCCGCGCGTAGAAGGGCTCAGCGAGGCCCACATATTTTACGACGCGCTCACGGTAGCTTTCAGGAAATTCCGCTTCGATGAGGCGCATCGCGACGTTAGCCCCGGCGCCAACTGGCGCCGTCCGGACCGTCTTCGATGATCACGCCTTGCGCGGCGAGATCGTCGCGAATGCGGTCGGAGGTTGCAAAGTCTTTGTTGGCTCTGGCGGCCGCGCGCTCCGCAAGGAGCGCCTCGATTTCAGCCGCGCTCGGCCCCTCGCCCCCGTCGCTCTTGAACCAGACTTCCGGGTCGGTTTGGAAGAACCCCATGAGCGCGCCCGCGGCTTTCAATCCTGCAATCGCGCGCGGTTTTTTATCAGCCGGCGTTTGCCCCACAATATCGCGCAACTCGTGAAGGCCCGCCATGGCTTCGGGCGTATTCAAATCATCGCTCAACGCCAGAACAATGCTCTGCGGCGGCGGCGCATCGGGCAGATCGCCAGCGGAGACCTCGCCAATCGTGCGATAAAAACGGTCGAGCTGTTTCTTCGCCTGCTCCAGAAGCCCGTCGGTCCATTCCAGCGGCTGGCGATATTGGGCGGAAAGCAACGCCCACCGGATGACCTCGCCGGGCCACGCCTCAAGCAAGTCCTTCACAAGGACAATATTGCCGAGCGACTTCGACATTTTATCCGATCCCATACGGAGGAACCCGTTATGGACCCAATAGCGTGCAAGCGGCGCCCCTTCATGGGCGCAGGCGCTCTGCGCGATTTCATTTTCATGGTGCGGAAAGCGCAGATCCTGACCGCCGCCGTGAATATCGATGGTGCGGCCGAGATTTTTTTCGATCATCGCCGAGCATTCCAGATGCCAGCCCGGACGGCCGCGCCCCCATGGGCTTTCCCATCCGGGCTCACCCTGCGCCGACGGCTTCCACAATACGAAATCAGCGGGGTTTTTCTTGTACGGCGCCACTTCCACCCGCGCGCCGGCGATCATCTCATCGCGATCCACCCGCGAAAGCCGTCCGTAGTTTTCATAATTCTCAATAGAGAAGAGCACATGATCTTGCGCTTCATAGGCCGCGCCATCGGCGATCAATGTTTCGGTGAGCGAAATCATCTCCGCGATGTGTCCGGTGGCGGTCGGTTCAAGCGTCGGCGTCAGCGCGCCGAGCGCGACCGTCTCTTCGCGATAAATCTGAGTGAATTTTTTCGTGATCGCTTCAATCGGCTCGCCAGCGTCCGCCGCCGCCTTGATGATTTTGTCATCAACGTCGGTGAAATTGCGGGCGTAAACCACATGATCGGGCCCATACGCGTGGCGCAGCACGCGGTAGAGCAAATCGAACACAATCGCCGCGCGGAAATTGCCGATGTGGGCGTGGTTATAGACCGTCGGCCCGCACACATACATCGTCACGCGCGCGGGATCGGCGGGGGTGAAGGCGCGTTTTTCGCCTTCCATCGTGTCAAAAAGCGTGAGGGCCATGGGACTGGCGTGTTAAGCGCGGCCACGCCGTTAGGCAAGGATTAAGGCGAGCGGGACTGGCACGGCGCCGGGAATGTGATATTGTGAATAACAAAACAAAAACAATGATTTATTTTATTAATCCTGCTTCGCATCGGCCCCGGCGCCCAACTTTATCTTTGGTTTTGACCGATCCGGGTCTATATTTTGAGCGTAACGATTGGTGTTCGCACCCGCGTCTCTTTCCCGAGAGAACCGCGAATTTGTAATCGCTTCTAACGATAGGACAGGCCCATGACCGCCATTGCCTACGATGCTTCCGTGCGCGACGAATCCACGGAAAATGAAATTCTCACCCCGCGCCCGACCCGCGCCGAAGCCGAAGCGGCCGTCAAGACGCTGATCAAATGGGCGGGCGACGATCCGACCCGCGAAGGTCTCCTTGATACGCCCAAACGCGTCGTCAAGGCATATGAAGAATGGTTCTCCGGGTACGATGAAGATCCGGAAGAAATCCTTGCACGGACCTTTGAAGAAGTCGAAGGCTATGACGATATCGTTTTGCTGAAAGGCATTCGTCTCGAATCCTATTGCGAACATCACATGGCGCCGATCATCGGTACGGTGCACATTGCTTATCTGCCGTCGGACAAAGTCGTCGGCATCTCGAAACTTGCACGCCTCGTGGACGCTTACGCCAAGCGCATGCAGGTGCAGGAGAAGATGACGGCGCAGATCGCAAAGACCCTGGATGACGTATTGCAGCCGCGCGGCGTCGCCGTGATGGTCGAAGCCGAGCACCAATGCATGTCGACGCGCGGCGTCCACAAGGAGCATGTGGATACGATCACCACGCGCTTTACCGGCGCTTTCAAGGACGATCCGGCCCTGGAAGAAAGGTTCCTTCGGCTGATCAAATCCTGATGACGGAACGGGCCTCCACGGACGACATCGATGAAACAACAGACTTCCGGCCCAAATTCGGGCCGGATGGTCTGATCCCGGTCGCCGCCACAGATGCGCAAACGGGCCGCCTTTTAATGGTCGCCTATATGAACCGCGAAGCGCTCGACAAAACGCTGGCGACGGGCGAGGCGTGGTATTGGTCGCGCTCGCGCGGCAAGCTCTGGCGCAAAGGCGAAACCTCTGGACACGGACAAACAGTCAAGGAAATGCGCGTCGATTGCGATCAGGACACGCTTGAGCTGGTCGTTGCGCAAACCGGCGCCGCCTGTCACACCGGGCGCGCCTCTTGTTTCTATCGCGTCGTTCGCGACGGCGATGGCGAGGCCAAACTGACATTTGCGCCTGATCGCTAAGCTTTGGTGTTCATCGAAAATGAATTAGGCTTTCCCCTTCTTTAGGGAGGCGCCTTCATGACTATCAAAATTTTCGCCGCCGCGCTCACCGTTGTCGCGGCGCCGTCGCTTGGTTACGCAGAGCCTGATCCGTCGCTGGAGGCGATTTCGCCGTCGAGCGAAGCGGTGAGCGTCGGCCTCGCCGGTTCCGATCCCGCCGACATTGCACGCTATCTGATGGCGCGCGGCGCCGGATCGGCGGCGCTTTCGCCCGACGGTGAAACGGTCGCTTTCATTTTCTCCGCCACCGGCGAGCGCCAATTATGGACCGTCCCCGCGACAGGCGGCCAGCCGCGCCAGATCACCTTCGGCAATGGCGTCACTTTCTTCCGCTGGGCGCCGGACGGCGAAAGCCTCCTTTACGGCGCCGACAATAATGGCGACGAACAGGAAGCCTATTACCAGATTGCCGCGGACGGCGGAGCGGAGACGCTTGTATTGCCCGCCGTTGAAGGCGGCTTCCGGCGCTTCGGCGCATTCAGCGCGGACGGCGAAACGATCGCCTACGCCTCGACCGAACGCAACGGTCTCGATTTTGATATCTACACGGCGGATCTGGAAAGCGGACAGTCGAAGCGCGTCTATGAGGGCCGCTTCGGATTTTTCGCGCAAAGCGTCTCGCCGGACGGCGCCCATATCGTCGTCACCGAGACCGTCGGCGAGGATGCGGATAATCTTTACCTGCTGAACACGCAAACGGGCGCTTTGCTTACGCTGTCAAAACCTGCTGTTGAAGACCGCGCGAACCATAGCGACGGCGGCATGGCGTGGTCGGATGACGCAAGGGCGCTCTATCTCGCAAGCAGCGCAGGCCGCGATTTCGCCGCGCTCATGCGCTACGACATTGAGAGCGGCGCGGCGGAACTCATCGCAAGTGCGGATCATGACATTGAAAATGTCTCTCTGTGCAGCGCCGGCGATCGCTATCTCGCCTGGACGGAAAATCGCGACGGGTTCGACGCGTTGCGCATACGCGACCGAAAGCGCGGCCGCGATATCGCGCCGCCCGCCCTGCCCGAAGGCGTTTATTCGCTGAGCTGCACTGAAGACACGAACAAACTTCTTGTGCGGATAAACGGCTGGCGCACGCCGGGCGACCTCTATGTGATCGACCTCAAAACCCTCAAGGCGGCGCGCGTATTCGCCTCGACCATGGCGGGGCTGGACGCGGACCGGCTCGTGCGGCCGGAAAGCGTCCGGCTCACCGCGCGCGACGGCGTCACGCTCCAGGGCATGCTCTATCTGCCGGACGAAACCTCGCGCAAAGACGCCGGCGCGCCGCCGGTCCTATTTCAGGTCCATGGCGGACCGTCCGGCCAGTCGCGCGCCAATTTCGACCCGATCGTTCAGTATCATGTGGATCGCGGCGTCGCCGTCTTTGAGCCCAATGTGAGAGGCTCCACCGGCTTCGGGCGCGCCTATTCCGCGCTCGACGACCGCGAAAAGCGCCTCGACAGCATCCGCGATCTCATCGACATGCTGGATCATCTGCGTAAGGACGGGCGCGTCGACGCAGGCCGCGCCGCCGTCGCCGGCGGGTCCTATGGCGGCTATGCAGTCAACGCCGTCCTCGCCGCCTATCCGGACGCCTTCATCGCCGGCGTCTCGCTCTTTTCCGTCGCCGACTGGGTGACGGCGCTCGAAGTCGCCTCCCCCGCGCTCAAAGCCTCCGACATTATCGAATATGGCGACATTAACGAGCCCCAGTGGCGCGCTTTCTACAC
>JBCAXE010000080.1:0-5341 GCA_038534195.1 Pseudomonadota bacterium
CAACGAGACCCACAACGTAATTCTTACCGTAGAATTTCGCGCACTTTGGACAGGTCGTGTAAAAGAAAAAGATATCAGGCGATTTTTCTTCATCGCCGCTGACCGTTCCTTTCAAATCTTTACGCCACTTTTTCGCGTCTTTATACGGACCTTCAAATACTTTTGTCATGTATCGACCTGATAGGAAGGCCATTTCTTCGCCGGGAACGTCTTTCGAAACCGCGAAATAATGCTCTCCCTTCCATGGAGAAGTATCGCGACTGAGGACGAGTACGTCGTTAGGGTCATCAGCACCGGCATCGGTGATCGCGAGAAAGGTCTTCGGGAAAACCTTTCCCATATTAATCGGCACATGCATGATGCTCTTCGTCGTCGCCCTCACGAACCGCTTGTCCTTAAAATTAAGGCGCCGATCGTTCCATCCTTCGGGATTGAAACGAGGGCAACAATTTGTGGGATTATCGCTGGTGTCATAAAAGGGAACAGCATTTACCTCCATCACTCTTCTCTCCCATCACAATCGACGTTCACCTTCTTGGAGAATCAATCATACGAAAACCCAATTCTCATAGAACGTGCTCAGTCTACGGAAAAAATACATCGCAAATGCACTATCTTACCTTCATTTCATCACACTTTACCCGTCAAAATGAGCAAGCTGTTTGATCAAGGTCAACGGCTTACCCACGCTAAGAGTATTTTCCGATGGCTGCGCGAAAGCCCTACATCGAGCCTCGACGCAAGCGATCCTTGAAGAATGCATACCGCAGTCAGGAATGCCGATTGCTTGATCCCAATCAATGATCCTGTTTTCAGAAAGAGCATTGTCACGGCAACATCAGTTTCAGGGATTATCCAATGAAAAACTTCTTATTCATCATCGTCCTAACGTTGGGCGGCCTTACCTCCGCCAATGCGGACAACACCCCGCTCTACGAAGATTTCGATGTCCTTGGCGTACTCACCTGCGAAATCGAAGGCGACGTCCGCCTGCTTGTGGGCTCCGACAAATTTCTAACTTGCGATTACGAGCCGCGCGGGCTCCCCGATTTATTGCAACGGCGCGCCGGTTATGTGAGAGAGCTTCAGGAAGGCATTTCTGCACAAAGTACAGATTTTATTTGTTGGACCGTCCTTCGGCTTCACAAAGAAGGGACGGATAACACAAAATCGTTCAACATTGCTGGCGATTATCGTTTAGCTGCCCCAGACACCATAAATGAATTCAAGTTAAAGGAGCACGCGCTTATCGGTGGCCGGATGCAAATGATTGCGCTTGAGCCGCGCTGTGTTGCGCCTCGCGCCGGCGAAAATATCGCGCACAAAGTGACCCGTTTCGAGATCGCAGACTAATCTAGTCGATCCAAAAGAATTTTGATGCGAGCACGGATCGGATATGGCGATACATCACAATCTCTCTTTCAGACTATTCATTCTTGGCGCCTGCGCTCCATTACTGACCGGATGTTTTGTTCACATGCATTATAGACATGGTCCAATCATAGCGGACACCGGCGTCGTATATGTTCGCCCAGCGCCGCCGCCGCCGCGCAGATTCCAGCGGCCGCCCCGCCCCGTTGCAGGCGCGATCTGGATCGGCGGTTATTGGCGATGGGCAGGCAATCGTTATGTGTGGCGGCGCGGCTATTGGGAGCGCACCCCCAAAGTCGGTGCAACTTGGACTCCTGGGCGATGGATACACACGCGCCGCGGCTGGTATTGGCGCCCTGGCTATTGGCGGTGATTTTCTTTCTTTTTCGATCAATAGCATGGCCGTAGCCTCTTCGAACGATCACTTGATTGGAACTGTTGACGTAGGTTTATCAGAATGAATCGGCCCGCGGCGACGCCCTGAAGGCTACGTTTGCAACCGCTGCTTAATTCGTTTGTGCGTTTTTTCTGGTCATTTCGCTTTGCGGCGAGCGTGCTGAGTTTCAACAAGCGCAGGGTCATATGGTCGAAATTGCGCCATTGATCGCCGCAAAAGATCCTTACGATTTTGAGAATATTGATTGGGATCAACGCCCCAAAGATGCTGACGCCTAAAATCCAAGGTGCAGCTCGAAGTTGGCTTTAACGCGGATGGTTTTTAGGGACACCGCCCCTGCCTGATGTTCCACAAAAAACTTTCTGTCCGAGCTACTGGGTCTGAGGCGGCGGCGCAGCGCTTGTTTGGGGGATGCGCGGCGAAGTGAAAACTCTCAAATCCGCAGCCTCAGACTCATTTTTCACAATAAGAAAAAATATGGGAGTCGAGATGACTGATTTTAAGAACGCTGCAGCGGAAATTAGTGATGGCGTCAATCTCTTACACCGCCAAACAGCCGATGCGACCTCTGCGTTCCTGGCGCTGAACAACATGCTCAAGAGGAATGTGCTTTCAAGCCCACAGCAGCGCTATGTGCTCGCCGCCGCTCTCGGCGTGGCCTCATCGTGCGCGGCTTGCGCTTGCAGCCAGGCCAAAAACGCCGCGCGCGCCGGTGTGTCGCGCGGCACAATGAAATTGGCGCTCGAGCGCGGCGTATTGATGGCGCAAAGCCCAGCGAGCGTAATTGCTGCTGAAGCCCTTGCTGACTTTGATCGAGCGACCCCGCGGCGCACGGCAGTGGAAGGGAATTCAGTTCCTCCAAAAACGAGAAATTCGATCATAAGCAGATTGCGGCGCGCCGAATTGGCGGAGCGTTTTCGCGAGGACGCTTCTCTTCATCAGGAATCCAATTCCGACGCCCTCATGAGCGATGCTTCGGCACTTAGAGAAAAGTTGACGCGAAACGTCGCCGATACTTCAAAATCAGGCGCTTGACCGCGCTTCATTGGCGATCGTCCGATCAAAGACTTCAAACAGCGCCATGCCGCCAGCCATCGCCGCCAAGAATAGGAGGACAGGCGCGCCGCCGACGGTGAAATCTGTGATCGCTGGCCCCGGACACAGGCCCACAAGCCCCCAACCGACGCCGAAACAGGCTGCTCCGACGATTAAGCGCGCGTCAATATCGTTGCGATTCGGCAAATGGAACCGGTCGCCCAGAAACGGCGTCGGCCGCTGCAAGACGAACCGATAACCGATTGCAGTGACCGCCAGCGCAACACCCATCACAATGGCGAGCGACGGATCCCAGCTGCCGAATACATCGAGAAATGCGCGCACCTTTGCTGGGTTCACCATTTCGGAAACAATCAACCCGAATCCAAATATTAGACCGGCGAAAAAGGCTGCAAAATTCTTCATCGTGCTAGCCCGCAGTCAGATTCATTAGGAATACAGTGGCGATCCCGGTACCCATAAAGACAAGGGTTGATGCGATGGACCGCGCGGACACTCGCGAAACGCCGCAAACGCCGTGCCCGCTCGTGCACCCGGAGCCGAGGCGCGTGCTGAAACCAACCAGAAAGCCGGCGATAATGATCGTCGGCGCGCCTGCGGATAATTCAAACGCAATGGACTGGCCGGTCAGCGACCACATCAAGGGCGCACTGACGAGACCTATAACGAACAGGATACGCCATAATCGATCGTCCACCGGCGACACCATCATGCCGGACGCAATGCCGCTTATTCCAGCTATTCGGCCGTTCAATGCCATTAACAGGACGGCGGCCGCGCCAATAAGCGCGCCTCCCAAGCTGGCCGATACCGGTGTGAATTCAGTCAAGATCGTCTCCACATTACTCAAAGTATGCGCCGTCTTCTCGATACGCCTATGGACGCATCAATTTAGACGTTTCCGCAGGCTATATATCTTCCAGAAATTCGACCGCTAGTGCGGCAAAACGCCAGCCAGGCCAGCGTTGAAGCCTGTTCGTCAATCATCAGCGCATGCTTTATTTTGGTTGCTGATTTCTTACGTTATTTAGTACGCGGTGCGTCGGAATCCAGATTGGATAGACCATTTCGCCGGAATGCTGGATTCAAGATTGCGGGCGCCGGAGGGTACATTAGCGCATTGCAGGTCTCCCAGAGTCGCCACGCCCGTAAAAATTCAACAGCCACTGGTCCGTTGCTTGTCCAATCACCACTGAAATCGATAAAGTGATAGAGATGAGCATCCCTGACGACGAGCATCATTTTATCCAGAGAGCAGGCTGGCTGCGCGCCGCCGTTCTCGGCGCCAATGACGGCCTATTGTCGGTCGCAAGCCTCCTAATGGGCGTCGCCGCCGCCACTGGCGAGAATTCAACGATTCTATTGACGGGCGTCGCCGGTCTCGTGGCGGGCGCCCTTTCGATGGCGGCCGGCGAGTTCGTCTCTGTCAGTTCCCAGGCTGATATTGAAAAAGTCGATCTCGATATCGAGCGGCGCGCTCTGGAAGAAACGCCAGAAGAAGAACTCCAAGAGTTGGCGCAGATTTATGTGCAAAGAGGCGTCGAACCTGCGCTCGCGCACAAGGTGGCCGCCCAATTGATGGCGCATGACGCACTCGGCGCGCACGCTCGCGATGAATTGGGCCTTATCGCCCACGCGGAAGCGCGTCCGACACAAGCGGCGTTCGCCTCCGCGCTCAGTTTCGCCGTCGGCGCATGCGTGCCAATCATTGCGTCCATAAGCGCGCCCGTCGACAGCCGCCTCGCCAGCATCGCCATCGCTTCGATTGCCGGTTTAATCGCCCTCGGCGGCGTCTCCGCGCGGACCGGCGGCGCGCCGGTCGCGCCAGCCATTATGAGGGTCACGCTTTGGGGCCTATTCGCCATGGGCGCCACGGCGTTGATCGGTTCAATGATTGGCGATGTGCTGTTGAGCGACCCGAGACATAGGTGACAGAACGTACCGGACACATGGGTAACACTTTTTGGCTTTTGTCGGGAGGTGTTGATGCCGTGGAAGGAGTGTTCGGTGGAACAAGAAAGGATGCGCTTTGTCGCCCGGCTTCTCGAGGGCGAGACGATGAGCGATGTGTGCCGGTCGTTCGGCATATCCCGGAAGACCGGCTATAAAATCTACAATCGTTATAAAGATCAGGGACTTGACGGTCTGACGGATCGGTCGCGGCGCCCCGTTCGCTACGCCAATCAACTTCCAGAACCGGTCGAACGGCTGATTGTCGAGATCAAGAAGGACAAGCCGCATTGGGGGGCGCGCAAGATCAGGGAGCTTCTGGTCCGCCGCCTCGCCGGGGATGTGCGGATCCCGGCCAAATCGACAGTGCATGCGGTGCTCGACCGGCATGGCCTGGTCAAACGCGCCAAGCAGCGCAGACGCCAAAAGGCGAAGGGAACGCCCCTATCAACAGGACAGGCGCCCAACGATCTGTGGTGCGCGGACTTCAAGGGCGAGTTCCGCCTTGGAGACCGGCGATACTGTTACCCTTTGACGGTGACAGATCACGCTTCGCGCATGATCCTG
>JBCAXE010000081.1:0-4403 GCA_038534195.1 Pseudomonadota bacterium
CTGAAAGTTCCTCATTACGATCTAAATACTCGCGTTAGTTCAAAAATTCGTCAAGGCGGAAAAGCGGGCAGTCCTGAAGTGTTTAAGAGGAACGAACAGGTATTGTTGTGTTGATCGAGTGTTATTACGTGCAATTCTGCGAACGGATTTAATTCCGCTAGATCCTCATAGCGGACTTTAACGTTCGCGTAGGATCGTATTCAAAGCTAATATCCATGTACGGTTTCATTCGTTGCCGACGCATCCCAGCCGCCGCCAAGCGCTTTATAGAGCGCAATCGCCGCGGTCGTCTCCGACGCCCTGCTCTGCACAAGGCTGTCTTCCTGAGTAAGCAATGATCGCTGCGCGTCCAGAACCTGAAAGAAGTTAATGACACCGGCCTCATATTCGAGCCGCGCAAACTCATAGGCATTCCGCGCCGCATCCACCCCATTTTCCAACGCATCTGTCGTTTGACGGGTGGCATTCAGAGACGCGAACGCATCTTCGACTTCTTTCAACGCGCTCAAGACCGTGCTCTCGTAGCCAGCGAGCGCTTGTTCGAATAAAGCGTCTTCAACCCTCACGTTCTGACGAAGACGGCCAGCCTGAAAAATCGGCGTGGTTATGCTCGATGAGAAACTCTTGGCAACATTTGCACTTCCAAATATGTCCGAAATCTCCATTGAGCTCCCCCCGATCGAGCCGAGAAGAAAAAATTTCGGATATAAATTGGCTTCCGCGACGCCAATCCGGGCGCTTTGGAAAGCGAGACTCCGTTCTGCTGACCGAATATCCGGACGCTGACGGAGTAGATCCGCCGGGACGCCCGCCGCCATGTCTTCCGTTGCCACCGGCACCGGACCGCGCTGCACAATAATGGCGTCAAGTCCGCCCGGCGCTTCGCCTAAAATAATCGATAGCCGATTAAGGGCGGCGGCGAGTTCGCCTTCCAGCGCCGGAATTAAGGCGCGTGTCGATTCGAGGTTCGATCGGGCCTGCTCAACTTCCAGCGATGTCCCTATGCCGGCCTGCGCGCGCCAAAGCGTGAGAACCAACGTTTCTTGCTGGGCTTCGAGATTAGATTGTGTGATTTGCAGCCGCTCCTGGAACGCGCGGATATCCACATAGGTAAAGGCGGTTTCTGCGGCGAGACTGATGAGGACGTCAAAATAATCCGCCTCGCGTATTTCGATGTTTGCGTTCGCGGACTGGAGAGAGCGGCGCCGCCCGCCGAAAATGTCAATCTCCCAAACCGCGTCGACGCCCGCCGTATAGAGCTCACGCCAATCGGAAACGCCTGCGCGGTCTTCGCTGCTCGTTGTCGAGGCGGAACTGCTCGCATCGATGCCTGGAATAAGGTCGGCGCGGACGACACCCTGTTGGGCGCGCGCTTCGCGCACCCTAGCGAGAGCGATTTCCAGATCCGGACTGTTGGACACCGCCTGCTTCACAAGGCCGACGAGAGCGGGATCGTCGAACAGGGTCCACCATTCGGCAAGCGCGTCGGCACGGACTTTTACCTGCATATCTTGAGGCGCCCCCGCCCACGCGGCGGGCATATCGAATTCCGGCGCTACATAGTCGGGGCCGACAGCGCAACCGCCGAGAAAAGCCAATAGCGCGGATGTCAGCATGCGGCTTAATAATTTACGCTTACTCATGTCGCAGCGCCTCGATCGGGTTAAGGTTGGCGGCGCGGCGTGCAGGGAAAAAGCCAAATACGACGCCAACCACAGCGGAAAAAACGAAGGACAGGACAATAATCGAAGGATCCGGCGTGAACGGAACCCCGATCATGCCGGCGAGCGTTATGGAAGCGACAATCGCTAAAATAACGCCGATGAGCCCGCCGAGCGACGACAGCACCACTGCTTCTACGAGGAATTGAAGCAACACGTCGTTTTTCCGGGCGCCGATTGCGAGACGGATTCCAATCTCACGCGTCCGCTCGGTAACGGAGACAAGCATGATGTTCATAATACCAATACCGCCGACAAGCAGGCTGACTCCGGCCACCGCCCCGAGCAACATCGTCATAATTTGAGTTGTCGAACTCAACATGTCAGAAATTTCAGTCATGTCGCGAACGCTGAAATCATCGTCTTCACCCGTTGATATGCGCCGGCGCTCGCGCATCAGATAGGTTATATCCCGCTTGACGATCGCGAGCGATGCGCCCTCTCTAACGGAAACCGAAATCATAGCCACGTCGGTACTGCCGGAAATGCGCCGCTGAAACATCCGTAGCGGGACGAGAATAATGTCGTCCTGATCAGAACCGAAACTTGATTGCCCCTTGGCTGCAAGCAGGCCGACGACACGGCACGATACGTTCCGTAATCTTATACTGGAACCGATAGGGTTGATGTCGCCGAAGAGCTCCTCGCGAATAGTCGCGCCGATGATGCAAACCGAGGCTCCGGAACGGACCTCGCTCGCCGATAGAGGCCGCCCGTAGTCGAATGACCAATCATAGACCTTAAAATAGTCTTGCGTGACGCCGTTGACTGACGTCGACCAATTTTCGTTTCCCTTGACCGCGACAATGCTGCTGATCGAGGTCGGCGAAACGGCCTGCGCCCCTACAATTTGGCGGCTGATGGCTTCGGCGTCTTCTTGCTTGAAGGGTTTTGAAATTTCCCGCCCGCCAAGGCGCATACCACCACCGGGCAGCACCATAACGAGATTTGAGCCAAGACTTTCGATATCAGAGGTAACAGAAGCTGTAGCGCCTGCCCCGAGCGTCACCATCGTGATCACCGAGCCGACGCCGATGATAACGCCGAGCATGGTCAATATCGAACGCATAGCATTGCCGAGGATAGAGCGAATGGCGAGCTTGAAAGCGCTTATCAGCATCAGGCGGCCCGCATCGTTTTTCGGTCGGTTTCCACTTCGCCGTCGACAAAGTTGACAAACCGACGGGCATATTCGGCCATGTCTGGTTCATGGGTCACCATTATGATGGTAACGCCACGGACTTCATTCAGTGAAACCATCAGTTCCAATATCTCTATGCTTGTCTTGGTATCAAGATTCCCAGTCGGTTCGTCCGCGAGAAGGATAGTCGGATTTGTAACCATCGCACGGGCGAAGGCGACACGCTGTTGCTGGCCGCCTGACAGTTCCGCAGGCGTATGGCTTTCACGACCGTCAAGCCCGACATCGTGAAGCGCCTTACGGGCAAGCTCCCTTCGTTCCTCGGCGGCAATGCCGCGGTAAAGAAGCGGTAGCTCGACATTCTCCAATGCGCTCGTACGCCCAAGGAGGTTGAAGCCTTGAAAAACGAAGCCGAGATATTGCCGTCGTAAAAGGGCGCGTTGATCTTGGGAAAGCGCCCCAACATCCAGACCGTCGAATAGGTAGGTGCCAGCGGTCGGCGTATCGAGACATCCGATGATGTTCATGCAAGTCGATTTGCCGGAGCCGCTCGGCCCCATCACCGCGACGAACTCCTGGCGCATGATCGAAAGATCGACGCCGCGCAGCGCCTTGACGGCCGCCTCGCCTTGCCCAAAACCTTTCGTTAGACCGATCAATTGAATAAGCGGTCGCTCGCCTTCCATTCGATTAGCAAGTCTGTGCGCCGCACTCATTGCAATTCCCTTTGCTCCGTGACGACTTCATCGCCGACTTTGAGAGCGCCGGATACGATCTGCGTGAAGGCGCCATCGCTCGCGCCGATCTGTACAGAAACCGGCGCCAGTTCGCCTTCGCCGTTTAACGTCCAGATCTGTCGGTTCTTTCCTCGTGCAATTTGCGGCGCCGAAGCGTGATTTCCGTCTGGCGGGCGCGGCACCAAGGCGCTCATGATTCCACCCGATTCCTGTGAGTCCGCGGACGCTTGGCGCGGGGCGAAACGCAACGCCTCGTTCGGCACGAGGACTGCGTTCGAAATTTGATCAGTGGTGATAATCGCTGTCGCCGTCATACCCGGTCGCAACCGAAGATCGGAATTGTCGACTGACAGTATTGCTTCATAAACGACGACGCCGCCATTTACGATCGGCTGAAACCGCACTTGTGTGATTGCGGCGGGAAATTCTTCATCCGGATATGAGTCAACAGTAAATATCGCTGTTTGCCCTTCACGCACCTGGCCGACGTCAGCCTCATCGACTTCAATGCTCAACTCCATTTCTGTTAGGTCTTCAGCGATGATGAACATTTCCGGGGTCTGCAGCGCCGCCGCCACGGTCTGGCCCGGATCAACGAGCCGAGATAGGACCACCCCACGGATTGGCGAAAAGACTTCCGCCTTTTCCAACTCGGTGGCGTCGACCTTATAAAGGGCTTCATTCTGCAAAAGCTGTGCGCCCGCACTCTGAAAGACGGCCGCGGCTCTATCACGCGCCGCTTCGGCCGCCACGATTTCCTGTGCGGAAGGAACGGCGCCGCCGCTTAGATCGTGCAATCTCCGG
>JBCAXE010000082.1:0-3832 GCA_038534195.1 Pseudomonadota bacterium
GGATGTGAGGGTTAGGGACCGCGATAATGCGACGACGACGTGCTTTAAAAGCTTCACTTGCGATCCGCCGCCCTGGATCCTGACTTTCGTCAGGATGACGGTGGCATGGACAGCGTCCGTTCGCTCCGCCTTAGGGCGGGAGTCATTTCGCCGAAACGCGAGGCATTCTTTTCATCCTTCGAGGATTTTTGCCTGTCTTTACGCCAAATATCCATCCGCTGCTTTCCCCAGCCCTAAGATGGACGCCATGCCCGCGCGCAAAGGCGCGCGTACCCTTAACGTGACCGCCTTCGCGGCCGGCCATGGCGAGTCGGAAAGGGTGGAGGTGAAAGAGGTAAATTTATCGTCTGTGTGCGCAGCGATAGCGGACCTGACTTAAGGCCACCTTGTGCCCACCATCACCGACTCCCCGCGGCTTGACCGCGGGGTCCATGACGCAGCAAGCATGAGATTTGCGTTTCGCCTAATCTATCGAATGGAATTCGCAGTGGATCAATGCGGAGTCACCATCCCCGCCGATACGGTGTTTGTGACGCCCTCGGCGGCGGCGGGCTATAGCCCGCCCTACACCAGCGACCCACATTTTTTGCTGGGGTGCCAACGACGTGAGCTATCGAAGACTGACCGAAAATTACCGATCGGTAAACGGAATAATCAGACGCCACCATATGCTGGTTAAAACGCGCGGCGGCGGCGCGCGCTGCGGCGCTTGGGCGGCTTTGACTTGCCGGCGGCGTCTTCCGTTTGCGGCGCAACTTGTGACTGGCGCGCCAGCGGATCGTCAGCGACGGCGAGCTCCACCTCTTGCAGGCGTTTGATCTCGTCGCGCAGTCGCGCCGCTGTTTCGAATTCGAGATTGGCGGCGGCGTCGCGCATTTCTTTTTCCAGATGCTCCAGATGCTTCGCGAGATTGTGCCCCGGCGCGGCGAAGTCCTCGGCCTCTTCGCTGAACCCGGCGCCCGGTTTGGCGGCGCCGACGCCGCGATGTCCAACGAAAGTCTGTCCGGCGGCGGCTTTGGCGCCTTCATCGTCGGAGTTGGCGATATCGGCGATGGCCGCCTTGGTTGATTCCGGCGTGATGCCGTGTTCGCGGTTATGCGCCAGTTGTTTCTCGCGCCGGCGTTCGGTCTCGCCCATGGCGCGTTCCATGGAGCCGGTGATGCGGTTCGCATAGAGAATAACGCGGCCGTCAACATTACGCGCGGCGCGTCCGATGGTCTGGACGAGGGAGGTCTCCGAGCGCAAGAACCCTTCCTTGTCCGCGTCGAGGATCGCCACGAGGCGGCATTCGGGAATATCGAGGCCCTCGCGCAGGAGGTTGATGCCGACGAGCACATCGAACGCGCCGAGACGCAAATCGCGGATGATCTCGATGCGCTCCAGCGTGTCGATGTCCGAGTGCATGTAGCGCACCTTGACGCCCTGTTCGTGCATATATTCGGTGAGGTCTTCGGCCATGCGCTTCGTCAGCGTGGTGACGAGGACGCGCCCGCCCTCGGCGGCGACCGTTTTGCACTCCGCGATCACGTCGTCCACCTGATTCGTGGTGTCGCCGGTGACCGGGCGCACTTCCACTTCCGGATCGACGAGGCCGGTGGGGCGGATCACCTGTTCGGTGAAGACGCCGCCCGTGCGCTCCAGCTCCCACGGGCCCGGTGTTGCGGACACGTGGATCGTCTGTGGGCGCATTTTTTCCCACTCTTCAAATTTTAGCGGGCGGTTGTCCATGCAGGAGGGCAGGCGGAAGCCATATTCCGCGAGCGTACGCTTGCGGTTGAAGTCGCCGCGGAACATGGCGCCGATCTGCGGCACGGTGACATGGCTTTCATCGCAAAAGATGAGCGCGTTTTCAGGGAGATATTCAAACAGCGTCGGCGGCGGTTCGCCCGGTTTGCGGCCGGTCAGATAGCGCGAATAATTCTCGATGCCGTTGCAAGAGCCGGTGGCGGCCATCATCTCAAGGTCGAACTGGACGCGCTGGTCGAGCCGTTGCGCTTCCAGGAGGCGGCCTTCTTCGCGCATCGTCGGCAGGGTTTCGTTAAGCTCGCGTTTGATTTGCTCCATCGCCTGATTGAGCGTCGGGCGCGGCGTCACATAGTGAGAGTTGGCGTAGACGGTGATCTGGTCCATGTCGCCGGACTTTTGCCCCGTGAGCGGATCAAATTCGGTGATCGCCTCGACCTCGTCGCCGAACATGGAGACGCGCCAGGCGCGGTCTTCATAGTGGGCGGGGAAGATCTCGATGACGTCGCCGCGCGCCCGGAAGGAGCCGCGCGCGAACCCGGCGTCGGCGCGCTTATATTGGAGCGCCACGAGATCGGCGAGCAACTGTTTGCGTTCGATTTCCTGGCCGTGCTTCAGCGTGAAGGTCATCGCCGTATAGGTTTCCACCGAGCCGATGCCGTAGATGCAGGAGACCGAGGCGACGATCACCACATCGTCGCGTTCCAGGAGCGCGCGCGTCGCCGCGTGGCGCATGCGGTCGATCTGTTCGTTGATCGAGGATTCTTTTTCGATGTAGGTGTCCGTACGCGGAACATAGGCTTCCGGCTGGTAGTAATCATAGTAGGAGACGAAATATTCAACGGCGTTATCGGGGAAGAAGGCCTTGAATTCGCCATAGAGCTGGGCGGCGAGGGTCTTGTTGGGCGCGAGGATCAGCGCCGGGCGCTGCGCCGCCTCGATCACTTTGGCCATAGTGAAGGTCTTGCCGGTGCCGGTGGCGCCGAGCAGCACTTGGTCCCATTCGCCCTCGCGCACGCCGCCCGTCAGCTCGGGGATCGCCGTCACCTGATCGCCCGCCGGCGCATAATCGGAGACGACGCGCAACGGCTTCGACAACGCCTTCGCCGTTTCCGGGCGTTCCGGGCGGTGCGGCTCCCACGCGGTCGCGGCGTATTTCTCATGATAGGTCGCGACGGCCTCGGAAAACCCGCCGGGCGTCAACTCGGCTGTCGGCGTGGTCGGCTGAGGCGTCGGTTTGCGTTTCGCAGGCATGGGGGGAATGTAGGCGATGCTGTGCGGAAGGGAAGGGGCGCCCCCCTCACTTAATCCTTGAAAACGGCGCCGGGCTCGCGCCTTCTCTTTGTCCTTCGCTGATCAGACAATTCATGAATGGTGCATTGAAGATGTTTTCGTCGGGGGCTTGCGCGCGGCGGTCGGCGCAGAGGCCCGGTTCGATGCGGGCCCAGTTGACGGCGAAGCGGTCTTTGAGTTTGGCGATGGTCTGGAGCGAGGTGCGGTCGATCTGGTCGAAGGTGATCTCGCGGGTGCGCATCAGCGCGTCGAGGACGCTGACGGCGAGGTCGTCTTGCGGCGGCGTGTCGAGATAGCCGTTGAAGAGGACGTAGACTTTGCCGCCCGCCGCGTCGTCCGCCCGCATCGCGCCGAGGGCTTTGACCGCCGCGTCGAGGAACACTGCGGCGCGCACGCCGCCGTCGAAATATTGTCGGTTGTCGAACAAAACTGGCGGGAACACGACAGGGACAGCGGCGCTCGCAAACACCGCTTCGGTGTAACACTGGCGGATCTCGTCGGGGTCGCGGCCGCTGGCGGCGAGGGCGGTGAGATCGAAGGCGTAAAATTGCCCGTCCTGAACTTCAACGACGCCCACCAGGAGCTTGCGTCCCTCGCGCGCGGCGTCGGCGACGCGGGCGATGCGTTCGTCAGTGAGAAAATCGCCGAACCGTGCGCGCGCAGGGTCGAGCGTATAGATGGAGGTCTCAAGCGGCAGGCCCGCGATCGACGGGCGCGCGGTCGCCAGTTGCGATTCGCGGTCGATGGCGTAAGCGCTGACCAGCTCGGCGAGATCGGCGTCTTCGCCAAGGAAAAT
>JBCAXE010000083.1:0-3560 GCA_038534195.1 Pseudomonadota bacterium
AATCACCAACTCTGTTCCGTTGGCCTTGATTGCCTGGAACGCCTCGGGAGACGGTCCATAGCCCTCTTTCAGACGGTCTGGCACGTACAGGCCAAGGTCTTGCCCCCATGCGCGAAAATATCGAGCGAGCAGCGCCGAAGAGGTTCCTCCGTCGACGTCATAGTCAGCAAAAACCGTTACGGGCTTTTTCGCTTCGATCGCGTCCATGACGAGACCGGCGGCCTTGTCCATGTCGGCAAAGCTCGACGGATCCGGGAACGTCTGACGCAGCGTTGGGTTCAGATAGGCTTTAACATCGTCAGGCTCGACGGCGCGGCCTGCGAGCAAGCGCCCGAGCAAGTCGTCGCCGCCTACAACGCTCGCCAGTTTGCGGACCAATTGGTCGTCATGCGCTCCCAACGTCCAGAACCGTCCGGTAAGGGACCGCTGGACGTTGAAGAGTGTTTCTCGAATCGGCGAACTCATCCGCCGATCTTAGACTAGATCGGGCGTTTGGAGCGAATGGTGCGCACCATGCCGTCCGCTGATGTCATCACCAGCGTGTGGGTATGGACTTCGCCGTTGTGGACACGAACACCGTCGACCAATTCGCCTTTTGTGACGCCGGTCGCGACAAAAACGGTTTCATCCGAGGCCATTTCGTCCAGCGTATAGAGCTTGTCGAAATCCTTCACGCCGTGGCGGGTCGCACGATCGCGTTCGGTATCGTTACGGAAAATGAGCCGACCTTCCATCTGGCCGCCCACGCACTTCAGCGCTGCAGCCGCCAGAACGCCCTCGGGCGCGCCGCCGGAACCGATATAGAGATCGATGCCGGTCATAGGGTCAGTGGTGTTGATCACGCCGGCAACGTCGCCATCGGTGATGAGCTTGATGCGCGCGCCCGCTGAACGCAGGCTTTCGATAATGTCCGCATGTCGCGGGCGATCGAGGACGCAGGCCGTCATGTCTGACACGGCAACGCCTTTCGCTTTCGCAAGGGCGGCGATGTTCTCGGACGGGCTGGCTTCAAGACTAACCACGCCGGCGGGATAGCCTGGGCCGATGGCAATCTTGTCCATATAGGTATCCGGCGCATGCAGCAGTCCGCCTCGGGGGCTGATCGCCAGCACCGCGAGCGCATTGGCCATGGCTTTGGCTGTCAGCGTGGTGCCTTCCAGCGGATCGAGCGCGATGTCGATCTCGGGGCCGTTTCCAGTTCCGACTTCTTCGCCGATATACAGCATCGGCGCTTCGTCGCGCTCGCCTTCGCCGATCACGATACGGCCTTTGAAGTCTACGGCGTTAAACGCCGTTCGCATGGCGTCGACCGCGGCCTGGTCGGCAGCTTTTTCGTCGCCACGGCCAACCATGCCGTAGGACGCAATCGCGGCGGCTTCCCCGACACGCACCATGGCGTCGGCGAGATTTGGAATCAGTATGCTCTTCGTCATTGTTTCACTCCAGGGCCATTTCGCAGGCACAAAGGATTATTCTGCGGTTTCGATACGGATCACACGAGGCACGTCAACGCTTGCAGAGAGATTGGCGAGACGGTGCATGGCGCGTGCCATTTCGCCGGAGGTGCAGACATGGGTCACAAGCGCAACGGGCGCGGCTCCGTCTTCGCCCGCAGAATCCTGCAGCAACTTGTCAACAGACACCCCTTCAGCGGCTAGCGCCTCAGTCAACTCCGCGAGCGCACCAGACCGGTCAGCGAGGTAAACGCGCAGGAAATATGCCCCTCGTTCGTTATCGTCCCCAGCGACGAATTTCCGGCTGATATGGTGTTCGGCACGCCCGAATGGCGCTCGCGCTGTCGGCGTAAAGAGCTTCGCGACGTCCCCCATCACGGCGCTGGCCGTCGGACCGGCCCCGGCACCTGGGCCCGTAAGCGTGACGGCACCAACCGGATCGGCCTCAACCCGGACAGCGTTCAAACTGCCATTGACCCGCGCGAGGCGATGTTCCGCTGGCAGTGCTTTCGGGGCGACGCGGCAAACAACGCCCGCGTCGCTCAGCACACCCTCGGCAATCAGTTTGATCACGAACCCGAGCCGCTCGGCCAGATTGAGATCCACAGACTGAATGTTTTCAACGCCGTCGACGGATACCATCCCGAAATCAAGGTCAGCCGAGAAGGCGATGGACGAGAGGATCGCCGCCTTGTGCGCCGCGTCGACGCCGGAAACATCGAGCGTGGGGTCTGCTTCAGCATAGCCGAGCCGCTGGGCTTCCTCGAGAACGTCGGAATAGTCACGCCCCGTCGAGAGCATCTCGGACAGCAGAAAGTTGCAGGTGCCGTTGAGGATGCCCGACACGCGCTGAACTTCAACGCCAGAGAGCGAGTCGCGGAGTACACGCACAATCGGCACGCCGCCTGCGACCGCCGCTTCAAACAAGAGGTCCACATTGTTCTCATGCGCCAGCGCCGCAAGCGCCGCCCCATGTTCTGCAATAAGCGCCTTGTTGGCGGTGATTACCGGCTTTCCAGCTTTCAGCGCCGTCTCGACGGCGAACTTGGCGGGACCGTCCGAGCCTCCCATGAGTTCGACGAAGACATCAATCCCGGGGTCTTCAGCAAGCGTGGCCGCGTCGTCGAACCAGCGGTAGCCGGAAATGTCGACTGCGCGGTTGCGGCTTCGGCTTCGCGCTGACACGCCCGCAATCTCGATTGCGCCGGGAAGTCGCAAGCGATCCTGGCGCAAAACAAGATCTATGAGCCCACAGCCGACATGGCCGAGCCCTGCGACTCCGAGTTTCAATGGCCCCACGGACGTATTCCTTCTTACAGCCCCACGCCTCTCAAGCGGCGGCAATTTCATTCACGCCGCGCGCCGCAAGAAACTTGCGAATGTTGCGCGCCGCCTGGCGGATCCGCTGCTCGTTCTCCACAAGTGCGATCCGAACATATCCGTCGCCGTACTCGCCGAACGCCGCGCCCGGCGAAACCGCGACATGGGCCTCTTCAATCAGTTCCAGCGAAAACTCAAGGCTGCCTCGCTCCTTGTAGATCGGCGGGATCGGTGCCCACGCGAACATTGACGCTCTTGGGCTGGGAATTTCCCATCCGGCGCGCGTGAAGCTCTCCACCAGGGCGTCGCGGCGAACACGGTAGGTTTCCCGCATGTCTTCGACGACGCTGTCAGGGCCGTCTAGCGCCGCACACGCCGCAACCTGGATCGGCGTGTACGCGCCGTAATCGAGGTAGGATTTCACGCGAGCCAACGCGCCGATCAGGCGTTCGTTTCCGGCGGCAAATCCAACCCGCCAGCCGGCCATAGAATACGTCTTGGAGAGGGTCGTGGTCTCAACCGCCACGTCCTTCGCCCCATCAACCTGCAAGATCGATGGTGGCTGCTCCTCGAAGTAAATCTCATTGTAGGCAAGGTCCGACAGGATCCAGAGATCATGCTTCTTCGCAAACTTCACGGCGTCCTTGTAAAACTCGAGATCAACCACTTCGGCCGTTGGATTGGACGGGTAACAAAGCACCATCGCCGTTGGCGGCGGCACGGAGTGACGAACGGCGTTTCCGAGGGCTGAGAGATATTGTTCAGCCGTCAGCGCAGGCACATTGC
>JBCAXE010000084.1:0-3289 GCA_038534195.1 Pseudomonadota bacterium
ATTGTGACTGCTCAAGGCAACAATAACTATACATTTGCAGATTTGTCAGTTTCTACAGGGAACCCATGGTGTTCTGTTCGAGGCGTACTTTCTGGTTGGAGCTGGATTGTCGTGTATGGAAACTGATCCGAAAATCGCCTTTGAAGGGCTTGAGCCGTCCGATGCGATTTCCGCACGCGTCCGCAACGAGATCGCGAAACTTGAAAGATTTTTTGGACGCATTACGGCTTGTCGCGCGGTTATCGCGAAACCGCAAAAACGCCATGTGCATGGCGACCTTTACAGTGTCTCCGTTCACTTAACGCTGCCCGATGGGCGTGAAGTGATGGCTAATCGAAATCCTCCGAAAGACCACGCTCATGAAGACGTTTACGTGGCGATCCGCGACGCGTTCATGGCGGCGCGACGGCAGTTGCAAGACGAGGCGCGCAAATTGCGCGGCGCCGTAAAGCATCACGACGATCCCCCGCAAGCCGTTGTCGGGACGTTGATCGCCGAAGAAGATTTCGGCTTTATCGAAACCTTCGACGGTCGAGAAATCTATTTCCATAGAAACAGCGTGGCCAAAAACGGTTTTGACCGCCTGAAAGTTGGAGATCGCGTAACCTTTGCGGAGACGCGCGGCGATAAGGGTCCGCAAGCGACGACGGTTAGACCGGCTTGAGGAATTACAGAAAATGCCAGAGTCGATCCCCAATATTTCCCTTGATCCAGAGAAAGCGTTTTTCATTTTGATGAAGGCCCGCGAATTCGACGCCAAAACGGAGAGCGCGGATTTGCAAACAGGGTCAAATCCGACTGATGACAAAGAAGTTGCGGTGCTGGAGGATAGCCCGGATGACGCCGTCGAAGAAGAATTGTCCTCGGCGTTAGAGGCTTTGAACGAGGATGAACAACTCGATCTGCTGACGCTAACCTGGATAGGCCGCGGCGACTTCGATATTGCGGATTTCGCAAAGGCCCGCGATGAAGCCGTTAATCTGGAGCATAAGCATATTTCTCTTTACTCAAAGCAGACGCCGCTCTTCAGCGATTATCTGGAAGAGGGTTTGTCGCTCGCCGGTTACGATCTCGACCAGTACGAACGGGATCATTTTTAAAAAAATTCACAAAGTTGACTCAACTCAATTTTTCGCGTCTCGGCCCGCGTTATCGTGATCAAGCCGCAAAGAGGAGCTGACCTAAAGAAGCGAAATCGTGAAATATCTTTTTGGGTATGGATCGGCTTTAGCGATGGATTAGTGAGGCGATGATCCGATGCGACGGAGCCCGCGAGGCGGCTGGCGCGCAGCGCGTTTGGGGAGACCTTTACGTGGAGCGACAGCGCCGCGGGCTTTCCCGTTTCAGGGCTGACGGAAATTCGTCGCGCCGTCACAGAAAAAGGAGAAGCCAATGAGCCTGTCCGGCATGACCGTTTTCGATGACACAGTCCACACAACAAATATCTGGCTAAAAGAGCTGATGGGCAGCTTGCACTTTGATGAGCGGGAAGACGCCTATCGGGCATTGCGCGAGACGCTCCATGCCTTACGCGATCGGTTGCCGGCGAATACGGCGGCGGGCCTCGCGGCGCAATTGCCGATGTTGGTTCGCGGATTTTATTTTGAAGGATGGCGCCCCGGCGCCGGTCCAAGCAAAGACCGAACGGCGGATGAATTCACTGATCACATCCAGCAGGCGTTTCAAAAAACGAAGGTGCAGCGTGATCCAAACGAAATCGTAAGAGCGGTGTTTGCGCTTCTCGACGAGAAAATTTCAGAAGGGGAAATTGACAACGTGAAAAGTTGTCTGCCGCCTAAGATAAGGTCCCTCTGGCCATCATAGACACACGTTAATGCGTTAGGCCATTAAAACGCCATTATTCTGCATGAGCTGTTGTGCTGAAGTCTCACCCGCCCCGGAACGAGGGGATTGCGCGTTTCAAACCTATCGATATTCGTGGCCTAAATGATCAGGCGTTAGAATCTCGATATCGCGATATGTCCGGACTTAATATCCGCACGCCAAATTGATCGCTCAGGAATCTCATTCCACGCTTCGTGCGTGATCGGTTCGGACGCGACGACCAGCGCATTATGCGAACGATCAGGGCTGTGATGTATGTGAGGGAATCCGCAGATTTCACAATCATAAATCCCCTGACGTTGAACGTAAAAAAGAGAGCGTCCAAGCCGGGACCCGGCGATCATTTTCCCATCTGTCAAAATAACATTGAGTCCTAGTTTCGCTGTAGGGCTGATATCGTGAACCCAGTCTTCTACTTCCTGCGCCAAGGTGGTGAGGAGATCAGTCAAATTATCGCACTCAGCGTTTTCGAGCTTCGTCAAAGCGAAGTAAAAAAGATGCTCGCTGTCGGTTTCGCCCTCAATCTTTTTGCGTAGCTTAGGATCGATCTTTTCTAGGAACCGTGGCTTTAAACGATCGAAATGGGGAATGGTGCCGTTATGGGCGAAGGTCCATTGGTCGAATGTAAATGGATGGGTGTTCTCCAAAGAAGGCCCGCCGACAGTCGCACGGCGGACATGGGCCACTACGAGCGGCGCATATATTTTCGATGCGGCGCGCTCGAAATGCTCCCCGTGATAAGCGGCCCAGGCTTGTCGTTCCCGGTGAGGTTTTTCGTCTTCATAAGTAACGACGCCCCATCCATGGGCGTGGCTCTTGCCTGACTGATCGCTCTTGCTCTGAGCTATTAATGCGTTTTGCGCATGAACAAGGGTGCATTCAACTTTTGTCGCTTCTGTGGCGCAAAATCCGTAGAGTCGGCACATTGCGTAGTCCTTAATCGCCGTCCCGCAGGAGATCGCGACGCCGCAATTGCAGTTCGCGTTGCAAATCTCTCATTTCGCCAAACTCGATGAAGCCGCTGTAACGTTGATGTGGATCGCCGGCGATCTTTTCATGTTTGATTGGACACCAATAAAGTTCGGTTCTGCTGGCGATTTCTCGCGCGTAGGCGATAACGCCGTTCGCGTAACCGCAATAGACGCAGTTGAATTTCTGAAAGAGGTTGAGTTGGTCGAGCCGGTAGCGATCAACAATGACAAATTCTTTTCTTTGAACTTGGGGAATACGCCATAACCGAAAGCCGACTTGTTGAAAGAGTGTGGCGAGAATGTCCAACATGACTAAAGGACAGATCAGTATATAGACGAATGGGGCAACGATCGTATTACGCAGGTAAGCGGCGATGACGTCCGCTCGCTTCGTATTCGCAAGGCGGCGGCGCTCGAGAAATCCCACAATTTCATACCGATGTACGCTGCGGGGGTCTCCTGACTGTTGGTCG
>JBCAXE010000085.1:0-3179 GCA_038534195.1 Pseudomonadota bacterium
GCCCCCCGCCAGCACCGCCCCAGCCCCGGCCGCCGCCACATCGGGCGGCTCACCGTCGAGGACCGACGCGCGCCCCCCCGCCGCCGCGCCGACCGCGTCCGGCCCTTTCAACACCACAATACAGCCCGCCTTTTGTGCACCGGCCCGGGCCGCGCTGAGGCGGGCTTTCGGCGATTCAATGAGGCCGGTGAAGAGGCGCATAAACTCGCCTTCATGCGGCGTGATGATGTCGTCGGGATTCAGCGCATCGAACAGCGGTTCAGGCGCGTTTTCAAAACTCGTTAGCGCATCGGCATCGAGCACGGCGGCGGTCTCATCATTCAGGATTGCCAATACTTTATCCATGGTCGCGGGCGCGACGCCAGCGCCGGGACCGATCAGCGCCGCCCGAATACGCGGGTCTCTTAAGAGTTCCGCGACGTGCTCGGCGTTTTCCGCGATCTTGACCATCAAGGCTGTCGCATGGGCCGCATTCTCGTCGGCTGCACTCATCGGAGAGACAAGCGTCACGAGCCCGGCTCCCGCCCGCAACGCCGCGATCGCCGAAAGGCGCGCCGCGCCCGTCGCAAAACGCGGTCCGGTGAACACCGCCGCCGCGCCGCGGGAGTATTTATGGCTTTGAAAGGTCGGCCGCGGGAATGCGCCGCCCCAAAGCTGCGGCGTGTTTTCCGCCGTCTTCGGCTTAATCTCTTGAAAGACCGCCGGCTTAACGCCGATGTCGAGCACATCAACAGCGCCGCAAAAGGCTCGTCCCGGAAAAAGCACGTGCCCAGGCTTTTTTGTGAAAAAGGTTCCTGTGCGCGCGGCCCGAACCGCATCGCCCGCGACCGCGCCGCTATCCGGATTCACGCCGGACGGAATGTCAACGGCAACCACGGGCGCCGCATGGTTATTCATGGCGCTGACGATTGATGCGGTCTCACCTTCGAGCGGCCGCGACAGGCCTGCGCCGAACAGCGCGTCCACAATAAGACCGGCGCCGTCGAAAACCGTGGGGCTTAAAGGCTCAATATCGCCGTCAAAGCGACCGGCCATTGACGCCGCATCGCCCTTCAATGCGGTGCGCTCGCCGAGCGATCCAACGCGCACGGACCAACCCGCTTCTTTCAAATGACGCGCGATGACAAAGCCGTCGCCGCCATTATTGCCGGGACCGCATGCAATCGCTACGGCGCGCTTATCCCATCCTCGCTTGATCAGCGCGGCGACGCCTTCGCCGGCTGCTTCCATCATCGCCGCGCCCGAATGCCCGTCCGCTATCGCCGCGGCTTCCGCCCGACGCATTTCTTCTGCCGTGAGGAGGATGGTCATGGACGCCTTCTTTCGATCGATCTGCTCTTGTATCGGTTGCGATTGATTTTGTACGGTTGAAAACGCCGCCAAGGAAGACGCCATGAAAAAGATTGAAGCGATCATCAAACCCTTCAAGCTGGATGATGTGAAGGAGGCGCTCCACGAGATTGGCCTGCAGGGCATGACCGTTGTCGATGTGCGCGGCTTTGGCCGGCAAAAAGGGCACACGGAGCTCTATCGCGGTGCAGAATATGTGGTCGACTTCCTACCGAAGGTGAAAATCGAACTGGTTTTGGACGATGCTGATGTGGAAAAGGCCGTGGAAGCCATCGCCGGGGCCGCCCATTCGGGGCGAATCGGCGACGGCAAAATCTTCGTCTCACCGATCGACGACGCCGTCCGTATTCGCACTGGCGAGACAGGAAAAGACGCCGTTTAGACCCAAATCCACGCAAATTTGCGCATAAATGCCCTCAATTAGAACATTCGGCCAAGTTCGCTGGCTGAAATATGTTGCACTGCGCAAAATTTCTTGAAAACGCCCGTTAACCTGTTAGCGTCCGAGCGAATCGCCGAACGCGCAGGTTTGCGCGTTCAATCACAAAATCAACAGGAGAAAAGCGCATGTCCGCAGACGCAGTGCTGAAGAAGATCAAAGACGGCGAGGTCAAATTCGTTGACCTCCGCTTCACGGACCCAAAGGGCAAATGGCAGCACGTGACGTTCGACAAAAGCCTCGTCGATGACGATTTCTTTACGGACGGATCAATGTTTGACGGCTCATCCATCGCCGGCTGGAAAGCGATTAACGAGTCCGACATGATCCTGATGCCAGACACGGCGACGGCGGTTATGGACCCCTTCTTCGCGCAACCGACGCTATCGATCTTCTGCGATATTCTGGAGCCGGCGACAGGACAGCCTTATGCGCGCGACCCGCGCTCAACGGCGAAGGCGGCTGAAGCCTATCTCGCGTCGACAGGGATCGGCGACACGGCTTATTTCGGACCCGAAGCTGAGTTCTTCGTCTTTGACGATGTGCGCTGGTCCGTCGAACAGAACAATACCGGTTTCGCCATCGACTCGGTTGAAGGCCCTTATAATACGTCTACAGATTATGAAACCGGCAATCTCGGCCATCGCCCTGGACCGAAAGGCGGATATTTTCCTGTACCGCCAGTAGATTCAGCGCAGGACATGCGTACCGAAATGCTGACCGTCATGGGCGAGATGGGCATTGAGCCGGAAAAACATCACCACGAAGTGGCGCCGTCTCAACATGAGCTCGGCATGCGTTTCTCAACGCTCACGACGATGGCCGACCGCTTACAGATTTATAAGTATATCGTTCACCAGGTCGCCGCTGGTTACGGCAAATCGGCGACGTTTATGCCGAAGCCTGTTTTCAACGATAACGGTTCGGGTATGCATGTTCACCAATCGATTTGGGCGAACGGCAAACCGGCCTTCGCGGGCGATCGCTATGCGGATCTTTCTGAAACTTGCCTCTACTATATTGGCGGCATCATCAAACATGCCCGCGCGATCAACGCTTTCGCCAATGCGACGACCAACAGCTACAAGCGCCTGGTGCCGGGCTTCGAAGCGCCTGTTCTCCTCGCTTACTCAGCGCGCAACCGCTCCGCATCGGTGCGTATTCCGTGGGTGTCTTCGCCAAATGGCAAACGGATCGAAACCCGGTTCCCGGACGCCTCTGGCAATCCTTACCTGACATTCTCAGCACTGTTAATGGCGGGCCTTGACGGGATTGAAAACAAAATTCACCCGGGCGATCCAATGGACAAAGATCTCTACGATCTGCCGCCGGAAGAGTTGAAAGACGTGCCGACGGTTTGCGCGTCGCTGCGGGACGCCCTCGCCGCGCT
>JBCAXE010000086.1:0-2903 GCA_038534195.1 Pseudomonadota bacterium
GGGCCGGTGACGAACCAATAAACGATCGCCACGGTGATCCCGATCGGCGCCGCGACAACGATCCCCGCCAAAAAGCTCGACCGGATCGATCCGAAAAAACTCTGCCGGTGGTGCTTGATCAGCCCGCCATCGCCGAGTGGGTTTTCCTTGCTTTCGCTGTCTTTTTTGTCGGTCATGGTCGGCCTTGGTGCTTGTCCCTTCGAGATGACCTAGGGAGGATCACCCCATTAATCTACGGAGAAAATGTCACGAAACCCCGAAATTTTCCTTAGGGGTTTACAAGCTTTCCATTTCTCCGCATCAAATTATCATGGATTTTCCGGCGCGTATGGGGCGAAAGTGAGCCGCAGCGGTGAAAAAAATCAACCATGGCGGCTTTGGTCGGCGGTCCTGAGCGGCCTTGCGGCCGCCAGCCTGATTGCAGGATCGGCCTTCCTGTTTCAAGACAATCTGGCCCGCTTCCTGATCAACCCCCGCACGCCCTTTCAAACCCTCCCTCTCCCGCCGGCGCCGGAATATGGCGCGCGCGGCGCCTGGGCGTTGTGGCCGGACGCGCAAGCGCGGGGGGCGGCTGATATCTTTTACATCCATTCGACGACGGCCTATTCGCGCGACTATTGGAACGCGCCGCTCGCCGACCCTGCGTCACAAGAGGTCTTGAAACGCACCGCGGCGCCAAACGAGGTCGGCCCGTTTTACGATCTTGGCGCGGTTTATGCGCCGCGTTATCGCCAGGCGACGCTCTATGCTCTTTTCACGCACAAATATGACGGCGTCGCCGCTCAAGAGGCAGCATTTGGCGATGTGCGCAAAGCCTTCGAAGAATTCTTACGTCAGTCAACCGATCCGGAACGCCCGATCCTGATTGTGGGCTACGGACAAGGCGGTCTCCATGCGCTCGGCCTTCTCTCGGCGCGCATCGCCGATGACGATGTCCTGAGGCGACGGCTCGCGGCGGCCTACATTATCGATCACACAACGCCGCCCTCTTTCTTTTCGCGCGCGGCGCCCGCAATGCGCGTGTGCGACGGGCCGGAGGATTTCCGGTGCGTCGTCAGTTATGTGGCGCGCGAAGCGCGCCCTGAGAGCGAGACGCGCCGATTGCGTGCGCGCATGCTCGCGTGGACCGGCGCGGGCGCCCTTGAGACCATCACCGAGGAATTGCCTGTTTGCGTCAATCCGCTGAACTGGCGTCCCGGCGGCGCATACGAGACGTCCGACGCCCATATCGGCGCTGCGTCGGCCACCGGCCTGCAACTGGGCGAGACGCCCTCAACGATCGCGCAAACGCTCGGGGCGGCGTGCGAAAGCGGCGTTCTGATTGTGGATCGCCCGCGCCAAAGCTATCTGCGGCGAAGCCGTTGGTTCGCGGCTAAATGGAAAGCGCAGCCCTTTAATCTCTTTTACCACGACTTACGGGCGGACGCGGCCAGCCGGGTGGCGCGCACCCAGGCCAAACTCACCGAAGAAGCGACCAATCTGGCGCCGATCACCGAAGCGGTTGAAATCATCGACAGTCCCATCAATAAGGTCCCAGATTGATCTTCACGCATAGGTTTTCCCATGAAGCCCGTCAAAAAAGTTGTCATTCCCGTCGCCGGCCTCGGCACGCGCGTCCTGCCGGCCACAAAGTCGATCCCGAAGGAACTTTTGACGGTCGTCGATCGTCCGCTCATTGACTATGTGGTCGAAGAAGCGCGTGAAGCTGGCATTGAGCATATCGTCCTCGTCACCGGCCGCGGCAAAACAGCGATTGAGGACTATTTCGATCACGCTTTTGAATTGGAAGAAACGCTCAAGGCTAAAAATAAAACCGACATGCTGGATGGTTTGTTGGCGGCCATGCCGGAAGCAGGCGATGTTTCCTACACGCGCCAACAGGCGCCGCTCGGCCTCGGGCACGCGGTGTGGTGCGCACGCGCAATTGTCGGCGATGAACCGTTCGCGGTCTCCCTGCCGGACGAAATCGTCCCCTCGCGGCCTGGATTTCTGAAACAGATGGTCGAGGCCTATGAAGCGACCGGCGGCGGCAATGTGGTTGCGGTCGAAGAGGTGCCGCGCGAAGACACCTCGAAATACGGCGTGATCGATCCGAAAGGCCAAAAAGGCAATCTGATTGAAATGGCGGGCATGGTCGAAAAACCGCCTGCAGACAAAGCGCCGTCGAATTTCCGCATTATCGGCCGCTATATTCTGCAACCGGAGATATTTAATCTGCTGGAAACGCAGGAACGCGGTGCGGGCGGCGAAATTCAGCTTACGGATTCCATGAATAAGCTCAACACGCAACAGACGTTTCATGCCTGTATCTGCCAGGGCGTGATTCATGATTGCGGCTCAAAACTCGGCTGGCTCCAAGCAAACCTTGATCTAGGCCTGCAGGATAAAGGGTTCGGCGCAGCGTTTGAAACATACGCGAAATCGCGCCTCGGCTAACGGCCCACACCTCTCAAATATCAAAGACCAATCAGATGGGAGCTCAATCCATGAGAAATAAGATTGTGCGGACGGGCGGCATTGTCTTCGCTGTCATTGCGCTCGGTGCTTGCGCCTCAAAGACGACAGTGCAACCCAAAGCGCTCGCCGCTGCGGCTGAAGCCATCAAAGACGGCGACATGGCGACGATGGAATGCGACGCGCTTCAGGACAGCCGTCTCGGCCTCGCCGAACAAATCGCCGGCGCCACCGTAAAACCGCGAACGGTCGACTTCACCGACGCCTCGCAAGTGAGCAAGGCGAAAGATCTGAAGCCGCCGCAAACCGCTGCATCAGTCGCGTTGACCGCCGTGAAGTCGACGATCCCCGGCGCGGGCTTCGCCCCGCTCGTCACCGGCTCCGCCTTCCGGTCGGCGGCGCGCACCGAGGCGATCGGCGAGGCCAATGTCAAACTAGCGCGCCTTGAA
>JBCAXE010000087.1:0-2653 GCA_038534195.1 Pseudomonadota bacterium
GCTCTCTCAGGTCCAGATGTTCACAAACCGGTGAGATGAAGAAAGGGTTAGCGCACAAGCAGGCGCATATCGGAGGTCCCATCACTTTAGATAAACTTATGAAAAATATCCCGCCCCTCAATGCGCTTCGGGTCTTTGAGTCCGCGGCGCGGCATTTAAGCTTTACTAAAGCCGCAGAAGAGCTCCATGTGACGCCGGGCGCCGTGAGCCAACAAATCAAAACGCTGGAAGACTACATCGGCGCGAAAGTGTTTCGCCGCGAAAAGCGCGCCCTGCTGCTCACCGATGAGGCGCAGGCGAGCTTGCCGGTTTTGCGCGAAGGCTTCGACCGGCTCTCAGAGGCGGGCAAGATTTTGATGTCGCGCGCAGACGCGGGCCGCCTCACCGTTTCCGTTGCGCCGTCGCTCGCCGCCAAATGGCTGGTGCCGCGCCTGGACGATTTCTACAAAAGCCATCCGGAAATCGATGTCTGGGTGTCGGCGGATATGGACGTCGTCGACTTCGCGGTCGACGAGGTTGATCTCGCTATTCGCTACGGATCAGGCGGCTATGCGGGCCTTGAAGTGGAGCATCTGATGGCGGAGACCATCGTGCCCGTTTGCAGCCCGACATTGCTCAGCGGCGCCAATCCGCTGAAGACGCCGGCGGACCTGGCGCACCATGCGCTTCTTCATGACGCAAGCCGCGACATGGACGATTCCATTCCGACCTGGTCCATGTGGTTGAAAGCGGCGGGCGTCGATAATGTGGACGGGGCGCGCGGGGTGAAGTTCAACCAGTCGAGCCTTGTCATCGAAGCAGCCGTCGCGGGCAAAGGCGTGGCGCTCGCAAAATCGGCGCTGGCGCTCGCCGACCTTGAAGCCGCGCGCCTCGTTATTCCGTTCGATTTAACGACGCCGTCCACATTCGCCTATTACATCGTACACCCCCCATCGAAGGCCAACGCGCCGACGGTGAAAGCGTTTAAGCAGTGGCTGCACGCCGAAGCGAAGGCGACGCCCGACGGCGCTGAAATGAGCGCAGCGGCGGCGAAATAAGAAGCCGCCTGCGCCGACGGGGGGAGAGAGGATGGCGCAGACGGCTCCTGCAACATAACGACCTGAGGGGGGAGAGAAACGGTCGTTACTGCATGATTGAAAGGTGGGTATTGCAGCGCGTCATTCAAGCAAAAATCGCCCGGAGAATTGTCGCATAACGCCTTCGTGAAATCTTGAAATACGGCGATAATTTGGCGTTCATGCCTTATTCTATTCGCTCCGTAAGCTGATCAAGGCAGTCAGCGACAGCGTCAAAAACAAGAAGCGTCGAGGCGTGGCGCTGCGGGTAGTCGCGGATCGCCTGCAACGCGGCTAAATCGGCCCACCGCGCACCCGCAGGCGGCGGCCCATTTTCTTTAAGCATGGCGCGCATTTCATTGCGCAGTCGGTATAAGTCTTCGACACGTGCGCCGACAATATTGCGCGCCACAATCGACGCGGACGCCTGGCCGAGCGCGCAGGCGCGCGCCTCCATGCCGAAATCGGCGACAACGCCGTTTTCGACGGTCAGATCCACCTCGACTTCCGACCCGCAAACGCGGCTTACTTTCAACGCGCTTGCATCCGGCGCATCGAGCCGGCGGGCGGGCGGGATCGCCGCCGCCGCCTCGAGTAATTGGTTGCTATAAAGATCGCTAATCATCGGCACAGATATATGATCTCTGTTCGTTCGGCGCCAGCGGCGCGTTACCGCGCCTTCACGCGAGATCAAACAACAACACCTCCGCATCGTCGAGAGCGGTAAAGCTCAACCGGTCAGTGTTTTCGATACGCGCGCCGTCGCCGGCCTGCATGATCGAGCCTTCGGGCAATTCGAGGCCGCCGCGCGCAACCTGCAACCAGCCGGCGCGGCCCGGCGCGAATTCATGCGCGAGCCCCGCGCCGGAAGCCAAAGACGCAGCGTAGAAATCTGCTGACTGATTGATAGCGATCGACCCGTCGCGGCCGTCGCCGGAGGCAAGCAGCCGCCAGGCGCCGTCCGCCGCGCCCTCAAAATTGCACTGATCATAACGCGGTGTATGGCCGGCGCGGTCGGGAAGAATCCAGATCTGATAAAAATGAACGGGATCTTCCTCAGACGCGTTGTATTCGCTGTGGGTGACGCCGGTCCCGGCCGCCATATACTGAACGTCGCCAGGCCGGATAACGCCGCCTGCGCCCGTAGAGTCCTTATGGGCGAGCGCGCCTTCCAGCACATAGGTCAGAATTTCCATGTCCTGATGGCCGTGTTCGGGAAAACCGGCGCCGGGCGTGACGCGATCCTCATTAATCACGCGCAACGTCCGAAACCCCATATGGTCCGGGTGGTAATAATTGGCGAACGAAAAAGTGTGGTGCGTGTCGAGCCAACCATGGGTCGCACGGCCGCGGTCGACGCCTTTGCGGATGGTGATCATCGCGAAGCCTCTTTCCAGTAAATTTTTAGGGACAAGCGGCGCGTGTGCGCCGTTGTCAAGGAGATAAGCGCACACGGCGCCTTTTCAAGACGGATCGCGCCGCTGTGATGTCGTCCCAATTTGGCGTCCATTCGCTTTCCTTTCGTTCCAGCCTTCATCGTCTCCGCGGGAGGCCTTCCCGCGAGAGGGTTCGTTTCGTCGTAGAGAGGCCTGCGCGAG
>JBCAXE010000088.1:0-2504 GCA_038534195.1 Pseudomonadota bacterium
CCAGGCGCGCTTTGCGCGCTTGGGCTGCGCGATCGGATCATAAATCCTGGTACGCCCACGCGATCCGCGATCGCCTGATCTCGGAGACAAAGCAAGCGGCGGAGGCCAATAACGGCGTGATCCGCGGCTTGGTCGCTGTAACCCCGCTTCTAGGTCTTCTTGGCACCGTGACCGGCATGACCCAAGTGTTCGACGTCATGGCCGTGACCGGATCATCAAATGCGCGGCTGATGGCGGAGGGCATTTCCCGCGCCACGATCCCGACCATGGCGGGCCTTGTCGCGTCATTGACGGGGCTTGTGTGCATCAACATTTTCGACAGCAACGTCAAAAAGGCGACCAACAGAATCGCCGACGATCTGCTCATTGAATAGAGGACGAGCCTAATGCGTAGAAGAGGCACTCACCAGGGCGAAGCCGCTGACGTTAACGTCACGCCGCTCCTCGACATCGTCTTCATCATGCTGATCTTCTTTATCGTGACGGCGACGTTCGTCCGCGAGCAGGGGATTGATGTGCGCACGCCGGAAGACAATGAGGATCAGCCAGATTCAGTCCCACCGCCGGCGTTGCTCTTGGCGTTGCAAGAGGATGGCTTGGTGCGCGTGAACAATGTTCGCCTGATCGATCCGCTTTCCACAAAGCCTGTGGTCGAAGAATTCATGGCGCGCGAGCCCAATGGCGTCGTCCTCGTGAGCGCAGCGCCGGACTCAGAATCGGGCGTAGCGGTGACGATTATGGATCAGGCCGGTCAGGGCAAAGCGACGGCGGTGTCGCTCGCCCTGCAACAGGAACAATAAGCGCCGCGACACAGGTCGTAGCGGCTCGACTGACGAAACAATTGAACGGAACCAGGTATGGCTCGTAGTAAGTTTGCATCGGAATCCCAGGACGAAGACGTCAACGTCACGCCGTTGCTCGACATTGTCTTCATTATGCTGATCTTCTTTATCGTGACGTCGACGTTTGTGAAGGAGCCGGGCGTCGACGTGTTGCGGCCGGAAGCTGCGACGGCGACAGAACGTAAGTTCGCCTCCATCCTCGTCGCGGTCACGGAAGACGATGAAATCTGGATCAACAAGGAAGAAGTCGAGCTCGATCAGGTTCGAATTCTCGTGGAGGAGTTGGCGCGGGAAAATCCGAAAGCGACCGCCGTCGTGCAAGCGGACTCAAAAGCGAAGACCCGCTATCTCGTTGAAATCGTCAATCAGATTCGGGCGGCGGGCATCAGCGATGTCGCCGTGTCGACAGAAGACGCATAAAGGACGCCTGTCATGGGATCACTCATTCGGTTCTTAATCGGCATTCCCGGCGCTATCGCCGTTACGGTCGTTCTCTTCCTCTTCATGAGCGCCATGATTAGCCAACAGCTTCGGTTGGAGGATGAAAAAGAAGGCGTTAACATCAACATCACGGCGCAGCTCCAGGACACGGATATTTCGCAGGCGAATAAGGAATTCAAGCGTCCGACACTCGACACGCCGCCGCCGCCGCCGCCCGCAACCGTTGACCCGTCAAATCGTCCGTCGCTTGACGGCGTTCAGGCGGCGATCCCCACGATCGACGCCAATGTGAATATCGGCACCGGCTTCAACCCGGACCGCGACGCGCAGCCGCTCGTGCGTATTCCGCCGCAATTCCCTGATCGCTGCCAGAGCCGCGCCAGTTCACGTGAGACGGTTTTCCTTGAATATGATGTGACGCCAGAAGGAACGACGACCAATATCCGCGTTGTGGACTCAACCAATAGCTGCTTCAACCGTGCTGCATCGCGCTCGGTCGAGCGCTGGAAGTTCCAACCGAAAATTGTGGATAACAAGGCCGAATGGCGGCGCGGCGTGCAGACGTCGATCGCTTTTGAATTGGCTGAATAGGGCCTGCGCCATGTGCGCCGCCGTCGCGGCGACAATTGTGTAAATTGGATTGAACAGACGTTATGAAAAAACACATTCGATCAATAGCCGGTTCTCTCGTTTTGTCCTTGAGCGCGCTCGCAGTCGCGGGCGGGATTGCATTGTCGCCGGCGCCGGCGCTTGCGCAAGATGACAACAATAACCGGCCGCGCCGGTCACAAACGCTCGACCCGGCGGTCGCGAAAGTCCTGCAAACCGTTTTCGAGCAAATGCAGGCGGAGCAATATCGAGAAGCGCTCACGGCGTTGAACAATCTCATCGCCAATCGCGGCGAGCGAATGAAGCCTTACGATAAGTCGACGACATATGAGTTACGCGGCTCGGTCAAAGCCTCATTGGAGGATTACCGCGGCGCTCAACGCGATTTCCAAACAGCGCTCGACACAAACGGTCTGACGCCGGAACGTAACAATCAATTGCGGTATTTCATCGCTCAGATCAGCTTCCAGCTTGAAGACTTCAACGGCGCCATCCGGGGTCTGAACGAGTGGATCCGCAATGCGCGCGCCGCAGGCGAGACAATCGATCCGAACGCATATTATCTATTGGCCGCCGCCTACGCATCGAAAGAGCCGCCAGATTATCGCGCCG
>JBCAXE010000089.1:0-2435 GCA_038534195.1 Pseudomonadota bacterium
GTCGCGTGTGGTGGAAGGTGAGGCCGAACGAAAGGCCAGCAACCAATCTCCGACTCGCCATGGCCCGGCCGCGAAGGCGGCAAACAAAAAAGATTCCGCGAAGGCGGCAAACAAAAAAGATTCCGCGAAGGCGGCAAACAAAAAAGATTCCGCGAAGGCGGCCATTATAAGAGAAAGCGCGCCTTCGCGCGCGGGCATGGCGTCCATGTCGCGGCATGGCGACGTTAATCGAATGGCCATCAACCACTCTCCGACTCGCCATGGCTTGACCATGGCGTCCATGCCGGCGTCAGGAGAGAATTTGGCAGATAAAACGCAATTGCCAGAGCAACGCCCGGACGATGGATGGACCCCACGGTCGAGCCGTGGGGAGTCGGAGACTTTGGTGGGTGAAGAGCGTCAACGCGATGTCGGCGTTCGCGTTGAGACCGCGAATGACGATGAAGCCGCGTTGATCGACAGCATTACTAACGATGGACTTGGCGCGATGATTGACGCGCTGGCGGAGGCCGATCTGGCGGCGGACGATTGCGTTGGCGATCCATCTCCGGACCGCCATGGCCCCGTGGCCGCCGCGCCGTTCCCACCAAAAACACCGGCCGCCGCGCGGCCTTCACAAAGCGGGGCCGAGGGCGTAAGCGTTTTTGCTGGCTGTCCGGAGAAAACGGCGAGCGGCGGGGCGGCGGGCGGCGCCGATCCGCCATGAGGAGGCGGCGCGGGGCGCCGGAAACACGACGCATGTCCGAGACAGAAACAGCAGACAAAACGCCAGCGTTTTCCTTTTCTCTCGCCGCGAGCGACGGGGCGGCGCGCACGGGCGCCATCTCAACGCCGCGCGGCGGCATCCGCACGCCCGCCTTCATGCCCGTGGGGACGGCGGCGACGGTGAAAGCGATGTTCCCGGAGCATGTGCGCGCAACGGGCGCGGATATTTTGCTCGGCAACACCTATCATCTGATGTTGCGGCCCACGGCCGAACGCGTCGCCGCGCTCGGGGGCTTGCATAAATTCATGAACTGGCCGCGCCCGATCCTCACCGACAGCGGCGGGTTTCAGGTGATGTCGTTGTCGAAGCTGCGCAAGCTGAGCGAGGAGGGCGTCCGGTTTCAGTCCCATATTGACGGCTCGCGCCATATGTTGACGCCGGAGCGGTCGATCGAGATCCAGTGTCTTCTGGGCGCCGATATTCAGATGCAGCTCGACGAATGTCCGGCGATCCCGATCGAGGAGGAAAAAGCGCGCGCCTCCATGCTGTTGTCGTTTCGGTGGGCGGAGCGCTCAAAGCGCGCCTTTGAGGAGAAAGCCGCGCCGGGGCAGGCGCTGTTCGGCATTGTTCAGGGGGCGAATTATGAGGCGTTGCGGCTGGAGAGCGCGGCGCGGCTCATTGATCTTGATTTTCCGGGTTATTCGGTGGGCGGGCTCGCCGTGGGCGAGGGGCGCGCGGAGATGTTCCGGGTGCTCGAGTTTACGACGCCCGCGCTGCCGCGCGACAAGCCGCGCTATTTGATGGGCGTCGGCAAGCCGGCTGATATTGTGGGCGCGGTGGCGCGCGGGATCGACATGTTTGATTGCGTGGCGCCGACGCGGTCCGGGCGCCATGGTCAGGCGTGGACGCGCGAAGGCGCGCTCAACATTAAAAATGCGCGCTTCGCCGACGATCCGGCGCCGCTTGATCCGGCGAGCGATTGTCCGGCGAGCCGCGATTATTCCAAGGCGTATCTGCATCATCTGTTTCGGGCGGGCGAATATCTGGGGCCGATGCTGCTCACCTGGCACAATCTCCATTATTATCAGACGCTCATGGCCGAGATGCGCGCGGCGATCGCGGCGGGGGCGTTTGCGGCATTCGTGGCGGGCTTTTCCGCGGCCACAGGCGAGACGCTGATCTGATGAAAAAGCACGCGAATTCAGACGCTTCGAGGCCGCTGCGGCATTCGGCGCCCGGCGCGAATAACCGGTTGACCATGCGCGCGCGCACCCCTATGTTCCCGGCTCTTCGCGGCCATGGGCGTCCGGCTTTGGGCGATTGGCGAAGCGGCGTGGGCCCATAGCTCAGTTGGTAGAGCAACTGACTTTTAATCAGTAGGTCGAAGGTTCGAATCCTTCTGGGCTCACCATTTTTCCTCGGTCCGACCCGGAGACATGGGTAACAGTTTGTACCGGAGACATAGGTTACATTTTTGTCTCGAACGGGTTGTCGATTGTTTGCAACGTTTTCTGCTCCAGATCGATATAGCCTAGGTCATACTCCATAAAACTGGTCAACCAAATGTCGTCGTCGACTTCCTTGATTCCAAGGCGCTGGCCGGCGAGCACTGTGGAGATGTTGATCTTCTTTCTGTGCATGCAGAGGCGACCGCATGAGGTGAGCAAGATCTCGCGATCGTGGAACGGATAGTCGATCTCCGGCAGACCGCGATATTGTTTGACCGATG
>JBCAXE010000090.1:0-2309 GCA_038534195.1 Pseudomonadota bacterium
CGAGAGGAGGTGATCTGATGTCTAGTGATTTCACAAAGCGGGAAGGTTTTTGCGAAATAGTGGGCGCATCGGAGCAGCCTTCGACGCATCGCTAATCGCCAGGCTTTCGCCTCGCCGACCTTCAGCTTTGTGAAATCACTAGACATCAGATCACCTCCTCTCGTTTCGTTAAACATGACAAGATATTGACGAAGGTCGGCATCACTTGCAAGGGGCTTTCGTTATCGCGGCGGGGCGACCTCATCGACCCAGGCGGGCACAACATCGCCCGCCTTGCCGTATCGCCCCTCGGTAAAAAGAGCGGCACTTTCTGATTTCTCTAGATTGAGTTCAATCGCCGGAATACTTAGCGCGCGAGCTTCCGCAACGAGACCAGCCGCGGGATAAATAGCGCCTGACGTCCCGATGGAAACAAAGAGATCCGCGCGCCTCATCGCGTCTGCGATTTCATCCATAAACATAGGCATTTCACCAAACCACACCACGTGAGGGCGCATCTGGCCGCGAACGCCGCACGATCCGCATACGGTTTCAACGCCGATATCGTCGGCGCACAATGAGACTGCGCCGCAACCGCCGCACCTGACTTTGGCCAACTCGCCGTGCATATGCACCAGCGACTTTGATCCCGCGCGTTCGTGAAGATCATCAACATTTTGGGTTACTAACGTGACGCTTCCGTTAGCTAAAGCCAAGCGTTGTTCCAGGGCGGCGAGCGCATAATGCGCGGGGTTTGGCGTTGCAGTTTTTAACCCGGCGCGACGTTGGTTGTAGAACGAATGAACGAGATCTGGGTTCGCCGCGAATCCCTCAGGCGTCGCCACATCGCGATAATCATATTTCGCCCATACGCCGTCAGCGTCGCGGAACGTGGCGACGCCTGACTCGGCTGAGATTCCAGCGCCGGTCAAAATAACAATATGATCGTACTTCATCTTTTGAGTATGCGCGAAGTCGGCCTCATGCGCCAATTGACGTAACGCTCTCGCCTGCGTATGGCGGCTCTTATGAAGAAAATCCTCGTTGTTTGCCTCGGCAACATTTGCCGCTCGCCCGCCGCGCAAGGCGTCTTGCAACAAAAGGCCGAAGAGCGGAATCTGAAGATGTTTATCGATTCAGCGGGAACCGGCGCTTGGCACGCTGGAAACGCACCCGACGCGCGCATGACAAAAGCTGCGGCGCGCCGCGGATACGACCTTTCACGGCAAAAGGCGCGGCAGGTCGAACTCGCAGATTTTTATGAATTCGACCTCGTGCTTGCAATGGACCTAAGCAATCAACAAGATTTGCTGGCACTAGCGCCGCCCAATCGCGAATGTGACATAAGCTTGTTCCTCGACTTTGCAGAAGGCGATGTTCGCGAAACGCCAGACCCTTATTACGGCGGCGCTGATGGTTTCGACCATGTCCTCGATCTTGTTGAAAAAGGCGCTGAAGGGCTGCTCGACTACATTGAGGACGATAGCGGGTAGGACTCAAGCAACTCATAGTGCGAAACGTCGCCGCCCAAGTGAGAGGTGTAAAGATGAAACGCCTTTGCCGGAAAAGGCCCGCATGAGAACATGGTGTGGCTCGAGCAATAGGCCATGGTCGCCTCCAGCGGCACACCCTTCAAATAAGCAAGAGTGACATGCGGCTTGAATTTTCGGTTCTCAAGGCTGACGCCATACCGGCGCAACGCTGTTTCAACTTTGCTCTGCAAATGCGTCAGGCCGGCGCATGGCTCGACGCCCGCCCAAACCGAACGCGGCTTTCGCTCACCGAAATATCCGGCGCCAGATAGGGTTAGTCGAAACATCGGGGCCGCGATCCCTGAAAGGGCGTCAGCGACATCGTTAAGACCGTGACGGTCCACATCACCGATAAACTGTAACGTCAGATGAAAATTTTCCGGCGGCCGCCAACGCGCGCCGTCAAGTCCGTATTGCAATTGAGAAAGCGCGTCGCCGACCACCTCGGGAATGGCGAGCGCGACAAAGAGCCGGTACATCGTTCCTAACTATTCTGCTGATTGCGCAACCGTCTTCGCCCATTTCATCGTCCGTGGACAGATAGGCCCGAGACATCCCTTCGCTTTGAGGCCGCCGTCATCCTGAACGTCAATTTTGAAACCGTACCAGATCATCTTTCCCTTCGAGAGCGATTCGTCCACCGCATTGATGCGGCCGCCGCGGTACCGTCCCTTTCCCTTATCCTTGAGGCCTGTGATCATCGTGAAACCGACAACCGGCGTGCCGTCAGGCATGGCGTCTAGCGCATCAGGAGCGGGGTTCACAACGCGTTGGACCGTGCCGCATGTGAGCGCCTCA
>JBCAXE010000091.1:0-2292 GCA_038534195.1 Pseudomonadota bacterium
TTTTCGCCGTGGCTCTTTATCGGCGGCGGCGCGGCGCAATTCACACGCCAGATCAGCCTCACCATCATCTACGCCCTCAGCTTTTCGCTGATCGAAGCCTTCTTCATTCTGCCAGCGCACCTTTCCCACATGAAGCCGCAAAATAAGCAAGGCGTTTACTATCGCCTCCAGCGTGGCTTTTCAGAAGGCATCGTCAATTTTGCGAACCGCTATTACCGCCCACTTATCCAACTCGCATTGAAGCTGCGGTATTTCACAGTGGCGAGTTTCATCGTGGCGTTTATGGTGGCGTTTGCGCTTCTGGCGCAGGGCTGGGTTTCATTCAAATTCAATCCGGAAATTCAGGGTACGTTCATTTCGCTCAATGTCCGCCTGCCGGAAGGAAGCTCGTTTTCGCGCACCGAGCAAATCTATGACGAGGTGGAACGCGCGGCGAACAGCCTGCGGGCGCGCCTTGGCGACACCAAAGGCGAGCCCTATGTGAAATCGGTCTATATCGCCGCTGATGAAGGCGAAGTGACGTCCTATGTGACAATCGTCGAAGCGGAAAAACGCAAAGAGTCGACCGAAGAAGTGGCTGAAATGTTCCGCGAGGAGCTCGGCGAAATACCGGACGCGGAAGAAATCAATATCGGCTTCACGCAAAATGACGGCGGCCCCGACCTTTCGTTCGGCGTTCAGGCGGGCGAGCTTGATGAGTTGCGTCTCGCCACGGTCGACGTTCAGAACTATCTGCGCACTCTCCCCGGCGTCTTTGATGTGCGCAACAATCTGCAATCGGCGACGCCCGAACTGCAATTGAGCCTCAAGCCCGGCGCCGAACGTTTCGGCCTCACCCTGGGAGAGGTTTCGCGCCAGGTGCGCCAGGCGTTTTTCGGTGAGGAAGTGCAACGCCTGCCCCGCAACGGCCAGGACGTGCGCGTCATGGTGCGCTACCCCAAATCAGCGCGCGAGTCGCTCACCACCATTGAAGCCATGCGCATTCGCACCGCCGACGGACGGGAAGTGCCGCTGACGGCCATCGCCGACGCCAACTTTGCGCCGAGCTTTAAGCGCATTGACCGGCGCGACCGGCAACGCTCTGCGCGCATCACCGCTGAATTGCGCGACGGCGTCGACCGCGCCGCGATCATGAAAGCCTACCGCGAAGAATTCGTTCCCGAATGGCGCAACCGCCACCCCGGCGCCTCACTCGTCCAGCGCGGGGACGCGGAAGAACAGGCCGAGTTCATGGGCGAGTTCCTGTCGCTCTACGCCGTGGCGCTCTTCGCCATGTACATGCTGCTGGCCATCGCCTTCAGCTCTTACTGGCAGCCGGCCCTGATTATGACCGCGATCCCCTTCGGTTATATGGGCGCGGCGTTCGGCCACTTTATTTTCGGCCTCGACTTCACGTTGTTCTCGTTCTTCGGCGTCGGCGCCGCGGCGGGCGTCGTCGTCAATGACAATCTCGTGCTCATCGATTACGTCAACCGCATGCGCCGCGACGGCGAAGGGGCGTTCGCCGCCCTCGTCAAAGCCGGAGTCGGGCGGTTCAGGCCCATTGTCTTAACGTCGGTAACGACGTTCGTGGGGTTGTTACCGATCATGTTCGAGCGCTCCACGGACGCGCAGTTCCTGCAGCCGACAATCGTCGCCCTCGCCTTCGGCGTCTTCTTCGCCATGTTCGTGACGCTGATTTTCGTGCCGGCCATGTATGCGGTGGGCGCGGACATTGCGCGCTTCTACCGATGGGCGTGGACGGGCGAACGCCAGCCGCGAATCGGCGAAGGCGCGTCGGCTGAGTCGGACTTCGGCGATGGTGATGCGCCTTCCGGCGACCTCGACGATCGCCCGCGCAAGCGCCCGCCGCCATTTTTAAGACCCGCGGAATAAACTTTCGCGGTGAAGTTGCACCCCGTTAACCCAATCTTAAGATCTTGGCGTCACCCTCAAATTATCTTCTCCCGAGAAGATACCCCACCATACCCCACGTAAGTGAGTACCGGCCCCGCTTCCCCCAAGGCGGGGCCGATTTCTTTGTGGTGTCCCTACGCCTGCGCAAGCGCTGAAAAACTGCGAATTTTTGCAAAAAATGGTGTAGATTTGGCGGACCGCCTTTGCTATCACCCCCCGTCACCAACTATTCCCCGTTAGCTCAGTTGGTAGTGCAGCTGACTGTTAATCAGCGGGTCACTGGTTCGAGTCCAGTTCGGGGAGCCACTAAAATCAAAGACTTAAGATGAATTCCGAATCAGCCGCTTGAGGCCGGTTTTTGCGTTGGACGCACATAGGGCGCACGGGAAATCCTAC
>JBCAXE010000092.1:0-2254 GCA_038534195.1 Pseudomonadota bacterium
GGCTCTGAGCGCGGGGCGCGGTGTTCGCCAGAGCAGGCCCTGGGTCGCGAAGCAAAAGCCTTCATGGAACGCCTGACTCGAGGTGCCGCACTGACTGTGCGCACCTATGAGACGGACCGGTATGGACGCATCATCATCGGGCTTGATGCGAACGGCGAGAACGTCATTGATCAAGCAACCGAAGCCGGCTTTCTGAAAGCCTGGCCGCACGAGAATGGCCGCGCCATGACAATGAAGCCTGGTTGGTGCGGCTAGCTCGATCGACTGTGTTGATCCCGATCACTGCACAATCGAACAAGTGTCTATTCTGTATTCCGATTTTGGCGTCATCGCTCCTGAAAAAGCGTCATTCTCAATTTGATCTTCCATCTCGCTATAAACAAGCCGCTAAAAGTATGGTTAACTATTGACCGTGGGAGACGCTAATCGGGAGGGGCATCGTGCTGGACAACGTCGTACTTGGGGACAACGTGGTGGGTCTAGGAGCCGCCGCGCTTGTAGCATTTTTGGTATTCGGCCTTCTAAAACGAGGCGCGAGAAAAGCCCTTTTCAAACGCCAGACAGAAAAGGTCGCCGGCGCCGCTGGCAGTCTTGCCTTTTTCTCTATTCTTCAGTCGATTGCACTAATCGTTCTTATCGCCGCTGCAGTGACGGTCGCGCTTTCCGTAGCGCTGAGTGCATGGCTTGGTTCAACGACTGACCCAAACCAAGCGCAGACCCTTTCCACAGTGCGGCTCGAATTGGAGCGCATTTTGTCGTCCGTGGGCAACTATTCGACGGGCGTTTGGATCGCTTCACTCGCAGCGCTCGGGGCAATCTGGGCCGTAGCCTCCTTCTCGCTTTCGAATGGGCGTTGGAAATCAGCTGTGGAGGCGCGCCGCTCCGCCATTCGTTCAAGCCTTTCTAGTCTAGATAGCTCCGCATTGCAGGCGCGTCTGGTGGCGCGAGGAGCCGACAATGAACGGATCTTCGTCAACAAGGTGAAAGAGACAGAAGACGCTAACCGCAACTTAATTACACTTGGTCGAAAGCTTCCAGTCGCAGAGATCGGCTCTCCGCCACAAAAGGTTTCACTGGATGATCTGGTTGGTCTGCGTGAGCAATTGAGATCTGATATCCAAGCCAGAAAGGTCGAAGGGTTGGTGCCCGAGGGCATGTCTGATGAGGATGCGCAGACGGCGCTCGAAAGCATCGAGACAGCGGAACAGAACATCTCGGCTCTGATTTCAGACATCGAGGACGGCGTTACACTACCCCGGAAATCCATCGCCGGGACTGAGTCTACCGTGAAGATTGGCGAAGCGGAACGTCACATTGGCGCCACTGAAGAAGAAGCGCAGGCGTTTCTCGTGTCCGCCTTGGTAGACCTCGAAACCGCGGACCATGATGATCAAGCCGGCCGGCGATCTCGCCGCGAACCAGAATTGCTCCGAGAGTGGGTCGGAACAGCAGCGACGTCCGAAGCGGCGGTGAAAACGAGTTCAACCATCGGCCGGCTCGGCGGATTCGTAGCAGCACTCGTCATGCTCCTCGGCACGATCGGCTTCTCCGCTCAAGCCTCTGCGCCCCAAATGGTAGAGAGACTTGTGGGTCTAGAATTGGACCTGCTTGCTTCGCGTGAGTCAGCGTCCCTCGAAGCAGCGATATCTGCGCGCGAAGCCGACGCGCCCGATCGCCAGACGACGGAAGCGGTCCCAGAAGACCTGGCCGAAGACGACGAAACGGAGGCCTATGTACGCGCGGCGTTCCGAGCCTCGATTGCTCGCGACTTGTCACGAAACATTGCAACACCCGCGACCAGGGCCGCTGTTCAGCAGGGCGTTTTTCGTTCGGCGTCTACTGACGCGCGCAGGGCCATTCTCTCCGCATCGACGCGCCAAGCGGCCGTCCGCCTCGATCGAGGCGCGCCTGTTCAGCGCATCGCGTCGAGTGTTCGACCGGCTGGTGCGGCCGCGACAGAGTTCGCCGGCGTTCTCGACGACTCCATGGACCGAAACATTCGGCGTTTACGCCGCAGCGAAACGGTGTGGACCGATCTCAGGCGACAAGCGGCGCGACCTGCCCGGACCGACTTCGCTGCAAATGCGTTCATGCGGACCGCCCTAGGCGCGGGTAGTGAACCGGTCGCCTCAACAACAGCGATGCGCGCGTATTCGAGAACAGCAGCGAACGATTTTGCGACACAACTCGCTACTGGACAGTCACCCGAAACAATCCGGGTCAATGCCGGCAGCATTGATCAGCCACAGATCTG
>JBCAXE010000093.1:0-2065 GCA_038534195.1 Pseudomonadota bacterium
GCGGTCGAGATAGCGTTGCGGTTGCAGCGTGATGTAGAATTCCGTTCCGCCGGTGTCTTTCTCTATGTCGCGGGCCATGGCTATCGCGCCCGTGCAATGAAGAAGATGGTAGCGGCTTTCGCCATTAATTTTCTGGCGACCCAAAGCGAAACCCCTCCGCCATCCGACGGAATTTGCGTAACCGTCATTCTCGCCCAAGGTGAAATCTGCAAGCTCACCTTTCTCAACCTCGCTGGCCGCCGCAGCGATATCAAACTCAGCCTTCAATCCCTTAATGGCTCCGTCCGGCAATTCTTTCGTTTCAAACGGGTCACCGCCTTGCGCCACAAATCCGTCGATGACGCGATAAAACGACAGCCCGTTATAGAAACCAGCTTTTGCAAGCGTCTTCATCTGCGCCACATGGGCTTGTGCGAATACGTCCGACAATTCGATCGTTACGCGGCCACGCTCAAGATCAATCACCATCACTTGCGCCGGATCGACGTCCCGCCAATCGTTGGCCGCCGCGCTTTCAATAATCTCAGCCGGAGCCCGCTTGCCTTCCAGCGCGTCGGCGAACGCGGTGCCCGCCATCGCTGCAAACGCCGTAACGAAACAAAAGAGTGTTTTCATGCCTGGCTTCCTTTTCATCCGCGCCCGCGATAAGGCGCTACGCCCTGATCCGGTAACCAGAGGCCTTTGGGCGGCTCACCGGTCTGGTAGAAAACGTCTATCGGAATGCCGCCGCGCGGATACCAGTACCCGCCGATCCGCAGCCACTTGGGGCGCGCCGCCTCGACCATGCGCTTGGCGATGGCGACCGTGCATTCCTCATGGAATGCGCCGTGGTTTCGAAATGATCCCAGCAAGAGCTTCATAGACTTTGATTCGACGAGCCATTTCGCCGGCACGTAATCAATCACCAGATGCGCGAAATCCGGCTGCCCGGTCACCGGACACAGCGAGGTGAATTCCGGGCAAACGTAGCGCGCCACATAAAGCGTCCCAGGGTGCGGGTTCGGCGCGGTCTCAAGGCGCGCCTCTTCGGGCGACGCGGCGATGCCGCCCTCGCCGCCAAGCTGCGTCAATTCCCGCTGGGCTGCGGCTTTCTTCGGCGCCCTCTTTTTCCTCGCCGGCTTCCTTGTCGTCATGGCTTCACTTCCCGTCGCTAATCGGGCGCTAGCACGAGCCTCCTAATTTCGCAAAATCACCGGCCGCAACAATGGCGAAAAATTCCAGCGAATGAGGCGCTAAGCCCATGGACAAGGGCGCACATCTTGGCCTATAAGCCGCGCTCGCTTCCGGACCACCGTCCGGGGGACGCGCGAGGCCCAATTTAAGGTCCGCTGAATTCGCGCCCTAAGGGCCCAGGTAGCTCCGTTGGTAGAGCAGCGGACTGAAAATCCGCGTGTCGGTGGTTCAAATCCGCCCCTGGGCACCATTTAGCAATCCCCCATTGTTTCCGGTTTTCCCCAGTAAAACTTTTTTCATTTTATTTTCAATGCCTTATTGGTTCCGACCGTTTCTTGGCGTTCGCCTCCGGGTCTCTTGGGCCCGCCCGAATGGGGGGCGATTCGATGGTATTTTTGCCAGGGACGAAATACAATTTCGCGCGAGTTCAATTCCCAACACAAAATGGGAATCGAACCGGCGGCGGAGCTGACCACCGGTTTTTTCTACCACCAACATGGGAGGTACCAACACATGCCTGTGTTTCATGAGAGGCTGACCGATCACGATTGCAAAAACGCCGAGCCTGGCCCGAAAATCCGAAAGCTCACTGACGGGGCCGGCCTTCAACTCTGGATTCAGCCAACCGGCACGCGTCACTGGCGCTTTGCCTATCGGTTCAATGGGAAACAGAAACTCTATGCGATCGGGCCTTACCCACTCATCACGATTCCCGAGGCGAGAGAGGCCGCCTTCAAGGCGCGAAAGCTTGTTGCGCATGGTCTCGACCCTATGGCGATCCGGCGTGAGGAGAAGATCAAAGCCGCCGCCTCGGCAGTGACATTCGAAATGATCGCGGCAGAGTTTGTTGAAAAAGCGCGCAAGGAAGGTCGTGCGCCAAACACCCTTAAGA
>JBCAXE010000094.1:0-1942 GCA_038534195.1 Pseudomonadota bacterium
ACCCGGATCCGCAACCTCATCTGTCAGGATTTGAAAATCAGAGTCTTTTGGTTCGCCAACTGGACGGGCCGCGAGTGCCCAACCGCGTGATGTGAAACTGGCCATGTCGTGTCTTGCCTTCGGTTTTCATGTTTGGATCGTGCTTGGTTTTGACTGATCCGGGAGACGCTGTGAAGGCGTTCCGGTAAGAATTCGAAAGGGAGTGTGACTGGGAGGTATGCATCCTCGCGCTTGCGCCGGTCCGGAAAACCAGCCCATGACGGGTCAAATGGGAGCGATCTGTTGAAGAAATTGCGAGTTGGCGTCGCCGGAGCTGGCGTCTTCGGAAATTATCACGCGCAAAAGGCGGCCGCCTCAGGACGGACGGAGCTTGTCGGTGTCTTCGATCTGGATGAAGCTCGCGCGACGCAAATCGCTGGCACCTATGGCGCGCGCGGCTTCGGCTCGTTCGACGCCTTGCTTGATGCTGTTGATGCCGTGGTTGTCGCCGTCCCAGCCACGTATCACGAGACACTGGCGGCCCAGGCCCTGTCCGCCAGCAAGCATGTTCTCGTTGAAAAGCCACTCGCCCTGAATGCTCAATCGGCTCGGACTCTCGCCGCACAAGCTGTCGCTGATGATTTGATTTTGCAGGTGGGTCACCAGGAACGCTTTGTGGCCAAGGCGATGGGCGTGTTCGCAATCGACGAAAAACCTTTGATTATGGAATCTGTGCGCGCTGGACCGCCTCCGGGCGGTGGTCGTGCCGGCGATGTGTCAGTGATCTGGGATCTGATGATCCACGACCTCGATCTTGCCGCGTGCATGATCGCCAATAAGTTCGAAAGCGTCTCGGCGACGGGCCAGTCGGTTACCACGAACCATATCGACGAAGCCGAGGCTGAATTCACCTATGTCGGCGGTGCCACCGCGAAACTGCGCGCCAGCCGCGCTGCCGAAGAGCGCGAGCGCACCATGAGGCTCGTCTACGAAAGTGGTGAAATAAGCGTCGACTTCCTGACGCGTCGACTCACCAATACAACGCCGTATCAAGTACGAGTCGATATCGCCGCAGACCTTCCAGATCCCCTCGGCGCAGCCGATGAGAGCTTCTTCGCGGCTTGCCTGGGGGAGTTGGATAGTCCCGTTCCCGGTCATGGGGCCATCGGCGCGGTGGCCATGGCGGAAGCCGCCGAGGCGAGCGTGTTGGCGGGCTAGGGGCTATGCGCGCCGCGTGACGCGTCCTATGTGCTCCATATGAGCAAAACGCTGAACATTCTCGTGGCCCAGCAAAACCCTGTCGTTGGCGACATAGAAGGCAACCTCGCTCTTGCGATGGAGACGCTGAAACAAGCAGAGGCGAGTAGCGCGGACCTCGCTGTGCTGTCCGAATTCTTCATCCTTGGCTATCCGCCCGAGGACTTGGTTTTGAAGCCGAGCGCCGTCGAAAATGCTATGGCCGCAATTCGGCGACTGGCCGAAGCCACAGCCAACCACACTGCCGGGGTCATCATCGGCGGACCCTGGACCGAAGCTGGCAAACGCTACAACTCGGCATTCCTTCTGTCCGGCGGCGACATCGTGTGGCGCACGAACAAGCGTGAATTGCCGAACTACGGCGTGTTCGATGAAAAGCGCGTGTTCGACGAGGGCGAAGGAGCCGCGAAAGCGATCGAGTACAAAGGCGTGCGGCTCGGTATCGCGATCTGCGAGGACATTTGGTTCGAGCGCGTGCCGCGAGAATTGGCTGAAGATGGTGCGGAGCTATTGATTGTGCCGAACGCGTCGCCGTGGCGTCGTACGATCCAGACCGAACGGCACACGACCTTCTCTAGCTGGCAGAAGAATGGCTTGCCGTACTTGTTCGTGAATCAAGTCGGCGGGCAAGACGAGCTCGTGTTTGACGGATCCAGCTACGCCGTCGACGTCGATGGCACAGAACACCAGCTATTGGGCGATTTCG
>JBCAXE010000095.1:0-1872 GCA_038534195.1 Pseudomonadota bacterium
GGGCGTTGTCTCCTGATGGTCGCCCGCGCGGCTGACGGCGCGGTGCGATCGGCGCGCGCCCGTTCCCTCGCCGGAGCGCGCATGAAATGAATTGGCGGATATATAGCGATCCATGGGCGCCTTGCAACGACAATGAACGCGCAAAATCAGATCATTGGCGCATTGACGTCTGGCGGCGGGGATCGTCGCGGGCTACATTGAATATTGCGGGGCGCTTCTTAAGGGACCACATCATATGCACCGACACGCCGCCCTCCTCGCCCTCGCCTCAATCGCGTTAAGCGCCTGCGCCAATTATGGGCCTGACGATTTTGCGGTCGACGCCGCCTGCGGGGCCCGCGAAAGCCTTTGCGTCGCCGATTGCGACGCGGCGTTCGAAGTGGCGCAAAATTCCTGGGACTACGCAAGCTGCGTTGACCGATGCCGCGCCTCAGCAGGCAGCGCCTGCGCCCCTGGCGACGACCTTCGCTAGACGCTCGCGATCGCCTCTTCCATGGCGAGGATCGCTTTTTTGCGGCCGACGCCCCAGCGGTAATTATGGATGGCGCCGGAGGAAAGGATGACCCGGTGACAGGGGATCAGGAGCGAGATCATGTTCGCGCCCACCGCCGTCCCCACCGCGCGCGAGGCTTTCGGGTCGCCCACGTCGCGCGCGATATCGCCATAGGTGACGAGCCGGCCGAACGGGATGCGCAATAACGCCTCCCACACTTTGAGCTGAAAGTTCGTACCCTGCACATGGAGCCCGAGCGGTTTCGTCACCTTGCCGCCCGCTGCAAACGCGAAGGCGTCGCGGGCGAGCGGCCCGATAAAGTCCGCATCCTCAACAAAAGTCGCCGCGGGCCAGTCTTCTTTCATTTCGCGCAAGGCGCGGCCCACATCCGTGTGGTCTATGAAACTGAGCCAACAAACGCCCTTGTCCGTGGCGCCGATCAACGCCGCGCCGAAAGGACCCGGTTTCACCGCATAGCGTATCGTCAGTCCTGCGCCTTTTTGCTTGTATGCGCCGGGCGTCATCGCTTCGGCCGCCAGGAAAAGATCATGCAGCCGCGACGGTCCCGACAGGCCCGCTTCGAAAGACGCATCCAGTAGCGTATCGCCGCGGGCGATCGCCTTCTTGGCGCGGCCAGCGGCAAGAAATTGCAAAAACCGTTTCGGCGAGACGCCCGCCCCCGCCTTGAAGACGCGCTGAAAATGCGTCGGGCTGAGGCCGGTCTGCGCGGCCGTCTCTTCAAGGCTTGGCGCGGCTTCGTAATTGGCGACCAGAAAATCGATGGCGGCGGCCACGGGCGCATAGTCGTCTTTGCGCGCGGCGGCGGATTGGGCGGTTGAACGCATCTTTGTCATAAACGCTTTATCTCAAAGCGCGCGGCGCGCCGCCACCCGTTTCTTGCGGGCCACCCCTGATACTCCATCTATCAAGGTGCCGAGGCGCGCCCTCATTCGATAGGAAAAGTCGATTGAAACTTTGGGCGCGCGCCCATTGCGCCCGCCAGCCGCCTCCCCATTCTCCAATCAGCCACTTAATCACGCCAAGGGAGGATTACCGTGTCCGAGTTTCACATTCTAGTTGCGATCGATGAAGACGATGAAGCTGCTTCTCTCGAACCGTTAATCGTGAAGCTTGCAAGCGGCGAGAATTGCCGCGTCTCGGTCGTGGGGATCGCGCCGTCGTTGAGCCGGTCCCTCACCAATCCCCGCGTCGTATCGCTGGCGAAAGACGCTGAAGGGTTGATGATCAACACCCTCCGTCAACGGATTGACAGCCTCCTGGAGGCGATTGACGCGCCGGGCGAGGCTTACCTTACCGCCGGCAGACCCGCCGATGAAATCATCAAACAGGCGATCCTGAGCAAAGCCGATCTTGTGATT
>JBCAXE010000096.1:0-974 GCA_038534195.1 Pseudomonadota bacterium
GCGCGCGAGACGCGAGAGTTCGCGCTGGTCCATGTCGCCGGAGAGCGCCATGAAGGCGCCGGGCGCGAAGTTCGTCCATTGCGAAACGATTGGCGGAAAGGCGTCCTGGGGCAGGGTGGAAATGCCGTCGACGCGATTTTTCACTTCATTGAGGAAGCGCGTTTGGTCGATGCTGTCGTCACCTTCAACGGAAACGCTGGCGCGGCCTTCGCGCGCGGTAGAATCGATATGCTCGATCCCGTCAATGCTCGCGACCGCTTCCTCGATGCGTAAGATGATTTGCTCTTCGACTTCCTGCGGAGAGGCGCCGGGCCAGGCCACATTGATGTTGGCGCCGGTGAAGGTCGCGGACGGATTGAGCTCGCGCTCAAGCTGGAAGAAGGCGAGAGTGCCCGCGATGAAGCAGGCGAACATCAAGAGGTTCGCGGCGACGGAATTCTTTGTCCACCAGGAAATTAATCCGTTCACGGGTTATCCCTCGCTTGAATTCGAGCTGATGTTGGGCGCGCGCCGCTTGTCGTCGAGGACGGCGTCTTCCGGTTTCTCAGACGGGATTTTCGAGAGGTCGTCCGGATCAGTGGGCAGAACCTTGTCGCCGTCGGAAGCCCCGCGCAGCGGCGAGGTGACGACGCGTTCTCCGGCGTTGACGCCGGAGGCGACCGTCACCGTGTCACGATCGGAAGCGACGACAATTACTGTGCGGCTCTCCACTGTGTCGTCGTCTTTAATGACATAAACCTGATCCCGCCCGTAAATCGCCGTGCGCGGCAAGATGATCGCGTCCGCATATGGCTTGCCGGCGATTTCAGCGTTAACGAACAGCCCCATGGCGAGCGGCGTGCCGTTATCGGATCCGGCGCCATAGGGATCATCGACCACCGCAATCGCCGAAACCTGGCGCGTGGTCGGATCAATGGCGCCGCTGGTGCGTGCGATGCGTCCCTCCCAGGCGTGGAGCGTGCCGGCGACGACTG
>JBCAXE010000097.1:0-858 GCA_038534195.1 Pseudomonadota bacterium
CTACGGTAGTGAAGTCATTGATGCCATGCTTCCAGGAAAAGCCTCTAAGCTTCAGATTGTAAGGAATCGTACCCCAAACCGACACAGGTGGTCGGGTAGAGAATACCAAGGCGCTTGAGAGAACTCGGGTGAAGGAACTAGGCAAAATGGTACCGTAACTTCGGGAGAAGGTACGCTCTTGACGGTGAAGTCCCTTGCGGATGGAGCTATTGAGAGTCGCAGATACCAGGTGGCTGCAACTGTTTATTAAAAACACAGCACTGTGCAAAATCGTAAGATGACGTATACGGTGTGACGCCTGCCCGGTGCCGGAAGGTTAATTGATGGGGTTAGACTTCGGTCGAAGCTCTTGATCGAAGCCCCGGTAAACGGCGGCCGTAACTATAACGGTCCTAAGGTAGCGAAATTCCTTGTCGGGTAAGTTCCGACCTGCACGAATGGCGTAATGATGGCCACGCTGTCTCCACCCGAGACTCAGTGAAATTGAAATCGCTGTGAAGATGCAGTGTACCCGCGGCTAGACGGAAAGACCCCGTGAACCTTTACTACAGCTTGGCACTGAACATTGACCCTACATGTGTAGGATAGGTGGGAGGCTTTGAAACTAGTACGCCAGTACTAGTGGAGCCGTCCTTGAAATACCACCCTTGTAGTGTTGATGTTCTAACGTTGACCCCTTATCGGGGTTGCGGACAGTGCCTGGTGGGTAGTTTGACTGGGGCGGTCTCCTCCCAAAGCGTAACGGAGGAGCACGAAGGTGGGCTAATCACGGTTGGACATCGTGAGGTTAGTGCAATGGCATAAGCCCGCTTGACTGCGAGAATGACGGTTCGAGCAGGTGCGAAAGCAGGTCATAGT
>JBCAXE010000098.1:0-541 GCA_038534195.1 Pseudomonadota bacterium
GATCAATCATCCCGTCATCTAGGTTGTGTCCAGACGTATAAAAACCGCTCGATTGCCCGTCGAATAGCGCGGTTAGGTGCGCCTCCTGTTTGGCCAATACGTCGCGGTCCGGCTCCTTACCCGCTGCCTTGGCTGCACCTTCGGCCACGATGGACATGACCGTCGCCGCCTGCTCTCCGCCCATGACGCCGGTTGCCGCATTGGGCCACGTATAGAGGAAGTCCGGCTCGAACGCGCGCCCGCACATGCCGTAATTTCCAGCGCCGAAGCTAGCGCCAATCATGAAGGTCAGGCGCGGAACCTCAATGTTGCGCACGGCCTGGATCATCTTCGAGCCATGCTTGATCATTCCGCTGCGTTCATATTCTGCTCCGACCATGTAGCCGGTGGTGTTCTGCAGGAAGACAACCGGCGTATCAGCCTGGTCCATCAGCTGCATGAACTGTGTCGCCTTGTTTGCGCCCGCCGGATCGATGGGGCCATTGTTACCGACGAGACCGCATCGGTATCCGTGGACGGACGCTTGTACGCAGACTGTAGA
>JBCAXE010000099.1:0-509 GCA_038534195.1 Pseudomonadota bacterium
TGAAGAACAAAGACTTTCTCTGGCTTCCAACGGCTGTCCATAATGGCTTTATCAACCATTGGTTTGTATGGAATCACCTTATTAATTTCGATGCCACAAGACGCCGTCATGATGACTTTGGGTTCCGCATCTTCAATTCGAACAGCAAGCTCATTCGGGGCAAAACCGCCAAACACCACCGAATGAATCGCGCCCAATCGAGCACACGCTAACATCGCCATTGCTGCTTCTGGGATCATCGGCATGTAGATGACCACACGATCGCCTTTGGTTACGCCTTGATTAGAAAGCATACCCGCGATTTTCGCCACTTGGTCACGCAGAGCTTGATAACTGTAAGTTTGTTTTTGCCCCGTCACTGGCGAGTCATAAATCAGTGCGGTTTTGTCGCCTCTTCCTTGCTCGCAATGATAATCGAGCGCAAGCCATGACGTGTTCATTACGCCATCAGGAAACCAACGTTCAATCCCATGTTCGTCAGCTTGTAAGATGGTATTTGGCGCTTCAAA
>JBCAXE010000100.1:0-508 GCA_038534195.1 Pseudomonadota bacterium
CCCACCCCATGCTCAACTGGCTGAAATCCCTGTTCGCCTCGCCGCCGCGCGCTGCCAAATTGCTCGATCTTGAAGCGAGCCGCCATCCGGCGCGGCGAGATGGGCTTCAAGATCGAGCAATTTGGCAACAATCGACGACATTGGTGTCCGGATACGCCGATTCGGATTAGGGCTGGCGCTGGAGGCCGAGTTCCGGCAGGTCTATGCAAACTGCTGAATGGAGCCCACCCCATGCTCAACTGGCTGAAATCCCTGTTCGCCTCGCCGCCGCGCGCTGCCAAATTGCTCGATCTTGAAGCCCATCTCGCCGCGCCGGATGGCGGCTCGCTTCATGGCGACGCTGAATTCGAAGCCTGGGACGACGGGCGCTGGGAGTTTGAGGCCGAACTCGATCATCCGGGCGGGGCTCCTGCGGGTCCGCTTGAAGTCTTTGTGGATGGCGTCCTGATCGGCGAACTGACAACCCGTGGAAGCGAAAGCGAGTTGAAGCTCCGTGCTGAAGGGCTCG
>JBCAXE010000101.1:0-504 GCA_038534195.1 Pseudomonadota bacterium
CCGTCGCCGGTGCGCGCCGCGGCAAGGTCCGGGGGGATATCGCAGATGAGCTCGAGCCCCTTGGACTCCGCATGTTGCTCGAGCAGTTCCGACACCTCCTCGGTAAGCTGGCGCAGATCGAAGGGTTGCGCGTCGAGCTCCACGCGACCCGCTTCGATCTTCGAGAAGTCGAGGATGTCGTTGATGATTGTCAGGAGCGCCTCGGCCGAGTGCTGGATGCTCTCGGCGAAACTGATCTGGCGCGGCAAGAGCTCGCCCGACGACAACAAGAGCTCGGTCATACCGAGTACGCCGTTCATGGGCGTACGGATTTCGTGGCTCATGCTGGCGAGGAATTCGCTCTTGGCTGTATTGGCCGCTTCTGCGCGTTCCTTAGCGCCGCGCAGCTCGTCGACCATGTTGGCGAGCCGGTCGTTGGCATCGGCGAGGCTTTGCGTCCGTTCTTCGACCTGCGCCTTCAGCTGGTCGCGGTGCGCACGAAGGCGCACATCACGAGATTCGAGC